>CP070737.1:1151937-1166008 GCA_020347665.1 Nitrospiraceae bacterium
ACTGCATTTTTGTTTCCTTGAGCTCAGGGCGAGGAAATTTCTCGCCAGACCTCAGCGTTTCCTCCACAACCGAACCTGTTCTCAGATTTTTTAATTTCGTTTTTACATTTGCCCCGCCCCTGCCCATCTTGACATGCAAAAAATCCACTATTTCATAAGGATCGCCCTTGAATTCAATCTTTAAGCCCTTTCTAAAGTCACTCGTCGCAATCAATGTTATATTCTCCTTTACAATTGTACGCCTGGAACTGGAAATCAGTTCTTCTTATATTAGACTATTATTTCGAGTTTCCTGGGAAGTCCTGTCATAACGGTACATCCATTTTTTTTCGCCAAGACCATATCCTCAATCCTTACTCCACCCAGCCCAGGTAAGTATACCCCCGGTTCTATGGTAAATATCATATTCTTTTTAACCGTTTCCCCCCCGAACCGGGAAACCCTCGGCAGTTCATGCACATCCAGACCTACTCCGTGACCCGTTCCATGTCCAAAACAATCTCCATAACCTGACTTTTTTATAACATCCCTGGCTGCCTTGTCAACCAGTCTGGTGTGCTTTCCTTCCAGCACCACATGTATCGCAGCCGCATGCGCCTTCAAAACAGTCTCATATATTTCTTTTTTCCTTAACATGTCTTTCCCCTGAACAAGAAACGTTCTCGACATATCAGAAAAATACCCTCCGGCTTCTCCTCCCCAGTCAATAAGTATAAAGTCTCCGCCCCTTATTTTCCTATGAGATGGCTTCGCATGTGGCAAAGCAGAGTTGCTTCCCGAGGCTACTATTACATCAAAGGGCAACGAAGAGCATCCCTTATCCCTAAGCTTGTCTTCCAACATACGGGCTATCTGCTTTTCTGAAATACCTTTTTTGATATATGGCTTTACTTTTCTAAAGGCCATTTCTGCCCTTTTCACAGCCGTATTCGTTAATCTCAATTCATGCAGGTCCTTTATTTTACGTATATCTTCAACGAGATGAAGTATTGCTTTAATTCTGAAACCTTTTCTCAAAAGCCTCCTGTACGATGCATAGGGTAACGATGATTCGAATCCCAGCGTTTTGATGCCCAGAGACCGGACCTTCTCAATTGCGGCACAAAGGATATCTTTTTCATCGATAATAATATCAAATCCTTCTATTTCCTTTTTGGCCTGCTCTTCATATCTTCCGTCCGTAAAAAAAATCCTCTCTTTTCTGGATATAATCAAGCAACCGGATGAGCCGCTGAAAGAGGACAGATATCGAACATTGCTTAATGCAGTAACAAGCATGCCGTCTATTCCCCTGGATCGAAGGGCATTCCGTACTGACCGGGTGCGGATCATTTCGATAATATGTTGTGAGCAGCTCTGAGAGCAAGCAGATAGCCATCGGTACCAAGTCCGCTGATCTGGCCCTTCACCACCTCTGAAACCAGAGATTTGTGTCTGAATTCTTCACGCTTGTAGATATTTGAAATATGAACCTCAATTGCGGGTTTACCTACGGCAGACAACGCATCTCTGATGGCTATGCTGGTATGAGTATATGCGGCCGGGTTTATTATAAGAAAATCATACTCTCTTTCCTGAATGGCGTTGACCAGTTCCCCTTCACTATTTGATTGAATAATTTCAGCCATCATGCCAAGTTCTTGAGCCAATCGGTAAATCTGTTTATTCAGTTCATCCAGAGATACGGAACCATATTGTTCAATCTCCCGATTTCCAAGCAGATTTAAATTGGGACCATGTAAGACAAGAATTTTCATGTAATGTTCTTTAGTAAGAAAAAATTTGTGCTATCCCCCAAACCGCAAGCCGGTAAAAAAGATTTCCTGAAAAAAGAAGAATTAAAACTCGCCCTCAATTTTCGGGACAGCGGTTTTAAGAATAAAACGCCCCTTGCCGTAATTCCCATCAGGTTTTATTACAAGAGCCAAATAATACTCATCGTTGATCTTCCTCATTATTATGCCGCACCTTTCTGATATGATGGAAAATTCTCGTGCATTTCCAAGACCAAGATTTTCAGCCGCGTTACTGATATCCCTGATCATGGCAGAAGCCTCAGCTCCCAGACCAGTAAGATCTATAAGCTGCTCCGAGATATATTCCTGCACGGGTATTCCATCAGAAGCAATAATCATGGAAGATACTGCTCCATCAACTCTGTCAACCGTCTCTTTAAGAACTTCTGTAAAACTCATTGCGTCTCTGATGGATCCTTTCAAGGAAAAAGTCTAATTTTGAAATTAATATCTCCTTGTCTTTTCCAAGCAGCTTTAACAGAGATTTCAGATCTTCCGCTCTCTGCAAAACCTGCGAATCGTCAGGATTTGATGCAAGCATACGATTGTATAAACTGATCGCCTCAACATAGTTGCCCTGAGCGATATATCTGTCAGTTTCATCGAAAAACCCATCTTCGTCCACGGATTCGTAGACACCTGGTTCTGAATCCTCTCTGAATGATGTATCCTGATGTGCATCAGGAGCAAATACCGGTATTTCCTGCTTCCCTGTATTTATAACGTCAGCATCAGCATCGATATCTTCCAATGATAGTTCTGTCTCATCCGATAATTCCTCCACCGCCTGTGTCATTACGATATCATCTGCTCTTTCAGCGCTATCCTCCGGGAGTAGAACTTCCGCGTCAACCTCAGCTGCCGGGAGTTCTTCCACTTCCGGTTCTGCCACCTCAACGGTTTCATCAATACCCTCAAATGATAACTCATCTGCATCCTGCAGCGCTTCCGTCGCCTGTGTCATTACGATATCATCTGTTCCTTCAGCGCTGTCCCCCGGGAGTAGAACTTCCGCGTCAACCTCAGCTGCCGGGAGTTCTTCCACTGCCGGTTCTGCCGCCTCAACGGTTTCATCAATACCCTCAAATGATAACTCATCTTCATCCTGCAGCGCTTCCGCCGCCTGCGTCATTACGATATCATCTGCTCCTTCAGCGCTGTCCTCTGAGGGTTCAACGGTTTCGTCATCTCCATACACATAACTCTGCATTTCCGTTAATTCATCGTCAACAGTAGTTATCTGCTCTGAATCATCTTCAGGCAAAGACAAAGATTCCTTTGGTACAGCTGAAGATTCAGGGGAAACAGCATCAACAGCTGAAACTTCATGAGGCACCGTTGATTCTTCAATACCGACGTCCTCCTGAATCTGTGACATCTGATCCCCTTTAGGCTTTTCTTGCACAGGGGCTTCTTCGGTCGGTGTTTCAGAACTATCAATCTTTTCGAGATCATTCATTTGACTCACGGCATCTTCGTCCATCGGATTCAATTTCAAAACCTTTCTGAACGCCTTTATCGCACGGTCTCTTTCACCGGTATCCCGATAAATCTCAGCAAGTTTCTTATGAGCAAATAGGTTGTCAGGAACAGAAGAAACCACATGTTCAAATTCAGCTCGCGCCTCTTCGAGCATCCCCTTTTCAACATATATTTTGCCAAGTGAAACCCGGGCACTCATATAATCAGGCTGGTTTTCAAGCCCTTTAGAAAGCACCGCAACGGCTTCATCAAGCATCCCTTCCTTTCTGTACTCCTCTGCCAACGGTACAAAAAGTTTGGAATTCGGGTCTTTTTCGAACCGATTCTTCAAATTTTCTATATCTTCTAATGACATATCTGTTTCAGTATTATCTAATATGATCTAAATGTCAAGTTCTGATTTGCTTCATATTGTCTAAAATGAGATTTGCTGCCTCATCTTTATGAATGAGTCCGGTTTCGGTCTGGTTATCGCTGCTAAAAATTATTATTTTGTTCGTTTCAACGTCAAATCCGGCCCCCTTTTCACTGACGTCATTGAACACCATTATATCCATTCCCTTCTTTTTCATCTTTTGAATCGCCTTGGGCAGCTGTTTCCCGGTTTCTGCGGCAAACCCGATAATAAACGGCCTCTTTCGTTTACGCGAAACCTCTGAAATAATATCCTCTGTCTCCTGGAGTTTAAGGAGCATCGTACTTTTCTTATCAAGCTTTTTCCCGAACGTCTCATACGGAGCAAAATCTGACACAGCAGCAGCCATGATGAATACCGTAGCATGAGCCACATTCTTTCTTACCGCACTGAGCATTTCCTTTGACGTTTCAACCCGAATGATTTCAATTCCTGCCGGCTCCGCAAGAGCAGTCGGCCCGCTGATAAGAGTTACCTGCGCCCCTCTGTTCCGTGCCGCCCGAGCCAGGGCATATCCCATTTTCCCTGAAGACCTGTTCGATATAAATCGGACCGGGTCGATATATTCCCGTGTTGGGCCAGCAGATACCAATATATGCTCACCGTCAAGGTCCTGTGCTGTTAATGCCCCGGTTACCGCTTCCAGGATTGCCGGAACCTCCGACATCCTGCCCTGACCCGTTTCACCACATGCAAGGGGTCCCCATTCAGGACCAACCTGAATAACCCCCAGCTCGCGCAATTTTCTGAGATTGTCCTGAACTATTTTATTTTCGTACATTTTCCAGTTCATGGACGGTGCAATGACAACCTTACCCTCAAAGGAAAGCAAACAGGTACTGAGCAGATTATCTGCAATGCCGTTAGCAAATTTTGATATGCTATTTGCTGTGGCAGGAGCAATTACCATTACGCTGGCAGAAGCAGGAAGATGTATATGCGCCATTGGATCATCAAACAGAGAGATATAAACCCGGTTCTGTGAAGCAACTTCAAAAGAAAGGGGGGTTACAAAACGGCACGCTGCCTCAGTCATTATAACTGAGACCGACGCTTCTTCGTCTTTCAGTCTTCGTACAAGTTCAAGTGATTTGTAAGCAGCAACTCCACCGGTAATACCACAAAGAATGGTATTATTCTTTAGTATCGTTACCACCTTCTTCGCTAAAGAGTTCCTCAAAGGTCTTTTTGTCAGCTGTCTCTTTTTCGTCCAGATAGACCTTCAAATCCTTTTCGATCTCAGTCAATTCTTCGCCGGCTACGCCCTTTCGGCTCTCTTCAAGAAGCTTTCTGTAATCAAATTTGCTGGCCTCTTCTCTTGCCACGCGGGCTTCTTCACCGGTCAGATATTCCAGTGCATTCGATACTGTTTCCTCAATCGCTATAGAAGTAATCTTCCTCGCCTTAACCGGAATCCTGGGTTTCGCTCCAAAAGCAAGTTCCTTGGCACGCTGAGAAGCAATCGTGACCAATCTGTATTTACTGTCTATTTCTTTGTTATCGAAAACAACCGGCAGTGAAATAATATCCATGTTCTTCCTCCAATGCGTCTAATGGCTCAAAATATATGAAATAAATTCTTTGCTGACAGTTTCACTTCTCAGCCTGACAGCGGTTATTATTGCTTCGAGATGCCCGAGTGCTTCAGCAATTCTGTTATTTACTATAACATAATCATACTTCTTCAAGTCTCTTATTTCGACCCGCGCCCGTTTTAGTCGCCTTTGTATGTCCTTTTGTGTGTTACTCTTCCGTTTCGAAAGCCGTTCTTTTAATGTTTTCAGGGACGGTGGCAGGATAAAAATATATACTGCCTCCATACCCGACTTCCTTATCTTTTCCGCACCTTGCGTATCAATATCAAGTATCACATCCATACCGGACCGCAGCAGTGTCGTGAGCCGTTTCTTTGAAGTCCCATAAAGGTTCCCGTGAACTTCTGCCCATTCAATGAAATCACCGCTTTTGACCATGCGCCTAAATGTTTGCTCATTAATAAAAGAATAGTCTTTATCAGGTCTTTCACCCCTTCTCGGTTTCCGGGTTGTAAATGATACCGATTCCCTCACATGGTCAAGTGAATAAACCAGTTTTCTGCAGAGTGTTGTTTTGCCCGCCCCGGACGGGGCAGAGATAACGAATATGGTTCCGGTCCATACCCGGTTCCCTGTCTTTGCATCTGCTATTCGAACACGCTTATCCTGTTTCTTCAAGAATATCCTTGACGTCTGAAAATCTCTGGGTTATTGTTTCTGCCTGCAGAGCGGAAAGAATAATGTGATTACTATCGGTTATAACGATTGACCGTGTGCGTCGTCCCTGTGTTGCATCAACCAGTTTACCTGATTTCCTTGCTTCTTCTCTGATCCTTTTCATCGGTGCTGAACCCGGCGTAACAATTGCAACCACCTTTTCTGCAGAAACAACATTGCCGAATCCGATATTCACGAGAACCGGTCTCATACTTCCTTTCATCATCTGTTACTCCATTCCTTTAGTCCTTCGCTGTTTATTTTAATTAAGCCATTATTATTTGACATACGGTTTTCCACTTCTCACTTCTTAGTGTTCTCTCTTCATCCTGTTAACCTTAACCCGCCCCAGGAGGGTATCTGTCTTTTGTCCTCTTCACTTCTTACTTTTCACTTTTCATCTTTTTTCTACTGTATATTTTGCGCCTGCTCACGCATCTTTTCTATTGCAGCCTTCATCTCAACCGTGAGGCTGGAAATATCATAGCTGGCTGCTTTGGATGAAATGGTATTTACTTCCCTGTTAAGTTCCTGCAGTATAAAATCCAGTTTTCTCCCTATTACATCTCCGTTAGCAATTATTTCTCTGCATTGATCGAGATGGCTTGCTATCCGCAATACTTCCTCTGAGATATCCAGTTTTGCGGCAAACAGGGCTGCTTCCTGCAGTATACGGTTGTCATCAATCTCTTTACCGTCCATCAACACTGAAATTCTTTCATTGAATTTCTCCATAACTCCAGAAAAAACACTTGTGCTTGTCTGCCTGATTTTTTCATTGAGATCTGACAATGCTTCAGAATAGTCACGGACCTCTTCACCAAGTGTGGCACCCTCCTGAATTCTCATCGCATATATGTCCTCGACCGCCTCCATAAAAACCTCTTTCAGAAGGTTAATATCACACTTTTGCTTTGATTCAAAAAATAGTTCTCTAAAGTACACAAGGGAATTAATATCAAGTTCTCCCGGAATAGACATGCTATCCTGCATGCGTTTAAATGCTGCATAAATCTTTTCGGCATATTCCGTATGAATATCAAAATCAGCATGATCCTGCTCCGAAACAACAATGGTTACGTCAAATTTCCCTCGTGAAAATCGTTCTTTAATGATTTTTCTGAAATCAAACTCGAACTGATTCAGATAACCCGGTGATTTTATATAAATATCAAGGAATCTGTGGTTTAACGACCGGATCTCAACTCTGTATCCGTTTCTTTCTGCATTGCCAAACCCGGTCATACTCTGGATCATGGTAAAATACACTATAAAACAGATCTCTTATTTAGTCAATTCACAAATAATAGATAATATGATTGAAAAAAAGTACTTAATTGACTACAATTTAAGCTAATTCACTTCTGGAGGCGAATATGTCTGAAACACTTGAATTACGATGGCATGGCAGGGGCGGTCAGGGTACTGTTACTGCGGCAAAAGTGCTTGCGGATACCTGTCTGAGCGGTGGAAGACACGTCCAGGCTTTTCCTGAATACGGACCGGAAAGAGCCGGGGCACCATTACGGGCATATAACAGAATCAGCTCAAAAGAACTGCGGATGCACTGTCCTGTGCTTTCACCAAATCTTATCGCAGTAGTAGATGCTACATTAATTGACAGCGTTAATATTTCTGAAGGTGCAAAAGAAGACTCCCTTTTTGTCATCAACACAACCAAAGACCCCGGAGAGATTAGGGAAAAACTATCAGCATCGCCAAAGCAAAAAGTTTTCACTGTTGACGCGACCAAAATCGCACTCGAATGTTTTGGAAGAGCTCTTCCGAACTCACCCATGCTCGGAGCAGTCTGCAAGGTTACAGGAATCGTCTCTCTTGATCACCTTCTCGATGATATAAGAAAAAGTTTTGGGAAAAAATTCTCTCAGAAGATCATTGATGGAAATATCGAGGCAACAAAAAGAGGTTATGAGGAGGTAAAGGAAGGATGAAACAAAAAGGGTGGAAAGATCTAGCTCCGGGCTCTGTTATTCTTGAAGGCGGCAATGCTGTGAACTTTAAAACAGGTTCCTGGAGAGCGTTCAGACCGGTTTGGATAGAGGAAAATTGCATACAGTGCCTTTTCTGCTGGATTTACTGTCCGGATATGGCAGTGAAGGTAAAGGACAGCAAACGGAATGAGTTCGATTATGATTTTTGTAAAGGTTGCGGCATATGTGCCCTTGAATGTCCCGGGAAAAAAGGTAAAAAGGCCATTGAAATGATAGAGGAGGGCAAATAAATGACTCAGGTTGTTGCAGTTACAGGAAATGAGGCAGTTGCAAATGCGCTGCGCCAGATAAACCCTGACGTCTGCGGAATCTATCCCATAACTCCCCAGACTGACATGATGCAACGTTTTGCATCATATGTCTCAGACGGCAAAGTCGATACCGAAGCAATCCTCGTCGAGAGTGAGCACAGCTCAATGAGTGCCTGTATTGGTGCTGCTGCTGCTGGAGGCAGAGTAGTGACAGCCACATCATCGCAGGGACTTGCCCTGATGTGGGAGATGTTGCATATTGCTTCCGGTGACAGACTGCCGATCATCATGCCCGTTGTAAATCGTGCCCTGTCAGCTCCGCTGAATATTCACGGTGATCATTCTGACGCTATGGGAGCACGCGATACCGGATGGATTCAGCTGTGGTCTGAAAATGGACAGGAGGCGTATGACAATACTATTCAGGCTTTCAGAATAGGGGAGCATATGGATATTCGACTTCCTGTCATGATCTGCCTGGACGGTTTTATTATAAGCCATTCCATAGAACGAATTGAGTATCTGGAAGACGCTGAAGTGCAAAATTTCGTAGGGCCATACAAGAATTTCCTTCCGCTTTTGGATCTTGATAAACCAAAAAGTTATGGCCCGTTAATTCTTCCGGATCTCTATCACGAATATAAAAAGGCACAGCATGAGGTCATGGCAAAGGTTACGGATGTTGTGCTGGATGTAGCAAAAGACTTTGAAAAGATGAGCGGCAGATCATACGGGCTTTTTGAAACGTATAAGCTGGATGATGCAGATATTGCTATCGTTATTTTGAATTCTGCAGCCGGGACAACCAAGGACGTGATTGATGAGTTCAGGGCTAAAGGTGTTAAGGCGGGTCTTCTGAAACCGCGCCTTTTTAGGCCTTTTCCATACCGGAAAATTGCGGATGCGCTACAGCATACCAAGGCAGTGTGCGTGATGGATAGGGCGGATTCATTTGGCGGATACGGGCCGCTCTTCATGGAAATTGTATCTGCGCTCTATCATGCAAAGGACAAGCCGCTTTTGATGAACAAGATTTACGGGCTTGGTGGGAGAGATTATTTGCCCGAGCATGCTGAAACTGTTTTTTCTGAGCTTATTGAACTAGCAAACGGTTCTCCCCTGAAAAATGTCAAAGAATATCTAGGAGCGAGGGAATAATATGGCCACAGGACTAAAATTAAAAGAGCTGTCGAAAAAAGAAGATCTTTTCACACATGGACATCGGATGTGTTCTGGATGCGGTGCGCCGATTGTTGTCAAGATGATTCTTTTGGCAACAGACTACCCTGTTGTTGCTTCAAACGCAACCGGATGTCTTGAGGTGTCAAGCTGCATTGCTGAATATACAGCTTGGAAAATACCGTGGATCCACACTGCGTTTGAGAACGCAGCCGCAACTATCTCCGGAGTGGAAACAATGTACAGATCCCTGAAGAAACGCGGTAAGATGGATAAAGATATTAAATTCATTTCGTTCGGCGGCGACGGTGGCACATATGATATCGGCCTTCAGAGCCTGTCCGGTGCCATGGAACGTGGACACGATATGATATATGTCTGTTATGACAACGGCGCGTACATGAATACGGGTATCCAGCGCTCGAGCGCAACTCCATTGGGAGCGGATACCACAACATGTCCTGCGGGGATTGCGATACCGGGCAAAATACGCCCACGGAAGAATCTCACAAAAATAATGGCCGCACATAACATACCCTATGTAGCTCAGGCATCTCCCTCAAACTGGATGGATTTGATGAAGAAAGTAAGAAAGGCACACGAGATTACGGGGCCAAAATTTATCAATATCCTTTCGCCGTGTAATCGTGGGTGGCGTTCAAAAACCAATGATGCCATTTCGCTGAGCAAAATCGGTGTTAATACCTGCTACTGGCCATTGTATGAAATTGAAAATGGTGTCACGAAAATTACCTTTAAGCCAAAAGAGAAAAAACCGGTTGTCGATTTCCTGAAGCCCCAGGGAAGATTCAAGCATCTGTTTGCTCCTGAAAACGAATGGCTTCTTACAAAAATGCAGGAGGAAGTTGATACAGAATGGGAGAAATTGCTTAAAGAAGAGCAATGCGTTTGATAAACGAATATAAACTATTGATATTTTCAAATTGCAATGAATAGTTCTGATCTTGTCATGTATGAAGAGGAGTTCCAGCAGATAGATCAGGAACTCCAGAAATTGTATCAGCAGACAAATGCCAAAGTTGTATTTTTGGTTGATAAAAACGGCCAGCTTATCGCCTCAGCAGGTGAAACGCACGATATAGATACAACGTCACTTGCATCCCTAACCGCCGGCAACATTGCTGCAACGGGAGGAATTGCCCGTCTGCTCGGTGAAAAAGAGTTTTCTATTCTGTTTCACGAAGGAGAGATAGACAACATCCATATGTCACTTATCGGACAACGGGTAATTTTAGTCGTTATTTTTGACAAACGTTCTTCTCTCGGACTCGTCCGTCTTAGGGTAAAAAAGGTGACCGATACTCTTTCAACACTTTTCAACAGTATTACCGTAAAGGCTGAACAGGAAAAACAGGATGGCAAGCTTGATGATTCTCCTTTTGCAGAAATCAGTGATGAAGACATCGATAATCTTTTCAGGTAGGGATCACGATACGTGTCATTTATAAATTATTCATCCCGTGAAATTAATTGCAAAATTGTATATTATGGACCTGGACTTTGTGGTAAAACAACCAACCTGCAGTACGTTTACAAAAAAACAAATCCGGATCAGAAAGGGAAACTCATTTCGCTTGCAACGGAAACTGAAAGAACTCTCTTCTTCGATTTTCTCCCCCTGGCTCTCGGTGATATAAAAGGCTTCAAGATACGATTTCACCTTTATACGGTTCCCGGGCAGATATTTTATGCAGCAAGCAGAAAACTTATATTAAAAGGTGTTGATGGCGTCGTATTCGTTGCAGACAGCCAGATAGAAAGAATGGACGCAAACATTGAGAGTCTTGATGACCTGAAAATCAATCTTGCTGAGCAGGGATACGATCTTGATAAAATGCCTTTTGCCGTTCAGCATAATAAGAGGGATCTTCTGAATGTTGTGCCGGTTGACAACATGAATAAACTGCTTAACAAGAGAAATGTTCCGTGGTTCGAGGCAGTTGCTACTACCGGAGTCGGCGTTTTCGATACCTTAAAAAACGTAGCGAAACAGGTATTGACTGAACTAAAAAAACATTATTAGGTTTATGGATATTCACCATACACGATTTCTTGCCATCCCAATGGGAGAGACTCCGTATTACCTCGTAAAAGACGGCGGAATATGAAAACGCTTCTGCTATGCAGGAGCTGTTCAGCTTACCTTGACGTACTGTTTGGGTGAAGAATAACTGCTCTTCGCTGCAGGGACTGTGGCAAAACATTTCAGTTATCTGAATATCTTCACGAAATTAATGAGAACATCTGGCAGAAGATCTCATCCCGATCCTGCGACCGCACATAACCCACACTCGCTTCCTGCTTCCAGACTCACAAGCAGTCTGTCGGCATAACATCTGCTCTGTTTCGCGCACTATTCCTTAAATCAATGCGCATAGAATAGATAAAACCATTCCCCGTATATTATCATAGTGCTTTAGGAATACCTTATGAACAGGAGGGCATCATGACTATCAGAGAGAATATATATCCAGTTATGGATCTGATTACACCATCTCATATTCTGGTGAGTGTCTTTGACAAAAGCGGGCTTGATGAATTGATTGCAGAAATTCGAGCAATCAATCCGGATGTTATTTTCTATTCCACCGGCGGAACCGGGAAAAAGATCATCGAACTGCTTGGCACACATGCCTCACGAAATTATATGTCGGTTGAAACATTTACAGGCGCGCCAGAAATGGAGGGAGGACTAGTAAAGACCTTGCACCCCAAAATTCATGCAGGGCTCCTCGCGGAGCGGGGCAACTCCGCTCACGAAGAATACCTCTTCAAAACGCTCGCAGGAATGAGCGGCAGTCCGGGGGTCTATTTTGATATCTTTGTCGGTAATTTGTATCCTTTTAGTTCCGTTATTTCACAAAAAGACGTCTCTGCCGAGACTGCGCGGATTAACATTGATATTGGCGGCCCTGCGATGACAATGGCTGCAGCGAAAAACTGGCACAGCATAGCAGTATTGACCGAGCCGTCTCAGTATTCTGTTTTTCTTGAGTCCCTGAGGGAAACAGGGGGGGAAATCAGCCTTGACATGAGGTTTTCACTTGCCCAGCAGGCCATGAAAAAAGTAGGGGAGTACCGGTTTACCATAGGCAATTATTTTTCTTCTCTGGACTACCTGAAGGATGTAAAGCCGTTCTTAAATATCTCGTAGATGCAGAAAACAGCAGAATGCCTTCAGCGAATCCGGACATTCATAAAACAGGAACCATAATACGGGGTTTTTGATTTATGTCTTTTTTACTTATAGATGGTTATAACCTTATCGGTACATTCCACAAGAATCTGAGCGGGGCTCGTGAAAAACTCCTTTTTCAGCTTCATGAATATAAAAAAATCAAAGGTCATGATATTACGGTAGTGTTTGATGGATGGAAGTCTGGTGGTCAGCATGAAAAATCATTCATAACCGGCGGGATAACCGTCATATATTCACGTATCGGGGAAACGGCTGACGCGGTAATAAAAAGAATTATGAGCCGGAGAAACAGGAAATGGATTGTCATCAGTTCGGACAGGGATATCAGGACTGCTTGCTGGACATCCGGTTCTGTCCCTGTTTCAGCAGATGAATTCCTGTCCGCACTCGAGCGGGCTGAAACATCCTTCCGAGGCGAATATGAACGACTGGAGGATTCCGATCACCCCGTACGGCAAAAGGGGAATCCTAAAAAGCTTTCAAAAAAAGAAAAGACTATTATCCGTGCGTTACAAAGGCTGTAATGCGAGCGTCTTTTTTCAATATCCGGCCAGCTGACACACTGAATGTCAGCTTTCTGCTTTTTCTCATCGCAATTACCTTCTTTTTCCATGACAGTATTCGCATATCAACTATGCTTGTTATTGTTTTTACTGTTCTCATTGCGACTCAGATAGCATTAAGCAAATATGGACGAACTAATACAATCCTTGAGTACACCTATGACCTTGTATTTCCCTTTTTCTGTATTCTTATCATCTTCGAGAGTCTTGGATACATGGTTCATACGGTACAGCCAAGAGATATAGATCACATTCTTGTAAAGATTGATTATATGATTTTTCATGGGCACCCGACAGTGCTGCTGGAGCGGTTCATCAATCCACTTCTAACGGACATTATGCAGCTTGCGTACATCAGCTATTATTTTCTCCCGATTATTCTGGGAATTTCATTAAAGGTAAAGAAAAATGATCAGCTATTTGACCGATCGCTGTTTCTTATCATATTCTGTTTTTACCTTTCATATATCGGATATCTTTTGATGCCTGCTCTCGGTCCACGATACACCATAAACCATCTGCATGCGCTGGATCTTGACGGTTGGATTATCTTCGAGCCCATTCAGGAAGCATTAAACTGGCTCGAAGGTAATAAAAGAGACGCTTTTCCGAGCGGTCATACGGGTGTGGCACTGACCGTACTGTATTGTGCCTATCTGTATGAAAAAAAGATCTTTTGGATCTATCTGCCGATCGTGATATTATTAATACTATCTACTGTTTATTGCAGGTATCATTATGTAGTCGATGTTTTAGCGGGCATTTTGCTTGCTTTTATCACAATAGTTATCGGTAATGGTTATTATGAATTCCGGGAAAAAAGAGTCAATTCTAATCGTTGAGGATGAAAAGAAGATATCGGGAATTGTCAAGGCATATCTCGAAAAAGAACAGTACGAAG
>CP070737.1:1166108-1290149 GCA_020347665.1 Nitrospiraceae bacterium
TCAGGGAGCCTGATTTTTGTATAAAATGGATAGGCCTCTTCAGATAGAACGGTGATCTGACCGTCGCCATCGATTTTCCTGATAGAAGCAGCTGCTGTTGTGCCTGCTACTCCATTACCTACAATAAGGTATCGCACGGAACTCACTGGTATTCAGTCCTTTTCAGTGGATCTGCGGATCTTTAACGAGAACTACGTTCAGGGGTATTGATTTTACGAGATCATCGTCGAGAAAAATCTCTATCCAGTAATTTCCGGATACCGGAAATTCAATGTTCAGATGTATGGATATATCCCGGTGCCTGATATGAGCCTCTTTCAGTTTTATTTTTGAAGCTGTTTTTCTTACGACCTTTTCTTTGTCAGGCGAAAGTATCTGTGTAAGAGATGTGAATTCTCCTTTACCATCGCTCCATTCGTTTATTATTGCGAGTCTCGAATGAACCGCAGGGAATTTGGTTGCATAAATATTTTCGAACAGGCCCATAATGCTGATTTTACCGCCTGCTTCCTGCCGAACGTCATCGCAGATTATCGTGTAATTGAGAGAGGGTTTAATCTGTTCTGTCATGTCGAATCCATGAGCATACACCGGATAATGATGAATAGATTATCGTATATATCTATAAAATGCAAATAGTGAAGGCACTGTTCAGCTATTCTTCTTCAGAAAAAGCGCGATGAAAAAAAGAGCGGACGCTGTCAGCACTATACAGGCGCTTGGTGCTATATCAAATTGATACGAGATAAAGAGCCCTGCGAAAACGGATCCCGCTCCTGCTGCACATGAGAGGAGGATCATTGAAAACAGATTTCTGGCGAAAAGGCGCGCGGTAGCGCCGGGAATAACCAGCAAGGCAGAGACGAGGATGATTCCGACAACACGTATTGACAGAACGATCGTTATCGCCAGAGCGATGAAAAAAAAGACGTTCAATAGCCTGACGCGAATGCCGCTTACCTGCGCCAGCTCCTGATTATAGGTTGCAAAAAATAATTCCTTCAAAAAGGAGATTAAAAGAAGCGTCAAAACACTGAACAGAACGAGTGATATCAGAATTTCCTCATTGGTAATAGCCAGTATGTTGCCGAACAGATAACCGAACAGGTCCACATTATATGATTCAGATATGCTGATAAGAGCTATGCCGAGAGCCATTGATACTGAATAAAATATACCGATCGATACATCCTGAGCTAATTTCCCTGTTCTGCTGACAGACTCTATCCCGACCGCTATCAGGATGGTATAGATCAAGGCGGACAGTATTGGATTGATGCCCGTGAAGAATCCGATAGCAACACCTCCGAACGCGGCATGAGAAATACCTGCGCCGATAAATGACATTTTTCTGAGTACAATAAAAACTGAGAGAATGCCTGAAAGTACACTTACCAGCATTCCCGCAATGAGCGCCTTCTGCATGAACGGCGATACGAGTATTTCGAACATATTTATCTGAGCCTTTCACACTTATCACAGATATCGGAGTGCATGAGAAGATCCACATTTTTCCCGTAAAGAGATGTAAGAACTTTATCATTGAGTGCACCAAGCGGATTGCCGTGATAGTAAAGACTGATGTTCAGGCAGGATATTTCATCAACATATGCCGTTACCGCGCCGATATCATGTGAAACCATTAATATGGTTAGGTTCATCTTCTTCTTAATGCCTTTCAGCAGGTGATAAAAGTCTTCCTGTCCCACAACGTCGATGCCGGTGCTTGGTTCATCCAGTATCAGTATTTTTGGCTCCCCGGCAAGGGCACGTGCTATAGATATGCGCTGCTGCTGCCCCCCTGAAAGCTGATGGTACTGAACGTGCTGCAGATTTTCAACACCCAGCATTGCCATGCATGCAACCGCTTTTTTCCTGTCAGCTCTCCCGGGCCAACGGAATAATCCCGCCTCCCGGTATCGTCCCATAAGGACAATGTCGAGGGCGCTTGCCGGGAACTGAGGATCGATATTCATATGCTGGGGCAGATAACCGAATATTGATTCCTTTTCATGGAGGGCTTCAGGGTTTTTTCCAAAGACTCTGACCGTACCTGTTGACGGCCTGTTCAGACCAAGTATGGTTCTGATGAGCGTTGTTTTACCGCCGGCATTAGGGCCGACAATGCCGAGGAAATTGCCTTCCCTGAGAACAAGGTTAATATTCTTCAGTATTTCCTTGCCCTTGACTATAACCGATACATTCTCTATCCGTATTGCTTCGCTCATTTCATAACCTGTTCCATCACCTGAAGATTATATCGCATCATGTCAATATATGTTACTCTTTCGTTCTGCCCTCCGATCGGATCAAGAATGAGTACAGTTCCGCCGGCTTCGCGTGCGACAGCTTCAGCAACCCTGGGATTGAACTGGGGTTCAGCAAATATGACTCTGATATCCATTCGCTTCAGTTTATCAAGTATGTGGTCAAGATGCCGTGCTGTTGGCTCTTTGCCCGGGCCCTCTTCTATAACACCGGCTATCCGCAAGTCATATCTTCTCGCAAAAAAAGCCCATGCATTATGAAAGGTGACAAATGACCGCGTACGGAATGCCCCAACACGTTCAGCAATTTCCTCGTCAAGTGAGCGCAATTTCTTTATGAAATCAGCAGCCTGCTGTCGATAGAATAATGCATATTCCGGATCTTTCTTTGAGAATGCGTCTCTAATCTTATGTATCATCTCTATGCTGATAAGAGGGTCGAGCCAGATATGGGGGTCGTCCGGAAATAGGTTCTGCATGTCAGTAAATGTAACCACCAACACAGAATCATCCAATGCAGTTATGAGCCTGTCAGCCCAAAATTCAAGTCCTGAGCCTACTGTGATAAACAGGTCTGCCTTTGTTATCGATGTTATTGTCCGTGGAGTTGGCTCGTATGTGTGCGGGCTGGCTCCTGGAGGGAGGAGCAGAGTGACAGCAACTCTGTCTTTGCCAACCTGCCGTGCAAAATCAGCCAATGGAGCAATGCTTGCAACCACACGTAATGTGTGTGTTAATCCTGAGCACGTATCCGCCAGTAGTGGTATAAAGGACAGGGTCAGCACCAGCATGAGCAGTTTTGGTTTGATATGATTGATTACACCATGCATATACTTTTTCACAATTAGCAGTATGTTACGCTTTGACCCCTATTGAGCTATATATTATATAGTCAGTACTCATAAGTAAACCCCATTTCACGCATGGAAGTGTGGTTGTCTGTTGTATGAAGTAAAGGGGAAAACTCATTGAAAACATTTTTGGGGTACAATATACGATGAAAAATGCACCCAGATTTTCTGCCTTGCATTACAGGGATTTTCGTCTTTTTTGGACAGGACAGCTGATCTCTCTTTCCGGGACGTGGATGCAGTCGGTTGCTCAGGGATGGCTGGTATACAGCCTTACAAAGTCGCCTCTTTATCTTGGCATGGTAGCGGCATCTGCCTCGTTGCCGATTCTCCTTTTTACCCTGTTCGGCGGTATCATTGCTGACCGTTTTCCAAAGAGAACCCTGCTCCTGGTTACTCAGGGACTTTCGATTATACCGGCCTTCACGCTCGGCCTGCTGACAACTCTTGATGTCATAAGCGTCTGGCATGTAGCAGTTCTCGCGGCCATGCTTGGGACGATAAACGCAGTTGACATACCGACACGTCAGTCGTTTCTGATAGAGATGGTCGGACGAGGGCATATTATGAATGCGATAGCCCTTAACTCTGCCGCATTCAACAGCGCCCGGATTATCGGGCCGACCATAGCAGGATTATCGATTGCGTATCTTGGTATTCCCGCCTGCTTTTTTATCAACGCCGCAAGTTTTCTCGCGGTTATCTTTGCCCTTTCCCGGATGAGTGCACGCGGTGAGATTACTGTGAAATCAGAGGGAGTCATCAAGGACTTCATGAAGGGGCTGCGTTTTGTAAGTGGCAATAAAGAAATAGTACGGGTCATCCTGCTGATAGCAGTTTTCAGCTTCATTGGACTGCCTTACATAACACTGCTGCCGGTGTTTGCCGCCGAAGTTTTTCACCGGGGAGCGCAGGGCCTTGGCTTTCTTGTCGGGTCATCTGGAGTAGGGGCGCTGTCAGCCGCATTAATCATTGCAGTTAAGGGAAATATTGAGAACAAGACAAAATATATGTCTGTAGCCGGCCTCTGCTTTTCCTGTGCCCTTCTCATATTTTCTCTCTCAAAGACATTCTGGCTTTCTCTTGTTATCGTTCTGTTTGGCGGATGGGGCATGGTGAGTTATCTCGCTTCTGCAAACAGTTACATTCAGCTTTCCGTACCGGATGAACTGAGGGGAAGGGTCATGAGTGTCTACTCCTTTGTGTTTCTCGGCACGGTTCCGATTGGTAATGCCCTCATGGGTTTTACAGCGGATCGTATCGGAACAACGAACGCAGTATTTGTTGCAGGGATAGTATGCATACTTGCGTCAGTCGTCTTTGCGAAGAAATATTTATTCCACTGGGGCCGCGCCCGGAGTTCGGTGATTCCGGGGAAAAAGATATAATAGATATCATGAAAGTACTGGCTATCGAAACGTCTACTATGCTCGGCGGGGCCGCGGTTGTTGATGAACAGGATGGCCTCATCGCTGAGATACGTCTGAATATCAAAACAACGCATTCTGAACGGCTGATGACGGCGGTTGATACGATACTCAAACAGTCAGAACTGAAGCTCAATGATATTGATGCCGTTGCTGTTTCCACAGGTCCGGGATCTTTTACCGGGTTACGCATAGGCTTAAGCACGGCCAAAGGTCTTTGCTATGCGTCCGGCAGGCCATTGGTCACGGTGCCAACGCTTGAGGCCTTTGCATGGAACTTCACCTTCTCTAAACATCCAATATGTCTCATGCTCGATGCAAGGAAAAAAGAGGTATATGCTGCCGTTTTTCAGTGGAAAGAAAGAGGATTTAAAAAAATTATCAGTGAAACAATCGTGAAACCATCTGAATTATTTAAGAAGCTTGTCGGGAGTACTGTTTTTGCGGGAGATGGTGTGAAGCTGTACGAGGATCAGATCACTGAGCATATGAAGGACAGAGCGATTCTTGCCCCTCCGGAAAAGATGGTTCCGTTTCCTTCTAATATCGCAATGCTCGGACTTCGAAAGGCCCTGAAACGTGAATTCTCCAGTGCATCGTATGCTGTGCCGTTCTATATTCGAAAATCAGAGGCAGAGGTAAAGTGGGAAGAAAAAAACTTATAGATGTTACTGTTGATCAGATGCATGAAACTGATCTTTCTGAAATAGTTCGTATAGAACGGGCATCCTTTCCCACACCGTGGTCAGAAACGCTCTTCTATAACGAGCTCCGAAAGGAACAGGCGGTCATAAAAGTAGCACGAACCGAAATCAGGATTGCTGGTTACATAGTCGCCAACCAGGTTATTGATGAAGGCCATATCCTTGATCTTGCGGTTGATCCGGTGTTCAGACGGTTAGGTGTAGCCTCGGTACTTGTTGAAAAGATCATGAATCATTTTAAAGAAAACAGATGCCGTGCTATTTTTCTTGAGGTCAGGGCTTCAAGTACGGGAGCAAGAAGGTTGTATGAAGGATTTGGCTTCTCCGTGCTCGGCATACGAAAGCGTTACTACTCTTCTCCCGAGGAGGATGCGGTCATTATGACAGTGAAGATTGACGGATGAATAATACAGAAAGCGTTTTTCAATCGCTCTGCCGGTATACGCACCACAGAAATGTGAAAAAATTGCATTACTTCAACAGGTTAGCCTCAAATTTATTTTTTAATTATTATGCCTTAAAAAACAATAAATCCTAAAAATATGTAAATAAATACAAATAATAAATCAATAAATTACATATATTGTCTGAAGGATTGACAAAAAAAGATCTGCACGTATAGTGCGAAATGACGTTACAGCGTCCAGACGCCTGCTATGACGCGGCTACATGTTGGGCAGCGGTTACCCTCAAGTCTGTTTTCGAGAATGCGGTACCCGATCCGTCTGACCAATACATCCCGGCAGCCCGGGCAGTAGGTATGTTCTCCTGATTCACCCGGTACATTACCGACATACACATACTGAAGTCCTGCTGAATACCCGAAGTCCATTGCCTTTTTAAGGGTCTCAATCGGTGTTCTCGGTTTGTCGAGTACCTTGTAGGTTGGATAGAACTGGCTGACGTGCCACGGTATGGATGGATCAACCGATGCGATGAAGGAGGCAATCTCGGTAAGGTCCTGGTCAGAGTCATTGTAATCAGGAATTACGAGAGTAGTAACTTCAACCCAGACCCCGAGTTCTTTCATAAGCTTGATGGTCTCTTTCACCGGGTTGAGCTTTGCACCGCAGAGTTCTTTATAGAGCTTATCACTGCCTTTCAGGTCGATATTATTAGCGGCGAGGTATGGCGCAATGGATTTTGCTGCATCAGCGCCGGTGTAACCATTGCTCACAAAAACATTTCTGATGCCCTTTGTGTGGGCACGAAGTGCACAGTCATACGCAAATTCAAAAAAAATGGTCGGTTCGGTATAGGTATAGGAAATGCTTTCACATCCAGTTTCGTATGCGGCATTCACGATTTCCTCCGGCTGCATATCCGTGCCCGGTATCTGAAATTTCCTTTCTCTCGGAAACTGGGATATTTCATAGTTCTGACAATGCTTGCAGCGGAAATTGCATCCTGCAGTTGCAATGGACAGGGATGTTGAGCCGGGCAGAAAATGAAAAAGGGGTTTTTTTTCTATCGGGTCACTGTTCATTGAGATGACCTTGCCGTACACAAGACTGTATAATGTTCCTTTCTGGTTTTCACGTACCGCGCAGATTCCCCTCTGCCCCTCTTTTATGCGGCAATTATGGGCACACAGATGACATGCTACTTCGGTTTCCTTTTGCTTTTCATAAAACATTGCCTCTTTCATATATAAATTATATCAGGTTTTTCAGGAGAGGTATGCGCGCTTATTCTCTGGATGTCCATTTGACTAATGCTGTATGAGGGGATAAAATAATTGTACATAATAGCAATTATAACAGGAGGTCAGATGCCGATTTACGAATATATTTGCCAGGATTGCGATGAGAAGTTTTCTCGTCTTCAGAGTATCCATGTTTCTGAAAAGGATACGTCCTGCCCAAAGTGCGCCTCAAATAATGTGAAAAAGGTATTATCTGCTTTCTCGTATTCTGCTTCATCTTTGAGCGATCTTACGTCTTCACTTTCGGGGGGCGGCTTAAGCGGAGGGACCTGAGGGCAATCTTCCTGCTGAACCGTTGGTTCAACTGAATTGCTGTAACTGTTAAAAAGCCTTGACTTTTTCACTAGTTAGCAATACAATTTCAAAGAGCTCTAAAGGAGAATAAATGGCACGGAAACTATTACTGGCAGACGATAGTATTACGATTCAGAAAGTCGTGGAACTGATTCTGTCCGAGGAAGATTTCGAGATCCAGTCTGTCAGTAATGGCGAGGATGCCTTGGCAGTAATAGATTCCTTTATGCCTGATGTTGTTATGGCAGATATTGAGATGCCCAAGGTGAACGGCTATCAACTCTGCGAACGGATCAGACAGAATCCAAAAACGGCCCACGTTCCGGTGGTTCTTCTTGCCGGGGCATTTGAGCCTATTGATGCTGAACTTGCCAAGCAGGTTGGTGCAAATGATTCGGTTGTGAAACCCTTTGAATCTCAGGAATTGATAAATAAGATGAACACTGTTTTTTCTTCGGCAGGCGAAGGGGCGGATATGGCTAGTGCAGCTGAAGGTGTGCCCCGTGCTGATGAACCCGGCGGGGAACCGTTTGAAATCGCCGAGGAAGCCGAGATTTCCCTTGAGGGGGAACCAGAGGTTGAAGCTGTTGAGGCCTCGTTGGAAGACGAAGACCTCTGGTCTCTTGAAGACACGCCGGATATGCCGAGTACGGGCGAAGAAGCAATTACACCCGAGCCTGCAGTCAGTATGGATGAACCAGTAGCAGAGGCGCATCCTGCTGAAATTGCAGAGGAGATAATTCCCGAGCCGGCACCGGGCTATGAGACGGAATCCGTACAGGCCGAAGTGCCTGCTGATAAAAACCTGCTCCATATTTTTGAAAAAACGGTGAATGAGAGGATGTCGGCATTTCTTGCCGGACCGGATATCAAGGAGTCGTTAATGGCATCCTTGACCCCTGCCATGAAGGATTCCATAGAGAAGATTCTTTGGGAAATTGCTCCGGAAATGGTTGAGAAGATGCTGAAGGAAATTGTCCAAGGCTCGGTTACGTCTCTCACAAAAGAGGTTGAAAAAGTTATCTGGGAAACTGTTCCCGACCTGGCAAACACGATTATTACCAAAGAGATAGAAAAGATAAAATCTGAATTATAGACAGTAATAGCTATCCAAAAAATAACGGCGGGGAAAAGGCTGAGCTAATTCCCCGTCTTTCTTTGTTATGGAAGAATTAAGCAAAAGTTATAACCCTGAAGGTGTTGAAGAAAAGTGGTATGCCTTCTGGATAACGAATACATTTTTCGCTGCTGACCCGGAAGCTGAAGCTGAACCCTATGCGATTGTTATACCGCCTCCGAATGTTACCGGAACGCTTCATATGGGGCACGCACTCAATACGACACTGCAGGATGTTCTGATACGATGGAAAAGGATGTCGGGATACAATGTGCTCTGGGTTCCCGGAACGGATCATGCTGGCATTGCTACACAAAACGTTGTTGAACGACACCTTTCAGGTGAAGGGGTTAACCGATATCAAATCGGCAGGGATGCTTTTATTGAGCATGTCTGGAAGTGGAAAGCAGAGTATGGCGGTAAAATAACTCACCAGCTCAAAAGGCTTGGGGCATCATGTGACTGGTCGAGGGAGCGGTTTACGCTTGATGAAGGCCTTTCACACGCTGTCATTGAGGTATTTGTCAGTCTTCACGAGCAGGGACTTATTTACAGGGATAATCGCCTTATTAACTGGTGTACCAGGTGTCATACCGCTCTTTCAGATATAGAAGTCGAGCATGAGACCTTTGACGGAAAATTAACATATATTACTTATCCTGCTGATGGCGATGGCGGACCTGTTGTTGTTGCGACAACGAGACCGGAGACTATGCTTGGTGATACCGCCATTGCTGTCCATCCGGATGACGGGAGATATAAAGAGAGAATCGGGACATATGTTCGGTTGCCTCTGACAGAGAGAAAAATTCCGGTCATCGCTGATGAAGCAGTCGACCCGACATTCGGGACAGGAGCTGTAAAAGTCACCCCTGCTCACGATTTTAATGATGAAGCTATTGCCAGAAGGCAGGACCCACCCCTTGATTTCATATCTGTGATCGGCGCTGATGGTCGCATGACTGTCGATGCCGGGCCTCGTTATGCCGGGCTTGATCGCTATGAATGCAGAAAGAGGGTTTTGAAGGACCTGCAGCATGTCGGCCTTATCGTTAAAGAGGAGAACTATGCACACTCCATAGGACAATGTTACCGCTGTAAAACAGTGATCGAACCTCTCTCAACGACTCAATGGTATGTACGCGTAAAACCACTTGCAGAAGAAGCGATTAAGGCAGTTCGCGAAGAAGAAATCAGGATTTTTCCCAAGACGTGGGACAATACCTATTATTCCTGGATGGAGAATATCAAAGACTGGTGCATCTCACGACAGATCTGGTGGGGGCATAGAATACCCGCATGGTATTGCGCTGAGAGCAGAAATGAAGAATGCAAAATGAAGAAAGGAGTCATCGTATCTCGTGAAACTCCAACAGGATGTCCGTACTGCGGCTCTGGAAACCTTGTGCAGGACGAAGATGTACTGGATACATGGTTTTCATCTGCATTATGGCCGTTTTCAACGCTCGGTTGGCCAGATAGTACCTCTGAGCTGGAAAAATATTATCCAACAACCGTGCTTGTAACGGGTTTTGACATTATCTTCTTCTGGGTTGCACGGATGATCATGATGGGTATTAAATTTATGAATGACGTCCCGTTCAGGGATGTATACATACATGCCCTGGTAAGAGATATGAGCGGCCAGAAGATGTCAAAATCCAAAGGAAATGTTATCGATCCTCTGGTTATAATGGAAAAATACGGGACAGATGCGTTTCGCTTTACCCTCGCTGCGTTCGCTGCGCAGGGCCGGGACATCAAGTTTTCAGAAGAGCGGGTAGAAGGATACAGACATTTCATCAATAAACTGTGGAACGCTACGCGGTTCATTCTCCTGAATACCGGCGGTTCTTCTGTGCCGAAAGATATGAGCTTGCAACGTCTCAATGTAAGCAGTAAATGGATCGTTAGCAGGCTTGCTGCAACGGCAGAGGAAGTGAATGCGTCACTTCGCGAATACCGGTTTAATGATGCCACTCATGCTATATACCATTTTGTGTGGCATGAATTATGTGACTGGTATATAGAAATGGTTAAGCCGATTCTCTATGGTGCATCAAAGGATAAACCGGCTGTGCAGGAATGTCTGTTGTATGTTCTGGAAAACACACTCCGACTGCTTCATCCTTTTATGCCGTATGTGACTGAAGAACTCTGGCAAAATCTTCCATTCATGAAGAATGCCATCTCGCAGGGAAAAAATAAACATGATGCTGTATACGGTGATTCAATGGTGAGCAGTATTGTTATAAAGCCTTTTCCCAGGGATATCCCCCGTGATCCCGATGCAGAGACTGAAATGAATATCATAATAGAGACCGTTATGGGCATCAGGACTATTCGGGGTGAGTTGAATTTATCCCCGTCACTTGAACTTGCAGTATATATAAAAACACTGAATGAACTTTCTCATGCGGTTCTTGAGAAAAATAATATATTTGTGGAAAAGCTTGCGAAATCGAAAATATCAAGAATGGGAATGAAAGTGAGAGAGCCGAGGGGCTCTGCATCAGCGGTGAGAGACAATGTCGAGGTGTATATACCGCTTGAGGGCCTGCTCGACGTTAATCTTGAAGTAGAAAGGCTGAAGAAAGAGGATGCCAAAATAGAACAGTCTTTATCATTGGTAAATCGGAAACTGATGAATGAGGATTTCTTAAATAAAGCGCCAAAGGCTGTTGTGCAAAAAGAGAAAGAGAAGTATGACGCTGTTCTTAAGAAAAAGGAAAAGAATCTGGAGAATCTGAAGAAACTTCATGAAATCAGCATAAAGAAATGATAGTTATCGTATTCCTGAAGGGGGTTAGACTGTTTGGATATTCCGTCAAGTGTTATTGATTTAATAAAGCGTTCGATCGAAGAAGATTTAGGTCATGGAGATATAACCACCAGACTGGTCATCCCTGATGAGAGTGAGTCGCGGGCTTTATTCATAGCAAAAGATAATTTTATTCTTGCGGGTTTCCCATTTGCAAAAGAGGTGTTTACTATCCTTGATCCTGCTATAATTTTCAAGACGTTTTATAACGAAGGGGACAGGGCCAGGAAAGGATCCGTACTGGGTGAAGTTACCGGGCGGACGCACAGCATACTTGCCGGAGAGCGGGTGAGTCTTAATATGTTACAGCGACTTTCAGGGATTGCAACAAGGACTCGGCAGTTTGTGGATGCCGTAAGCGGATTGAAGACGAGAATTGTTGATACCAGAAAAACCATTCCAGGGCACCGGTTTATGGAAAAATATGCTGTGAGGATGGGGGGAGGAAATAACCACCGATTCGGCCTCTATGACGGCATATTGATTAAAGACAATCATATCGAGTCCGTAGGGAGCCTGAAGGAGGCTGTACAACGGGCAAAAGCCGGCAACTATCTCGCAAAAATCGAGGTTGAAGTTGAAAGCCTGAAAGATGTAAAAGAGGCGATAGAAGCAGGCGCTGATATTGTAATGCTGGATAATATGTCAGTTGAAGATATGAGGAAGGCGGTCCGAATTGCTCACGGAAAGATCAAAACGGAGGCATCAGGCAATATCAAATTGAAAAAGGTCCGAGAAATTGCAGAGACCGGAGTAGATGTAATCTCAGTGGGGGCACTGACTCATTCTGTGCGTGCAGCGGATATCAGTATGAAAATCGTTGGATAGCCGTTCTTTCTGTTGATCAAATCAGACAGGATAATTTCCCTGCTCCTCAGGACTGAAACGCTCCCATCGCCTCATCAATAACAGCCCCGGGACAGTCGGAGTATTTAGGAGAAAAATGCATTGGAACAAGTCTCTTTACCCCTGCATTTTTTGCTATGGTGCCGCATGTTTTTGCCGTCAGGTGAAATCGCTCAATAGCCCGTTCCCGGTCTTTGTCCATGAAGTAAGCCTCGCAGTAAAAGATATCCGATCCCTTCACAAATTCCGTAAGTTGCGCAATGTTGTCCGAACTCATTGAGATGTCTGTAGCATATGAAATTATCTGTCCATCCGTGAACATCGCTATGTCCTTCAACTGATTTATACTGTATGATATACCGTTTGCCATAATCTCCTTTTGACGAGAAAAGTCTTCTCTTAATATCTTTTTAAATTCGGTCAGCCATGGTCCAACCGTGAGCCCTTTCCTCTGTAGCCCGTCTTTATCGATATTAATATGCACTGTTTCCTGAATCCTATACGCAAGGCACGGGATACCATGATCCAGTACTGCGGCTTTTACATGAAACAGAGGATTCCGCAGCATGGTCCCCTCTGACTTCGTCCTCTTTCGTACCTCTTTCCTGAATTTCTTCTGTGCATCGAAAACCGTATGTGTTACCGTCTTACCGCTATATGAATGCACATTGAGCAGAAAGGGATATTCCTGTATCATATTCCAGCAATATCCGCGTAATTTTCCCGCTATACATTCAGCGATGCCGGCAGGTCCATACACGTTCAGTGGGCGGTCTCGCCGCAGGAGTGTTCTGATTATCATATCAAATCCGACAAAGTGGTCCATATGGGTGTGGGTAATGAAGACGTCGGTTATTTTGTGAGCGTCGGCAGGTTTTAAATTCCTCACATCCCCGGAGTCGAAAAGAAGTGCACGTTTTTCCATGGGGATTCTCACAAACAGGCATGGATCTTCAAAATAACCGTTCAAGAGGTAATGATGGAAGCCTGGTCTCATCGGTAATTATATCCCATTATGATATAATTATTAAATCAAAACAGAGTCGCACCATATGCTTGTATGCTCATTTTCGTGAAATGAGTAGTCCAATATCACCTTGAAATTATATCGGAGGAGAGATGCCTGAACTGAGAAAAGACCCGATTGTCGGCAGATGGGTAATTATTTCTATAGAACGCGGAAAAAGGCCTACGGATTTTGTTTCGCCACTCAAGAAGAAGAAGGGAGGGTTTTGTCCCTTTTGTCCAGGGAATGAATATACAACTCCTCCTGAGATTATCGCGTTCAGACCGGAAGGGTCTGCTGCAAATGCTTCTGACTGGACACTGCGTGTTATGGCCAATAAATTCCCTGCACTTCAGGCACTCGGTGATCTCGCCAAATCAGGAGAAGGCCTGTTCGACAAAATGAATGGCCTGGGTGCACATGAGGTTATTGTGGAAACCCCGGACCATAATCTTTCTCTGGCAAATATTCTCCAGGAAGATGTGGAGCACGTGCTACAGGCCTTCGAGATGAGGCTGGATGAGCTTAAGAAGGACCAACGGGTAAAATATGTTCTTGTATTCAAGAATGAAGGTGAAGCTGCGGGAGCATCTCTGGAGCATTCACACACCCAGCTTATAGCGTTGCCCATTGTCCCTAAGCTTGTCAAAGAAGAACTGCAGGGTGCACGACAGCACTATGAATTCAAGGAACGCTGCATCTTTTGTGACGTCATCAATCAGGAGCTGTCAGATGGCAAGAGAATTATTTGTGAAAATGATGCCTTTGTCGCGCTTGCTCCTTTTGCGCCACGCGCACCATTTGAGACCTGGATTCTTCCCAAGAAGCATGAGTCGATGTTTTTTATGCAGGAAAAGAACTATGCTCAGCTTGCAGAAATCCTTCAAAAAGTATTGCGGCAGTTAGATAAAATTCTGGATGTCCCTCCATACAATTTCGTTCTGCATACATCACCATTTTATGATGAAATGAATGAGTATTATCACTGGCACATCGAACTTATGCCTAAACTTACGAAGTATGCTGGATTTGAATGGGGATCCGGCTTTTACATAAACCCAACACCTCCTGAAGAATCTGCCAGATTCATGCGGGAAGCTAGAATATGAGAATTGTAATAGCGGCGTCTGAGGGTGTGCCGTTTGTCAAGACAGGTGGACTTGCAGATGTTACCGGAACCTTGTTGAAAGAATTACGCAAAAAAAATCACAAGGTTTCTCTCATTATACCTCTGTACCCAGACATCAAAAAAAAATGGAATCTATTTAGTACCGGAAAGATAATCAGTGTTGTTATGGGGGATATGGTCATAAAAGGGCATATTCTTGCTTCAGACAATACAAAAAATCCTGAGGTTTATTTTATCGAATGTGACACACTGTATGACCGGCCTGAATTATATGGCACATCTGATGGAGAGTATTCTGACAACGCGATACGGTTCCTTTTTTTTTCACGAGCGGTTCTTGAAACATGTATATCGCTGAATATCGTACCGGACGTTGTCCACTGCAATGACTGGCAGACAGCAATGATCCCTTTGTATCTTAAAGTGATCTATTCGGGTTATCGGCAGTTTAAAAAAACAGCATCGCTTTACACTATCCATAACCTTGCCTATGAAGGGCTTTTCCCCGCGTCATATATGAAATATACCGGACTGGGACTGGATTATTTTGTGCCGGAACGACTCGAGTTTTATGGAAAGATGAATTTTATGAAGGCAGGTATTCTTTATGCGGATCAATTGAATACGGTGAGCTCAACCTATGCAAGAGAAATTCTTGAAAAAGAATACGGATTTGGTCTGGAAGGAGTTTTAAGGACCAGAAGAGACTCTCTTCGCGGCATCTTAAATGGGATAGATTATGACGAGTGGGACCCGTCTCACGATCAATTTATACCAGAGCCATACAGTACAGACAACCTGCAGGGAAAAGCTACCTGTAAAAACGCCTTCATAGAAACGATTGGAATTAAAGACCCGGAAAAGCCGTTAGTTGGTATTGTCAGTAGGTTTGCGGCCCAGAAAGGTCTTGATCTGGTTTATCTTTCACTGGATGAACTGATGTCGATCGGGGTCAATATCGCAATACTGGGAAAAGGTGAAGACTATTATCAAAACCTTTTTTCCAAAGTATCCAGAAAATATCGGGGAAGATTGTTTGTAAAAATCGGTTTTATTGAGCCTTTGGCTCATCTGTTATACGCGGGCTGTGATTTTTTCCTCATGCCCTCCAAATATGAGCCGTGCGGCATTGGTCAGATGATCGCTATGAGATACGGAACCGTTCCGATAGCCAGAAAAACCGGTGGTCTGGCAGACAGTATATTGGATTATAACTATTATGCATCACGGGGAAATGGATTTCTCTTTTCAGACTTTTCAGCATTCGCAATGCAGGATTCCATCAAAAGAGCTCTATGCGTTTTTACGGATAAATCAAGAATGCAGAAGATAATGTTTTCGGCTATGCAGAAGGATTTTTCATGGAAAAACTCTGCAGAACAATATCTTAAACTCTATCGCAGGGCCTGCAGAGAGATTTCCGTATGAGTCTTAAAAAGAAACTGTTTGCATTGCTTTCAGCCTTTGTTATGTTGATCGGCATCCTGGCTGTTGGCACACTTATTATCTTTGATAAAATAAGCAGCAATGTCAGTATACTCTATCAGGCGAGTGGTGAGCAGAGGCTTTTTGTAGAATTGGAAAATAACCTCTCTTCTTTTCTCGAGGTGCCGAGAAACTGGGGGTACACCGGTAATCAGAGATTCAGACGGCAATATCATGAAAGGCTTCCGGAGGTATATAAAAGTTTCGGGGAAATAAACGAAATATTGGGCAAAACAGAAGAAGGCGAGATCATCGGTGAAGAGTTTCAGGAGCTCCTGGATTATGCGAAGATAGTAATTTATAAAACTTATCCGGTCGGCGATCCAGACGTCCGAAACAAAATCGAAAAGATTGATGAAAAGGGCCGGAAGATTCTGGCAATCATTGGCAAAATGCATATGGCTTCGCTGGATGCCTCTTCGTTAATTGCTCAGGAGGGACACGATTTGAAAAGAAATATGATATTTTATCTCTTCCTCCTGACCATATTCAGTATTCTTGCATCTCTCTATCTGATGCTGAGCATCAGACGGATAATTACAGAACCTTTTAGTCAAATCCAGAAAGCTGCTGAAAAGGTAAGCAAGAGAGAATTATCTTACAGGATAAACTCACGAAGAACGGATGAGTATGGAGTTGTAGCGGACAGATTTGACAACATGATCGAAGAACTGGAAGCCTCTGACAGGCAGATAGCACGGAAACTGAATGAAACAGAATTGTTACTTGAGGTTGCCAAGAGCGCGGTAACGACGATTGACCTGCAGCATGCTTTGCGATTTATTATTCAAACTGTTTCGGAAAAACTCCATTATCACAGCAATGCGATATATACCTTAAGACCCGAAAAAAGTATGTATTGCCTTGGGGCATCAGACTCTTCTGATAATACGAACAAGGAAGAATGTGTGCCGATAACAGATGGAATACTGAAAAAAATAATGGATACTCGGGATTATGTGGTAATCGAGGACACGGCCCGGTATCAGATAAAAGATTCACCATTGACGAGGAACTTCGGATCGTTATTTGCGGCGCCTATCATCCATAACAACAACTGTATCGCCTTTTTTGTGGTTCGGAATAAACATCCCTATGTCTATACAGATGATGACTTGAGTACCTTAAAAATTCTTGCGCACACGATTAATTCTGTTGTACGAAATGCCAAGCTGTTTCAGTCAACAAAACGCCAATTGCATAAACTTACTGTTCTCTATGAATTGAGCAGTGCAGTTACATCAGTCCTTGACCTGGAAGAGTTATTGCGGCGCATAGCCGAACAGATTGCCAGACTGCTGTCATCAAAAGGCTGTATTATCAGGCTGCTGGAAAAAGATAAACTCAAGATCAAATCTTTTTATGGTCTACCAGAGGGAGTAAAAGAAGAGATGGAACTGTCATTGGGGCAGGGTATCGCCGGTTTTGTTGCAGAGAAAGGTGAACCTTTGCTTGTTGAAGATGTCTCTGCGATGCCCGCTCATTTGCGAGTGCCTGCTATCGAGGTACAAACCGTTATATGCGTTCCTCTCAAGGTAGGTGAATCAGTGATCGGCACGCTCGGCCTGTACGATAAATATAATAACCGGGGTGATATCATTTCTTTTTCCGAAGAAGATTTAAATACTGCAGAAGGGTTTGCATCGATATCAGCGATCGCGATAGAGAAATCTAAACTGTATGAGGACGAAGTCGCCAGAAAACAGAAGGCAAGTGAAGACAGAAAAAGGCTGGATATCCTCTTCAGTAGCGTTCAGGGTGGAATCATAACGCTTGATAGAAATTTTAACGTGATTTCTGCAAACCGATATATCGAGGACTGGATTGGCTTATATGATGAAGACCTTATGGGTAAAAACGCCCTCGATATATTTCATGAGAAGATAGGAATCTGTCCTCACTGTGCGGCAAAGCCGACGTTTGAGACAGGAGAAATAAATTCCATCATGCAGTCTCGCGGCGTTAATTATGCTGAACTAACCGCATATCCCATAAAGAATGAGCAGGGAGAAATTGCCGAATGTGTTGTCTTTATCATGGATATTACGGAACGAGTACTGTATCAGGAGGAAACACTCAGTCTCTACAGGGAAGTTATACAGACGAAGGAATATATGGAGAGCATTATTGATAATTCAGCCGATGCTATTGTGACGTCAGATATGGAAGGCACCATTACCTCATGGAATAAGGGTGCTGAAAACATTTATGGATATAGTGAGTCAGAGGCTGTTGGCACGTTTTTGCCGTTTGTGCCTGAATCCCTTATGACAAAAGAAAAGGATAATATATCCCGTATTAAGAAAGGTGAATCAATCAGAAATGTTGAAACATTCAGGAAGAAGAAAGACGGCACGATTATTGAAGTGAGTCTTACCTTATCACCGATCAAGGATGCCGCAGGAAATATTATTGGCATAACAGGGATATCAAGGGATATCTCTGAAAAGAAGATTGTTGAAAAGGAATTGATCAGGAGAAACCAGGAACTGTCGAGATTGTTTTTCATAAGCGCTGCTATGAGAAGTACGCTTCAACTTGACAGACTGCTGAGAATGGTTCTGACGGTAGTGACTATGAGCGACGGTCTCGGATTTAATCGGGCACTTCTTTTTTTGGTGGATGAAGAAAAGAAGATTTTGAAAGGTGCTATGGGAGTTGGTCCTGAAAATCCCGAGGATGCGTGGAAAATATGGGATGAAATATCAACAGAGCAGAAGACGCTTGACGCAATTATTCAGGAAATAATAGCCACCCCGGTTAATAAAGATTCCTTTTTTGACCGTATGGCAATCAGTATTGAGATAGGCCTTGAAGAAGATACCATACTGAGCAAGGCAGTGAAAGAAAAACGGGCGTTCAACATAAAGGGTAAAAACGACGGACTGTTAGTCGATCCGATTCTTTTGCAACAGCTCGGAGCTGAAGCATACGCCATAGTTCCCCTGATTTCCAGGGACAGGGTGATTGGACTCCTGTGGGCAGACAATTATTTTAATAAAAAACCGATTACTGATGAGGACATGAAGTTTCTGACGAGCTTTTCGAATCAAATCGCGTCGTCTATTGAAAATGCCCGCCTGTTTGAAAAGGTTGCATTGGCCGAGCAGCAGCTTGAGAATATATTTGAATCGATATCTGACATGGTCTATTTCAACAGCAAGGACTATGTTATCAGAAGCGTTAATAAAGCCGTAATCAACAAAGTCGGATTGCCTGCCTCAAAGATCATCGGCAGAAAGTGCTATGAGGTATTTCACGGTACGGATGAGCCGCTAAAAAGTTGTCCGCATCACAAAACGGTTGATACAAAAAAGGCCTATGTTGAAGAGCTGGATGACTTGCATATGGGAGGAACATTTTTGACATCGAGTTCACCTCTATTCGATCAATCAGGTGAGTTTATGGGGTCGGTTCATGTAGTGAGAGACATTTCCGAGCTGAAGAATCTTCGAGAAAAGTTAACTTCAGCCGAAAAAATGGCAGCGCTGGGAGAGGTAGCAGCAAAAGTTGCACATGAAATAAGAAATCCCCTTGTATCTGTGGGCGGATTTGCCAAAAGGCTTGACCGGAAACTTGATGGAAATCTCAAGGAATATGCTGAGATAATAGTGAAAGAAGTAGACAGGCTTGAAAATATTCTAAAGGAAATATTGGGATTTGTTAAAGAAACAAGACTGTACAAAGAAACGATTGATATCAATAGCATTATTGAGGATGTGATCACGCTCATGAAGTCTGACATTGAAGACAGAAACTTAAACATACATAAGGATTTGCGGTCTCAAAAGACCATTTTTGTTGATCCGCACAGAGTGAAAGATGCCATTGTGAATATCATTTCAAACGCTGCACAGTCGATGGTTGGAAGCGGATCGATATCCATCAAGACATATGACACAAAAGATGCGGTTGTTCTGGAAATAGAGGATACGGGAAGGGGCATTCCGACATCGGATCTGCCTTTTATATTTAATCCCTTTTTCACAACTAAATCAGCAGGGACTGGGCTCGGACTTGCCATTACACGGAGAATAATACAGGAACACGATGGGCACATAGATGTACAAAGTGAAGTTGATCGAGGCAGTATTTTTAAAATTGTTATACCATATCAGTAAAGGAGGGATACTATGAAGATTCTGATTGTTGACGATGATCAGAATATCCTCAGGCTTTACAAGGAAGAACTGGAAGAGGAAGGGTACACGGTCATCACTGCTGCCAACGGTAAAGAAGCTATTGAGCAGTTTGACAAAGAAGAGCCGGACATTGTCACACTGGATATTCTGCTACCGGATATTGATGGTATAAAGCTTTTAAGGCAGATCAAAGAGAAAAGGCCGAGGCTTCCTGTTATCATGTCCACTGCTTACGACTACAGGGATGACTTTGCCGTATGGGCGTCAGAGGCCTATATTGTCAAGTCTGCAGATTTGCAGGAGCTTAAAGCCACTATAAAAAAATTGTCAACGCAGGAATAATGGGAACGATACTGAAAGCACTGACACCGGCATACGGCGGTTATACAATTGCACGCGACGAAAAAGTCATCTTTATCAGAGGCGCCATACCTGGTGAAGTAGTTGAGGTTGAAATTGCTGAAAAGAAGCGTGATTATTCTGTAGCGCAGGCTCGTGCGGTTATCGAACCATCTGAACATCGAGTAGATCCGAAATGCCCGGTGTTTGGTGTCTGCGGGGGATGCCAGCTCCAGTTTATTACCTATGAAAAGCAGCTGTCGATGAAGGATGAAATTCTCCTTGATGCGTGTAAACGGCTGGGTGGCTTTGAGATTGATCTTGATTCCGCACTATCCGGAGATCAATGGCATTATCGCGTGAGAGGCCAGTTCAAGGTATCTAAAGATGATACGATTGGTTTTTTTAGATCTTCATCGAGGGATGTCGTGGTGTTTGAAGCCTGTCCTCTGATGGTGCACGAAATCAATACACTGCTGAAACAGATAAAAGAACAAAATATTGTCAGTAACCTGAAAGAGATTCACATAACTGCGGGAGATGCTCCCATGGCGTTATTGAAAGGAAGAGACTATGACACTGGATTCTTTGAGAACTTCCATGCCACAGGATTTTCAGGGTTGTGCTACAATGAATCAGTTTGTTCTGGTAATCTGTTTTCCGGGTTTCCTATGGATGACCTTCATTATACCGTTTCTCCCATGACTTTTTTACAGTCTCACTGGAACCTCAATACGAGGCTGGTAAATTTCGTTGTTCATGAAATGATGCCAATGGAAGGAAAACGTGTTTTGGATCTGTATGCAGGAGCGGGAAATTTTTCACTAAAGGCGGCGGTCCACGCTGATGAAGTGGTAGCTGTTGAAGAAAACACCTTTGCTGTTGAAGACGGTAAAAGAAACTGTTCCCTGAACAAGATTAGGAACTGCAGATTTGTTAAATCATCGGCCGAAAAATTCAGGATTAAAAAAAAGTTTGATATTATTATTCTTGATCCTCCAAGACCGGGATTAACATCGATCGTTCTTAAAAAAATATTGGATAATCCTTCAGATATGATTGTTTATCTATCATGTAATCCGTCGACGTTAGCACGTGATTTGAAAAAATTCAAGGAAAAATATGAAGTCTGTTCCGTTCGACAGGTGGATTTGTTCCCCAATACCTTTCATATAGAATCAGTGGCGTTCTTACAATTAAAATAATCTTTGTGCACTTTATTCCCGAAACTACTCCTAATGGATTGTCTGAATAAACGGGTGCGTATGGGTAAATATGCTTGAATTAATCGGTATTTACTGGTATCTTTATTAAAAAATCAGAATGCATGTATAGGAGCGCATATTGTCTGTTGGAAAAGTGCTGCTTGTGGAGGATGATCCACTACAGGCTGAAGCTACGAAGAAATTATTGATTAAGGGGGGTTATGATGTCTTATGGGCCAGCGATGGGGTTAATGCCATAAAAAGTATTAAGATGCATATGCCTGATCTTATCTTACTTGATGTTATGCTTCCCGGCCTGGATGGCCACGAAGTATGCAGATGGGTAAAACTCGAAGATTCCACAAAGGGCATTCCGGTTATTATGCTTACGGCAAAAAAAGATATATCTGATAAGGTTGCCGGGCTGAAAGGCGGTGCTGATGATTACCTCCCAAAACCGTACAATGAACTCGAATTAAATGCGCGGATATATGCATCGTTGAGAACAAAGGCATTACAGGATGAGCTGAGAACGAAAAACAAGGAGCTTGAAGAGCTGCTGTTAAAAGTAGAACATATGGCAACCGTGGATGTTCTTACCGGGCTGTTTAACCGCAGAAGATTCCATGAAGCCCTGGCAAGCGAGTTTGAACGGTCAAGACGATTTAATACCCCATTTTCATTAATTATGGCAGATATAGATCGTTTCAAAGATATTAATGACAATTACGGGCATCAGATAGGTGACAGTGTTTTGAGAGAAGTCGCCGACGTTCTTTCAGGTCAAATAAGAGAAATCGATACAGCTGCGAGATATGGTGGTGAGGAATTTATGATCATCTTGCCGAATACTGAAAAAGCATTAGCCGTAGTTGTTGCTGAGAGAATGAGGATTGGAGCGGAAAATCATACATTTGCGGGTATCTCCGGAAGACGCCTCACGGTCAGTTTTGGATATACGGGAATGCCGGATAAACTCATTACAAATGAAGAAGCCCTCATCCGTTGTGCAGACCATGCCTTGTACACTGCAAAACAGCATGGCAGAAATAGAGTAGAACTCTTCGAAGGCCATAATCTGGAGAGCCTGAAAGAATTATAGTCTCGTTCGACTGTCTAGAGTTTTGTCCCCTTCCTTGTGACGGATAAGTTGCATTAATCAGATTGATTCTTTGATAATAAAAAACATCTCCGGTCATTTTTTTATAAAAGGGATAATTGTGAAGAAAAGAATATACCTAACCAATACACCACTTGCCGAGGCCCTTGAAAAATGGTCCGCAAAGATGCAGGAAGAGGGCATGAAACCTTTGCATGGTGTACGCATTGCGGCAGCTGATGCCCTGGGAAGAGTAACTGCTGAAGCCGTATTCGCAAAGATATCTTCACCCTTTTACCATTCATCTGCGATGGACGGGTACGCAGTTAAAAGTTCTGATACCTTCAATGCTTCGGATTTTTTACCCTGCAAGCTGATTATAGGTCAACAGGCAGTGTATGTTGATACCGGTGATCCGGTACCTGAGGGTTTTGACGCCGTCATAATGGTTGAAGATGTCACAACTCATGGCATCAGGAAAGGGAAAAACAGGAATCAGGCTCCGGTTGGTGGGACAGAAGGAACCGATCTGCATGAGGAAGAATTTATTGAGATTCTCAAGCCTGCCACTCCATGGCAGCACGTACGATTAATCGGAGAAGATATTATAAGCACGGAGTTACTCCTGTCTGAAAACCATGTTATAACACCGGTTGATATCGGAGCTGTTCTCTCAAGCGGACATGTTGACATTGTTGTGCGTCGCAGACCAAAAGTCTCAATAATCCCTACCGGTTCTGAGCTGGTTGAGCCGGGCACTATGCTGCATAAAGGCAGTATTATTGAATATAACTCTGCTATTCTCTCCGGGCTGATCACTGAATGGGGCTGTGAGGCTGTCAGGTTTGCTCCGGTACCTGATTCGCTTGACGCAATTAAACGATCGATTCTTGAAGGCTGCGACAAGGGTGACCTTGTGGTAGTGAATGCAGGATCTTCGGCAGGATCTGAAGACTTTGCACCCCAGGCAATTGCAGAGCTTGGTGAAGTGGTTTTGCATGGTGTGAACATTAAACCGGGAAAGCCGGTTATTCTTGGGTGGGTCAAAAACAGACCGGTGCTTGGCATTCCCGGATATCCTGTTTCAACCTATATAACATTCCATCTATTTGCAAAAAAACTCATTTATCTATTGCAGGGTCTTGATATACCTGAATCCGAGATCATACAGGCAAGAATTGCCCGCCAGGTTGATTCTTCTCTTGGACAGGAAGAATTCTTACGGGTAAAGGTTGGCAAGGTAGGTAATAACGTGATAGCCAGTCCGGTTAACAGGGGTGCCGGCGTTCTTATGTCACTGGTGCGCGCCGACGGCTTTGTTCGCATCCCGGCGATGTCAGAGGGACTGGGTGCCGGCTCGTCGGTTTCTGTTGAACTCATGAAAAATAAGAAGGACGTTGCCCATACCGTGGTCTGTATTGGAAGCCATGATAATGCTCTTGATGTCCTTGCGAATCTTTTTAAAAAAAAGTATCCAAAATATTCGTTGTCGTCAGCGCATGTTGGTTCGATGGGTGGTATTATTGCTGTAAAGCGCGGCCAAGCCCATATGGCAGGCACACACCTCCTGGATGAAGAAACAGGAGAATATAATCTGCCGTTCATTAAGAGAATGCTGACGGGAATGAATATAATGGTCATGAATTTTGTGTGCAGGCAGCAGGGACTTATCGTACAGAAAGGCAACCCCAAAAGAATACAGCATGCTCAGGATTTAACACGAGACAATATCGTTTTTATAAACAGACAGCGGGGAGCTGGCACCCGATTGCTGACCGACAGTTGCCTGAAAAAGCATGATATCTCGTCCGAAGATATCAACGGATACGAGAGGGAAGAATACACTCATATGGGAGTTGCTTCAGCCGTGCTTTCCGGCGTTGCAGATGCCGGGATGGGAATTCTGGCTGCGGCACGGGCTCTTGATCTCGATTTTATCCCGGTAGCGCGTGAACGCTATGATCTTGTCATTGTTAAGGACTATCTGGATACTGAAGCGATACGTGCACTGCTCGGCGTGATCACCGGGGAGGACGAATTGAGAGTAATGGTAAAGAACCTCGGTGGCTATGATATTCCGGATATGGGAAAGATTTTATATGAATCATAAGTCACTGGTATTTTCCCTTCAGGTGAAATTAATGTCTCCATCAACTGATGACAAGGATGGAGATGCGGACAGGCTCAGGAATGGTCTTAAAGAAATCGGAATCCATAATGTAGAGATCCCTCTTCATATTTTGAGAAGACTGCCAGATGCCCTTCGCGAAAGTAGTTTTGAAGTCAAGCCAATATTAGGCGCGCAGGGTCAAGGCTATAGACTTATAGATATGAAAAAAAAGTCATTATATGGTATTGCCCTGGATATCGGAACAACAAATATGTCATGTTCACTGTTTGACCTTGATGCATGCAAAAAGGTTGATACATATGACATCGAAAACCCCCAGCTCTGCTATGGAACAGATATCCTTGCACGGGTACAGAGATCCATGATCGAAGATTCTGGCGGCTTGACAGACAGTCTTATCGAAGGAATTAATGTTTTGATAAACACGATCTGTGAAAGAAACAGCATGGGGTCTGATGAGGTATGCTGCCTGGTAGTTTCCGGTAATACTATAATGTCCCATTATTTTCTTGGGCTTGATGTAAGGAATATACCTGTTACACCGTTTATCCCTTCCATAAACGGTCCTGTTTTCACGAGCGCAGGGGAGACAGGAATAAAGATTTATAAGGAAGCGTCTGTATATGTTTTCCCAAATTCAGGAAGCTATGTGGGAGGTGACATCATCAGCGGCATTCTCTGCTCTGGAATACAGAAAGAGGAAGAACCGGCACTATTTATTGATGTGGGTACAAATGTAGAGCTGGTTCTGGGATGCCGGGATTGGATTGTAGTCGGTGCAGGGGCTGCCGGCCCCGCACTTGAGGACGGGGTTGCAGGAATCGGCAAAAAGGCTGAAAAAGGGAGCATCTTTGGGATTACGATATACCGGGACACGAAAACAGCCGCCCTCAGGGTAATCGGGGATGCGGAACCGGAAGGGATTTGCGGGTCCGGTATGATCGACCTGGTCGCTGAACTATTTTCTGCAGGGATCATTGATCAGGCAGGGAAGTTCGTGGATTCTGGAGGAGGGATAAAAGAAAATAACGGAGAAAAGGTTTATATGCTCTCTGAAACTCGGGGCAAAGAGCTGGTTATCTCAGAAAAGGAAGTTCAGAATTTTCTCCGCTCTAAGGCAGCCATGTTTGCCTTTCTGTATGTATTCGTGAAAGCAGTTGGCATGAGATTGAGAGAGATAAAAAAGGTGTTTGTCGGAGGATCAATGGGCTGCGGTATTAACCTTGAAAATGCGATAAAGATAGGGATGCTTCCAGACCTGCCGAGGGAACGGTTTATACCGGTGGGTAATTCGTCGCTTTGTGGTGCTGAAATGGTATTGTGTAACCGTAATGTGCTGGACGAAATTGAAAATATACGATCAAAAATCACATATCGTGAAATGGGTGAAGACCCTGAACTTCTTAATGTGTTACAGGCAGGACTTTTTATCCCTCATACGGAACCTGAAATTTTGAGGGGATGAGATATGTTTTCCGATGTTCGGAAACAGCTTTTGTTTTGTGAGGAAAAGTCCTTCATAATATATTCATAATTATGCATTAGCATAAATTCGAGAAAATTATCTCACCGAGAGATTTATTTATGGGAAAGAAAGATAAAAATAAAAAGGGAAAGCAAGCAAAGAAAAACACCGGCACGGTTATCTGGATCATTGGTGCAATTGCCATATTCGCTGTTATCGTGCTGGTAACAGGGAACTTCCCGTTTGGCGGGGTGGACGAACAGAAAGGCAGGTCATTCTCTGTGCAGGGAGGAGAAACGCGTCCAACACTTTCACCGTCATTGTTCACGGGGAAGACCATGGCGGCATATGCCATTGCCAAGAAATACCCGGAAATACTTGACCAGGTATATTGTTATTGCTACTGTGACGACCCTCCTTTTCATCATAAGAGTCTTTTGAGCTGTTTTGTTGATCGGCACGCTGCTGCTTGAAACCTCTGACAGGACGAAGCCCTAGCGGTCGCTAGGCTCATTAAGCAGGGGAAGAAAATCAACGAAATTAAATCTGTAATAGACAGGGAATTCGGCCGGTAATTTTTCTGCGGGCTGATATCTTAGGGAGATACTTTAGGTCATTAATATAACCAATTGTTATTAAAATGATTTATTGTGGTTCGCATTGTCTCACACGGGCATTCTTTCTTCCCGGAACCTGCTGAATATTTAATCTTCTTCGTTTTCCAGCGCCCGTTGCATATCTCATCTTTGTAGCTATGGCTTTTCTTTTTTCCTTTTTTCCCATAGAATATTTTTTTGAGCACGACAAGAACAGGTATGGGCGGCAATTCAGAAATATCATTGCAATTAAGCGCATTTGATCAAAAAAGGCTGTATCTAATTTTTGAAGACGCGCGTACGATGAAATTGACAGAAGACACGATTGAGAATTTGGCCAGTCAGTACCGGGCAGACACCGCAAAAATACCGCCTGAAATAAAGAAAGCTGCTGATTTTCAGCTCTGTTCCCTCTGTCCTGGAAAAAACACTGACGGATTATGTTTTGCCCTGCAACCGGTATTACCGTTCATCAATGATATTGATAAATACGTTTCGTACGACAAAGTTACCGCTATTTACAGAGACGATGAAGCATTACTGCATGTTGCATATTCTACGATGCAGGAGGCGCTTCAGTACATTTCGATTCTCGGCCTTATCCATTACTGCAGAGTCGGGAGACAATACCGGAAATACTTTATTGGCGTGGTTCCCATTGCAGGGAGTGAAGAAACGGTTCGGAGGATATATTTGAACATGTATTGGATACATAAAGGAAATCAGAATGAGATACATAGTCTGATTGAACGATTCAAAAGCGATATTGTTTCAACCAGTGCCAATCAGATAAAAAGATTGCAACTTCTCTGCAAGAATGATGCATTTATCAATACGTTCTATAACGCGCAGGTTGCTACCGAAATCCTCTCTATGGATATGGAGAGCGCACTTAAACAATTATTCTCTGCTTCTGACACTGAATAACTATTTCAGGCGGCCTCTTCTCTCGTGAGCTCTTTAATGGTTGGCAGTTCTGTCAGGTCTTTCAGACCAAAATACTGAAGAAATTCGCGGGTGGTGCCGTACAGAAGGGGTTTCCCGGGCGCCTCTTTTCTTCCCATTATTTTTATCAGTCGTCTATCAAGTAACGTCTTGATGACACCATCTGAATTAACACCTCGGATCTGCTCGATTTCTGCCTTAATAATTGGCTGCTTGTATGCTATGATGGCGAGCGTTTCAAGCGCTGGCATTGACAGTTTGCTGGAGGCCGCAGTACTCTTGAACTTTTTGAGCCATTCTGCATAAGCCGAATTGGTCACGATCTGATACCCGTTAGCTATTTCTATGATGAAAAGTCCACCATTCTTTTCCTTGTATTCGCTCATCAGGTCATTGAGCAGATTCCTGAGTTCAGGTTCACTGAATTCTGTAATATTCTTTAAGGTCTGGAGTGTTACCGGTTCTCCAGATATAAAAAGTAGGGCTTCGATGAGGGCTTTCTTTTCTTTGATGTCCATAGAAGGTAAAAATATTGTAATGAAAACCCTCTAAAAAAACAATTAATTTCAGAAAGAAAAGACGCGACAATTGAAAAGACGTTTCTTGAAATAAATAAAACAAAGGATTACAATCAATAGCACAAACTTCAGTCTCTGAGATAAGGGGGTAGTTATGGAAAAGTGGAAATGTACGGTGTGCGGTTATGTTTACGATCCGACGGTGGGTGATCCTGACGGAGGAATTGCTCCGGGTACTAAGTTTGAAAATATCCCTGATGAGTGGGTCTGTCCTATCTGCGGTGCAGGCAAGGATATGTTTGAAAAAGAGTAATCACGGCAGAGAATCGAAAAGGAGCCCCTCGGAACTCTCAGTATTATTGTATGCTATAAAAAGGCGGTTCTGCAGGCCTGTATCAGGGAAGCAGATATATACATGCACGGATTTTTTTTATTGAGTTCTGATGCGCAGCGCAGAAACAGAGTGTGCGTGGTACGGGGCTTACTTTAATCCAAGAACATCCTGCATATCATAGAGACCTTCAGGCTTGTCTTTAAGCCACAAAGCCGCCTTTAATGCGCCTCTGGCAAACGTATCTCTGCTTGATGCCTTGTGCGTTATCTCTATCCGTTCGCCAAGACCGCCGAACAATACCGTATGTTCCCCAACAATGTCGCCGGCCCGCACAGTCTGAATGCCGATCTCATTCTGCGGTCTGGCGCCGATTATACCTTTCCGTCCATAATTGGCAACTTCTTCCAGATTTCTGTTCACAGCATCTGCGATAACCTGGGCCATCTTCATGGCTGTACCGCTGGGAGCATCTTTCTTCTGCCTGTGATGGGCTTCAATGATTTCTATATCATAGTCGTCCCCGAGGATCCGCGTGATGTCTCCGAGCACTTTCAGCAGCAGGTTCACCCCAAGGCTCATATTCGATGCCATGACACAGGGAATGCGGGTAACGAACGGCTCTATATCAATGAGATCATTTTTGGAGAACCCTGTTGTGCCTATTACGATTGCCCGACCGGCATCAGCTGATACACGGAGGTTCCTCTTGGTTGACTCAACAGACGTAAAGTCGACGATGAGATCTACCTTTTCAATCACGTCATCGATTTTTTCGGACAGCGGTATCCCCACAGTACCGGTACCAACGAGGGTGCCGATATCAGTGCCGATATCTTTATGCCCCTTTTTTTCAAAAGCACCGGCCAATTGAAGACCCTCATATTCTTTTGAAAGAACAGTTATCCTTCTTCCCATTTTACCGGCAGCCCCAGCTATGCCTATTTTTACCATGATATCCTCCGTTTTACTGAAAATCATGTATCTTTGGTATTATCGGTTTCATCTTCGCTTTCTTCCTTTTTGCCGGCTATCCGATATTCTTCTGATGCCCAAGCCCCAAGATCAAGCAGTTTGCATCGCTCGGAACAAAACGGCCTCCAGGGGTTTTCTTCCCATGTCGTAATTTTCTTGCACATCGGACAGGTAATCCGCATATCAATCCTATGTTACATTGTGAATTGTTTTCCCATCTTTTTTCAATATATTCTTGATAAGGATGTCTGCGACAACGCCGTTCGTAAAGCCGGTTAACACGCCAATGAATATGACGAGAGGGCTGATAATCAGAATCGCCTCTATCCTCTGAATAAACAGAAAATAGGCCAACGTAAGCTGGGCTATATTATGGAATAATGCTCCGATCAGACTGAGTCCCACCGGCCCGAACAGATTTCTCTGGACGACATATATGAGCCCCATAGCAGCGGTGCTGCTGACACCGCCGCTGAAACTCAACAGAAATGCGGGTCCCAGAAACGTTCCCGTGAAAATCGAAGCCAGGATCACCCGAATCAGGGTAACCGACATCGCTGTACTAAAGCCGAACAGAGTCAATGCAACCAGGGTTATGATATTTGCAAGACCGAGCCTGAGCCACGGTATGGGGGTCGGGAGAAGATATTCAAAACCATGTAATGCAAGAGCGTACGCCGCAAGGACTGCAATTCGATATTTATCCTGAGATTGCATCAAGCTCTTTTTCAGAATAAGGCATACCCTGTCCGACTAAAATGACCGTTTTATTCGGCAAGCAGATAATGGCACCCTTTGCTATCCATCCCTGACTGACACAAAATTTCTTTGGACAGTCCGATTCGCTCACTCGAACTTTTTCATCATTTATTTCGATTATCATATTCCCGTCTGGTGTAGAAACAGGCACGATCCTGTCAATATCAAGAGGGAAGGTATATGCCAGCGACCCGTCAATTTCAATATTGACATAGGCGCCTTGTGGGATGGCTTCCTGGACAATGACCATTCCTGCAATAGAAAATGTAATCAAAACAACAAAAAGCACTCTATCAGCAATGGTCATATTTTTAATCGATTTTTTCAAAATTCAGCTTGCCCTTTAAGGCTTCTGTAGTATATATGGTTCCGTTATTGTCTATAATAACAGCTTCCATATTCATTTTTTTTATAAGATCCATTCCTTTCTCTGGACCAAGTACGAATACGGCAGTTGAAAATGCATCGGCGAAAACTCCTTTATCTGCAATAATACTGACACTGCGACATGTCGTGGCGGGGAATCCCGTTCCCGGATTCAGGAGATGATGGTACCGCACGCCGTCCTGGATAAAAAATCTTTCATAATCGCCTGAAGTAGATATTGCCTTGTCAGTCAATTGCATCTTTGCTATGATTTCATCGGATCGATTTTTTTGTCTCGGATTTCTTATTCCGATATTCCAGGGTTTCCCACCGGGTTTTGAACCGAAAGCTCTGATATCACCGGCTATTGCCACAAGACCGGATGATATGCCATTCTTTTTCAGGACATCAACTGCTATGTCAGTTGCATACCCTTTGGCAATACCACCGAGATCCAACAACATATTTTTCTCCTTAAGCATAACCACGTCCCTGTCTTTATCGATACTGACATGCCTGTAATTAACCAAAGGCAGCCGACTTTTGATGTCCTCCGGGCGTGGTTTCACTGGATTGTGAAAATTCCACAGTTGCATAAGGGGTCCAATTGTTGGATCAAATGCCCCACTTGATGCATCAGCTACGAACACAGCCTTATCAATAATATCAAGTGTTTCAGTGGAGACGGAAACGCCTTCTGTTCCAGCACTCCTGTTTATCATCGCAAGTTCACTTTTATCTGAGTAGAAATTAATACGGTTTCCAAATGATTCGATGGCAGCAAAAGCCTGTTCAATCGCTTCCCGACTGCTTTGTTCAGATTCAGAGACAACCGTCATGCTCACATAGGTATCCATCATCGCCCTGCTTTTCTTGTATAGGGCTGGTCTGCTATCGATGCAGGCACCGGGAAAAACGGAATAGAAAGCTAAACATATAAACACGGTCAAAGTTTTCTTTCCGGACACTTTGGAAATAACACTCATGAGGATGCACCAATAAGATGTGAGGAGGAGAGCTTTTGTTTCAGGAATTTCCCGGTGTATGAGAGAGGATTATTGATGAGTTCTTCCGGAGTACCTTTACCTACAACCAATCCTCCTTTGTCCCCACCTTCGGGCCCGAGATCAATGATATAGTCTGATGATTTTATAATATCTAGGTTATGTTCTATTACGATTACTGTATTTCCCTTATCAACCAGCATATTAATGACATCAATTAACTTCTGTATGTCCACAAAATGAAGACCGGCTGTTGGTTCGTCAAGAATATAGAGAGTATTACCGGCCACCTTTTTGCCGAGTTCACGGGAAAGGCGTAATCTCTGGGCCTCTCCTCCGGAAAGTGTTGTTGCCGGTTGTCCGAGTTTTATATATCCAAGACCTATGTCTTCAAGTATTTCCAGTCTTCGTCGAATCCGGGGTATGAGCTCAAAAAACTGCAAGGCTTCGGCCACCGTCATCTCAAGAATTTCAGCAATATTCTTCCCTTTATATCTTATTTCAAGCGTCTCTTTATTATATCTCTGTGTTTTACAACTATCGCAGACGATATAAACATCTGGCAGAAAATGCATTTCCACTTTTATCAAACCATTGCCATGACAGGCTTCGCATCTCCCTCCCGAGACATTAAAGCTAAATCGAGCTGGCGAATATCCTCTAACTTTGGCATCGGTTAGCATCGAAAAAAGTTCTCTGATATACCCGAATATCCCTGTATAGGTAGCCGGATTTGATCTTGGTGTCCGGCCGATAGGAGACTGATCAACACTGATAACGGCATTCAGTAATTCCAGTCCGGTTATACTTGCATACTTCCCTTCCGGCACCGTCGTATCACTACGGGAGTATTTCCTCTGTGCCGCTCTGTAGAGAATGTCCAGGAGGAGCGTGCTTTTCCCTGACCCGGACACGCCGGTAATGCAAGTGAATGTATTTAGAGGAATGGAAACATCGATATGCTTGAGATTATGTTCGGAGGCCCCCGTAATATGGATGAAATAATCCGGTAATCTTCTCGTTACGGGCAATGCAATGGATAATGTACCATCAAGATACTGTCCGGTAAGAGATTTTTTATTATGCTCGATCTCTTTCGGCGTGCCTTCTGCAACAACCCAGCCGCCTCTTGATCCTGCCCCGGGTCCCATGTCAACAATATGATCAGCCCATCGTATTGTTTCTTCGTCGTGTTCAACAACGATAATGGTGTTATCAGCATCCCGGATTGATGAGAGACTCTGTAATAATTTCACACAATCCTTGGGATGGAGACCGATACTCGGTTCATCAAGCACATACAGTACGCCGGTAAGTGAAGAGCCCATCTGTGTTGCCAGCCTGACTCTCTGAGACTCCCCACCCGAAAGAGTGACTGCTGGTCGGTCAAGCGTAAGATACCCAAGGCCAACCCGATCCAGGAATGACAGCCGGTCTGTTATTTCTTTTATAATTCGAGATGCTATTAACTCGTCCCGATCGGATAAGCGTGCAGATGACAAAAAAGATAACACATCCCGAACACTTTTCCTGCTGAACGCACCGATATGGATGCCCTGAAATGTGACATGTAATGCTTCCCGCCTGAGCCGGAATCCGCTACAGCTGGTGCAAACCGTATGCTTGTCTAAACTCGTCGAGTCTTCATGGAGGTCTGTAAATCCGAGGCCGTTACATGCCGGACACATACCGGACGAGCTGTTAAAAGAAAAAAACCTTGGTGTTATCTCAGGATAGCTTATGCCGCATTTCATGCAGGCGGTTGTCCTCGAAAAAAGTATATCCTTGTTCGATTCTATGAAATTCACCACTACAGTGTCTGCGTATTTGAACGCTGTATCTACAGCATGACTGACCTGACGCTCAATACCGTTCTTTATAATTATTCTGTCCACAATGATTTCAATGGTATGACGTTTTTTCTTTTCGAGAATTATATTTTCAGTAAGATCTACCAGTGCGCTATCAATCCGGGCTCTGACGAACCCCTCACTGCGCATTTCCTGAAGTTCTTTTCTGTAATGACCCTTTCTATCCTTGACAATCGGAGCCAGAATCTGGATCTTTGTTTTTTCGGGGAAAGAGAGGATGGTTTTCACAATATTTTTTGATTCCTGCGAGGTTATCTCAGAGCCACAATGATAACAGAATGGTTTGCCCAGTCGTGCATACAGCAGCCTAAGGTAGTCATAAATCTCTGTAATGGTGCCGAGCGTTGATCGTGGACTTCTGCTTACGGTCCTCTGATCTATTGCGATTGAAGGGGAGAGACCCTCAATCGCATCCACGTCAGGTCTCTGGAACTGCTCAAGGAATTGGCGGGAATATGCTGAAAGGCTTTCTACATATCGTCTCTGTCCCTCCGCATAGATCGTATCAATGGCCAGAGACGATTTACCTGAACCAGAAGGACCGGTAATAACCGTTAATGTGCTTCTCGGTATCGAAATATCGATATTCTTGAGATTGTGCTCTCTGGCACCTTTTATTTTGATAACCTGTTGCATACGGTAAATCTGTATTATACCTCATTAAAGTTATGAATCGGTATTGATTGAACGCCCTACGGTAAATCTGACGCTTTCCTCTGATCCGTTTCTGTACCACTACATGCTGAACAGAGCCGTCAGGAAAGAACACAAGAAAAGAGGAGGGTTTCGCGTATAAGGCGCTTGTTAGACTGATATTTTCCGGCAATTTGTTTTAAACTATAGACGAGAGAATCGGAGGATATGATGAGCAGGCATGGCTTTTATGACAGGCTCACATATCTTCTGCTTGGCTCCTCTGCAAGACCATGACTGCTCATAGAACAGAATCAAATGAATCTGTATAAACAAGGAGGATAATAATGCTGGACAAATTGAAAGTAGAAGAGGGGCTCAGCCAGATCAGACCGTTTCTGCAGAGAGATGGTGGGGATGTTGAGCTTATTGAAATTACGGATGATAATATCGTCAAAGTCAAACTGGTTGGTGCCTGCGGCACATGTCCAATGTCAATGATGACGCTTAAAGGCGGTGTCGAACGTGAGCTGAAAAAGGTTGTTCCCGAACTTAAGGCAGTAGAAGCTGTTTAATACGCAGGAGTATATGGCAAGCTTTCATCGTGGTATCCACGGACATGCTTCGTTATGACATTTGATGCAAAACAGCAGCCTGCTGAATAAAGGAGAACCAGTTTCACTGAGCACAGTCATCAATCGGTGATGCAGACTAAAAAATACGGATGAGTATCAAACACGATATCTTTTCACTCACCTCGGCTTTTCTTTTCATAATCTTCTGTCTGTCTGTTATTACTTTGGCACAGGCAGATGAGGACTTCACACAAAAACGTCTGGCGATGGTAAAAAATGATATTCAAGGAAGAGGGATTCAGGATAAAAGAGTGATTGATGCCTTAGCGAAAATCGAAAGGCATCTTTTTGTCAGCAAGCGCCTTCGGAAAAGGGCATACAGTGATCATCCACTGCCTATCGACGAGGGACAGACCATTTCGCAGCCGTATGTGGTAGCTCTTATGACCGAGGCACTGAAATTGAAACCGACTGACAGAGTTCTCGAGATAGGAACTGGCTCCGGCTACCAGGCTGCAGTTCTTGCAGAGATAGTAGCTGATGTCTATACCATTGAAATTAGAAAGCACCTTGCAGAAAAGGCTGAAAAGCTTCTCAAAAGTCTGGGCTATGATAATATTTCAGCAAAACATGCGGATGGATACTTTGGATGGAAAGAATATGCTCCTTTTGATGCCATCATCATTACTGCCGCTGCAAATCATATTCCGCCGCCGTTGATCAGGCAGCTTCGGGAAGGCGGAAGCCTTATCATACCGCTCGGCAGTACGGTGTTCACGCAGACATTGACACGTGCCACAAAAAGGAAAGGGGAACTTGATGTATATCAAATGGGCGGGGTAAGATTTGTTCCCATGACCGGGAGAGCTCAGGAGAGGTAATCCCCTGTATTAGTTATTCCGGGAGATCGTATCCGCACCTGTTTAAGACCCCTGATAACCTGCAGCTCTGAGTGAAAGATACGCCAGTACATACAGTATCACGCCGGTAAACATCAAGAGTTTGAATCCTGCGGTTATGGCAAACATGATTGCAGCTATCGGTGCAACCACTGAAAAGCATCCATTTACTGCCCACGCCCATGGAATGAGTTCCGGCCTTTTCCCTCCTATTAGTGAAAGCCCCAGAGGGAACGGTATGCCCATACCTATGCCTGCAGGCAGAAGAATAATGAAAACGAGCATAATCTTTATTATTAATGTGTAGGGAACCATGAACGATATAATGTCTGAAATGAATATGCTGTATACAAGAATCGTAAGAGCCAGTACGAGTAGCATTTTGGCATTTCTGAATATGGGAAGAAACTGGCTCAATAGGCTCCCGATGCCCGAACTGATCAGCATCGACGCGAGAACTGCCGAAGTGGCGTGCGACGGATTCACCAGGGGAAGAATCATTTTCTGGATAAACGAAATTTCGATGAACATAAATGCTAAACCAAGAAACGCAAAATAAGACAGGGATAAAAAAAGCCTGGGGTGTTTCACAGGTGTCCGAATGGACATAAACGTAACGGATGGAAGCAGTATCAGGACCATGCCCAGAAACACAACTTGTATCAATATAAGGGGCAAGAGATAGCCCTCTTCAAGAAAATACTGCCATTTCCCCCCCATCAGGGGATAAATTTTATGAATATTCCTGATTTTTAGAAAGTAATGAAAAAATGGATTGTCATCATGGACAGGTTCAATGTCGAATACATAATCCTTAATAAAATGTTTTTGTGTTGTCTTATTTAAGAGGAGTTTAAATGAGTCAGCATACTCCCTGGTTGGCATTTTGATATATACATTGGTTTCGCTATCTGTAATGCCGGGGTAGTAGACAAGATCAAATCGCTTATCACGTGCAAAATCCCTGATGACCATGATGTCTTTCCGGGATAATGCGGATTTCTTGGCAATTATGGTAATGGTGCCCCAGCTCCGAATGGCGGCGATATTATTTCCGATATCCTGAATATTCTGATTTTCAAAGGCCTTTGATATCGTATTAAGCAAACGCAATTCACTCCTTGGTGGCGGCAGAATAAAAAGATTTATGGCCAAAAAACCATCTGGCTTGAGATATGTGGCATATTCTTCAAAAGCCTCAACCGTGAAGCGATAATCCTCTGAAAACCCGAAAGACGACGATGGCACTGATCCCATTATGGATATGTCAATCAGATCAAATGTCTTTCCGATTGAACGCAGCACGCTTCTGCCAAGTCCCTTCCAGACATGCTGGTCATAGACAGTGGTTGAAAAGCCTTCTGAAAAGTTTCTGATGGCCTTGACAATGGAAGGGTTTGATTCAACCGTGTAGATGTTCGACATACGATAATAATCCGCTGTGAGTGCGGAAAGGCCGCCTTTTGGGTCGAGGATCAGCACGTCAGTTTTGCGGGATAGTCTGTATGGTAACGCTGATGGCAGATATTCGATAAAACGGAGCTCTGTTCTACTGGTATCCTCTGTTATGGCGGATATATGACCGGCATCTTCCGTAATACCTGTTTGTTCAGGAAGGTTTTCAAGATATCTAAAACTGAGGCCGGGGGCAAATCTTACAGCAGGGCTGTTAAAAAGGTCTATACGTGAAAAAGGGCTGTGATAGGTCTTGAGGTGTTCAGCACCTGGATAATGCAGGGCAGTTTCAAGTGGTTTATAAGGTGAAATTCTCATATGGAGAAACGATGGATACAGAAATAGTGCAGCCAAATTTAAGAAGAGGAGGAGGGCGCATGCCAGCCATATTCCTTTATTCCTGAACAGAAGTATGGGAATGATCAGAAGGCTTGAAAGGATAAAGACGATTTTGTCGGGACCGCTGATGCTGAGAAATGCAAGAATCATGATTGAACCAATCCCGGCACCAGCAAGGTCTGCTCCGTAGATATATCCAATATATTTTCGTAGTGTTGAAAAGGCGGAAGCAACGATTAAACCGAAGGAAAAGAACGGTACTGCCAGAACAATATAATAAAGGCTGATATAGAACAGCTGAACCCTGTCCCACATAAATCTGGCCGGCTCAAAGGGGATCACGTTAAGAGCAAGATAGCTCGCGGGTATGCTCACAGAGAGCATGAGAGAATATAATGGTATATACTCCCATTTCTTTATGGCAGGGAATATCAAAAGCAGAGTGCCGCTCGCTGTGATACCGAGCATGGAAATGCTTATGACCATGAAGGCAAAGTGATACGAAAGCGCGACAGAAAAAATTCTAATAAGCGTTATTTCATAAGCAAGGCTTACAAGCGATGCCACAAAAACTGCAATGAGTATCAGAATGTGATCCTTCATAACATAACAAAATTATAACGTATAATTGTATATACTATAAAAAAGATCAATTGGAATATTTTTATGACGTCTGTTCTACAAAAAGTTTCTATCTACTTCAGAATGGTCAAGTTTTCGCATTCTGTTTTTGCCCTTCCTTTTGCCTTTACAGCGGCGATAATCGCAGCATCGGGTATTCCTACTGTAACCCAGATATTCTGGATAGTTGTCGCAATGGTTGGCGGGCGATCAGGGGCCATGGGACTCAACCGTATTATTGACAGACACATTGATCAGGCCAATCCTCGCACTGCCTCCCGCGAGCTGCCAAAAGGGCTGATAGGTGTGCGGGAGGCAGGGATTTTTGTAATAATATCATTCGGATTCATGATATATGCTTCATATATGCTGAATCCGCTTTGCCTGATGCTTTCTCCTGTTGCGATTGCGATACTTATCCTCTATTCCTATACAAAAAGATTTACGTGGGTATCTCATTTTTTTCTCGGTATTGCCATATCTGCAGCACCGATTGGGGCCTGGATAGCTGTTCGTGGAACATTCGATATTGAGATACTTGTTCTCGGATGTGCAGTTGTATTCTGGCTTGCAGGATTTGATATATTGTATGCCCTTCAGGACAGGGCATTTGATAAAAAATACGGACTCTATTCCATTCCTCAGACATTCGGCGTCAGGAATTCTCTCAGGTTGAGCAGAATATTTCATGTGATTGCCTTTCTTTTTCTTTTTGTGAATGCTTTTGTCTTTGGCCTGGGCGGCTTTTACTGGGCTGGACTCTTTCTGGTAGCGGGCCTTTTTCTTTATGAACATTCGCTTGTTTCGGAACATGATCTGAGCAAGCTCAACATGGCTTTTTTCAATATGAACGGTTATATTAGTACAACTGTATTTTTCGGTACCCTCATGGATTATCTTGTATGAAAAAATTTGTTTTTGCGATAACCGGAGCTTCCGGGCCTATTATCGGGATACGAGTACTGAAAGAACTTATCCGGACCGCAGAGGTTTATCTGGTTGTCTCAAGACAGTCTTTTCAGATAATGCTTGATGAAAGCAATATTGACTGGGTTGGCGGTACTGCTAAAGATATTCAGAATAAGATTAGAAAGTTTTACCGGTCAAAAAGAATCTACTATTATGATGAAGCCGACATGTATGCTCCTATTGCGAGCGGGTCCTTTCAACATGACGGGATGTGTGTGGTACCGTGTTCAATGAAGAGTCTATCAGCAATAGCGCATGGCTATGCACACACGCTTTTCGAGCGTGCAGCCGATGTAACGTTAAAGGAAGGAAGACGGCTCGTTATTTCACCACGGGAGACCCCATTCAGTGCCATTCATCTCGAAAATATGCTGAAGCTTGCGCAACTGGGAGTGAAGATAGTGCCCCCGGTAATAGGTTTTTATCATGACCCCGGTGATATGGAGCATATAATCAACTTTATCAGTGGTAAAATTCTTGATGCGATGGGTGTTGAGCATAATCTGTATAAACGGTGGACATCAAGAAGACCTTCCACATAACAAACGCTCTTTTTTCATAGCAATCCTTTAGGCATGGTGCAGAATGTATGTTGGTATGGTGTGGTTTTATGAATAAGAGGCGTGCCGGTAAATCCAGAAATCAATACTATAACGGTTTTATCGATTAGCACGTGTAATCTGAATTCATGACCTCCTTCAGTGAGAAAATGCAGAGACATCTTTTGCTTACTGTTTTTTCCATTCTTGTAACATTCTGCACGCCAGCGATAGTGCTTTCAGAAGATGATTCAAGCAATCACAGTTTATTCACAACAATCATGGAAGAACTCAAACGTGGTGAAGTCAATGGAACCGTAGGCTTATATTATGAACTTACTGATTACGAACAGAGCACTTTTGTTGAAGAAGAAGAGGTCATGCAGCTTGATGACAGCCGTCTGCTCATTCCTTATTTCCAGATAGAATACCAGTCGCGAGTTTATAAGCGGTTCAGTCTGGGAATCGGTTTCACGGGGTATGTTCATATTATCAAAGATGTAGAAGAAGAGGATGCATTCAGGGATTTTGAGAGATTTCTTACGCATAAATTGTTTCTACAGTATGACATATCAAAAACAACTCTCAGGCTCGGGAGAATAGAACTGGAAGACAGTCTTTTCCTGACCGATTATTACAAGGCCCTGAGTCTTTCTTTGCGGGAAATTGAGAATATTGGTTTTTTGTTTGCGTATATAGAAGAAGTTGCAGAAGCGGATATTGACAAACTGACGGATTTTCAGGATATCAACAGGGGCGATACGTCTATCGACGATCATCTTGTAGCAATGGAAATACCCGTGGATATTATACCGGAATCATTTTCTGCTACTCTGTATTACTATCACCAGGGCAACCTGTACGACCTCTATGGTAAACATGTGGAGTTTTCGCACAATTTCAATGAGGTAACTCTTGGTCTCTATGTTGATTACTACGCCACTCATGAAGACAGCAAAAACGGCATGAGAAACATACAAGATGAAGTAGAAGATACTGATATTTATCATATTAGTCCGTTTGTGGAATATGAAAATTTCGCTTTAACAGCGGGATACATCCAGGCAGACCGTAACGTCGGTGCACGTGAAGGTGGTCTGATAGACGATTATTTTAATCCCTTTAATGAAGGTGACAGAGTGTATGAACCTGACGCTAAAACCGTGTATGGCTCTGTAGAATATCATACTGATCATATTATTGTGGAGATAGTGTATGGAGAGACAACATTTCGTGATGATCTCCTGCGCTTAAAAGAGCGAGAACTTGATTTAAATGGAAGCCTTGAATTCTGGAAAAATGTGAAGCTGGAAACCGAATTTGCCATTGTGAATAGTGAAAGCCCTGAAGGTGATTTTGTTCTTCTGGAAACAGCATTGACATATGAATTCTAATGAATTCACTATAGTATTCAGGCCATATCAATTATAAAGTCCGCTGAAGCCCTCTTTGCTCTGCGGTTTTCGCTTCAGCAGCCTGACTTTCATGATACCCTGGGATTTTCTTTTATTATAAGAAGTTGTATTGTATGAAAAGATATCAAGGGAGATATGTGATAATCTCCTGATAATTATTATGTGATAATATTTTTTATAAGACCATGCTAAAAATGGTGACATACGGCAATGAATAGCCTTCAACTGTTGTGCAGTATCCTGAAACGGTTTTTTTTGAGTTTTTGGAGTAATGATTGTGCGCTTGTTGTTAATAGAAGACGATATTAAGATTGCAAATTTTATAAAAAGCGGCCTTAAGTCTGAAGGCTTTGCGGTTGACTATGCGGACAATGGTGAGGACGGATTGCATCTTGCGTTAACAGAGCCGTACGATCTGGCTATTATTGATTTGATGCTGCCGAAAATCGAGGGCTTAACGATCATTGAGAAAATACGTCAGAACAATCTGAATACTCCTATTATTATCTTAAGCGCGAAAAGATCAGTAGACGACCGCGTACAGGGACTCAAAATAGGAAGTGACGATTACTTGGTAAAACCGTTTGCCTTCTCAGAACTTCTTGCCCGGGTGCGGGCGTTGATTAGACGATCAAGCAAGGCTACCGACACCTCCCGGCTGGTGTATAGTGATTTGACAATGGATCTGTACAGTCATAAAGTTGTTAGAGGGGAAGCAGAAATTCACCTGCAACCTCTTGAGTTTTCTCTTCTTGAGTATTTAATGCGTAATGCGGAGAGGGTTGTTTCGAGAACGATGATAATGGAGCATGTTTGGGATTACAATTTTGATCCTCAGGCGAATGTTGTAGAAGCTAGAATATGCTACCTGAGGGATAAGATTGATAAGAATCATGACAAAAAGTTGATTCATACGGTGAGAGGCGTGGGCTATGTCCTTAGAGAAAATAATCAAGCTTAAGAATACGTTGCTCTTTCGCTTGACTGTCTTATACGCAGGGATCTTTACCCTTTCATCTGTCCTGATCTTTTTTGCCATTTACTTTAAGATCCATTCTGTCGCCATTAAAGATATGGATGAGGAGTTTCTTGATGAGATTTCTCAGTACTCTGAGAATATGTCTCGTGGTGGATTAGAAGTAATAGTAACTAAGATAGAAGAAATGGCTGAGTTAGAAGACCCAAATGAGGAATTTTACCGAATTATTACTTTTGAAGGGGAAGTTTTATTTTCAACAAACATGTCAGAATGGGGTTCGCCGGATTTTTATGATATTCCGGAAGCAATACGACAGGGTGAAACTCATCACGTGTTTAATACACTGAAAATTCAGGGGCGTGACCATAAAGCACGCCTGGTCTCGGCTGTTATCGGTCCCGGCACTGTGTTGCAAATTGGGGAAGCACTTGAAGAAACAGAAGAATACCTCGACATTTTTCTTTCATGGTTTCTCATTCTGATCATTATCGTAATGGTATTTTCTGCGTTTCTGGGGTGGTTTATGGCACGGCGGGCGCTTCAGGATATGGAAGAGGTGACGAAAACAGCGACGGAAATATCGAACGGAGCATATGACAAAAGGGTGCATCTGAGAGATCAATATGAAGAAATACAGCGGCTCGGAGGAACGTTTAATATCATGTTGGACCGTATTCAGAATTTGCTGCAGTCGATGAGAGAAGTGAATGATAATATCGCACATGACCTGAGAAGCCCTCTCGCACGAATTCGGGGTATTGCTGAGATAAATTTGATGAATAGAAAGACAATAGACGACTATAAAAATATGGCAGCCAGTATTGTGGAAGAGTGCGATAGTCTTATTGATATCATTAACACAATGATGGATATAACTGAAATCGAATCTGGCATAAACAAGCCTGAGCTTGAAGAGATAGACATTACGCGACTTATACATGACGCTGTTGAAATCTTTAAACCGTTGGCTGACGAGAAAAGATTACGTTTAAATGTGCACATGGAAGATAAACTGATATTTTACGGGGACAGAAAGAAGTTACAACGTATGGTCAGTAATCTTCTTGACAATGCTATTAAGTATACGCCTGAGGGAGGAAGTGTTTCAGTCACGGCATTAACAGAGAACGCAATGCTTCGTATCGTCTTTGAAGACACCGGAATAGGCATCTCTGATACCGATATTCCCCGTATTTTTGAACGATTCTATAGATGCGATAAAAGCCGATCACAGGGAGGTATCGGCCTTGGTCTCAGCCTGGCTAAAGCGTTCGCCGAGGCTATGCATGGTACCATAAGAGTCAAAAGTATCCTGAACCGGGGCAGTGCATTTACTGTCTCGTTCCCGGAACACCAGAGTCCTGGAACCGTATCATAGGTATCGATCAAACAGGGTGTTTGAAACTAGCTGTAGGCCCACATGCCTTTCTTTTTAAGGAGTTACCGCTTCAAGATTCTTTCTTGTCAATTATTCTGGAAATCCATATTCTTGATAATTCAGAATATGATGTATCTCATATGGTAAGCACTGAAGTTTTGTTATAATAAATGCATGGCATTGAAAGAGAGTTGTCCGGGAAGCAGAGAAATAAGAAGCCCGTATCCTGAAGAAGTGCAGTGCTTCTGGTGTGAAACGGTTAATGAGATTTGGACGGATGAAGTCGAAACGGAATGCAAGAAGTGTCGCAAGAAGGTTACGCGCGAAATGCGGCCTTCATGTATCGAATGGTGTCCGGCTGCGAAAGAATGCGTCGGAGCGGAAAAATATGAACGGCTGATGAAGGCCGTCAAAAAATAAGCATCTCTTCAACGACCTTTCCTGCTTGAGATTCTACTTCGTGTGCTCTCTATTACGAATGTTCTTATGCTTTTGTAACGTTAACCGCTTTCAGCCCTTTAGGCCCTTCAACCGTCTCAAACGTCACTGGATCTCCTTCGACGAGCGACTTGAAACCATCGGACTTAATTTCTGAATAATGGACGAAAACATCTCCTCCATCTTCCTTTGTGATAAATCCGTACCCCTTTGCATCGTTGAACCACTTTACTGTCCCTTTTAACATGCTACTAAGTCCTCCTAAAAGATAATTAAAGATTTCAGAAATTAAGGTGTAAAGAAGCCAGAGGGTCCTAAAAGGTTGCAGCTCTGATTTTTACTACACAACTTCTGAAACTTCACGAAAAAATTATTACATATTGATTCATATCAGGTCAAGAATTATTTGCAGAGTTTTCGGGTGCGCAAAATCACCCATTTTTTACTGTGTTACGGAATGTTGCATTTATGAAAAGAAGTTCCTCATGGCTCCTTCAATGCGTTGTAACGATAAGGATAAAGCCAGCAAACATGAGGGCAGCTCCAAGCGCCCTGCTTCTGATATCGGTCTCCCTGAAGAAGATATACCCGTAAAAAACTCCGATGAGCAGGCTCGTTCTTTTAACCGATATCATATAAGCAACCTTGGTGAGCTTCATCGCAATCATATGTGTCGCTATCATCACTGCAAAAAAGAACCCGGGCAGTATTACTGACCTGTACATTTTTCCTTTAACAAAAGGCTTCAACTCGGACTTTCCCATCCAGAGTCCTATAGGGGCAAAGCAGAGTGTAACACCGATAAAGTAGGTTATACCGAAAAAAAGGGGTGACGAGTGTTCTATCGCCATTTTTCCGAGAGATGACGTGATACTATAAAGCAGAGCAACACAGATCATCATGACAGAGCCTCTTTCTCTGGTTATGGCCTTCAGTGGTTCGAGGATCCCTTTGCTTATTTTATGTATGTGGAGCAGGTAGCTTCCGGCGGCTATAAGGAGAATCCCGGCACCACCCCTTACAGACACTTTTTCACCAAGGAGGAGATAGGAAACAGCGATCAAAAAAACAGGAGTCAGTGCAAGGAATGGCAGTGTCAGACTGAGTGGTGATACCTTGAGCGCTTTAATATAGAGAACAATCGTTATAAGCTCAATAGGCAAAGCGCAGATAAACGCAATGAAAAATATGTTATCAAGCTGAGGTACCGGAATGAAAAACCAGGTAATGATGAGAAAGGGCAGTGAAAAGAAGAGCCTGAACCATGCTACAAGATACTCATTCGAGTCAGTCAGAGCCTTTTTGGTCAGAGCATCACTTGTTGCCAGAGAAAAAGCCGTTACCAGCGACAAAATTACCCAGAGCGGTAGCATAGCCATATTGTACTGATTTGTCTTCCGAATTGTGATAAAATATGCGTGTGAAACACGTTCTGATCATACTTTTTCTTATATCCTTGATTCTGTCCTGTAAAGAGGTCCCCAAGACCCCGGTTAAGGAGAAACCAAAAAACCCGGTTGTTGAATACGGTGATGCAATGATCAACGCGTACCAGAAAGGACAGGACGCCGGCAAAACAGGAAATCTTTTTGCGGTCAAGCAGGCTCTACAGGCATATCATGCTGCACATGATAGATATCCCCAAAATCTCGATGAGCTGGAAGACTTAATCGGTACAGAGATCGATGCATCATTATATGATTACGACCCCAGGACTGGAAGAGTCGCTCTCAAAAATCGCTGATACTGGACATTTATTTCTGATATATTCATCTACGTATGTCTTGACGTTCTTCATGACTATTTCTGCCCTGAATATGGTATCGCAATTAGACATTTAAACATGCCGTTTGTTTGACAAAAGAAACTTTCATATAGTATAAAAAATACTCTTTGGGCGGATAGCTCAGCTGGGAGAGCACAGCCCTTACAAGGCTGGGGTCACAGGTTCGATCCCTGTTCCGCCTACCATTTATTCTCAACTGAGGCAGCGGACCAGTTGAGAGAAAATGTCCCGATAATATCGGGAAGGTTACTCGCTGTGAATTCTCTATCTGCGGGGGCGGTAGTTCAGTTTGGTTAGAACGCCGGCCTGTCACGCCGGAGGTCGCGGGTTCGAGCCCCGTCCGCCCCGCCATTACCCTCATGGAATATGTTGTCTGCATTCTCCAGAGTCAGGTTGATGGATCTTTCTACATAGGGTATACGAGCGTACCTTAAAGACAGATAAAAAGGCATAAGCAAGGCCGTTCGAAATATACAAAACCAAAACGCCCGTGGAAGCTATTATATTCAGAATATTTCGAAACCCGGAAAGAGGCTGTTGCAAGGGAATCGAAGCTGAAATCTTTGAAAAGGAAAGATCTGCTTTCAGACCGTGTACGTCGAGACAACAGTTCGTAGAGTGAGAACGTCCCGACGAGTCGGACCATCTGACTTCATGGGGGGGATGAAAGCAGATTCATGATTGCTTTATTCCATCCCTCAGGGCCGATTCCATCCGCTTTGATGAGGCGTGACGTATTTATTCGTTCATCATACAATCCGTTTTTATTTTGCACAATAATGGGATAGTCTACCTGTTCGAACATTGGTACATCGTTTGGGTTATCACCGATAGCAACGGTAAAGAGGTTGTCATAGACCTTACCATATAATTCTGTTAAGATTGCCACCGCTTTTCCTTTATCACTCTTTCCCATGATATGAAAATATCTTCCTGAGGTGTGGCAATATCCTGCTGCTTCAATTGAATATAGAAGTGCTAAACGCTCTTTTTCATCTCCGACATGTAAAAACACTTCATCAAATTCCCGCTCCTTCGCCATTTCAGCTTCATGCATGCTCAACCCGGTTTGCTCAGAAACTTCCCGGACGGTCATATCACCAAAACCGATGATGTGGAACCCTTTTTCCCGCAATGACTGGATAACGTTTCTGAGATCAGAATACGGTGCACCAAGAGTAACCATGTAATAATCGTCGATTTCAGACACCTCTATGACCTGATTCATGACCGAAATGGCGAAATACCCTTTCGGAATAAATATCCCGCCACCGTTTTCTGATATAAATGGCTGCTTATTATCGATTTTTTTTTGATAATATTCGATTTCTTTCCGTGTCTTGCTCGAACAGAGAACGAGGGGAATAGCGTTTTTTCTGAGTACCTCAAGGGCCGGGATCGCCTTCTGAAATGAATAGTCTGAATAGTCGATCAAGGTGCCGTCAAGGTCGGTAAATATCACCATGTTCTTCATTCGATTATAACCATCTGAATATCCATGACATTCGTTCCAGTCGGACCGGTAATGAAAAGGCTGTTTATTCTTTTAAAAAAATTATATGAGTCATTATTGCACAGATAATCCTCAGGATCCAGCCCTAGGTGCCGTGCTTGTGTGACGGTTTTCCCGTTAACAAAAGCGCCGGCAGCATCAGTTGGACCATCTGTGCCGTTGGTATCAGATGAAAGAAAGCTGATGCCGTCAATCCCCTGTACAGCCACGGCAAATGAGAGGGCCAGTTCGGTATTTCTGCCGCAGAGACCGGCTTCATGAACGGTAATGGCGCCACGTGAGTTCCCTTTACAATGACCATACTTTGTTATTACCAGGCCCTCGGTTATTAAATCTCTTAATTCATCATGTACTGCTTCTGCCATGGGACACGATGCCTTGCCAAACCCTATCAGAATCAGTTTATCGAATTTTCCTTTTTTATAAGAGGTTCGTATCTTTGCATTGTGAGGTTTAACTGATGCATAGGGATCCACAGCGATAATGGCTGCATGAAAGACATTTCTGAGCACTGTATTATGTGAAATGCTCCCCATTGCTCAATTATACTATAGTTCTATTCTTTTTCTTGACCAGCACACGGGAAGCATATATACTTTAAGTAATCCTTACTTTATTTTTTTCTTGACCATAACCATAGGGGGGATAAAAAATGTCGGATTTTTTTCAAACCGGTATTGTGGCCACGTTTCACAGGCTTGGTCGAAGCAACCTTGAAAAAATCGAGGCTGAATTAACGTGGTATGCCAATGAAAGACCGATTGCTTTGGTCCTGCCTTCTCTTTATGCCGAGATTGAAGGTGATGCATTAAAGGGGATAATCAGAAAATTAAAAGAAGTAAAATATATAAAGGAAATAGTTGTTACGCTTGGTCCGGCTTCCGAAGCAGAATTTAATCGGGCAAGACAATTTTTTTCTGATTTACCACAAGAAGTAAAAATTGTCTGGAATACGGGGGGACGGGTCACAGATATATATAATGAAATAGAATCTTCTGATCTGCCGACCGGTGAGCATGGTAAGGGCCGGTCAGCATGGATGGCCTATGGATATATCCTGTCTCAGCAGCGATTCCATGGTATCGCGCTCCATGATTGCGACATTCTGACATACAGTAGAGATATGTTGGCACGATTATGTTATCCGGTGGTCAACCCGAATCTCGATTATGATTTTTGTAAGGGATATTACAACAGAGTAACCAATAAAATGCATGGAAGAGTGACGAGGCTGCTGGTGACCCCCCTCATAAGAGCGCTCCAAAAAATTATCGGACACCATCCCTTATTACTCTTTTTTGACAGTTTCAGGTACCCCCTTGCCGGTGAATTCGCAATGGATGTTGATTTGGCTCGGGTGAATAGAATACCCGGTGACTGGGGTTTAGAGGTTGGCGTGCTCGCAGAAGTATACAGGAATACTGCCATAAGAAGGGTGTGCCAGGTTGACATCTCGGAGAATTACGAGCATAAGCATCAGGAGTTATCACCTGATGATGCTTCTAAAGGCCTGTACAAGATGTGTGTAGACATTTCCAAATCCATTTTCCGAACACTTGCTTCAGAGGGAATTGTTTTTCCAGCGGGATTCTTTAAAACATTGTTTGCAACGTATGTCAGTACGGCGCATGATTTCCTCAAAAGGTATGAAGATGACGCTGCAATTAACGGACTGCTCTTTGACAGGCATGATGAAACCCTTGCTATCGAGACATTTACGAATGGCATTAAAAAAGCAGCTGAGATTATTATGGAAGATCCCCTGGGAGTTCCTTTGATCGCGAGCTGGGATCGGGTCACATCTGCTATTCCAGACATCCTTAATAAAATCCATACTGCAGTTGAAAAAGATAATAAATAATGCTTTCGGCTATACATCCGTATTTTTTTTTGCAGGGATCACATTCAATTACCTGTTATAACGCTCATGGTGAGTGTGTTGCGGGTAAATTGGAAATAATGACGTGGTGATGTTGCATGGCGGATTCAAGGAGATATATGAAATACCATGTATCGTCAAACATTCTGACTTCGAGAAAGGAGGACACAGGACTATGAGCTTTTGGGATGGTGTTAAAAAAGACCTGCAGAAAGGTTGGAAAGAGGGCATTGAGGCCTTTAAGGAAGGCGCGGTTGTAGTAAGAGAAAAGGCAGAGGAATTAACCGAAGAGGGAAAAAGGCGATATGCAGTGCATGAGATTAAAACAAAGGTTCAGAAGGAGATCGCTGATCTTGGCGGCAAGGTATATGAGCTCAGTTCGAAAACGGGAAATCCACTTTCGAACAAAAAGGTGCAGAACATTATTGCCCGGGTAAATAAACTTGAAACCGAGTTGAAGAGGCTTGAAAGAAAAGCAAAGATAGCAGCCGCAAAGACAACCCCCAAAAAGACAACAACCAAGAAGACAACAAAGAAAAAGACGGTACGACGTATCGTCAAGGCAAAATAATCATAGACGTATAGTATTCTGTTTGTGAGCGCGGGCTTTCTGGAGGGTGAAAATGAAGATTTTTCTTGCTATTTGTATAATGACGGCAGTTTTGGCAGGGGCAGGATATTATGGCCTGCCTCTTCTCATCGAAAGAGAAACAATGACACTGCAGACAGAAATGCTGGAGGTGCAGGAAAGGGTTGGAACCGTTGAACGTTATATGAAGGACGAAAAAGTGGCACGCGAAAAAGCGCAGTTGCCTCCTGATGCTGATGTGACAAGTATCATTAAAGGTCTAAATGATGTTTCAGTAAAGATTAGTGCGGTGGATACTGCATTTCAGGAAAGCGCCGGTAAAACAGAAGAATCATTCAACCAGATGAAAACAGCTACAGATGAGGCATTCAGGGAAAATTCTGATGCGATCGCTGCATTAAGAGCTGATGTTCAGTCAGAGGTGCAGAAGCTGATGCTCGATAAAGCAATAACAGATATCAGGGCACATATTTTAAAGGTAAAAGTAGAACTGGCTGCGCAGAATGTGGGGAGTGCGAAAACAGAAATGGATCGGATTATTGAAACACTGAAACACGCAGGAGAATTTACAGGAAAAGAAAAAGAGTCTGCACTCAATGAGTTGATGGACGCAGCAAAGAAAATTAAGGCAGAAGTTGATCAGGATCTCCCTGTTGCAGTAAACAGGATCGATCTGCTATGGCATGAGCTGGGTAAATTGCGCGGCAAGGACTAACGCCTTAGGAGCAGTTTGTCTGCGATAGCGGATAAACTGTCGCGTCGTGACGTGTACGAAGGGAATGTATAAAAAATGGAGGATTCTCCGGGAAGGGTTATTGTATCCACAAATAGTCTGTATGAATCCATCCGATGTGGTCCCATTCATCCTTTACACGTACCCATTTCCCTTTCTTCTTGAGAACACGAAACGAGGAATATTGGGCGGCGGGGCTTAAGGAACTCGTGGAATAATTTGTTCCGGGTCCTTTTCTCACATTTACACTTGCCTTTTTGACCACTGCACACTTAAATGACGTGGTTATCAGTTTCTTGTGTATCCAGTTAATGTCCCCGTCAACATCTTTTACTGCAAACCAGTCACCTGATGTGGAAGCGCCTACTTTTAAGAACGGCATATATTTATATACCTCCCATGCTTTCTCATAACTGGTGCCGGGTCCGGTCCTTAAATTCGCTTTATTAATTTTTACGCACAACGGATATGCCTGTGCAGACCATAATAATGATAGCGCAATGAAGAACAACACAGAGATGATCTTTTTCATAGCCAGTCTCCCTCAAGTCATATCAGTCATACTCTTAAATGCGGTAATAAAAAAAGCAGTTTTATTCTTTCTTATTATACAGTTTTGAGATTATATGTCAAACCAGGTCGTGATCAGGACTGCGGAACAGGCATAAGTTGCCTCGGGGAAATAATATTTGTTCATATCAGATGATGAGAATGGCATGCAGAGAATGAGACGAACATGCCGTGGTAAAGTTGACTATGGGAAAATTAAGCTATACAATAGACAAAATAAAATTCAGTGAGGGTATATGGGAAGACTGTTTATAGTTTTAGCTTTTGCCGGTTTTGTTCTCCTTACTGTCAAAAGTATTAATAGTTCTAATGTAGAGAGCCCGATTACGCTGCAAGCGGCATCAGATGGAACTGATCTCTACCATGAATTTATCGGCACGATCGAAGAAGGACAAACCTTTTTTGATATCTTCAGGCACTATGGCATTGACATGGCTGACCTTGCGAACTTACAGGAAGCCTCTGCTGATGTTTACTCATTACGCAAGGTCTATCCGGGCAATCAGTATAAGATACGCGTGGACCCCGCTGACCATGTGCGATCATTGGTATACGATATCAATGACGATACGACACTGCGGATTACCAAGACTGATGCAGGGTTCCTTGCCGAAAAGATTTCTGCACAGTATGAAAGGGAAATACATCATGTTGGAGGTGCGATAAGAGATAATCTTATTAATGCCATAGGAGTTGGTAAGGACAATATTCTTCTGGCCCTCAATCTTTCTGATATCTTTGCATGGGATATTGACTTTTCAACTGATCTGCGAAAGGGTGATGAGTTTAGAATTATAGTCGAGGGTCTCTATAAAGACGGCCAATTCAGAAAATATGGAAATATTCTATCTGCTACATTCAAAAACAATGGAAAAGACTATGCTGCCTATAGATTTGAACATGACGCAGAAGCTGATTACTATGATCCTGACGGCATTTCATTACGAAAAGCCTTTCTCAAGGCGCCATTGAATTTCAGACGTATCAGTTCCAGTTTTACTTCACGGCGGCTTCACCCTATTCTCAAGATTTACAGGCCACATAACGGAATTGATTATTCTGCACCGAAAGGTACACCGGTATCTGCTGTGGGAGATGGGACAGTAACCTTCTCAGGATATAAAGGACAGTATGGAAAACTGGTTATTGTCAGACACCCGAACGGATATAGAACCTATTATGGACATCTTTCCCGAATCAAAAAAAATGCCAGAAGAGGCTCCAAAGTTAAACAGGGCGATATCATTGGTTCTGTAGGTTCAACCGGCCTTGCAACCGGCCCGCATCTTCATTTTGAAATGAGGCGTAATAATAAACCAGTTAATCCTCGCACGATAAAAATGCCGAGAGGCAAGCCGGTTCCGAAGAGGCTGATGAGTGCGTTTCGGAATGTTAAATCTGAAATGGATTCACACCTTGCCATGATAAAACTTCCTGTATATGCTTTAGCTCAATGAGACTATCAGCAGAAATTCCGAATATGTACAGGCAATCAGGGTGGCGCAATGACTGCAAAAAATAAGTCGTTTATATTTACTCAATGCGTCAATATCCTTAAGTCTACCGGGAAAAAAGCCGCAGATATACATGAGCTGAGAGCCATCATTGCGGACATTTCAGAGGAATCCATATTTCATCATACCTGCCAATATTTTTTAAAAGAACATGTGCTTGAATATACAAACGACTTTGCTCGTTGGGCAGGAGAAAGTCTTGAAGAAAGTTCACTGGCTGAGCATCTCTCAAATATCGACCCTTATGATTACCGGAATATGCAGGGATTAAGAAATGAGCTGCTGCGCGTTATCGATGATTATATGAAGAAATACCGTGAACCGAGACGGGCGATCCCGGGCGATGAATTTTATTTTAACGAGACGGTAACTCTGACATTTCCGGTTGGTATTCAGGCGCAAAATCTTGCTGAATTTTTGATCGGTATTCGATTCATTGATCCTCAATCAATTTATTATCACTTTTATGAAGCACGAATGCGTCTTCGAAACGGAGTAGATGACTTTTCTTTGTGGATGGAACAGGTCCTGGGAAAAAAAGAACTTGCTGAAAGAATCAGGGCAATTGATCCCTTTATGCACCATATTGAAGGTATTAGAGATTTCATCGTTACTGCTGTTGAGGAAGAAGTAAAAAACGAGATGGAGGTCATTCATTAATGATCAACGAATATTTTGGCGTAGCTCCCAAGGGAGATCTCCTGCTCATTCAAAAGCTGGGCGAAAAATTCAGGAGCAGATCACTTGTTCACATTAACTCAACTCGCGAGGGGGGAGGTGTTGCTGAAATATTATACAGAATGATCCCGATCATACATGAACTCGGGATTGATGTTAGGTGGGAAGTTATGGAGGGTGATGAACGATTTTATGATATTACAAAAAAGATTCATAATGCACTTCAGGGCTACCCGGAAAAAATCTCAAGGCAGATGTGGGATTATCACTTTGAGGTGAATCAACAAAATGCCGGCAGACTCAGTCTGGATTCAGATGCGGTGTTTATACATGATCCCCAGCCGTCGCCGTTAATAAAATTCAAAAAAAAAGGTACATGGATGTGGCGGTGTCATATTGATGTAGCCAACCCAATCCACGAAGTCTGTAATTATCTCAAAAAATACTGCAAAAAATTTGATGCTGCGATCTTCTCCGTTGCACAGTTTGCTCAGGAGATGCCTATTGCGGAATTCATTATTCCACCTTCCATAGACCCGTTCAGTGAAAAAAACCGTGAGCTCGGAGATAAAGAGATAAAAGAAACCGTAGACAGACTGGAGATACCGACTGACAGGCCGATTATTCTGCAGGTATCCAGGTTCGACCGGTTTAAGGATCCTATCGGTGTTATCGAGGCATACAGGAATGTTAAGAAATATAATGACTGCATTTTGATTCTTGCAGGAAGCCCCGCTACAGATGATCCGGAGGGCTCAGAGGTCTTGGAGGAAGTAAGACAATACGCTGCCGGTGACTCTGATATTAAAGTGTTACTTCTGCCCCCGTTCAGTGATAAAGACATTAATGCCCTCCAGCGCATTGCAACGATTGTTGTCCAGAAATCATTAAAAGAAGGCTTTGGGTTAACTGTTTCTGAAGCCATGTGGAAGGGAAAGCCTGTCCTGGGTGGAGCTGCCGGCGGCATACCACTGCAGATTATTCACGGGATTACGGGATTTCTTGTCTATTCAGTAGAAGGTGCTGCTTTCAGAATCAGACAGTTCCTCAACAACCCGGGCATGGCTGTCAGAATGGGAGAAAAGGGCAAGGAATACATAAGACAGAACTTTCTCATGACACGACAGATCAGGGATTACCTGTCAGTATGGTATGCGCTCGAAAACAGGGGCAAAAGCATTTTGGAACTATAGTTATGTTATCAATCAGCTACCCCTGAAGGAAGCCACATACCATTTCTTCACGGTAACTGACAGGCTTCTTCAGGTGATCGACATACGTATCGCACGGTTACAGTTCAAGATCGTCGCTTTCTTTGATTCTCTGGTGATTCAGTCAGTTCGGTTGCGGAGTCTTTCATATAACATGTTAATTTATAACGATAATGCCTTGATTCTATCTATGAGGCACTGTTTCTGAGTACCCCGCGAAACGGAAGCGGCAATACCTTTTTCATACCAGAAGCCTGAAACGGTTATAAGGCTGAATGGGGAATAAGTTATAATAAACTCTCTACTTTTTTATAGCTTTTTTTATGATTCCAGGGGGGAGCATCGTCTTGCATCGCAGAAGGAAATGATATATGCGTTTAGGAGCCGAGTACTTAGGAGACGGAAAGAGCGAATTTGTTGTTTGGGCGCCGTTCAAAAAGCGCATGGCCGTACATCTCCTTGATGCTGTTGATACGGTTGCACCGATGAAAAGAGATAAGAATGGTTACTGGAAAACGGTTATCCATAACCAGTCCCCGGGAGTGCGTTATTATTACACGATAGAAAATACCGTCGATAGGCCGGATCCTGCTTCCCATTATCAGCCCGAAGGCGTTCATGGTCCTTCTCAGGTGATTGATCACGATCTATTTGCTTGGGATGATAATGACTGGCAAGGCATTCCCCTTTCAGAGATGATACTCTATGAAATCCATGTAGGCACATTCACGCAGGAGGGAACATTCGACGCGATGATACCCCGTGTGACAGAATTAGGCGAGACCGGGTTCAATGCTATTGAACTGATGCCTGTGGCACAATTTCCCGGTGCGAGAAACTGGGGATATGATGGAACATACCCTTTTGCCGTCCAGAATTCATATGGAGGTCCGGAAGGTCTCAAGCGTTTTGTCAATGCATGCCATACGCACGGTATCGCTGTTGTTCTCGATGTCGTTTACAACCATCTTGGCCCTGAAGGAAATTATCTTGGTGACTTTGGTCCGTATTTCACTGATAAATATAAGACACCCTGGGGAGATGCAATCAATTTTGATGATGCATATAATGATGAAGTAAGAAACTTTTTTTTCGAAAATGCATACCATTGGTATTATTATTATCATATAGATGCCCTCAGACTCGATGCGATACACGGCATTACAGACATGAGTGCCAAACCGTTTCTGCAGGAACTTACTGAACGTATAAAAGTCATCACTGAGAAGAGCCATAGAACGTTCCATCTTATTGCTGAAAGTGATCTCAATGATGTGCGAGTAATATCGCCGGCAGAGCAGGGCGGCTTTGGACTGGGGGCCCAGTGGAACGATGATTTTCATCATTCCCTGCACACATTGCTTACCGGAGAAAAAACTGGCTACTATGCTGACTTTGGAACAATAGAGCATTTTTTGAAAGCTATGAAAGAAGGGTTTGTCTACTCATGGACGTATTCAGAATACAGAAAGCGATATCACGGCAGTTCATCAAATAACAGGCCGTACGATCAGTTTATTGTATCTGCACAGAACCATGATCAGGTCGGCAACAGAGTGCAGGGGGATAGACTTTCAGTGCTGGTTTCATTTGAGGCTCTCAAACTGGCGGCCGGTGCTGTTATCTGTTCACCCTTTATCCCCTTACTTTTTATGGGTGAAGAGTACGGTGAAAGAGCCCCTTTTATTTATTTTGTTGATCATGCTGATCATGAGCTTATACAAGCTGTGCGCAGCGGCAGGAAGAGAGAATTTCAGCATTTTTCATGGCAGGATGATCCTCCGGATCCCCAGGATATCGAGACATTTCTGAAATCTAAAATAGACTGGGAAAAACGCACAGAGGGACAGCATAATGTTCTCCTCAACTTTTACCGGCGGTTGATGGTTTTGAGAAGAGAAATTCCCTCACTCTGTCATTCCGAGAAGAAAGATACGGATGTATTTAGTCCGAACGATGGTATGGTCGTCTGTATGCAGAGGTCTCATATGACCGGCACATCGCTCTCTATTATGAATTTTAGCCCCTTCGAGGTTTCGCTGCGCATTGATAAATCAAAAAACAGATTTCGAAAAAGAATTGATTCTGCTGACCAGAGCTGGAGCGGCCCAGGATCTGTCCTGCCGGACGATGTCATGCCTCATGATGAGATCAGGATGCAGGGGTTGAATTTTGCCTTGTATGTCTCTGAAGGAGGTTCGTAGTGGAGCGCTATCTCTGCATCCATGGACATTTTTACCAACCGCCCCGTGAAAATCCCTGGCTTGAAGCGATCGAAATTCAGGATTCTGCTTATCCCTATCATGACTGGAATGAGCGGGTAACGGCTGAGTGTTATGCACCTAATGCTGCTTCAAGAATTCTGAATGATGAAAAACGGATCATTGATATTTCCAGTAATTATTCCAGATTAAGTTTCGATTTCGGACCTACCTTGTTGTCGTGGCTTGAGATATATGCTGCCGACATATATAGAGCAGTTCTCGAGGCTGACAAGAAAAGTATTGAATGGCGGTCCGGGCACGGTAATGCAATCGCACAAATTTATAATCATCTCATAATGCCTCTGTCAAATAAACGGGATAAGCAGACGCAGGTAATCTGGGGAATAAAGGATTTTGAGAAAAGGTTTCAGCGATTTCCTGAAGGCATGTGGCTTTCCGAGACGGCCGTGGATATTGAGACCCTGGAGGTTCTTGCAGAGCATGGGATACGGTTTACCCTACTGGCACCGCATCAGGCACACAGGGTAAGAAAACTCGGTACGGGTAAATGGAAGGATGTCAGTGACGCACGAGTTGATCCAACCATGGCATATCTCTGCAGGTTGCCCTCAGGCCGGAGCATTACGATATTCTTTTATGATGGCCCCATATCACAGGCCGTTGCATTTGAAAAACTGCTTTCGAGCGGAGAGGCTTTTGCTGATCGTCTCAATACCGGATTTTCAGATGCGAGGAGTTGGTCTCAGATTATGAACATCGCAACAGATGGAGAGACATATGGTCATCACCACAGATTCGGGGACATGGCTCTCGCCTATAGCCTTGATTATATTGAGGGTACTGGAATGGCTATTCTTACGAATTACGGTGAGTATCTTGAGCGTTTTCCGCCGACGTATGAGGTGCAGATCATTGAACGTTCCTCCTGGAGCTGTGTTCATGGTATTGAACGGTGGAAGAGTGACTGTGGATGTAATACTGGAGGTAACCCGGAATGGAACCAGGAGTGGAGGGCTCCGTTACGTGATGCTCTGGATTGGCTGAGAGATCAGTTGTCCGTTCGATATGAAAACCGGATAAAGGACTACCTGAATGATCCATGGTCTGCACGCGATGAATATATTGACGTAATTCTGGACAGATCACGTGACAATGTCATGAAATATATCAAAAAGTTTTCGAAACACAATATTGAAAATGGTGATGTGGTAACCATCTTAAAGCTGCTTGAAATCCAAAGACATGCAATGTTGATGTATACCAGTTGTGGATGGTTTTTTGATGATCTCTCAGGAATCGAAACGATACAGGTTATACAGTATGCCGGAAGAGCTCTCCAGTTGTATGAAGATGTTGAGAATGATATGGATCTGGAAAAAAGTTTTCTGGAAAAACTTGCAGCAAGCAGGAGTAATCTGTATCACGATAAAAACGGAGCTGATCTTTATCAGAAATATGTAAAGCCATCCAAAGTGGACTTTGAAGGGGTCGGCGCTCATTACGCCGTCAGTTCGCTTTTTGAGGACTATGCTGACACAGAGAGCATATATTGCTATGATGTAAAAAAAGAGGATTATCAAAAAGTCCATGCTGGTGACAAGAGCATGGCAGTTGGAAAAATTATGGTTTCATCGAACATTACCTGGAGGTCTGAAGAGCTGAGTTTTGCCGTACTTCATCTCGGCAGTCATGATCTGAACGGTGGGGTCCACGCATTTGTCGGCGAAGAGGAGTATCAGACAATGAAGGATGAAATGATGTCATCTTTTGAAGCCGGAAGCTTCTCGGACATCGTACGTTCCATTGATGCTCATTTCGAGACACATAATTATTCGCTCAGGGATCTTTTCAGAGATGAACAGCGCAAGATACTGAATCTGAATATCAGCTCCGTGTTGGAGGAGTTCCAGACTACCTATCGCCATATGTATGAGCATAATATTATCCTGATGAATTTCCTTCGTGAAGCCTGTATGCCCATACCCCATGCGTTTTTTACTGCTGCAGAATTCATACTGAATTCTGATATTCAGAGGGCTTTCAGGGAAGACGACCTGGACATCCCGAGAATAGAGAGTATTGTAAATGAGGCCAAGACATGGAATATACCATTACATTCTGTAGAGCTGGAATTTATAATTAGACAGAAAATAGAGATGCTCATGAACGATATACGGGAAAACCCGATTAATTCATCCAAACTTATTACGATGCAAGAGATTCTGAAGCTTCTCCGATCTATCCCTCTTGAGATCAATTTATGGTCCGTGCAAAATATTTACTTTGAGTTGGCACAAGAAAAATATCATGATCTCCTGTCACAATTACAACCGGAAGACGAGGGTGCTTCCCGATGGGCAGATGCCTTTAAACAGCTTGGTGATGTACTGAATTTTGATTTATCAGCAATTGTTTTGGATGCGTGATGTGGACTCATTAATTGATGAAGAAACAAGAATATAAGACACTGAGAATTCCTCGCGCTACCTATCGCCTTCAATGCAACAAATATTTCAGATTTTCAGACGCAAAGAAAATAATCTCCTATCTGGCCTCACTTGGCATTTCTGATATTTATACCTCTCCTTATTTTAAAGCAAAACCGGATAGCCTTCATGGTTATGACATCGTTGATCATTCCGCTTTTAATGTTGAAATAGGGACTGAAGCAGATTTTGATGATCTGATAACAGAGCTGCGCAAGCACACTATGGGGCACATTTTGGATATTGTGCCGAATCATATGTGCATTGAAAGCAGCCAAAACAAGTGGTGGATGGATGTTCTCGAGAACGGACCATCTTCCGACTACGCCCATTACTTTGATATAGAATGGATGCCTGCCAAGAAGGAACTCAGAAACAGAATTCTTATTCCCATTCTCGGTGACCAGTATGGTAAAGTTCTGGAGGATCAGGGGCTGAAATTAACATTTGAAGAAGGATCCTTTTTTGTCGACTACTTCGATAAAAGATTTCCCATCAGGCCAGAAACATACACATTGATTCTACATTACAGAATAAATACTCTTGAGAAAAAACTCTCAGCCAACAATCCCTATTTTATAGAGTTGCTTAAAATTGTCGCGATGCTTGCCCATTTACCATCGTACACACGGAGGGATGTAAAGAATAAGAAGAAGAGAAATAAGGAGAAATCGATTATCAAAACGCATCTCCTGAAATTGTATGATGAAAGCGCAGAGATCCGAGAATTTATCGATGAAAATATTCGACTTATCAATGGGAGGAAAGGTGATCCCAAAAGTTATAATCTTCTGGACAGATTACTGAACAGGCAGGTGTATCGACTCAGTTTCTGGCGTGTTGCAACGGAAGAAATCAATTACCGAAGATTCTTTGACATAAACAATCTGGGATCTATCAGGATGGAAGCAAGAGATGTGTTCGAGGAAACGCACAGGCTTATATCGAGACTGATGCGAGAAGAAAAGGTTACAGGATTACGGGTTGATCACCCCGATGGGCTCTATGACCCTACAAAATATTTTCAGCATTTACAGAGGATGAGTTTTGTGGAATTACGGATGGCTCATCTTTCAAAAATCACGGCGGAGGTCGCTTCTTCTAGCGGCCGGACAGAAGTTAAAAAAAATATCGACCGGATCTATGATGAAATGCTTGTTTCAGATCCTTTGTTCAAACCTTTTTATATCGTGGGCGAAAAAATACTTTCAAAAGGTGAGAAAATTCCGGAAGACTGGCCTGTGTTCAGCACAACCGGATACGATTTCCTGAACAGTTTGAATGGAATTTTTGTCGAATCAGCTAGGAGCAAGGCATTTAACGATATCTATGCAAGATTTACACGACTCAAACGTAATTATCATGATATTGTTTATGAGAGCAAGAAGCTGATCATGCAGGCTTCCATGTCCAGTGAGATAAACACGCTCGGCCACTATTTGGACACCATATCAGAAAAGAACAGACATACGAGAGATTTCACACTGAATAGTCTTACGGCTGTAATTATGGAGGTTGTGGGATTCTTCCCCGTATACCGAACGTATATAAATTCCCTGAGTGTATCAGACAGAGATCGCCAGTATATCGAGCTTGCCGTTTACCGGGCGAAGCGGAAGAATCCCGCAATCAATGAATCTATTTTTGATTTTCTGAAAGATGTGCTTCTCCTTGATTTTCCTGATGAATTTCATAATGAGGATAAAAAAGGGTGGCTTGATTTCGTTATGAAATTCCAGCAGGTGACTGGACCTGTCATGGCGAAGGGACTGGAAGATACTGCTTTTTATCAATATAACCGTTTGAGCTCTCTTAATGAGGTGGGGGGCTCTCCTGACAGATTTGGTATTCCGCTCGAAACCTTTCATGGACAGAATATTGAAAGAGCAAAAAAAAATCCCCATGCCCTGCTTACCACATCAACCCATGATACCAAGCGAAGTGAGGATGTCAGGGCCCGCATCAATGTTTTATCAGAGATGCCTGACGAATGGAAGAAACAGATTTCTTCCTGGAGCCGTATCAACAGAAATAAAAAAATAATAGCGGATGGCAAGCCAGTTCCGGACCGTAACGAAGAGTATCTGCTCTATCAGACCCTCATTGGGATATGGCCGTTAAACGAAATGGGTGAGCGTGAATATAACGAGTTTATCAGGAGGATAGAAAACTACATGATTAAAGCCTTGCGCGAAGCAAAGGTGAATACGAGCTGGACGAATTATAATACATTATATGAAGAGGCGGTTCTTCTGTTTTTGCAGAGAATTCTTGACCGCACATTGGATAACCAATTCATAAGGGAGCTTCAGGATTTCCAGAAGAAGGTTTCCTGCTACGGCATGTATAAATCACTATCTCAGACGCTTCTAAAGATGACATCGCCGGGAATTCCGGATTTTTATCAGGGGAATGAAATATGGGTATATAACCTGGTCGATCCTGATAACAGAAGACCCGTTGATTATGATAAAAGAATAACACTGCTGGCAGAACTGAAAGCACTCGAAAAGAAACTTTATCCGCTGGAACTGGCGCAGAGGCTCATGAAGGATAAGGATAATGGCCTGATAAAATTATTCATCATATATAAAATCCTGAATTACAGGGAAAAGCACAGCGAGCTGTTCGAAAAAGGCGAATATGTTTCTCTTGATATCGAAGGCGAATATAGCGATGCACTATGTGCGTTTTCGAGAAGGAGTGGCAAAAAGAGGATTATAGTCATCGCACCACGGTATGTAACCTGTTTTATTGATAATCCCTGGGCTTTTTCTGTCAAAAGGGATTTTGAACAGACTGCATTTCTCGTTGTTTCTTTTGGGCAGACGGGAGAACAGTACAGAAATATCTTTACCGGAGAAGTTTTGACTGTAGTAAGTCATAATGATGCCTCAGCATTACATCTTTCTAAAATCTTTGCAGAGTTTCCCGTGGCAGTACTTGAGAAGATGCATTGATTTTTGGAGTGAAAAGTCAATTTGCATAAGGGCATATTTTCAGGTAAAATGAACATGCGATAGCCTATCCGTACCGTTTTTCTCACGACACAGGCAACGTTTTCATATACGGATATAACTGCAGAACAAACGAGGAGCAATAATGCCTCATCCAAAGGTTATAGCTTTTGTCCTTGCAGGAGGGAAAGGAGAGAGACTTTTCCCTCTTACGGCATTTCGCTCTAAACCATCTGTGCCGTTTGGTGGCAGGTACAGAATTGTAGATTTTGTCCTCAGTAATCTTGTGAATTCGCATATATATTCCGTTTATCTCCTTGTCCAGTATAAATCTCAGTCCTTGATCGAGCATGTTCGGCAGCATTGGGTATTGTCTTCCGTTATGAAGGATCACTTTGTTGCTGTTGTACCTCCGCAGATGCGGATGGGTCCTGAATGGTTTCAGGGAACAGCAGACGCGGTTTTCCAGAATGCTGCACTTATCCATCAGCATAATCCTGAACTGGTGATAGTCTTCGGCGCTGACCATGTATACCGAATGGATATACGGCAGATGATGGATTATCATCTGCACAAGGATGCAGCGGTTACCGTTGCTGCGCGACCAATTCCCATTGAGCTGGCATCCTCTTTTGGGGTCATTGTTACGGATGAGGAAAACAGTATTGTCGGATTTCAGGAAAAACCCAAAAAACCCAGATCTATGCCCAATGATTCAAGTCGGGCATATGTCTCTATGGGTAATTATATTTTCAACAGGGATATTATCCTTGAGGCGATGGCTAAGGCGCAAAGAAAAAAACAGCATGACTTCGGTGCTCATGTTATACCGTCTCTGGTCAACACTGGGAAGGTATACGCGTATGATTTTCATGTTAACACTGTCACCGGCACGAAAGAATATGAAGAAAATGGCTACTGGAGAGATGTGGGAAACATAGCTGCTTATTTTGATGCCCATATGGATATGCTGGGAGAGGAGCCGCGCTTTGATGTAGACAACCATTACTGGCCAATCCACCCGTCTGGATATGAAGGGCCTGCCACGAAGATTATCCGTGCTGATATCAGAAACAGCATCATAGCTGAAGGCGCATCTATCAATAATGCCAGGATAAACAATTCTGTTATAAGAAGTGGCGTCATAATCGAGGATGATGTGCAGGTTGAAAACTGCATCATCATGGACCGTGTCATCCTCAAAAAAGGCTGCAGCATTAAGCACGCGATCATTGACAAATTAAATGTTATTGACAAAAAAGAAAAGATAGGATTTGAACCTGACAAGGATCGCTTTACCTGTCATATTGATCCTTCCGGGATCGCCGTACTCCCGAGGAGCGGTCGTATTAAATCTGTCAAAAAATAGTTTTACAGAAGAAATGCCATGATAATGAAAAGAAAAGTCTTAGAGGGTTCTGTTCTCATTATCAGTATCATCAAGTGGCTATTGCTTGCATCATGTATCGGTATCATTGTTGGTTTATCGACATCAATATTCCTCAAATTACTGGATCTCGGCATTGGAATCGCTTCGGAATATACATATTATTTTCTTTTATTGCCGGTAGCTTTGTTTCTGAGTAGTTTTGCCGTAAAATACTTTGCGCCAGAAGCTGAAGGGCATGGCACCGAGAAGGTCATAGAAGCAGTTCATAAGCGCTCGGGAAAGATTAATCCTCTTGTTGTTCCGATAAAACTGGTCGCAACCGTTATAACTATAGCACTGGGAGGTTCCGCTGGCAAGGAAGGTCCCTGTGCTCAAATCGGTGCCGGTCTTTCCTCAACCCTCTCTGATATCCTGAAATTTGATGACCGTGACAGAAAAAAACTGGTCATATGCGGTATTAGTGCCGGTTTTGCCACGGTATTCGGCACCCCTATAGCGGGAGCAATTTTCGGGGTTGAGGTATTATTTGTCGGCGGGCTGCTGTACGAAGTGCTCTTACCGTCATTCGTTGCAGGCATCGTAGGCTATCAGGTTTCTTCCGCATTAGGAATTACCTATTTCCATCAGCCCCTTAATTTCATCCCCATATTCAGCAGCTTCTTCTTTATCAAGGTGTGCCTGAGCGGCCTTTTTTTTGGGCTGTGTTCTTTTCTCTTTATTGAAATCCTGAAATCTGTTGAAACCCTGAGCGACAAGATTAACATATGGCAGCCATATAAAGGCATAACCGGCGGTGTTGTTCTCATAGTTCTGACTTTTCTCGTCTCCCCGCAATATTTGGGATTGGGCCTTGATACGATCAAATACGCCCTCGAAGGCGGAAAAATTTTTATACTGGCTTTTCTTTTTAAGATGATATTTACCGCTGTTACATTAAATTTTGGTGGAAGCGGCGGTATTGTGACGCCGATATTTTTCATTGGTGCAGCTTCCGGAAACCTGTTTGGCAGATTGCTTGGACTGGATCTTTCGTTATTTTCTGCAATCGGTATGGTCAGTCTTCTTGCGGGGGCTGCAAATACTCCGATATCTGCGAGCATTATGGCTGTTGAATTATTTGGGCCTGCCGTGGCTCCTTATGCAGCAGTTGCCTGTGTCATAAGTTTCCTGATGACGGGCCACCGGAGTGTCTACCCCAGTCAGGTGCTGGAAATTGTGAAGTCCTCTTCCATATCAGTAGAGAGAGGCAGAGAAATGGAAAACATCGAAAATGTCAGTCTTGAACTTCGGTCGAAGAGCATTATAGGAAATATCGCAAAAGGTCTTGAAAAATTTAAGAAGAGATAATTCCTTTCTTTTGCCTGCCAAAACGCCTGTTACCTATCACAGAACTCAAACAATACAGAATCAGAGATTTTATGATAGCATTTAATTATGGAATTTGAAATTCTCCAAGACCTGGTGCTTATCTTCGGAGTGTCAGCTGTCCTCGTATTTGCCCTGGAAAGATTGAATATTCCTTCTATAGTGGGATTTTTGATTGCGGGGGTCATTCTCGGACCGCACGGTTTCGGGATTATTAAAGACATGCACGAAATAGAAATTTTTGCTGAAATCGGCGTGATACTCCTTCTGTTTACCATCGGAATAGAATTTTCGATGCATCGGCTACTCAGGATGAAGAAGATTGTTCTTGCCGGTGGTGGATCATACATACTCTTTGCTATTGGTGTTACAGCCGCGGTGTTCTACCTCATGATAGAGCAACTCAATGAATCTATCTTTTTTGGATTTCTGATAGCCCTGAGCAGCACGGCTATCGTCATGAAAATGCTTGCTGAAAAAGGTGAAAGTGACTCACCGCATGGCCGCGTCATGATAGGCGTGTTGATCTTTCAGGACCTCTGTGTCGTTCCTCTCATGCTGCTCACTCCTGCGCTCTCAGGTGAAGGTATAAATGTCATCGACGTTATATTACCAATAACAAAGGCAGGTGTTATTGTGGCTGCCGTGCTCTTGTCAGCACGCTGGATAGTTCCGGGTTTACTGCACCAGGTTGTCCATACGAAGAGCCGCGAGCTTTTTGTAATTGCGATCATCCTCCTGTGCATTGGCACTGCACTGCTGACGTCAAAAATGGGTCTTTCCCTTGCTCTCGGAGCATTCATAGCGGGACTGATCATATCAGAGTCTGAATATGCACATCAGGCAACCTCGGATATCCTTCCGTTCAAAGACAGCTTTATCGGGTTGTTCTTTGTATCTGTAGGCATGCTGATGAATATTGGTTATATGTCTGATCATTGTCTGAAAATAGGTATTGCTGTATCTTTGATTTTTATTCTCAAGGCTGTAATAGGAGTGGTATCATCCCTTTTGATAAAGACGCCACTCAGAACTTCCATTCATGCGGGAATCGGGCTCGCTCAGGTTGGGGAATTCTCATTTGTGCTGGCTGTTGCCGGCCGTTCAGCGGGAATTATAACAGAAGAGTTTTATCAGATCTTTCTTTCTTCATCGGTTGTGACCATGATGATGACACCTTTTATGATGATGATTGCACCGGTGGTATCACGGTCGGTGACATCAAGCCGTGTGCTGAAAAGACTCGTCAAGATTCAGCGAGTTTCTGAAGGCGAGGGACTTCCCCGGAAAAGAGAGGGGCATGTCATCATCATCGGTTTTGGCTTAAATGGGAGGCATCTTGCCAGAGTCCTTAAAGAGGCGGATATTCCATATGTTGTTCTCGAGATGAATATTGATACGGTTATTGACATGAAGAAAAAAAGAGAACCCATTTATTACGGAGACGGAACGAGCAAGGAAATACTCAATAAGCTGAGCATTCAGAATGCCCGTCTTCTTGTAGTCGCAATTTCTGATCCTGCGTCAACCCGGCGGATTGTTTCTATAGCACGCCGTGAAAATCCAGATCTGTATATCATAGTGAGAACCCGTTATCTTGCGGAAGTTGATGACCTCAGGGCCCTTGGAGCGGATGAAGTTATACCGGAAGAGTTCGAAACTGCGGTTGAAATCTTCTCACGAGCGCTCAATAAGTACAACTTTCCGAGCAACGTTATACTGGATATGGTCGATAAGGTCAGGGAAGACAGTTATACAGCATTGAGAAGCGTTGAACTGCAAAAAAAGCATCTCTTCGAAAAATGTGAGTGGCTCCCTAATATAGAAATTGATGGATACAGGATTCCCGATGGGTCTCATCTGGGTGATAAAGGTATTGCAGAACTTCGTGTAAGGGAGAAGACCGGAATAACGATTATCGCTGTAAGAAGAGGGGCAGAGGTTTTTACCAATCCGTCACCTGAATTCCATTTTAGATACGGCGACATCATATTGTTTACCGGGGAAAGAAAGAAAATGATGCAGGCCTTGGAATTTTTCAGAGGTAATTGATATATGGCGTTCTGGATTGCATTTGTTGTGTGTACGTCTGTCATTGTATACTCCGGATCCAGACTATCCAAATATGGCGACATACTTGCTGAAAAGACCGGTATGGGGCGGACCTGGATCGGATTAATCCTCATGGCCTCGGTCACCTCTCTTCCTGAGCTGATAACCGGCATAAGTTCTGTTACGTTCGCGAATGTTCCTGATATTGCGGTTGGTGACGTTCTTGGCAGTTGTGTTTTTAACATGTTAATACTTTCATTTCTTGATGCGTGGTACCGTCAGGCGCCCATATCGACAAAGGTTCATCATGGCAATATCCTTTCCGGTGGTATTGGAATGCTGCTCCTGAGTATTGTTGCAATAAGCCTGTTCACAGGACATCACATGAATGCTATTGCGTGGATCGGTATTTATAGCCCGATATTTTTCATTATTTATTTAATAGCGATGAAACTGATTTTTAGCTATGAAAAACGCCAGTTGGCAGCGTATATGAAGGAAGTCGCCGTCGAGAAGAAATATAAAGATATTACCTTAAAAGCAGCCGTATCCGGATACGGTTTGAACGCAGTTATTGTAATTATAGCGGCGGTATTTCTTCCGAAGATAGGTGAAGGTCTTGCAGAGATGACAGGACTCGGAGAGACCTTCGTTGGCAATATATTTATAGCACTCTCCACGTCGCTTCCTGAAGTCGTGGTTTCAATTGCTGCTGTAAAGATGGATGCGGTTAACCTTGCGATAGGGAACCTCTTTGGCAGTAATATATTCAATATATTTATACTGGCCATAGACGATTTTCTGTATACGCAGGGCCCACTCCTGTTATTTGTCAACCAGAATCATATTATTTCTGCATTAGCTGCTATTGCGATGACGACTATTGCAATTATAGGGGCGACCTATAGAGCGGAAAAGAAAAGTCTGTTTCTCGCCTGGGATGCTATCGGAATACTGACGGTTTATGTGGGAAATCTGCTCTTGTTGTACGCACTGAGATAACTCATCTGAATAACTGAAGAAAAAAAGATACTTACGTGATTTTCATTATTAATCAGTATAAATATGACTTTTCTGTCAATAATGCTCAATTGACAGGTAAATTTTTTTGTAATAAAGTATAAATAAGTGTTGAAAGGGGGCAGTCAATATATTTTTTAATCAGGATGATTTTTATGTGCTGTTTTTGATCTATTTTAAGTGAGGCTAGACAAAAATGAAAAAAAAATTAATGGTGAACAGTATTATCGTGCTGGTCCTGATAGTCATGTTTGTTCTTGTATTCATTACCGCGTGCACGGACCGTGATGTTGAACAACAAACTGTTTCAAAGCCACGTGGTGCTCTGGTTACAGGATTACAATATCCAGTAAAGGAAGTGATTGTCGGGCACGATTCTACAAGGCCGCGTGGTGCACCAGAAGGGGTATCTAACACGGCAGGCCAGGACCTTTCTCCTGTGGTAAATGGATTTAAGTCCCCGGCATATCGGGCAGATGAACACGGGAAGGAATACAAGCAATGGGCAGGGACGATCATGGCAAACGCCATGCGTGATCCAGCATTCTTTGCCACCCTATCGGTTGCCAACCAAGACATGATAAAGCTTATTAACAATGTTTATAACAGACCGGAAAATATCAAAAAAATCTTTACCGGTGATGCCAAAGACTTTAACAACGTTGCACAGCTCTTAGAACTTCTCAAACTTGATAAAGAAAATATCAAGAAAAAGGGGAAAAAACTTCAGCCAGAGAATATTCTCCCTGTAACTGCCGATCTCTGTTTGCGTTGCCACTCGCCGGTAGGCTGGATGGAAGGCCGTTCTGAGCCGAAGACAAAAGTCTTCCCGTTTCTGAAAGGGCAGTTCTGGGGAGCAGCATTTCTCGAAAATCCCTTTGACAATGACGGAAATCCGCGTTCTGTTAACTTAACCAAGGAATCCGAGACAGGGATGGAAGGAATTCAGTGCGACTTCTGCCACAGGATTCAGGATACGTTTAAGAGAAAATCTCTTTATGACGGAAGCGAAATCTCGAACGGAATCGGCGGTTTTTTCGTTGATCGCCATAATCCGTTCTGCGAAGATACCTATGATGAAAACGGAGATTGTAGAGAGGGAAAATATACAACATCGAGCGTTTTTCAGAAGGAAGGCACTTTCTGCGGTACCTGCCATGACGTTACAAACCCACTTATCAGGACGAGAACGGTGGTCAACGGCAAAATTCCGGAAGATATGCCGCACCCCATCGAGAGAACCTATACCGAGTGGTACTGGAGTGATTACCGGCAAAAGAGGACGTGCCAGGACTGTCACAATCCAATGTCGTTTCCGGGCGCACAGACCTGGATGATTTCCCCAGTGCTCGAAGAACTCTGGGGCGACGTGGATGAAAAGTGGCGCGCGGAACCCTATAATTATGATACACCGGACCGTACCTCCCTTTGGAAGGAAGCAATGGAACGGAACAGGAAATACATGCAGAGAGAAGCCGCTGAAATGTCTTTTATCAATACATCTGTTCAAGGTAATACTATTAACCTTGAAGTTAAGATAATAAACAAATGCGGACATAAGCTTCCAACCGGTTTTGCTGAAGGCAGACAGATGTGGTTACACATCACAGCAACAGACGATGCAGGCAAGGTAATCTTTGAGAGCGGTTATTTGGACGATGGGTATCTCATCCGGGACAAATACAGGGAAAATGGGAAAATTGTGGATGACCCCGATAAGAATATGATCAAGGTCTATGAAATGGAAGCCATAGCCGACGGGTATGATGAATCAGTTATAACAAAAGAGAATGAGCATTTCCATTTTATCCTCATGAACAAAATAGTAAAAGACAATCGGATCCCACCTAAAGGTTTCAACAAGGAAGCATATACTGCTGACGGTGCCTTCATTATTCCGCATGATCCCAAGGATACTGACTATGCTGACGGGCAGTACTGGGATGTAACACCTTATACCTTTACGGTTCCAGAAGGGGAAATTAGTAAGATCTCTGTTACCGCTACTCTGAACTATCAGACCTTTAGCAGGGAGTATATCGATTTTTTGAAGAACAACGATGTTGAGCTTACTGAGGAATGCGGTGGCCGGGCCAGGAATCTCCCGATTATCGGGTCATATGATGGTACCGATTGCGATAACTACGGTACCTGGGGATTAACGCTATATGACCTTTGGGAGAAAGCCAATATGGGCCCGCCTGTAATAGTGCAAGAGTCATCAATCGAAATCCCGCTCGATAGAAATAAATAAGAAGGGTAGATAAGAAGACGAAACCTGCTACTCCTGAAAATATCATTCCTCGAACACTGAAAATCAACATGTGTAAATGTCTATCTGAGAAAAACATTTATTTATGAAGCACGCAATTACATTTTTGGATATCTTATTCCAGTAAAGATTGATAAAAAACCTTTTGGTTTAAAATGTCATAATTATTTCTTATTTAATTCCAGGACACAGCTCATTATGAATGATTTTTGACGGGCTCCCCACGATGATACCCCGCCATCGTGACTTTGTTGCTGAGAAACGTTCGACTATTCGAAATCTGTACCGGGGACAATCGAACTCCAGACGGTCTATATATTCTTTATTTCCGACAACTGTTTTTGCCTCAGTCACAAGGAAACTCGTCGAAGAATATATTATACTTTCTGTATTTATATAGACTGTGGCACCGTCCTCGGTCTTGCCGAGCGCTTTCCATTTGCCGGCTCTCCTGATTCCAGGTTCTTCATAATAAGGCGCGGTCCAGGGTCTGAATACATCACACGAAGCTATAAGCACCGTAATGACTACCAGGAAAACGACATATGGTATCTTCATATCACTGGGATGACCCCTCCGCTCCATACTCTTTTATGATAATGCCAGGTTTTGGATAGATGGTTTACTCTTGATACCCCTGTATGAATGGATATTTCCATGTAGTCAGGTAGTGTGATGATGACATTTACCGATGACTGTTTCATGCATATGCCCCCTTGGATTTAGCATAACGAAAACTAATTCAGATTACAAATCAAAGAGGCAATTGTTACAGGATACTGCTTCTCACAGAATACTGTTATAGGAAAACATATGTACGCTAGAACATATGAAGCTGGTCTATGCTAAAGTAATAGGGCTATAGGATCTGCGTGAATGTCTTGTCGATTCATGCTCAGGTTGTTTTGAAGTTCGGCTTGTGAGGAGCAGAATGCATTGAAGAAACTAAAAGTTGTAATTGTTGCAATCTGGATTTATATGATCTCTCTATCCCCGGTATTTGCTTCCGGGGGGGATCCTCATATTGGAGAGTATCTACCGCTCTATAGTGTACTACCTTTTGTCGGGATGCTTCTTTCAATAGCGATCTTTCCTCTCGTAGCACCACGATTCTGGCACCATCATTTTGGGAAAGTATCCGCATTCTGGTCCGTGGTTATTATTATTCCTCTTCTGGTCGCGTATAAGGCGACAGCGCTTCATGAAATATTGCATATAATACTCGCGGACTATATCCCTTTTATTATACTGCTCGGTTCGCTCTATACCGTGTCTGGGGGTATTCTTTTAAAAGGGACGTTGCGGGGCACGCCTGTGGTGAACACGGTCATGATTACAATCGGGACTCTCCTTGCATCATGGATGGGAACTACGGGTGCAGCGATGCTTCTTATCAGACCTTTTCTGCGTGCCAATGCCCACAGAAAGAGCCGGACATTCATGGTGGTCTTTTTCATCTTTACGGTTGCAAATATCGGGGGCTCTCTGACGCCCTTGGGTGATCCGCCACTTTTTCTGGGTTTTCTCCGGGGTGTGCCTTTCTTCTGGACATTTAATCTTCTGCCGCATATGATCATTGCAGTATCTATCCTCATTGTTCTCTATTTTGTCTTTGACATGTATTTTTATAAGAAGGAGGGTATTCAATCTCCTCCTGATGATGGAACAAAGGAACCTATCAGGCTTGAAGGTATCCAGAATTTTTTATTTATCGCAGGTATTGTTGGAGCGGTACTTCTGAGCGGTATGGTCCATTGGGGTGAGCTGTCATTACTCGGGGTGCATCGGGCAATTCAGGATATAGTGAGGGATGTCCTTTTGGTGATGATGGGATTATTGTCTCTGATATTTACGAAAAGAAGGATACGTGAAGATAACGATTTTACCTGGTTTCCCATTAAAGAGGTGGCCATTCTGTTTATCGGCATATTTCTTACGATGATCCCCTGTTTGAAAATACTGCAGGCAGGCACAAAGGGAGAGCTGGATTTCATCATTGCTGCGGTGCAGAATCCCGTCCACTATTTCTGGATAACCGGTACTCTTTCTGCTTTCCTTGACAATGCCCCTACCTATCTGACCTTTCTGAGCACTGCAATGGGCTCCTTTTATAGCGGAGTTCCTGAAACACAGGCTGTTACCCTGTTAATAAAGGAGAATCCCCTGTTCCTTCTTGCGATTTCTGCTGGCGCTGTTTTTTTTGGTGCAAATACCTATATTGGAAACGCTCCGAACTTTATGGTCCGTTCTATCGCGGAAGAGTCAGGAACGCCTATGCCGAGTTTTTTCGGATATATGATAAAATATTCTATACCGATACTTGTTCCGGTTTTTATCGTGATAACGTTCATTTTCTTTTTGTAAGGGGTCCAAACATGACCATAAGAAAAATATTGTTCCCGACAAAATTCAGAGAGTATGCATTTAACTCTCTGGAATCTCTCTTTGTGCTCAAAAAGGCCGGACTCAGGGAAATTATCCTCTATTATGTGATCCCGAGGGATGACGTTGGTTTCGTACCATTTGGCGGATATCTCAAGAAAGAGGAAGAGAGACTCAGGGAAGAGGCAAAAGTGCGGTTTGAAAACTGGCAAAAGTCTCTTTCAGAACAGGGGATAGAGAACAGGGTAATCATAGAGGTTGGAGATCCTGTCCCTCAGATTTTGTCTGTTGCCGAGAGAGAGAAAGTGGATTTGATCGTTGTGGGAAAGAAGAAAGGGACATTTTTTGAAAACTCCTTTGTCGGAACAGGAACCCTGAAGATTGTAACCAGAAGCAGGATACCCACTCTGGCCAGCAAGTATATGGTCGAATTTGAGTGCGACGGTGAATGTGTATTACGCACAAACAGAGACAAATTCACGAGGCCTCTATTCCCCACGGACTTCTCGGATCGTTCTGAAAAGGCATTGAACCTTTTGGTTTCACTGAAAAATATTATTGAGAAGGTCTACCTGTGCCATATTATTGAAACAAGAGATTCAAAAGGACATTCCGAAAAGGAGTGGCAGAAGATAGAACTTGAGAGGAAGAAGCTCCTTGAGGGGTATGCCTCTACATTGAGATCAACAGGTCTTGAGACGAAAGAGCTCCTTGGGGCGGGAACTATTTCTGATGAAGTGATACGGATATCGCGCGGGACAGATGCAACGTTGATAATCATGGGGACATCGCGCAAGGATCGTTTGCATGAGTTATTTCAGGGAAGTGATTCTCACCGTGTTACGCAGTTGTCTGAACTACCTACTCTGCTAGTTCCGTAACTGGTATTATTTTTTCCAGAATTGAGGCACAAGTAAAATCAAAACCGTGTATATTTCAAGTCTGCCTATGAGCATGCAGCCTATGAGTATCCACTTCCCGGCAAGAGGGATTGCTGCATAATTTTCCGCCGGTCCTGCTGTTCCAAGAGCGGGACCAACATTACTCATAGCCGAGATGACTGTTGTCGCGGATGTGATCATGTCATTACCGATTGCCGTCATGCCAATGGTTGCAACCATACAGACCAGAATGAACAGGAAGAGAAACCCCCAGATGCTCCCAAGAACCTCTTTGTTAAGGTTTCTCTCATCAAGTTTTACCGTCGTTACGGCATGTGGGTGTATCAGCTGATAGATTTCCCGGTAGCCCTGCTTCAGCATAAGCAGAATGCGAACCTGCTTTATTCCACCTCCGGTTGAGCCGATCATTCCGCCAAAAAACATTGAAATGATCAGCAGCATTTTTGTAACCGGGACCCACTCCTCAAAATTTGCCGTTGAATATCCGGTCGTTGTCATGATTGAAGAGACCTGAAAAAAAGCGTATCTCAAAGAATCACCGACTGAATCATAGGAGGTTTTCCATAATCCAAACGTAACCAGTATCGTAGTACTAGCAACAATAGTCATATAGAACTTAAATTCTGTGCTCTTCCATAATCGTGAGGTTTTCCCGCGGAAGACATGGAAATAAAGGGAGTAGTTAATTCCTGCCAGAAGCATAAAAACACTCGCGGTATACTCAATGAAAGGACTCTGAAAGGAGGCCATACTCGCATTCTTTGTCGAGAAGCCTCCGGTTGCCATTGTTGTGAACGCATGACATATGGCATTGAAGAAATCCATTCCGCCAACGAGGAAGAATGCAGCGGCAAGACACGTCAAGCCAAAGTATATAAACCAGAGGGCTTTTGCTGTGTCAATAATCCGTGGCCGCAATTTGTCGACACTGATCTCGGGCACTTCTGCCTTGAAGAGCTGCATTCCACCGGTCCCCAGGAGGGGCAGTATGGCCAGAGCGAAAAGAATGATACCCATGCCGCCCAACCATTGAGTAAGACTTCTCCAGAACAACATGCCATAGGAAGCCGATTCGATATCATTGAGTACCGAAGATCCCGTTGTTGTAAAACCTGCCATAGATTCAAAATAGGCATTGCTAAAGGAGTCAAATGTGCCGGTTAGCAGATAGGGAATGGCACCGAAAAAAGCAATACTTATCCAGCCGAGTGTCACGACCAAAAAAGCATCTCGATGTCTGATTTCTTCTCTTTGCTGATGACCAGTGAGAAAGAAGAGTATGATTCCAGAAATAAACGTAACAAGGCAAGATATCATAAGTGGTATGGTATCAGTCTGATCATAAACGAGAGACACAACCACAGGCAATATCATGAAAAGGGATATGAATATCAGGACGATACCGATCGTATTCAGAACCATTTTCAGATTCATCGGTTTTGATGTATATCCTTTTCGATCAGATTATCTGCGGAACGAAACAGCCTCATAATGAAATAATCACTTGATAATCTTTTCAACTTCCTTAATCGACTCTCTCAATGCGAAGATGATAAGTTTATCGTCATTCCGTATCACGTCCGTCCCTGTAGGAATGATTACATCTTCTCCCCTAATGATCGTTCCTATCAGAGAAGCGGCCGGGAGATTTGTGTCTTTCAATGGCTTGCCAATAAGTCTGGATGATTTGCCAACCCGTGCCTCAATAACCTCGGCGTTTCCCTCCGCAATAGTAGTCAGGGAAAGGATATCACCTTCTCGAACATATCTGAGTATCGTACTTGCCGTGATAATTCTGGGACTCAAAACAGCCTCAAGCCCGAGACTATGAGCAATGGGTATGTAGTCAGTTCTGCTCACAATAGCGATGGCCTTTCTTACCCCCAACTTCTTAGCGAGCAGAGAAGCCATGATGTTCAGTTCCTCATTATTGGATACTGCGACGAAAACGTCCATATCACCGATATTTTCCTCGAGAAGCAGTTTTTGATCAGCTCCGTCGCCCTGAAGCACAAGAGATCTTCCAAGATATTTACTCAGATATTTACAACGGTCCAAATCCTTCTCTATGATTTTTATATCCGCCATATGCTCCATAGTCGAAGCAATGTAATAACCAATTTTCCCTCCACCGAGGAGCATAATCCTTTTTGCGGGTTTCGTTGATACTTCCAGCATTTTTGCGGTATCCGAAAGCTCCCATTTCTTTATTGGAAGGTAAATGATATCATTTTCTTTTATGGTATCGTTTCCTGATGGAATAATGGTTTTGCCTTCGCGCTCAATAACACCAATAATAAAATTTTGATTCATGGATTCCCGCAACGATTTAAGGGTTTCTCCTGCAAGGCGATTTTTTTCGCCTACCTTAAATCCGATAATTTTTATGATGCCTTCCTCGAAGTCTTCGACGTCTGTGGCAAAAGGGATCTCCAGCAGACGAGTAATAGCTCTGGCGACCTCAAGCTCAGGATTTATGGCAGGATTTATATCAAGATTTTCCTCACTGAGTAGTCCCCGGTTAAAAAAATAATCCGGTGTCCTAATCCGGGCTATTTTACGGGGAATATTGAACATGACCCTGGCAAGAAGGCAGGCAATCATGTTTGCTTCGTCGCTATTGGTAACGGCGAGTAGTATATCGGCCTCATCAGCTCCGCCTTCCTTCAAAGCCGATGGATCACCGCCTTCAGCTTCAACAACCGCAACATCCATCTCTGCGCTGATACGCTTTAATTTTTCTTTATCCCGGTCAATTACAACAACATCCACATCTTCAAGAACCAGGAATTTAGCAATCTGGTATCCTACTTCACCAGCCCCAACAATAATTACGCGCATGGCAAATTATATCATAACTCCAGTATCGTAAACAGCCTTATAGTTCAAGGGAAAGGCTCTTTAAACATTTGTGTATTAGTTCATGTTCAGGAATAGATCGAATACATACCTGAGCACGTGCACCGTATCGTCGGGAGAATAGAGAACTCTAGCTAAATCAATGACAGCGATGAACACCTTTTTTTATTGAAATCACTACGAAGTATTCTAAAATATCCTTAATAAAGAAGCCTGATAGTAGTAATATTTTTGTCTGACAAATAAAATTGATGGGATTATGTTGTATTCTAAAAGATACTCTATTGAGGTCCTGAACACATGGAAAGACGCACTAAGCAGCAATGGAATATAATGAAAGCACAGTCGAATAGTCTTTATTTTTATATTGGTGGAGTTGATATCTTTGACAGTAGATACCGTTATTAAGAATGATGTAATAAATGAAATGGGCATACTCCTGGAACAGGGGTACGGAGGCATATTCCTTGTTGAAAGATATGCAAAAAAGATAGACGCCTTTATTCAGCGCATGGCATCTTCCTTTGAAGAAGACCTCCCCTTCGTTATTATTGCAACGGGAGGATATGGGCGCGCTGAACTCGCGCCTTTCTCAGATATTGATATTATGCTTCTGGCAGAAGACCGTGCTCATTCTGAAGCGGCTGAACAGCTGCTCTATAAACTCTGGGATACCGGGCTCACGATCAGCCATTCATTCAGAACGCCAGAAGAATGCATCGAGGAGGCTTTCCTTGATATAAAGACCCGCACATCCCTGCTTGAATCACGGTATATTGCAGGTGATAAGAGATTATACCGGAGCTTCAGGAATAACGTATATCCTGAAATTGCCTATAAGCGTCGCAAGGGTTATGTCAGGGAAAAACTCAGAGAAATGCAGGGACGACATCGGGACTCAGGGGATTCTGTATTTCTTCTTGAGCCGAATATAAAGGAGGGTGAAGGAAGCCTGCGAGATATTCATACTGCGTACTGGTTGTCCAAAATTGCCCTGAAGATAGAGGATGTGCGAGGGCTTTCACAGTTGATCAACACATACGATTTCAGAAGACTCATGAGCGCTTATGATTTTCTGCTGCGAGCTCGATGTAGTCTTCATCTCATATCGAAGAGAAAAAATGATTTGCTGTCTTTCGAATATCAAAGAAATGTTGCAACGATGCTTGATTTCAAGGATTCAAAGAAGTTCACGGCCACGGAACGATTTATGAGATATTATTACCTTAAAAGCAAAGTGATACATGATGTCACTCGTAGCATCATGACTGCCTGCAGCCGGCCTTATATTTCCCCGTGGAAAGACATGAAAATCAGGAAGATATCTTCTGATTTCTCCGTGTCAGGCGGCAGATTGATTGCAAATCAGGAAAACCTTTTCGCGAAACATCCGACAAAAATCATTGAAAGCTTTTATATGTATTCAAAAACGGGAAAACGCTTTAGTGAAAAGACGAAAGATATTATCAAAGCTAATCTGCTGCGAATCAGCAGAACAACGAGGTCCGATTCAGTTGCGACAGATCATTTTCTAAGAATAATGAAGGGGAATCGTGTCTATGAAACTTTAAAAGAAATGCATGATGCCGGTATACTGGGGAGGTTTATCCCGGAGTTCGGAGCACTGCGGATGCTGGTTGTTCATGAACCATATCATAGATACACGGTTGATGAGCATACGCTTCAGGCCATAAGAAATCTTGAAGCATTAAAAATGACACCATTGAAAAGCCTGGAGTACCTGAAAACTATTGCCAGGGGATTGAAACATTTTGACGTATTGCTGTTGGCCCTCTTATTTCATGATATTGGAAAGGCTGTTGGAAGGCATCATGAGGAGGAAGGATATAAACGGCTGAAAAATATCATGGACCGCTTTAACCTGGAGAAAAGGAAAAGAACACGAGTTGAATTTCTTGTTAAGAATCATATTCTTATGTCGAAAATAGCGATGAAACGGGAGGCAAGTGACCCCAATGTTATTGCTCATTTTGCCGGTATCGTAACCGATATGGAAAATCTGCAGGCGCTCTATCTTATTACCCATGCGGACATGTCGGCTGTGAATGAAACATTTCTGAACTCCTGGAAGAAAAATCTGTTGAAGGATTTATATGAACGGACGGCAAAGTATCTTCTGGGAATAACGGAAGACAGAGAGCAGTATATCCGGAACCTGCATGACTCATTGCCCTCGACCGATGCACTGAGTATTTCTGATTTTATAAGAGATATGCCAGAGAGGTATTTTGTTTCTGCGACGAAAGAGCAGGTATTAAAGGATTATCAGCTTACTGAAAAGATGAAAGAAACCGGTTTCATGATGCGGATAGACAGCGTTAATGAGGGATTGACTGATATCACAGTTAGCACGAGAGACCTGCCAGGTCTTTTTTCCATGATTGTCGGATATCTCTCTTCGAAAGGACTGCATATTGTTACCGGCAGAGTATTTACGGGAAAGAGCGGTGCGATTATTGACCGGATATCTGTTTCTAACTGGAACGATGTGTGGTGGGCCGGTCAGGAAAAGGAAATTGAAGAAGGGCTGCGTAGAATTATTTTTGAACAGCATCCTGTTACGGTAGTGAGACGTGCGGCCGCTCCTGAAAGCATATTCGATATTTTCATTGAACTTGATAACGAAGCTTCGGAAGAATACAGTATTATTGAGATTTTCAGCACGGATAGGCTCGGTCTGCTGTATGACATATCCACGGTCATATCAAAATCAGGCGTTAATATCATATCTGCTATCATTAATACAGAGTCTAATTATGCGCAGGACGTGTTCTATGTCCAGACAGGAGCGGGGGAAAAAGTGGGCACTGTTATCGCGCAGACTCTATTGGCTGAACTATGGAACGTCCTAAAGGATTAAGAAAACTCTTTCTGCTTCTTCTGCCGGCAGTTCTTCTGCTGTCTGTAATTATTTTTGTGAGAAGCGCATATATATCGGATAGCCTCAATAAAATCATAATACCCCCGATGGAGGCCGTTACAGGAAAACAGATTGTTGCCGAGAGAATCGTTTTAAATATTTTTCCCCTGTTTATTGAGGCACGGGATCTTACAGTTTTGAACGAGAATCGAAAACAGATACTTTTTATACAGCGCGCAAAGGCGTATGTCAACATATTGAGTCTGTTAGAAAGAAAGATAGCTATTCGCAGACTGGTCATAAAGAATCCTGAAGCAATGGCGGATAAAGAACAGGTGAATGAAATAATTGGTCATATAAACACGTATGGAACCGGGAACGAAGACAAGGGATTTGCGCCTTCAATCGATGTCATTGAGGTACGTGAGGGAAGACTGCATTATTCTGACCGTGACGCTGAAGGCGAATACACCGTATCAGGCATTCATGGTGAGATAATTATCAGTGATGCTTATGCAATCAAAGTAAATGCGCAAGAGATCAACATTGCGAAGAAAGGCTGGCCTGACCTGCTCTTCGACATAAGCGCTGATATTTCAGGTAAAAAGGATTCGTTTGAAGTTAAACGGTTTTTGCTCAATACGTTTGGCTCACAGATTCGCGGATCAGGCACTTATCGCGACGGATCCGGTACGTTCAAGACAGACATAAACCTCCTGGTCTCAACGGTCAAACGACTCTTTCAACTTGATGAGAGTGAATATGGACAGGTAAATGCCAGTGGATCTATGACCTATACTGGCAAGAACGTCCTGCTTGATCTTGAACTGGAAAGTTCATTTTATCTGCAGACATTAATGGAATTGCTCGAAGTTGAGGAGCGGACCGAAGGTTTGGTAAGAACAAAGGGGCGGATTCAGGGGCCACTCACAAGGATTACCGGGAATGGGACAGCAACGCTTGAAAACGGCAACCTTTTTGATGTCGATATAGATTCTCTTGCCTGCACTGTTGACTATGATGAAACGGCGTTAAGATTTACCAGCTGTCTGGCACGTCTCTATCAGGGCTCTGCAGAAGTATCAGCATCCTTACGTATGCCGGAAGTTGAATCATTCGCCCTTGCGATAGCTTTTCAGGAGGTCAATAGTGATCCACTGTTCGGGTTGATTGATCTTGATCTCGGTCTGCGGAATGGAAAGGTCTCTGGCACCGTGTACAGCAGAGGAGAGGAGTTTAATCCCTCCGGGCAGTTTACGTATGTACATGGGGCGGAGGATGCCGATGTTATGGGAAGAATAGAGCGGCTTTCGGGAACCTATGCGCTGGATGGCTTTCTGTTATCCCTGGATGATATCATGTTCAGCTCAGGGCTGTCCGATCTGACAGTAGAAGGCCGTGTGGATATTGACAGCGAAACCATTGATCTCGAAGGAAGTTTAGTCACGAAAGATGTTGGAGATCTGAGTTCACCGTATTATAGATCTCTTCGCGGCGAAGGAAAATTTGACGGCTTCATAACAGGGACTTTTGATGATCCGCTCATTCACGGAAGTCTCAGGATTAAGGAACCCGCTCTTGGAGCATATGACGCAGACCATGTTGTTGCTGATATTTCTTACCGTAAAAAAGAGCTTTCCATACATGAACTTATTGTAAATGATAACGAACGAAGTCATTCCCTGAAGGGGAATATATATTTCAGGGATGCAGAGGAATTATTTGATCTGGGAAAACCGACGTTTGAAATACAGGTAAGACTCGATCATGCTGATTGCGGGAAATTCCTTAATTCATTATATCCGGGATTTTTGTGTTCCGGAGAGCTTATATCAGGTTTCCAGGTTTATGGTCCTCTTGATAATCCACTCATCAGCGGAAAAGCTACTGTTGAGAAAGCGTCACTGTATTCTTTTCCCGTTGATTCTGCGGCTGTTGTTTTCAGATATTCTGATCAGACATTGCATATGAAAACAATATCAATTACCCGGGGGATGTCCATGCTTTCCGGGGCAGCCACTATTGATGATAGCGGTACCTTTTCATATAGGGCTCATTCGGACGGGATGATGCTTAGTCATCTTGTTGACAGAACGATTCAGGGCGATATTCTTTTTTCTCTGCATTCTGAGGGTCATGGAACGATTGATAATCCGGTTGTATCAACAGCTATTACAGTTATCAGGGGATCGCTCAATGAAAAACCGGTTGGGAAAGGAAATGCGCAGCTGAAGATTGAGGGTAAATCCTTCTCATTACGGGGAGCATTGTTTGACGAAAGATTGAAGCTCGATGCTACTGGCAGAATCGATGACGCAATGCCATGGAATGCAAAGATTAATATTCTTCCGGGCAGGTATGACTTCCTGGCATCAACTTTATTGAAGGAAATTCCTGAAGATCTCATATTAAGTCTGAAAGGAGATCTGCAGCTCAGCGGGAACAGGGATCATATATCCGGAGAAGCATTGTTAACGAATATCGTGCTTTCCATGTATGGACACAGTTTTTCAAGCGAGGATACAATAGAGCTTCGCATTGATAACAAAAAACTTGATCTGGGAACCATTGCCTTACGCAGTGGAAATACGTTTATCAGAGTTACAGGGGATCTTTTGATTGGAGAAAACTATAATCTCGTTTTGGAAGGAAATTCAGCGCTTGCCCCTTTCAAAAGTCTCTCAGACAAAATCGATTCATTAAAGGGAGATGCTGAGTATGTTTTTTCGATTGTCGGTGAATGGACATCTCCCCGTATAAACGGTGGATTAACCGTATCGAATGGCACGTTCGGACTGAAAGACTATTATCGCAGAATCAGTTCTCTCGAAGGATTTCTTTACGTAGATGAAGACAGGGTCGTCCTTAAGGAACTGTCCGGAAAAGTGGGTGGGGGAACAGTGGATATATCGGGAATCCTTTACCTCAGAGAATTTACAGTGAGGCGGTTTTTTGTTGAAATGAACCTGGATAAAATAGCTGTGTCGATGTCGGATAAATTTAACGTGAATTTTGATGGCGATATACTTTATAAAGGAACTGTTGAAGAGCAGATAGTATCAGGTGACATAACGATAAATCGGATTATTTATAAGGAAAGAATTGATTGGAAAAGCTGGCTTCTGGAGGCACAAAAGACCGATAAGATTAAAACCGATATTTCGGATTTTGAAAAAGCAGAACTAAATGTGGCAGTTCATGGAGACGACAGTATATTGATTGATAATAATATTGCTCGAGCAACAGTGAGTGCGGACCTGGTGCTGAAAGGAAGACTGTATCGACCGACTCTTCTGGGAAGGATTGAGGCGAGTGAAGGCACTGTCTATTTCAGAAACAACAACTTCAGAATTATCCGTGCAAGCGCCGATTTTGCCGATCCTGTTCGGATCAATCCTATTATGGATATTGCCTCAGAAGCAATGATAAGCGGTTACAGGATCAAGATGAATCTGGAAGGTCAGGCTGATCAGTTTGATCTTGTTTTGTCGTCGGATCCCCCTCTAAAAGAGCTGGATATACTGGCTCTTCTTACTACAGGAAAGACCGGGGAGGAACTAGAAGGACTCGAGGTTGTTGTCGGGGCAGGTGAAGCAACCTCGTTTGTTACCGGTAAAATTCAGGATGTGCTAGAAGAGCGGTTAAGTACCCTTACAGGACTTGACAGACTGCACGTTGATCCCTATGTTTCGAAAGAAACAGGCGCCATAGAGCCGAGGGTTACGGTCGGGAAAAGACTTCTTGGAGAAAAAGTATTTGTGACGTATACCACAACTCTTGGTTCAGCGGTTGAGCAGATGATAAGGCTCGAATATTTACTAAGTAAGAATATTACGTTATTGGGTGTCACAGATGAAAGAGGTGGTATCGGAGGAGACATACGTTTGAGGTTCGGATTTAAGTGAGCAGACTGCTGAATCTCTTTATCGCGATATTATGTACCGTTTTATTCCTGAGTTTTCCGTGCGATGCAGCGGTTGTCGGAACGATAGACATCAGGGGGCTTTATTCTCTTGAGCGTCATGAATTTCTCACAATTTTTGGTATACAGGAAGGAAGCATCATAGATGAAGTGTTCGTAAGAGCCGGCATAAAAAGGGCTTTTTTGAAGGGAATTTTTAACGATATTGCTGTTGAGGTTTCTGGCGACGATAGTGCTGCTGTGAGCATCAAAGTCATTGAAAAAGATTTTATCGAGCGCATAAGAGTTGAAGGTGCCAGCGATTTTTCTGACAGGACGATCAAATCACTTTTTGCTTTAAAGGAGGCAGAGATAATGCGATATGATCTGATTGATACAGCGGTTGAAGATCTAAAAGATAAAATTATATTCCGTGGATATCCTGACGCTGCTGTATCGATAGATGTCGGAAAAACCGGCCACCCCCACCGGGTAAATCTGCTGTTGCGGGTTACAACCGGCAGGCCTCATATTATAAAGAAAATAGTGATTTCCGGTTCTGATATTGAGATTGCAAATGAAATGAAACTTTCGGAAGGTGACGTTTATGATCAAGAAATACTCAAGGATGATTTTATAAAAATAAAAGAATATCTGTTAGAAGCGGGATACTTTCGCCCCTCAGTCGGTCCTTATTCTTTCGCAGACGGGATATTGAACATCATGGTGAAGCCGGGAAAACAGTTAAAAATGAACATTACTGGCAATGAGGCTATATCAACAAAAAACCTTTTGAAGGAAGCGCCTTTTTTTGAACTTCAGGAGTTCGACGTTGATGCTGTTGATGAAGCAGTCAGCAGAATGATTGCTCGATATCATGAAAGAGGATATCCGTTTGCTCAGATAGCTCCAGTAGTCGCCCCTGATGATCATAGTATTACGGTTTCGTTTTTTATTTTTGAAGGCGAACAGATAACAGTACATTCTCTTGCATTTGATGGGGTAACACTTCCTCACGAAAGATTAAGAAACGTGCTGTTACTGAGAGAAGGAACGGTGTATAACCCTGACCTGTTAAGCAAAGACCAGGAGGCATTAACAGAATTTTATGGGGCTTTGGGGTATCTTGCAGTGGTCATAAAAGAGTTTCAGGTAGATATTGATAAAGGGCGCAATAAAGCTGATATTGTTGTTTCGGTTGAAGAGGGAGAAAAAACAGAGATCGGGACAATAGACATAGAGGGAGTTGACGAGGATACAGAAATTGTCCTTTCAACGCATTTGGGCTTACATACAGGAGATCCCTATAATGAGGTTGATATTTTTGACGCCCGATTCAAGATCATTGATTACTACCGCAACATAGGATTTACAAACATCGATGTAAGCGTTCAACGAACCATAGACGGGCATAAGGCTCATCTTGTTTTTACTGTAAAAGAGGGAGAGAAAAAAGTTTTCGGCAAAACAGTCATCACCGGCAATAAAAAGACAAAGTATGAAGTAATTCAGAGGGAGCTTCTGCATGAAGCAGGACAACCCTATAGTTCCAGGACTCTTGCGGCTGAGAGACAGCGGCTCTATAAATTGGGTCTGTTTAGGGATGTGAATATCGAACCGATTAAGGGCGAAGATGATCAGAACGATATTCTTGTCGAGGTGCAGGAAGGAGATGCGGGATACATAGAATTTGCTATAGGCTATGCGGAATATGAACGCCTGCGGGGTGCCGTTGAGGTGGGCTATAGAAATCTCTGGGGAATGAACAGACTGGGTTCCGTTAGAACTGAACTCAGCACCCTCGAGGAGAGATATATTGTACAGTTCCGTGAGCCATGGTTTCTGGGGACCGAGCTGCCTCTCAGGGCCTTCTTCCTTTTTGAGGATACAGAGGTGATCGATATTGATAATAGGAATACGCGGTACCGGCTTGAACGATATACGGTCAGCGCGGGTGTAGAAAAAGCATTAACACGGAGCGTAAAGGCAGCGCTCTATTATGAATTTTCTCGCGTCAAGACATCTGATGTTCAGCCTGACATTGTATTAAGCAAGGAAGACGTTGGAACTCTTGCGATAAGCGGTCTTAAACCGTCGATTGTTTATGATACACGGGACAATCCTGTTGATCCGAGAAAAGGGGTTCTCGCGGACATTTCTTTCAAGATTACACCTGATGTACTGTTTTCTGAATCAAACTTTATAAAAATAAGAGTTTCCGGAAGCATTTATCGTGCACTGCATAAGCGAATTACGCTGGCTCTGGCAGCATTTGGAGGTCTTGCATATGGGTTTGATGACACTGATGAGTTGCCGCTTGTTGAACGGTTTTTTCTCGGCGGCAGGTCCTCGGTAAGGGGATACAACGAGGACGAGCTTGGTCCCCTGGGAACGGAGGGCGATCCAACGGGCGGCAATGCCTTTCTTAGGAGTAATATAGAACTGAGGACCGCGGTAACGCGCAACATCGGACTGGTTACATTTTTAGACATGGGAAATGTCTGGATAGAAACCAGTGATCTGGATCCGACTGATCTGAAGTATACGACTGGTATCGGCTTAAGATACAATACACCTGTTGGTCCGCTCAGGATGGATTATGGAATTAAACTGGATAGGGAGCCTTCAGAGAGTAGAAGTGAATTTCACTTCAGTATCGGACATATGTTCTAAAAAGGAGGAAGCAATAGCAAAAAAACAAGGTAAAAAAATGCAGTTCAAAGATCAAATAGAAAATTACAAAAGGCTTCTTACTACCTGGCTTTCGCTATTCACTATTCACTATTTACTATTCACCGCATATGCATATGTTGACCGGGTTGTTGCTTTTGTGGATGATGAAGCTATTACACTGAGCGAGCTTGATCAGAGGTTCAAAGATATTCAACAGTTATCTCCTGACAGCAAGAAAGAACAGGTGCTGGATTCCCTGATAAACAGAAAGATACTATTGCGGGAGGCACGAAAATACCGGATCGAGGCACCGACAGAGGATGAGGTTATTAATGAATATATAGATTTAAAAATACGGGCATATATACGAGTTCTGGAATCTGATATTGAAACTTTTTACAGAGACAACGTCGATCAGTTCTCCGGTAAAAGACTTGTAGATGTCAGGGATGACATCGAAACATACTTGGCTGAAAAGGAAGTCAACGAAAGGCTCAGCAGCGAGCTTGTAAAACTGCGGGAGGGCTCGTATATAAAGATTCAGCTTCATGCTGATGAGAATCAATGAGACGGAGAGGAGGGATATGCCAAAAAACGACCGGTGGATAAAAAAGATGGCCCACAAGGGAATGATCGAACCTTTTCATGAAGAGCAGGTAAGAAAAGGGGTCATATCGTATGGGGTCAGCTCCTATGGCTATGATTTAAGACTTCATGATGAATTCAAGCTGCTTCGACAGGAAAAGGGGAGCGTGCTTGATCCAAAAAATTTCAATGAAGAAAGCTTTGAGGATGTCAAAGGGACTACCTGTGAAGTCCCTGCGAATTCCTTTGTGATCTGCCGCTCACTTGAGTATTTCAGGATACCGCGTGATGTGCTTGTTGTCTGTTTTGGGAAATCAACCTATGCCCGAAGCGGCATTATCGTAAATGTCACACCACTGGAACCTGAATGGGAAGGGTTCATAACCATGTCTGTTTCGAACACCTCGCCCTGTACGGTCAGATTATATGCGAACGAGGGTATCGCGCAGATAGTCTTTCTCCAGGCTTCAGAACTGTGCAAAATATCCTATGCAGATAAAAAGGGCAAGTATCAGGCACAGAAGGGTATCGTCTTACCAAAGATATAAATTGATCGTGAAATTTATTGCTGATTTTTATTGATCTAAAGAATCTCTGATTTTTTCCAAAAGTTGACTCTTGGAAAAAGGCTTCGGAATAAAATTATGTTTGTTTTCAAATATTCCCATTTTACGTAAAATATCTCCCGAGTAACCACTTATAAAAAGTGTTTTCATATCCGGATTTATCGTTACAATTTCTTCATAAACATCCTTCCCGTTCTTCTTGGGTAACATCACATCCAATAGAAGGAGGTGAATTATGTCCTGATGGATTCTGAATTTTTCTATTGCATCGGGGCCATCAGTTGCTTCTATGATCTTATAGCCAACTTTTTCAAGTACCGATGTTATCAGCTCTCGCACTTTGCTGTCATCTTCTGCAATAAGTATCGTCTCTGTACCACTACTGCGAAAAGGAGCTGACGAGGGTTTACTCTCTTCGGGAGCTTCTAACTTCATTTCCGGGAGATATATGGTAAATCTGGTTCCTTTGCCCGGTTCGCTGAAGACATCAATATAACCATTATGCTGTTTTATTATTCCGTATACGATCGAGAGTCCTAATCCTGTTCCCTTACCTACATCTTTGGTGGTGTAAAAAGGTTCGAACAGCTTCTGTCTCGTGTTATCATCCATACCCACACCTGTATCAGAAACAGCTAAAAAAGCAAACCTGCCTGTGGTCCCATAACCATGTTTCGCTATAAATTCCTCGTTTAATTCTGCATTGCCGGTCTCTATCGTTAATGTGCCACCATCCGGCATTGCATCTCTTGCATTTGTTGCAAGGTTCATAAGAACCTGCTCAAGTTGCCCGGAATCTGCTATCACAACAGATTCTTCATCAGAAAGCATAATCTTCAATTCAATATTTTCTCCTATCATCTTCGAAAGGATTTGTCTTACTTTGTTAACGGTATAATTGAGTCTTGTCGGGCGTAAATCAAATGACTGTTTTTTGCTGTATAACAGCAACCCTTTTGTCAGTTCTGATGCCCTGTCAGAAGAAGCAGCTATTGCTTCAGTATAGGGCTTTAAATGAGTATCTTGTTGTAACTCTTCCTGTAGTAATTCATTGTATCCTGATATTGCTGTTAAAATATTGTTAAACTCATGCGCAATACCCCCTGCCAAAGTCCCAATGGCTTCCAGCTTATGCGCGTGAAGAAGCTGTTCCTCGAGCTCCTTGCGTTTTTTCACATCGTCTTTAAGCTGATTGTATGCCTCGGATAATTCGCTCGTGCGTTCTTGGACTCTCTGTTCAAGAGTCTGTTGAGTTTTCTTTAACTCTTCCTCTATTTTTTTTCTCTCCGTTATATGCAGTATTAAAGGGCGGAGAAGAAAAAAGTAAAGCACTGGAGAAACCATCATGAGTAAAAGAGAGGCATCAACTATAGCTTCACTTAGTTTGGAAATTGGCGGATAGGCTGATAAAAACAACATTACAACTGCTTCAACAACGAATATGGATAGACCAATAATCATAACGAAAAAAAGAGGGGATCTATATGGCATGGAAAGTTCACTAATATGTGAATCAGCAGTTTTTACATCTGTTTTGAAAAAAACTAAAATAATTATAATAAAAAAGGTAAACATCATAGCGAAAGAAATGAAGGTAGAGCGGTGTATTGATGCATAGAGCGTGTTATTTCTTTCAGTAATGTCGTAATAAATCTCAAATGCACCCAGGAATTCACCAAGATTCATAATCGGCACATACGTTTCCACAACATCAGCTGTTACCATTCTTCCTTCAAGGGTTTTAGTTTTTCTTTCAACCGTTTTCGTTTTGATGTTTCCCGCAGCAACGATATTATGAAAATATTGTTCTCTGTTTATTTTTCCTACGTCTTGGGGGTCGGTAGAATAAATAATTTCTCCCCACTTTGAAAAAACCTTAATTTTTTCAATTCCGAATTCTATTCTTCTTTTATCTATAGTTGTGGCAAAATCAAAAGGATTTTTAAGTTCCTTTTTTTCTGAAACAATGATCGTTGTCAAATTTCTGGCTACTCTGACTGCTTCACCTTCAGCATTTTTGGCGAGTATCTCGCCGAATATAGGAAAAATAAAATAGATATTGACGAGCGGATAGATTATTGCCATGACACCGGCAATAACAAAGATATACTTTAAAGGTCCTTTAGTAAACAGGGGAAATTTCATTTGTTGCACTATATATATAATAGTTTAACAAATAATTGACCACAAAAAAGGATTTGTTGAATTTGGTGATCCGGGTATTCATAGTGAGACCGCATTTGATGAAAGATTACACAATTGGAAACTTGTTTTTTACCTCCAATTTATCTCATAATGAGATGATTTTCAGTTATGGAGATATTTGTTTTGTGAAACAGATAATATTGCTCGTGAAGAATAATAAATTATGTCCAATAATAAGAGAATAATACTTGCGCTGGATGTACCCGGGCATGACTATGCCTTGGATATTATCGATAAATTAGGTAGTTATATAGATATATTTAAAGTAGGACTTGAGCTCCACACTATTGCGGGCCCGGCCATTATTGATGAGATACATAAGCGGGGAAAAAAAGTTTTTCTTGACCTGAAATTCCATGACATCCCGAATACTGTCTCCCGGGCAGGAATTGCTGCGGCACGGCACGGGGTATTTATGTTCACGGTTCACGCGTCAGGCGGCTATGACATGATGAAACAGTGCATGGATGATGTTGTTAAGGTCTGCCTTAAGGAAAATATAAACCGGCCGCGAGTTATCGGTGTAACGGTTCTTACGAGCATCTCAAAAGAATCGCTCAGAAATGAGGTCGGGATTCAGCACAGTATGAATACCCATGTCAGGCACCTAACCGGGCTTTCTCTAAAGGCTGGCCTTGACGGAGTTGTTTCTTCAGCACATGAGGCTGCCAGAATAAGGGGACAGGGCGGAAGCGGTTTTCTGATTGTGACACCCGGAATAAGACCCTCATGGACACCGGTTGATGATCAGAAAAGGACCATGACCCCCAAAAAGGCGGTTCAGGAAGGAGCGGATTACCTGGTCATGGGTAGAGCAATTCTCGGAGAGAAAGATCCGATAAAAACAATTGAACTGATCAATCAAGAGATCGCTGCTGCCTGACTGTATGAAAGGCGTTACAGAATGCGATTACATGCAAAAACAAATACAGCATTATCTGAAGACATTTTTTCTCCTGTCTTTTGCGAAATTCCCTACGAACTTCCCCGGAAAATATATCAAAAGCTGAAGGCAAAGAACAGCTGTCTTCTCGAAAGCCATAAAGGTTCAGAACATATTGCACAATATTCCTTTATCGGAATTGAACCGTATCTCATTTTTTCGGTAAAAGACAGGGTCGTGGAGATAGAGTTCGATGGGAAAAAGACAATCTCAACGCGAAATCCCCTAGAGCGACTAAGAGAGCTCGTTTTTTCCTACCAGCAGAAACCCATGCGGGATCTTCCGCCTTTTCAGGGCGGCGCCCTGGGCATGCTCAGTTATGATTTTGTGCGTTACCTTGAAAGAATTCCCAAGACCACGATGGATGATCTGAAAATTCCGGATGCGCATTTTATTATGGTTGACCGGCTTATTGCCTTTGACCATATCAAAAAAAAGAGCTGGATTCTGGTTTGCCCCGGAGTGCGCTCGACAGCGCTTGGATATTCAACACTCACAAAGAAAAAGGAGCATTATATAGAGGACGCGAATTCAGTTCTCGAAGCAATCCATAAGAAGGTAACGGCTGCGAAGACAGACGCAGGGGATGGGAAAGCCGGGATGGCTAACGTCGCTCTCACGTATGAAACGGAGAAGGCCGAATATATGACAATGGTCGAAAAAGCAAAGGAATATATCGCAGCCGGCGACATCTATCAGGCGAATCTTTCTCTTCGCATTTCCGCAGATATCGGTCATACTGATCCGTGGAAGATTTATACGATACTCAGTGATATCAATCCATCACCCTTTGCCTCATATGTAGATTTTGGCGATTATCAGATTGCCAGCTCTTCACCGGAAAGACTGGTGAGGGTTCGGAATAACATTGTTGATACACGTCCGATTGCAGGGACGCGGCCACGGGGCAGGGACGTGCATCAGGACGAAAAAATGCGGTCAGAACTCCTGCTGAATGAAAAGGAACGGGCTGAACATATCATGCTTATTGATCTTGAGCGGAATGACCTTGGCAAGGTGTCTGATTACGGAACCGTCAATGTCAACGAGCTCATGACAACCGAAGATTACTCACACGTTATTCATATTGTATCGAATGTGCAGGGTGAACTGGTTCAGGGGAAAGACTGCTTTCATGTTATAAAGTCGGTATTCCCCGGGGGAACGATCACCGGTGTGCCCAAGGTTAGATGCATGGAGATTATTGATGAGCTCGAAAAAACGAGCAGGGGCCCGTATACCGGATCCATCGGCTATATCGGTTTTAACGGAGATATGGATATGAATATCATTATCAGGACCTTTCTCGTAAAACAGGGAAGGGCGTACATGCAGGCAGGCGCCGGCATAGTTGCGGATTCAGACCCTGAGCGGGAATATTACGAAAGCCTGAAAAAGGCTGAAGCACTCATGAGAACTCTCGAGTATTTATAGCGCAAAATCGTGGTGCTATTCAGCCATAACGGACATACCTTTTGCTATTTTCCCAGCTCCATCGGAAATTTTACAGATAGAAATTTTCTCCTTTACTGTTTGAACAACTATGGTGCCAACCTTTTCCAATGAGACATCAAGGAGTTCGCCAGTATCCGGATCTCTGAGCTCATCAACAGTACCCACTGAAAAAATCTGACCTGGATTTACCCCTTCCCTGGCACCTCTGTTAACATATATCTTCTCCCCCTTTACCATTATGACAGTTCCCTCCCACGGGATATTATCAAGCTCGTGAATTATGAATTTTACAGCCTGATCTATTGCCTGTTCTACTGCCTTTCCCACGTTAGTTTTTTTGAAGCCCCCGAGGTCTGCCCCCCAGTCTCTTTCGGCATAATCTATATCAAGGCCGGTCCGCGATGCCTGTCCAACAACTTTTTTTGACGCCACGACCTGGCCCGTCGTCGAATCAACAACATATACGACGGCATTGATCTCTGCAGAGTCTGTTCCACCGCCGATCCGGAAACCCTTAATTCTCAGGCCACCGGTTCCACCTGTTGTTGTATGCTGAAAGTGTGTAATTTCGCCCTTAACCAGAAGCTGGGCAGGTGTCATCTGGCCTATTTTAGGGGTCTTTTTCCCCTGTACAGTTCTGCCCGAGGAACCAAAGTCCTGTTCGTCCATTGCCTCATACCGCATGTCCTTTTCACCAAGAACAATAAATTTACCCGTCTGCTGGAGGCTGTCAGTAAGTACGGCACCAAAGGTATCCGCCAGGTTCCAGTAACCCGACCAGTTTGAGCGGTTTTCAAATTTTGATACGGTGATCGAATAGCGCAATCCGTGCATCGAGAAAGCGTGCGATGCAAAAATAAGGGAAGCCATAAAAAATATGATCATTGCTCTTTTCATCAGCACCTCCTTCAATTTGTGAATATATTCACAATGAATTAACCATAAATGTATCAGATACTATATTTCAATTGCAACCGGCACATGGGTGAAGAGGATAATGCTTCTAGCTTGCACAGAGAAGAGTTTCTCTGCAGCCTCACGATACATATGCATCTGGAATCGATACTGTTCTTTAAGTTTTGGCATTTCACTGTCTGTTATGGGGAAGGTTTTGTAGTCATAAACAAAAGCAGTATTATTGCGTATTACTATCCTGTCGATCCTTCCTTTATAGATTTTCTTCCCCTTCTGCAGGATAAACGGCAGTTCAGCATATGCATTGTCAGCAGGGAGAATGATATCCCGGAGCAGTCCCGCGTCCTCAAGCTTTCTAAAATCATACTGGATGAGTTGTGCGTACTGGTCAGCACGATCTTTCAGGGAAAGCTGATTCAGAACGAATTTCCTGATACGCTCATTGAGGTCTTTATGTGCGATGATACCCTTTGACAGCTCTTCGAAAAGACGGTGAAAAATGTTCCCCAGTTCAACCCAGTGGTCCCCATGACGGGTTTGTGTTGCGCTATTTTCTGTTACGTCAACCCATTCTTCCGCGTCAGCAGTAAGGTCGACTTTTTCAACGTAGGCCGGTCCTCTGAAGAACCGCTGTGTATCGTCATCAAGGCGGGCTGATGACTCCCGGGTTGACGCAGCCAGCTCTTTTTCCTGCCTGACATCAAAAAGACCATCATAGGACTTTGCTTCGGAAACAGAACCGGGAAAGGCCTCCTCGATATAACTGAGCCGTCCCTTTGTTTTCGCGATCTTCCCATCTTCTTTTTTTATCGCACCTGACAGAAAGATATGATCTTGTGCCCGTGTTACAGCAACATAGAAGAGACGCTTTTCTTCTTCATCCTGTTTTTCCCTCAGAAGTTTGAAGAGGTCATGATTTCTTCTCTTTCCGGAATCCTCTTCATAAGCAAACCGCACGGTTGTGTCTACTTCATCCAGAAAAACCGGATCGGTCTTTGCCGCAATGGTTTCATCGAGAAACGGGAGGAACACGACTGGAAACTGGAGGCCTTTTGCTCCGTGAATAGTCATTATTCTTATCGCGTTGATATGCTCGGTGTTAATGTTTGCCTTTGCCTCATTGCTCTTTTTGGATTGTATGAGCTTTTCCTTTATTTCAATGGGCGAGAGATTATTCGTTTCGTAGCCTTCAAGTATCCGCAGGAACTTTTTGATGTTTGCATGCCGCTGATCTTCATAAAAAGCGCTCCAGGCGCCTGATTCTGAGAAAAAATCCTCCAGGATCAGGGAAAGGGGCATCCTGTGGGCCCTGAAACAGAACTCGGACAGGGTATCAAAAGCTTTTGTGCATCGCTTTAAAGAGCTGTTCTTAAGGTTTTCGAACAGAGACCGTTTTCGTCCATTCAGAATCAGAGTAATCATCGACTCTGTGAATCCGAACAGCGGGCTTCTCAGGACCTCAAACAGGCTGAAATCATCGTGCGGGTCTATGAGGAATGATATGAATTCCCTCGCTATGGCAACTTCAGGTTCATCGTAGAAGCCGATGCCCTTTTCAACGATAAACGTAACATGGTTTTCCCTGAGAGCGGTTTCAAAGGCGGAAAGATGGTTTCTGTTTCTCAGGAGGATTGCGATGTCCGAGAAACGGCACGTGCGTCTGCCGTCAGGTAAGCTGATTTCGAGCGTATTAACGATTGTGTTGATCTGTCGCGCAATCAGGAAGGCTTCCCTCACGCGCGTCAGCTTCGTATTTTCATCATATTGGATGAGGCACAGTTCAACGATTCCGTTTCCCTCCCGCGTGGCCCTGAAAGGAGTATATGTCGTTTTCCACGGGGTTCCAGTACCTCGCATTACCTTTTTGAACAGCGCGTTCGAAAAGTCCACAAGTTTAGGGAGACTCCGGTAGTTTTCTTTCTCCTCATGAAAGAAAAACTCCCTCCCGAACCATTCAGTGAAATTATTTCTGACTGTATCAAACAGTGAAACATTGGCTCCTCTGAAGAGATATATGGACTGCTTCTTGTCCCCAACAATAAATATGGTGGGAATGATTCCCGCTGATCGTTTTGCACCGAGCCCTGAACGCCACTCCTCGGTGAGTTTGTTTATGATTTTCCACTGCAGGGAACTGGTATCCTGAAATTCGTCAACCAGGATATGGTCTGTATGCTCATCAAACGCATAGAGGATATTTGACCACTCGGGATTTGATGCGATCGCCCGGTAGGCGAGGATTTCCATGTCATTGAAGTCAATGGCCCGAAGCTGCTTCTTCTTTACAGAGTAGTTCTCGAGGCATCTTTGATATATCTCAAGAAGAAAGCGTTCTTCGGGAGCGAGATCTCTGACGGGTTGTTCATTAAGGATTTCAGCATATGGCCTTTTGGTATGTACTATTTCAAGCACCCTGAAGAGGGATCCCCAGCCCCTTATTCCCTTCAGCTTCAGATACGAAAAGAATACCGATGGATCATCTTTTTCGCTCCGAAAAGCATCGTATACAGATTCACTCCACAGCTGGCCAGCAGCAAAATCGTCGAGTACGTCAACAGAGGGGTCCAGATTCAGTTCAGGAGCAAAGCGGGTGATCAGCTTTCGGCAGAATGAATGAATAGTGGTTATGCGCATGAGCGGAATGGCATCCATTATCTGATTGAACAGTGCTCTTTTTTCCTTAAGCAGGATATCGAGAATTCGTTTTTTCATTTCCGCAGCAGCCTTCTCAGTAAAGGTTATAGCCAGTATTTTTTCAGGCCCGTTACCGCTTTCGAGTAGACTGATATACCTTCGGGCCAGCTTTTCTGTTTTGCCGGACCCCGCAGGAGCCGATATAATGATATTCTTGCGAGTATCAAGATATTGATTCATGTGATGATGTATCCTTTCCGTGAATATAGGGACAGAACGGCGCTTCCGGACAGGTTGTACAGTAAAATTCATCCAACGGATAAGCCTTAAAGGCCCCTTTTTGTATTTCGTGCACAGCCTCCTCCAGATATCTGAGAGAACTCTCTATATAGTCATCAAGAATATGTCTGTCTCTTGGTGTTGGAATCCACTTTACGACAATATCCTTGAGAGAATAGACACCTGTTTTTTCGACCGTCATGCCGTGTGCTTTGAGCATTGCGGCATAAAGGGCGATCTGTATGTTTTTCCCCTTGGTTATAATGTCAGAACCGATCTGAACCGTGCCTGTTTTATAGTCAATGACTCGGAACGTATCCTCTTTCCGGTCTAATCTGTCTATTCTTCCCTTTAAGGATATCCCGGGCAGAACTGTCTCCTCGAACCGCTTCTCGAACTCATAAGGAAAGAATCCCTCCTGCCGCATCTTAGATTCGATATCAACTATATCAGGCAGAACTTCAAGAAAAGACTCTTTCAGGAGAACCTTGAGAAAGTCATCAATACGAACGTTTTGCAATACCGTGTCTGTAATGCGTGAAGCTGTGTGGCGCACAGCCGCCGGGTCATCGAGAGGTTCTTTGATCAGCTGTTCCATGACATCATGAATAATAGTACCGAGCAGTTTCGCTTCAATCTCGTACCGAGCAATTTCAGAGGCCTCGAGATTTAACACCCGTTCTATAAAAAAGCGCCTTGGGCATTTTCTGAATGAATCAATATCAGTAACACGCATCGGCATGCTGAGCTTTCTTTTTATCAGCTTTTCTCTTGACGTCTGATCAATCCTAATCTGCCGGATAGTGTCCGAAAGTGGTTTCCCCTGTTTTGTTGTTAGTAGTTCTTCAGGAGAATATATGCCATAGAGATTTTCGGAGACTTCTTTATCCCACGGGAGGTAGGCGGAGGGAAGAAAGAATTTATCACCATCAACTACCGGATACGAAAGATGTGTATGAGAAGAAGAACCAATGAGTCGTCGAAAGTTAAGCTTCTGGATCAAAAGATACGTTTTGAGATTAATAAGCCCGTATTCAGTACGTATGCTGTCAGGGAATATATGATCTAACGAAGGCCTGGACGGCATGTCGCCATCCTTGAGACCACAGAAATAAAGATAATCAGGAGCAAGGCCCCGTGTTTCAGGAAAATCCATGATCTGTACGCCAATGTCCTCATGCCTGTACTCGGCCGCGCTCAGTATATGTTTCATATAATCGACATATCGCCTCACAGAAAGAGTGCCATTTTTGGAAATAGCGGCAATAAGCGCAACAGTATCAAATGCATTGTGAAGCTCATCAAGCGCATCCTGCTCTGCTTCATATCCCAGTTCTGCAAGTGCTTTTTCGATCTCTTTTCGTATCGTCGCATGTTCGGAAGACCCCCGGATGGTTATAAGACTGCCAAGATGCCTGAAGACATCATGCAGTGCGTCTTTTATTTTTTTCATGGAATCCGGGTCAAGGCGGTCACTGAAGATTTTTTTCCAGGAATCCATGCCTTTGACAATGCCTGTGTTCATTGAAAGGGAAATGATTGAATGCTTGGCAACGTCAGGAATATTCTTGAACGTCGGCGAACTCAGCACAGCAGTGAATTTCTGTCGGGGGAAATCATCTGCTACACAATCCAGGAGATATATCACATCCCGGAGTGCTCTTTTTGAAATGGCCGGTTTTTGGAGCGAGATAGTATACGTGAGACCATATTTCCTGAATACTCTTTCGGTAAGAGCCCTGTAATCGGATATTCTGGGAAATGTGACAATAATCCAGCTGTTTCCGGTAATGCGTCCTGCTACTGACAGGCTCTTTATATGTCGCGCAATACCCTCGATCTCATCTTCGATACTGCCATATCCGATATAAGAGAAATCAGCTTTATTATTGTCACTGAGAGAGACTTCCTGAACAGTAAAATTACACTTTAAGTAATCTATATAACTATCTGATATAATAGATAAATTACTCTCATATGGATAAGATATATGTGATGAGCGAGCCTGTGATATGAGCTCGTGTATCAGGTTTTTTTCCGACTCTGTCATGTCATAGAATCCATCAAGTATGAGGGCCGGATAGGGCTGCATGCGTCGTCTGACAGCGGATTGCCCTTGGTTTAGCACATCGTCTTCATCATAAAGGTCATGTGCGGCAAGCTCTTTCTGGTACTTCTGGAACAGCGTCAGTGCGTCGGTCATCCGATCTACTGCATCAGCCGGTATTCCAAGCTTGATAAACAGTGAGATCAGCTCATCACGGATCACAGAAAAGTCCTTGTATGGATGATGCTGTTTCAGCTCTTTCATAACGTCAGAGAGTATGCTTGCGTAACCCAGGCCATGTTCCGAAAGGCGTGACAAAAGGAGGGGAACCGCTGTCTGCGGGAGTATCCTTCCCGGCACTTCAGAACTGAAAAAGATCTTTGCGTACTGCTTGAGAGTAAAAAATCTGGGTGGTACGTACGGATTTTTTACGAGCTTATGAAACAGTTTCTGTGCGTCTCTTATTTTCCGCGGAGTTGGAGCTATATAGATTAACCCAGAGTAATCAGGTGGCTGAAGACTCCTGAGAGCTTCTTTGAAGATGAATTCTGTAGCATCGCGATTATTAAGAGGTACCTGATAAAGGGTAATCTTTCTGAATGTTTTTGCGGACATGCAATAGCATAATGTATTTTTCTCCATGTATTCAATGAACTCTCGCAAGACTTATTACGTTTTTAGGTACGAAAAAAACCGGTATAATTATCAGGGACAGGATTCTGACGGCAATGCGTCTTTGGCTTGGCGGAACAGTTATTTTGGGGATGCAGATGTGTCTATCTGTCGAAAGATTTTTTTATGATATTGTATTATTCACTTTGTTTATCAACTATGAGGCTTAAGGAAAATAGTGCGATGACGAAAGATTATAATGATCAGGATATACAAAGGCGAATTCCTTTGCCGCTCTGCTTTATCATTTTTTTCTCTGTCCTGAACGGGATGATGTTTCAGGTTGCTGTGCCTGACATATCGAAAGATTTTTCTCTGCTTCCGTCAGAGGTAAGCTGGGTCATGACCGCGTATATACTCATTTTTGCTCTTGGCGCGTTAATCTACGGCAAACTAGCTGACATATATTCGGACAGAAGCCTGATTACCATTGGTTTGATACTCATGAACACCGGATCCCTCATAGGGCTCTTTTCCCTTTGGTATCCGATGGTCATTGTGGCAAGGCTGGTGCAGGCAGCCGGCGGAGCTGCCATACCTGCTCTCGCAATGATCGTTGTTACGAAACATTTTCCTGAAAGCTCAAGGGGCAGAGTACTTGGCCTGATAGCCTCAACCGTGGCCTTTGCTGCCGGTGTCGGTCCTATCATAGGTGGTTTTATTTCTGGATCTATTCACTGGCGCTATCTGTTCGTCATTTCTCTTGCTACCATAGCTGCCATTCCCTGCTTCAGAATGATTCTTCCCGTTCAAAAGCCGAACAGGAATCATTTTGACACAAGAGGAGCATTGCTGGTGAGTGCGAGCACTGCGCTCATTCTTATATTTGTAACCGAAAACATAGGGTGGATGCTGCTTGCCGGTATGATACTGTTTTTCCTTTTTGTAATGCATATCCGGAGATATGAGGTGCCGTTCGTGAGCCCTTTACTCTTTGAAAGACGCCGTTATCGTACAACGCTCATAATGACTTTTTTTTCAATAGGAACAGTATTTGGTATGTTATTCATGGTGCCGATTATGCTGAGTGACCTGAACCGCCTTCGCACAGAAACTATCGGTCTGGTAATCTTTCCTGGTGCCATGAGTGCTGTTCTTCTCGGTTCCATTGGCGGAAGACTCTCTGACCGTGTGGGAAGCACGGTCGTTGTTTATCTCGGATCGGCATTATTGATTGTCGGCTTTCTCCTGCTGTCCACGTTTGTCGGATATTCGCCCTGGACTACGGCATTAAATCTCATCGTCTGCTACGCTGGCTTTGCTTTTCTTCAGTCATCACTTCCGCATACTGTCTCGATGACTCTGCCCGGGAGTCAGATTGGTGTGGGACTGGGTATTTTTAACCTTCTGTTCTTTATTTCAGGGGCATTCAGTACTGCGGGCATAGGCAGGCTGCTTGACATGCAAACTACGGATTTCCGTCTGAATCCTTTGACTGTATCGGTCGAAGGATGGATTTACAGTAATATCTTTGTCATGCTTGCCGGAACTGTTGCCGCGGCAACGGTTTTTTTCCGCTTTGCCTTCGAAAAGGATTGAAAGAGAACAGATCATCAGATGTGTATCAGCCGGGTAAGTTCCTGCGCATTCTTTGGTGCGTACCCATGGGCATCATTATTAAAAAAAACAAAGACATCGAACCCTTTATTCAGATACCCTTCGATCCTGAAAGCGTCTTTTTTCAGATACATCTTTGAATAGTCAGTATCATATCTTCCTCCTGTGCCGTGGCGTCTGAGATATACAAAATCAGAGGTAATCTGCAGGCTGCTGATAAATATCGGCCAGTCAGCCATACAGAGACAGATATTATGCCTATTGCAGATATCCAGGACTTCTGCTGTGAGCCAGCTTTTATGTCTGAATTCAAACGTGTGCTTGACCGGATATTTCTTAAGCAATGAGATGAAAGCATTCAATCTTTTAACATCTATCTGAAAATCTGGTGGCAACTGCCAGAGGACGACTTTTAATTTTTTCTTTAACCGTAAAGCCCCGTTAAAGAATTGATCAAGAGATTTCTGCTGAACGACAAGCCTTTTTACATGGGTGATAAACCTGCTTCCCTTCAAGGAAAAGGCGAAATTTTTGGGTGTTTGCTTGTGCCATGTATCGAATGTTGTTTGATTCGGAATACGATAAAAAGTTACGTTGAGCTCAACAGCTGGAAAAATCGCACAGTAATGATGGAACCATCTTTTCTGTGGAAGATCGGCGGGATAAAATGTTCCTTTCCAGTCGGAATAATGAAAACCACTGCAGCCAATTCTTACGGTAGCCATAATTAGATTGTATCATGATCCGAATATGCTGGAACCTGCCTGTATCAGGCCCGGATTGTGCGCACAAACTATTTTATCGTTTGTACAATCTTTAAAAAATCCCCACAATTGCGCCGGTCATGCAGGTGGCAAGGGTACCTGAGACAATAGATTTTAGTCCCAGGGCGACAATTTCATCCTGGCGTTCAGGGACCATGCTCCTCAATCCGCCAATCATGATGCCGAGACTCCCGAAATTCGCAAAACCGCACAGGGCGTACGTCATGATCAGCCTGCTGTGGTCACTCAATGTTCCCTCAGGAAGCTTGGAGAGTTCAATATACGCGATGAATTCGTTCAGAATGGTTTTTGTTCCCATTAATGATCCGGCAGCCGTAGCCTCTGACCACGGGATTCCCATGAGCCAGACAACCGGCGCCATAAGGTAGCCCAGTAACCGCTGGAGAGTGACAGGCTGACCGCCGAAATCGGGAAAGACTGCCAGAATGAGATTCGCAAGGGTAACAAGTGCCACAAGGACAATGAGCATCGCTATGATATTGATGAGCAGACTGATCCCGTCAAGAGTTCCCCGTGTTATGGCGTCCACTGAACTGTTTGCGGTCTGTGGTGGGACAAGCTTTCCGGATGTTTGTGTACCGGTTTCTGGAACCATCAACTGCGCAATGATGATCGCAGCAGGAGCGCTGATTATTGATGCTGTCAGAATATGACCCATGGCGTCGGGGATGATAGTATTCAGAATAGTTGCATACAGTACCATAACCGTGCCTGCTATCGTTGCCATACCGCATGTCATGATCGCGAAAAGCTCACTTCTGGTTATGTCTTTCAGGTACGGTCGAATAAAAAGCGGTGACTCTATCATGCCGACAAATATGTTTACCGATGCTCCCAGTCCCAGAGCCCCGCCAATAGCCATTGTTTTTTCAAGTAGTAATGAGAATGCCTTTACGATATAGGGGATAATCCGCCAATAAAACAGGAGGGCTGTTAGGGCACTGACGACCAGTACCAATGGCAGGGCCCTCAGACCGAGCACAAAACTGGATCCGGGATATTTTTCATCAAAGGGCAGGGTACCGCCGCCCAAATATCCAAATACAAACGAGGTTCCTGCAGTGGTGGCTGTCTCGAGGGCAAGTACCATTTTGTTCAACAAAAGGAAGACCTCTTTAGACGCCGGTATTTTCAGGAGTATGACGGCAAGTACGAGCTGGGCAAGAAGCCCGCTCAGTATTACCCTGAGTCTGAACAGGCCCCGGTTTTCACTGATGAGCCATGCAATCGCAATGAATGCGAATATACCCACTATGCCCTGGTAGTGCATTAAAAAGCGCTCTTTTGAAGATCTCTCTTTATGTCCGTCCTATATTATGCTGATGTCCAATGGAATTTCAACAGGAATACCATGGTACCCTTCTTTCTGAGTTGAGAGGTATGTTCCGCAATACAAAAGTGGAAGACAAAATGGCAGTGGTGGATCAAAAATTGTCATATAATTACAAGCAATGACACAACAATATATCAATTACTCCCCTCCGGTGCCTTCAGGCATGACGGGTATTCTTAGCGATAAAGAGATTGATATATAAGCATTTTTCTCGGCTTCTTCTGGTTTTTCCTGGATATCGAAATTCTTGTCTATACTGATTAGCATCAGATATACATGGTATAATATTTGCGCCCATTTCTTATTACGCAAAGATATGACCCATAAAAGAAGAATGTCCAGAAAAGAGCGTTGCATTCTACCGTCAGAACTGGTCGGGAAAAGCATTCATGATCTTTCAGACGAAGATCCTTTAGTCAGAAAATCTGCTCTTGTGTGTCTCAATGCCTTTATCTGGGATGATATCGATATAACACCCGCACTTCCCGCGCTTGAAAAGGCACTGTATGACGACATGATAGATATCAGAAGAAATGCCGCGGCGATCCTTCATGACTATGCTCTTCTGACCTATGGTGTTGACGTATCTTCCAAATGGGCTGTCATTAATTACTTTTCCATTACCTCATCAAAGCGGATAGATTTTTCCCCGTCATTGGAAATAGTCTCTACAGCTATGGTATGCGCCGGGCACGTACAGCAGAACCATAATCCTTTGAGAGAACGGGTGAAAGCCATACGTCTGCCATATGAAACGGGAAGCGAGACGATTCCTTTGCACTACACTCCTGATATCAGACAATTAGCGCATGCAAATTCGAAGCACGATATCATGCAACGGGAACTGAACGTATATTCACTCGGAAAAGTTGTACATGTGAATCATGCTGTTGTGCAGTTTTCGTCTGTTTCCTTATCCGGCATGTTCAATCAGGTGAACAGAGATCAGGAGCATGAGGAAAGTCCTGTGATCATACTTCCCTGTGAAAGATCTGCTGATGTCATGGTCACACCATTTGCTTCCAGACTTCAAATAGAATACTCCGGCTCTGTAGTGGCCTTTCCAATGGTCGTGAGCCCTTGCTTATCATCTGGAGTGATATCTGCTGTGCCGTATGCGGATATACAGATCATAGCTGACGAGATGCAGACAGACTTATGCACGCCGCCAGCTGCATCTTCCAGAACCGTAGACATACGGAACGTCTTTGATTTTACCTACAAGGCTATAAGAAAGACTCCTCATAGTCTGATCTTTTTTTCTGCATTTATTCTTATTGTTCTGACCGTTATCTTCAGTACGAATCAAACATCCGTCAGCAGTATTGCAAAGAACAATGGGATTATAAAAGTAAACCCGGTCCACGCTGCAATCAATACAGATTATTTACAGGGAAATGATAATTCTGCTCTGTCAATGTCCGAGGCGTCGCGACCACGTAAGCTGAAAAAATCGGGATTGGTGAAGCCGCGATATCTTTCAACAGTAAAAAGAAGCCAGAAAAGATTCATTGCCACTGAGTCTTCCGTCTTTCAGGTGATTAAAGACACAGGAGACGGGAACACCGGTTTTGTTTCATGGTTCAATGCTATGAATGATATCCAGAAGAGGGGGTTCATACTTTTTATCCGGTCGAAAGCATTGACCCGGGTCCTTGGCAACAAGATAAGTTTTAGCAGAAACCAGTGGGGGTCGGGAGAATCAGCAAAGATCAGCAGACTGACAAAGACCTATCTCGAAGAACATGACCTGTTACAGGCTGCGAAAGAATATGGCCCCCTCTATCGACTGGCAGAAATCCAGAGAGACATATTTCTCGCGGAAAACCGCTGGTTGATTACGTACCTGGAAGGCAATTATACGGATTTTTATGACGGTCTCTTTTTCTTTTTCTCAGAACACGGGTTTGCGTTTCGGGAAGTCTATGAGAGGTCACAACGGTTTTCCCTCCATGAGGCAGATATCAAAAAGGCATCACAAGCGGTAATTGCGTACCGCGGAAAGAATATTCGTATTTCACCAAAGAAATACGTGAAAAACGGGCAGATAAGAGAAATTGTCGCAGGTGCTTTTTTTGCAGAGTCGTTTTATGAAGTGCCCGCTGACTTCATCACCCTCATTAGCGCTTACGAAACAAATTTTTCAATGAAATTCTGGAGGGGCGGCCAGGGGACCACGCAGCAGACGATACGGGCCGCCAATACCGTGCTCCAGTCAGAATACTGGATAAGAAAACTGAATGAAGCTGCGGGCGTGACTATCAGGATGCAGTTGGTACCTATTAGCGCGCTTGACAATGTATTCCTCTGCGTATCCGAAGCGGCAAAGACAATATCTATTAAGGCAGCGGAAATCCAGATAAAAACAGAAGACATCAGCTCGCATAAAAAAGTGTGGCTTGCCGGGAAGTCGCGATCAGCCGCATATGTAACGGCATATAAATATAACGGATCAGAAATGAATGCCATGAACTATGCACAAGAAATTCAAAGACATTACGCGAAAAGAAGTCACTGGCTGCAGGCCTTTCCTCAAAGAGAATACAACCTGCTTTCCTACAATAAATAACATTAAAGAAATAACATTAAAGACCTTATCCATTGGCCTGTTGTAACTCATGATTATTTCAAAACAAAAAGTTTTCTTACCAGTCCCGTAACCAATACCGCAAAAATAAAGATGTACGTTCCATTGATAATAAGAGACATATTATAATCGAAGAGCTCATTCGTATATCCTGATCCGATATTGCCGAGAAATATACCGACAGTACGAGAGATATGTAAGACTCCGGAATGTCCCCCAAGCCTTTCTACTGGAAAAAATTCCGATGTGAGAATGCTTATGGTGAGTATAATCAGAGCGTCGCCCATGGTATGGAGCACTCTGATAAATACAAGCTCCGTGAAGGTACTGACATATCCGGTAGCTATCTGAAACAGGCCTGATGCCATGAGGCCGATCAAAAGTATCCTGATGATATTTCGTGACCGATCAAAGCTGTGGCCTGCGATTGGCGCCAGTATAGCCATCCATATCCCCAATATGAAGAAGACGAGGCCTATTCTCTGGCCCGAGAAAAGGAGGGTATCTTTCATGAAAAGGGAAAGAGATGTCTGCTCAACGCCAAAATGGGTAGCATAAACAAGGATTATTACAATAAGCAGGAAGATCTTTCTGTCTTTCAGTTCAATTTTATAGTCTTTGAAGTCAAAAGCGATTCCCGGACGGTCTTTCAAGGTAGCTGATAATATGATCAGAAAAAAGCTTAATGCGGAAGCCAACAGAAAAAGAGACTCGAATGAATAGTGATGAACGATCCAGCCTCCTATGAGCGGGCCTCCCCCAAAGCCGAGATATGCCCCAACCTGGTAAAAGGCGATCTTCTTGCCTCGCAACTCGATGCCCATAACCTTTAGAAAAAGCGAATAGATAGTAATATTGAGAATGGAATGAGCAAATCCGCCAGTCAAAGCTATGCCCAGGAGAGGGTAAAAATCCCGGACACTATAGAGACCAGACGTGTAAATGAAAAAAAGGGATGCCCCGAATACGGCCATTTTTTTGGGTGAAAGATAGTCAGACAGAAATCCCGCAGGAAGTATCATCAGCAGTGACGATACGGAAAAAATCCCGATAATGATCCCGATCCGGCTGTCGCTGAAAGAAATAGACTTAAGGAAGACAGGAAGAAATGCCATGATCATCCAATTCGTAAAATAAAGCAGGAAAGAGCATGCGAGAAAAGGTGCCAGGGTATTAAAATCCTTTTTCCGGAAACGCATATGTGCATTCTCTCCTTTGAAGTATCCTAGCATATGGAGTGAGGGAGACGGGTCTTAAAGTAAGGGCTTTTTTCTGATATAATGACTATTGCTATAACGAGCACACACATTCCCTTTGGTATAAATCATAAACCAGCGGAGGTTTTCTATGATTCATTATAACGGCGTTAATCATCTTGCGATGACGACAGGTGACATGGACCGTACCATACGTTTTTGGAGGGATCTTCTTGGCATGAGATTGGTCGCCGGCCTCGGCGAGCCGGGCTATCGGCACTATTTTTTCGAGATATCGGAACGTGATCTGCTCGCGTTCTTTGAATGGCCGGACGTGGAAGCGGTGAAGGAAAAGGAACATGGAAGGCCGGTTAAAGGACCTGTTGCGTTTGACCATGTGTCATTCGGGGTTGAGACGGAAGATGACCTTTATCAGCTGAAAGATAGGCTTACAGCCGCTGACATCTGGATTTCCGAAATAATCGATCATGGATTTATACACTCAATTTACACCTTTGATCCAAATGGTATTCCCGTTGAATTCAGCCATTCTGTCGAAGGCATCGATATTCGTAAAAACACAAAGATGGCTGACAAATCACCTTCCGCTGTCACTAAAGAAGGTCCGGAGCAACAGCCTCATATATGGCCGGCTGTATTGGAGCCGACTCCCCGGTTGGAATACAGGGCATATCCGGGCGCCGGAAGCGAATTATTCCATGGGAAAAAACAGGACGAGGGATCAAAAGCGTAATGAACAAAACGCATAAAAAGGCAAGAGCGGGTAAAAAGGGAATGCACAACGATAGATGGAACCTGAAGACTTTGTTCAGAAGTGATAATGATCCACGCATGGAAGAAGAGAGAAAAAGAGTTAAAAAGACAAGTTATGAATTTATTGAGAAATGGAGAAGTCGTACAGACTATCTTGAAGATCCTGCGGTGCTGAAAGAGGCGCTTGATGATTATGAGGATTGGAAGCGCTCATACGGTACTGACGGTAACGAGGGATATTACTTTTATCTTAGGACGCAACAGGATAAAAACAGTCCGGTTCTCAGAGCGCGCTTTAACAAGATTGAGGAGTTTAGCCGGAAGATAGAAAACGATATCCAGTTCTTCTGCCTTCGTATAGCCAAAATCAATCCCGGGCATCATTCGAAACTTCTCTCATACCCCCCGCTGAAACCGTATAAACATTTTATTGAACGTATTTTTGATGAAGCCGCATATGTTTTGAGCGAGCCTGAAGAAAGAATATTAAATTTTAAGCGGTCCACGTCGTATCATGACTGGATGAAACTTACTTCCGGACTGCTGGCCAAGGAAGAAAGATATGTACTGCTTGAAAACGGAAAGAAGGGTCTCTGTCCTTTTTCCAAAATTGTAAATCTCGTTAACAGCAGAAGAAAGAAGGTCCGTGATTCATCTGCGCTGGCATTGAATCAGATCCTTGAAAAGCATCTTGATGTTGCTGAGGCTGAATTAAACGCAGTCCTTGCGAATAAAAAGACAGATGATGAACTCCGTGGTTTGTCCCGCCCGGATCTTATGCGGCATATCAGCGATGATATTGAGAGCGAAATTGTTGATTCATTGATTCAGTCTGTGTCGGACCGGTTCGATATATCGTCGCGGTTTTACAAGCTGAAGGCAAGGCTTCTGAAGGTTAAAAGGCTTAGGTATCATGAAAGAAATGTGGACTATGGAAAAATACGTAAGGAATATACCTATAACGATGCTATCAGAATTGTTCATACGGTTCTGAACAGGCTTGACAGCGACTTTGGATCGATCATTAATACGTATGTTCAAAATGGACAGCTTGATGTGTATCCGCGCAAGGGAAAAGCCGGCGGTGCCTTTTGCGCGCACCATCTGATTGGCCAGCCCACCTATATTTTGCTGAATCATACTGATAAACTCCAGGATGTGCTTACGCTCGCACATGAGCTCGGACATGGTATAAATAATGAATTGATGAGAAAAACCCAGAATGCCCTGAATTTTAATACTCCCCTTTCAACAGCTGAGGTCGCTAGTACGTTTATGGAGGATTTTGTGCTTCAGGACATCCTTGAGGAAACGGATGATGAACTGAAGTGTGCGGTTCTGGTAAAAAAACTTGATAATGACATTTCAACAGTCTTCAGACAGGTTGCATGCTACAAATTTGAGCAGGAATTGCATCATGAGTTCAGGAAGACAGGGTATCTGTCAAAGCATGAAATCGGAAGACTGTTCAGAAAACATATGTCTTCATACATGGGCAGGGCGGTTGAACAGTCCGACGGGTCAGAAAACTGGTGGGTATACTGGAGTCATATACGGATGTTCTTCTATGTGTATTCCTATGCGAGCGGCCTCCTCATTTCCAAGTCTCTCCAGAGTTCTGTAAAGAAGGATCCAAAGTTTATAAAAAAAGTAAAAGGATTTCTTTCTGCCGGCATGTCTGATTCACCGCAAAATATCTTCAAGAAACTTGGCATCAATATTACCCGGAAAGAATTCTGGAATCACGGACTGAACGAAGTAGAAAACCTGCTTGATCAGACAACAGAGCTGGCTAAAAAACTGAACAAAATCTAAGCAGATGTAGAGCTAGTAGGAAGTAAGGAGTAAGCAGTAAGGGAATAAAGCAAGACTATTACTGAACTGCAAAAGGGCAGAGAATGTAAAGCGAAAAGCGTAGAGTGACAAGACAAAGGGGCGTATAAGCCTGTTATTCCCCTTGGCTCCTTATCCGTTACGCCATGAGATGTGCCTTCTGCGATTCTTTACCTATTTCGGAAGATTGATATCATATGCCTTGCAGTGATTAACAACCAGCGTGCATACCTCTTCGGGGGTATCAACCAATGAAAACAGAGAGAAATCTTCCTTGCTGATGGTGCCGGACGCTACAAGGGTATCTTTTAACCAATCCAGCAATCCCTTCCAATATTCTGAGCCGTATAAAACGATGGGAAAATGATCTATCCTTTTAGTTTGGGAAAGCGTTAGTGCCTCGAACAGCTCATCCATCGTACCGAATCCGCCCGGAAATATTATAAAGGCGATGGCATATTTGACAAACATCAGCTTTCTGATAAAAAAATAACGAAAGTGAAGCGGTATATCCTGAAACTCATTAGGAAGTTGTTCTGTTGGGATTTCGATATTAAGCCCAACGGACTGTCCTCTTCCCTTTTTTGCTCCTTTGTTTGCTCCTTCCATAATCCCGGGACCACCGCCGGTTATTACTGCGAAACCATCGTCAGCCAGTTTTCTGGCAACAATCCCTGCTTCCTTATAATACGCACTCTCCTCTGAAAGGCGGGAACTTCCAAAAATAGTAACTGCCGGGCCGAGGTCATGTAATGTCTCAAATCCATCGACCAGTTCCGACTGAATTCTGAATACTCTCCACGTTTCAGATGTTTTCAGATCCTCCATAATTATTTCACCTCTTTTTGATTAATTTTCAATGCCTTCAGCAATCTGTTGAAATCAAACTCTTTTGAGACAATCTCTTTTGTCTTCAATATCTTTTTCTGCTCCCGAATTCTGATTTTACCGAGAACAGATTCTATTTTTTCCACGGTCGTATAGGTATCGTCACTTGTGGATATAATGGGAACATCCTGCGCTTTTGCCTTACCCAGGATGACATCATTCATAAACATTCCCCCGGTCAAAACAATACACTTTGTGGAGGTTTCCAGCGCCGCAAGTTGTATGTCAGACCTGTTGGCACCGGTAATGACCGCCTTATTGGGGGTTCTTCTGAAATACTTGAGCGCGCTGTCCACATCCATGGCTCCGATTGAAAAATTCTCTATAAATTCGTCAAGACGATCCTTGCGGCAGAGTACCTTCCCATTCAGAATCGTATTCAGCTGCCGAACGGTAACAGAATCAAGCAGTATATCTCTGTGGAGTGAGGCGAATACCGGAATCCCTTTTTTTTCAAGAAACGGCCTGACCAGCTTTTTAATATGGTTATGGGCGCTCTCGGGAATCTTATTTATGACGGCACCCAGAAAATAATTGCCGAGAAACTCTTTCACACCCATAAGAGAGTCTATGGTGCTGTCGCCTTCCCACGGCTCGACAACGAGTGTCATCGCATCAACATGCTTAATGATTTTAAGAGCGTTTACTCCAAACGAAGATCCCTCAAAGAACTCTGCCGCGCCCCCGACAAGAACAACGCTCCTGCCCTTAATATTCTTAAAGGCCTTCACAACATGTTCAAAATTGTCTGAAGGTTTGCCATGGAGCAATCTATTCTGCGATTCAAACGTAACAACAAAAGGTGAAATCACGTCAGTCGGATCCTTTAACCCGAGTGCGGTTCCCATGAAATCCGCGTCAGCGTCAACGTACTTATTCTTGTATTTCAACGGGGTTTTTCCGATAGGCTTAATATATCCTATTCTGTATCCCTCCTCTTTAAACATGAGACCAAGGCCGAGCGTAATCAGGCTTTTTCCTGAAAAAGCCCTTGTGGAAGCAATATAAAGATATTTCATTCAGGACCCTCCTCTCTTTTCATCGGTTATTATAATCCTTGCATAGAGGGCAATTGAACCTTTTTCATGTTTCGGGTTTATTGGATAAATAGTTCCGTTGTATGATGATTCCTTGATGTTAGTGATGACAGCAATGCCATCTTTTCCCGGCGAACGCGATGCACCGATTACTGCCAATGACTTTGGATAAAAAAGAGAATCAAGCACATCTAAATGATACTAAAGAAATTCCACATTAACAAGATTATTCACGATGCAGGTATCCCGAACATGATAATAAAGCAGATTCCCGAGATACATCTGCTGGGCTGATGGCAGCCCGAAGAATTTATAGTTGATGTTAAAGACAAAATCACTTATTATGTACATGGATGTAGAAGACGCAGAGGTGTGTATATGCATGAGAGACCAGGGGACAGACTATATAAGCGTGATATGTTCCATAATATAGTCCTTTATTGTCCGGAAGAGGGAGAATTTGAAATCCAGGATTATGCTTATTTTTACGGTCTCGGGGTAGATATCAGTCGTAGCGGTATTGGACTTACCTTGGAGCGCCCGCTTGAAAAGGGGCAGATTTTAAAACTCTATTTTGATGTTGAATCTTTTGAAGGGACATCTCCTGTTCTGGCTGAAGTGAAGTGGTCATCAGACATTGGTGGATACTGCCGGGCTGGCTTATGTTTTCTGGATTAAAGATTAATCCGGTCTCTGGTACGTTTTGATACATATCTTTTCCTGTAGTGGATATCGTTACATCATTATGTTTTTCAGTTGAGTTTAATATGCTCTAACGTTAGTATAGACATATCGATATGTTGTGGAGGATGCTATGGTTGTTGGAAAGCCTCTGTTGACTGTTGCTCAGATACAGAAAAAGGTACGGGCACTTGCGGACACCATTTCAGATGATTATGAAGGCAAGAATCTGCTGGCGGTAGGTATTCTGAAGGGCGCTTTTATTTTTTTCAGCGACATTGTTAAACTTATCAAAACCCCGCTAAGAATTGATTTTATCGTTGCTTCGAGTTACATGAAGACCGATACTATCGGAGAAGTCAAGATTTTTTATGATATTAGAGAAGACATTACAAATAAAGATGTTCTGCTCATAGAAGATATCGTGGATACCGGGGTTTCCATGAATTATATCAGAGAGCGGATTCTCATGAAAGGGCCAAAGAGCCTTAGAATTTGTACATTGCTTGACAAAAAAGAGAGGCGTCAGGTTGATGTACCGCTTGATTATGTGGGTTTTGAGATACCAAATGAATTTGTTGTCGGTTATGGCCTTGATTATGATAATAGGTTCAGAAACCTTCCATATATATCTATATTCAAAAAGACCGCTTAGTTTTTGGAGGTGCAAAGATGTATGAGTTGACTGTGGAAGTAGGTTTTTCCGCGGCGCACCAATTAAGGGCTTATCAGGGAAAATGTGAAAAAATGCATGGGCATAACTGGAAGGTTCAGGTGAATGTTGCATCTCATGAATTAAACGAACTGGATCTGGCAATAGATTTTCATGATCTCAAAAAAATAGCAGGAGATATAATCCAACCACTTGACCATTCTTTTTTGAATGAAGTGTTTCCCTTCACTGAAAAAAATCCATCTTCTGAAAATATTGCTAAATGGATATTTGATTCCATGAAAAAGAAGTTGAGCCATAAAACGGTTCAGATTTCCTCGGTAACCGTTTGGGAATCCGGTACAGCATCTGCTTCGTATTATGAAGATTGATATAGACTTTTCCGGGGATATTATCGAAAAGGCACTCGGGATGGGTGCTGAGCAGGCCGAAGTTTATGTCAGAACGTCACGAAATCTTTCTATCGAAGTAAAAAATCAAGCTGTAGATGCATTCAATTCTTCCCTGAGTACGGGCTATGCCCTTCGTGTTATCAAAAACGGCCGTCTCGGTTTTTCCTACGCAAATGACGTGAACGATAGGGATATAGTCATCCGGCATGCTCTTTCATCTTCACAGCACACAGATAAAGATGATAATCTTGATCTGCCCGAAGCAGCCGATAGTGCTGATATTGAAATATTCGATAATGCGCTGGATGAAATAGGGGAAAAAGACGCAATCGAAAAAACACTGCTTCTTGAGAAGTCCGCGAGGGACAAGGACAGAAGAATTCAAAAAATTAGAACTGCATGCGGTACATTCACTTCGTCTGAAACCGCAATTGTCAATTCAAAACACATTCGAAAGAAATATCGGGCAACATCATGTACGGCTCAGATAATGGCAATTGCCGAAGATAACGGTGATAATCAGGTTGGATGGGGATTCGAAGGAAGCAGATTCCTTGAAAATATCTCTTTTGAACGTGTGGGCATATCTGCAGCAGAGAGGGCGGTTCAAATGTTGGGTTCAAGGAGAATAAAAGGATCACGGACTTCGGTTCTTCTTGATAATTCGGTTTCAGCTGCTTTTCTCGGACTGTTTGCTGCATCTCTTTCGGCTGAAGCTGTCCAGAAAGGAAAGTCATTGTTAGGCTCAAAGCTGAACAAACAAGTGCTGAATTCAAAGCTGAATATGGTGGACACGGGTCTTCTGCCTCGAAAGCTCGGCAGCAGGCCAGTAGATGATGAAGGGGTGCCTCAGAAAGAAAAGCATGTGGTCCGTGAAGGAATACTCCAGACCTATTTATACAATACCTATGCGGCAAAAAAGCAGGTAACGCAATCTACCGGCAATGCAGTAAGAGCAGGTTTTGCCGCATTACCGTCAATTGGAGTATCAAATCTTTTTATAAAGGCTCTTTCCTTGGACGACATTATTCCAAAATCCAGGATGCCTGAAACCCTGCGGGACGGATTGTATGTCTTGGATGCAATGGGTGTGCATACGGCAAATCCGATATCCGGTGAATTTTCAATTGGTGTTACCGGCTTATGGATTGAAAAAGGAGAAATTATATATCCGGTTAAAGAGGCAGTAATTTCGGGGAATATTCTTGATCTGTTCAATAACATAGAAGCCGTGAGCGATGATCTGCACTTTTATGGTAGCATAGGCGCGCAGAGCCTTATTATTTCCAATGTTGATATTAGTGCGTGAGAAGAAGTTCATAAAGAAATCTCCGCTTCGGTCTGCTCAGGCGACTCGCCGAGGGGCTCTTATTCAATCAGAGCAAAAAGGGTTAATGTAGCAAATTATTTTTACGTTATTATGAGAAACATCCCTGACTATCTTAAATCGTTGAATTCTCGAACTCGTTACGGATAACTGGAGATATTATGCTGGTTGCGATGTATTACGGACAGAATGACATTCGTATCGAAGATATGCCTGTGCCTGAGATTGGGCCCGGAGAGCTGTTGATACGCACGGTGGCAAGTGGAATATGCGGCAGTGACGTCATGCACTGGTATCGGGCAGGAAAAACACCGCTCGTTCTCGGACATGAAATAGCCGGTGAGATAGCTGCGGTTGGAGCTGATGTTGATTCATACACGATCGGCGACAGGATAAGTGCTTCCCATCATGTTCCCTGTAATACGTGTCACTATTGTCTGAACGGGCATCATACAGTTTGTGATACCCTGAGGTCCACACATTTTTTCCCGGGTGGATTCTCTGAATATATCAGGCTTCCTGCCATTAATGTCGATAGAGGTGTCTATCGCCTTCCCGATGAAATGTCTTTTGAAGAGGCTACTTTTATCGAGCCCCTGGCCTGTGTCTATCGGGGTCAGCGTATGGTCCATTCAGGAGTAGGCAAGAGTGTCCTTGTATTGGGCAGCGGGATTTCCGGTATATTACATGTGCAACTTGCCCGGGCATGGAATGCATCACCCGTTATCGTAACTGATATTAATCCGAACAGGCTGGAGGCAGCAGAGAGGTTTGGTGCGGATGCTGTTATCGATGCGGGAGAGAATATCACTGAATCGCTCAAGAAGATAAACAAAGGCCGTTTGGCTGATATTGTAATTCTTACTACGGGTGCAGAAGAAGCGATACAGCAGGCGATTCGGTCTGTTGAGAGAGGAGGAACCGTTCTTTTTTTTGCATCATCAGAACATGATATTACCGTACCGCTGCCGGTTCATGATCTGTTCTGGCGTAATGAAAGAACCTTGACATCATCATATGCCGCGAACTATAAAGAGCATATGGCGGCGCTCAAGCTTATACATCAGGGGAAAATAAATGTACGTGATATGGTAACCCATAGGTTGCCTTTGACAGATGCAGCGAAGGGATTTCAGCTCGTAGAATCTGCCCGGGATTCCCTGAAGGTTATTATAGAACCAAACGTTAAAGACAGTAAAAAGACAGGCTGAGGTCAAGGTTAAGAAAAAAGATAAGTGGGAATGAGTCAAAATCAGTAAAGCAAGACATTGTCACGTGGCCTTTGGAAAACCCAGAACACAGAACTGAAAACGTAGAATCAGAAACTATTAAGTGGGGACTCAAAATTAAAAACGAGGAACGGTCATCTGACATCAGATAACTGATATAGAGGAGGTTGTTATTATGGATTGGGGACTGAAAAATCGCCTTTCAAGAATTATCAGGCCGGATGGAAGGACAGTTATGCTTGCAGTTGATCATGGATATTTCCTTGGCCCGACGACCGGCCTGGAAGACGCCAAAGGGACTATTGGCCCGCTCCTGCCGTATGCAGATGCCTTGATGCCGGCAAGAGGCATCGTGAGAACATCAGTCGATGCGTCGACTGATACCCCGCTTGTTCTGAGAGTATCAGGCGGCAATAGTATTCTTGGGGAGCTTTCTGACGAGGGCATAACGGTTGCTATGGAAGATGCCATGCGACTTAATGTTTCTGCGGTTGCCCTGTCAATATATGTGGGTGCGCCGAATCAGAAGGAGACACTGTTGAATCTGTCAAGACTGGTTGACGAAGGACACCGTTATGGCATTCCGGTACTGGCGGTAACAGCAGTTGGTAAGGACATGGCTCGAGACGCACGATATCTTGCGCTCTGCTGCCGTATAGCGGCTGAACTGGGTGCTCACTTTGTTAAAACGTATTATTGCGAGGGATTCGAAAAGGTCGTAAAGACCTGTCCGGTTCCCTTGGTCATGGCCGGTGGGAAGAAACTTCCTGAGTTAGATGCTCTTGAACTTACGCACAATGCCATACAACGGGGTGCTGCGGGTGTTGATATGGGCAGGAATATATTTCAGGCGGAGGATCCCGTGGCCATGATCCAGGCGGTGAATGCAATAGTACACAAAAACGTTACGCCCAAAAAGGCTTATGAACTGTATAAGGGCCTCAAGCGGCAGAAAAAGGGGGCGAAAAGAAGGTGATAAATATTATAATAATAGCTGCCGATTCTTGAATTGTAGCTAATAACTCTTTATAATCTAAACCTTTGTTTGATCTTTTACAATGAAGATAGCAATTGAAGATATTCATGATGAAGGGATAACGGTCGACATTGACGAGCCGCTTGTGATTGAGGGTCATGATCATCCCTATATGGTACGTGCTCATCTCGAGCTGCACAGAATTGAATCAGAAATTGTCGTTGATGGCTCTATGAATACAGAGATCGAGCTTGAATGCAGCAGATGTTTGAAGACATTTCAGAGAAGGATTGATGACCCCGTACATATGGTATATCATCCAATCGGTGAATTAGGATCAGAGGCTCATGAATTAAGGAGTGATGAGCTGGATCTGGGATTTTATTCAGGGGATGCAATAGATTTATGGGAAGTGCTGAGAGAACAAATAATGTTAAGTTTGCAGATGAAGCCGTTATGTGATGCAGCTTGTAGGGGAATATGCCCGAAGTGCGGGATAGATCTCAATAGCGAGACATGTTCCTGTGATTTTAAGGAGGAAGACCCCAGGCTTCAGGTATTAAAGAAATTACTTGAAAAACGAAAGGAGTAGACATTGGCCAATCCTACGCATAGACATACAAGATCAAGAAGAGACAAGAGAAGGGCAAACTGGAAAGGGCAGAGGCCTAACCTCAGCCAGTGTCCTGACTGTAAAGAGCCGAAACTCCCGCACCGTGCCTGTCCCAGCTGTGGAACATATAATGGCAACAAAGTACTTGAGATTGTAGAAAAATAATAATGAAAGTTGCTCTTGATGCTATGGGTGGAGATTTTGCTCCAGCCGTTAATGTAGAAGGGGCTATTGAGGCAGCCAGAGAAAACAGAAGCATCCGCGTCATTCTTGTCGGAGACGAATCGGCAATCAGCCGGGAGCTGAAAGACAGGAAATATCCGTCTGACCGAATAACCATCCAACCCGCATCAGAGGTTGTTACCATGGCTGAGTCCCCGTCCATAGCGATCCGAAAGAAAAAGAATTCTTCAATCCATGTCGGTGTGAAGCTGGTACAATCGGGAGAAGCCGATGGCTTTGTGAGTGCAGGGCATTCCGGGGTCGTCATGGCAACGTCGCTGTTATTTCTCGGCAAGGCAAAGGGAGTGGACAGACCTGCTATTGCAACAGTGATGCCTGCAATTAAGGGAGCGTTTATTCTGCTTGATGTTGGCGCGACCGTTGACTGCAAGCCGGAAAATCTGCTGCAATTTGCCCTGATGGGTAATACCTATTGCAGGATGATTATGGGAAAGAAGAATCCGCGGGTTGCGCTGCTCAGCATTGGTGAGGAAGATATCAAGGGAAACGAAATGACAAAAGAGGCATTTAAACTTATCGAAAAAACTGACGTCAAATTCATCCGCAATATCGAAGGGAAAGATATATTTACCGGCAAGGCCGATGTAATCGTGTGTGACGGTTTTACCGGAAATATCACCCTGAAAGTCAGTGAGGGACTCGCTGAGGCAATTTTAAAAATGCTGAAAAAAGAGGTTTCGTCAATTTCAGCAGGAAAGATAGGGTATCTCCTGATTAAACCTGCTATCAGGAATTTCAAGAAAAGAACAGATTATGATGAATATGGCGGGGCACCCTTATTAGGGATCAACGGTACGAGTATTATCAGTCACGGCAGATCGTCAGCAAAGGCGATAAAGAATGCGGTTACGGTTGCTTCCTCTATTTCGGAAAAGAAGGTTCACGAAGCGATCGCGACTGCTATTGCAAGCGATCTTCAGGAAAGGGAACATACAGTCTCGTGAGAGGAAGAATTATTGCGATAGCTTCCTATGTGCCTGAAACGGTTTTGACCAATTACGATCTTGAAAAAATGGTGGCAACTTCTGACGAATGGATCACAGAAAGAACCGGTATCAGGGAACGCAGGATCGCACATGATGAACAGGCTGCTTCAGACATGGCGTATGAGGCGGCACGTTTAGCACTGAGGCGGGCTAGTCTCAAGGCAAAGGACATAGACCTCATTGTAGTGGCCTCCGTAACCGGGGATATGCCGTTTCCTTCGACATCATGTTACCTGCAGAGGCTGTTAGGTGCAAAAAATGCGGCGGCATTTGATATTAATGCTGCCTGTTCCGGGTTTTTATATGGACTTCATATCGTGAATAGTTTTATACGAACAGGATCTCATAGCAGGATATTGCTGGTCGGGACAGAAGTTTTGTCGAGATTTGTGAACTGGAGTGACAGGACAACATGCGTGCTTTTTGGTGATGGGGCAGGGGCAGCTGTTATCGAAGGAACCAGGGAAAAAAGAGGGATTTACTCTACCCATATAGCCTCGGACGGGAATTTATCCGAGCTGATAACATTGCCAGGTGGCGGCTCCCGGTATCCTTCTTCTACCGAATCTATTCTAAAGAAACGTCATTATATGAAAATGAAGGGGAATGAAACATTTAAGGTGGCTGTGAGAACACTTTCCGACATTGCGGTGAAAACTCTTGAAGCAAACAAATTGAAACCTTCACAGATTGCACTGCTTATACCGCATCAGGCGAATCTGCGGATAATTCGGGCCACGGCAAAACGGCTCGGCCTACCTGATGAAAAGGTCTTTATCAACATTGATAAATATGGCAATACTTCTGCGGCCTCTATCCCGATAGCCCTTGACGAAGCGGTCAAATCGGACAGAGTAAAGGATGGAGATTATATCCTCCTTGAGGCCTTTGGTGGAGGACTTACCTGGGCATCAGCCCTTTTGAGATGGTAAGCGCATGACGCAAAGCGCAAAGCGAACAGGAAAGAATAATCTCGCAGAGCCCGCAGAGAGCACAGATTTGCAATTTTGGATTTTGGAATTGCGAATGTAAAGTTAAGGATTCGCTGCCTACTGGCAGGCAGGCTCAATCCGAAATCAACAAACCCAATTAAACGGGGCGGTCGAGGGAAAATATTTTTGTCTTTTTTTCGTACTTCTGACTACCCACGGTTCACGTTCTATTGAGTTTTTCCCTTTCTTTCCGTTCTTTTCTTTCTTTTTTTCTTTCTTTTATGTGCCAGATGCGGAAAAGCCGTTCGAAACGCTCCTTGTAGACCAGTGAGATAAAAATGATTATGATGGCGATAGTAAGCAATATGGAGAAGCGATAGTATTGATGATTCCGGATATATGATCCACCAAGCGTGAGCAGCACGGTTCCGGCAAACCTGCCTGTCGTGCTGATGATCAGGAATAACCGTGTCGAAAGGGTTCCCAGTCCCAGTATATAGCAGAGAATGTCTTTCGGCGATCCGGGGATGAGGAACAGAAGGAAGACGAGGAATGCCCCTTTGTGATGGAGGAGGTAATCATATTTTTCAAGGGTCTCTTTTTTAACGAATTTTTCGACAAAAGGCCTGCCAAAGGTCTTTGAAAGCATGTACGCAGCCCAGGAACCGAGTGTGAGACCAATAGTCGATAGGAAGAGTCCAAGCCCCTTGCCGTAGATAAAACCGCCGATGAAGCCGGTCACCTCACCCGGAACCGGCGCGGCAACAACCTGGACTATCTGAAGAAGGATAAACCCGAGAAATGAGAGCGGTCCGAGAGAATCAAGAAATGTCTCGAGCCGCTCCCGGTCCATAAAAAAATGGAAGGTACCGCTTTTATAAAGGATAAGAATAATGCCGAGAAAAAAAACAAGAACGAATATCCTTATCCAGACATGCTGATTTTTACGTTCAACAGAATTATCTATGTTACACCTTTATTTGTCACCCTGGTCCAGAAACGGCTTCAAGAGGTCAATCGGAATAGGGAACAATATGGTCGAACTCTTTTCCGTGGCGATTTCTGTTAATGTCTGCAGAAATCTCAACTGAAGTGCCATGGGATGTTCAGCAATTTTCTTTGCTGCGTCAGCAAGCATCTGTGATGCCTGGTATTCGCCTTCCGCGTGGATTACCTTTGACCTTCTTTCACGTTCGGCTTCAGCCTGGCGACCGATAACCCTGGTCATTTCCGTGGGAAGGTCGACATTCTTCACCTCAACAGCTGTTACCTTTATGCCCCAGGGTTCGGTCTGATCATCAATCACCTTTTGCAGTTCTGCGTTCAGTTCGTCTCTCTTTGAAAGCAGATCATCAAGCTGGCTTTGTCCAAGGATGCTTCTCAGGGTCGTCTGTGAGATCTGTGATGTCGCATAATAAAAATCCTCTACCTCAGTTATAGCCTTAATTGGATCGATTGGCCTGAAATAGATAACCGCGTTGACCTTTACGGTTATGTTGTCTTTGGTAATGATATCCTGGGGGGGCACATCCATCGTGACCGTTCGGAGGCTTACCTTGACCAGTTTATCAATCCCCGGAATTATGATGATGAGGCCGGGACCTTTGATCGGTATGATTCTTCCCAGCCTGAAGACAACACCCCGTTCATATTCTTTCAGTATTTTTACCGCGCTCCATAAGAGAGAGGCGATAAAGAATATCGCTATTAAAAGCCCTGTTGAAAATTGTGGTAACCCAAACATACGTACCTCCTCCTTTTTCTCGTGTTCATAAGGTTATTATATAAGAACTGCAGAACATATCACAGAACTTTCCTGACCTTTACCTTCAATCCTGATACCGACACAACAATAATTTTATCGCCTTTTGCAATAGGCTCATCTGCATGCGCTGACCAGAGTTCTCCATGCAGCGCTGCCATGCCGTCGTCTGCTGTAATATCGGTATTGGCAGTACCTTCCAGGCCGACGAGCCCTTCTTCGCCGGTTACCGGCTTTTTCCGGTGCGCCCGGTATACGAGGCCCACCACAATGGTGAAAAAGAGCGCTGTGAACATTACGGTCGGAAGCACCAGATAGAGCGAGAGCTTAAAAAACGGACTCGGTGTGTCGAACAGCATAAGCGAACCAAAGATCATCGTAATGATCCCGCCTATGGTGAGCATGCCAAAAGACGTGACCTTTATTTCTAGTATAAATAATATAATCGCGAGTACGATTAGCAGAATTCCGGCATAATTGACCGGAAGAGTCTGAAAAGAATAAAAGGCAAGAATAAGGGCAATAGCACCGACAACACCGGGAAAGATAGCCCCGGGGTTGGTAAGCTCGAAGAATATACCGTAAAATCCCAGCAGAAGGAGCATGTATGCGACGCTTGGATCGGAGATAAAGTTCAGGATCTTGAATCTGAAATTCATCTCCTCACTCACGATAGAGGTCTGGGCTGTCATGAGCGTTCTTTCGCCGGAAACGAGGGCAACAGTTCTGCCGTCAATATCCTTCAGCAGCGTCGGAAGGTCCTTGCTTACGATATCGATCACGTTTTTCTCTAATGCTTCAGTCTCTGTCGCGGACACACTTTTTCTTACTGATTCTTCAGCCCATTCGGCATTTCTGCCGGTTCTTTCAGCAAGTGATTTAACATAGGCAACAGCATCGTTCGTTGCCTTTTCAACCATAGTTTCGTCCATTTTACCGCCAACTCCGACCGGGTGGGCAGCACCGATATTCGTGCCCGGAGCCATTGCAGCAACATGAGCAGCCAGGGTGATGAAGACCCCGGCAGAGGCTGCACGGGCACCGCTTGGTGAAACATACACGATGACCGGCACGTCACTGGCAATGATATCTTTTACAATACTGCGCATGGAGGTATCAAGACCTCCGGGTGTGTCGAGCTGAATAACAACTGCTTCTGCCTGTATTTCTTTCGCTTTTTTCAGGCTTTTATTGATGAATTCCGATGATACAGGGTTTACAACGCTGTTTACCTTGACGACCATAACCTGAGCAGACGATTCCTGCGAATGGGTTGATGAAATCAGGAAACTGATCGCCGCAAGTATGAAAAGTGATGAAATTAACTTTCTTTGCATGTTTTAAACGGATAATCTTTTGTGTTCAGAGTCTTTTATAAAACTATATCATAATAATACTTTACTAGTATATCTTTTTTGACGAGGAATGGGAAAGAAGCGATTCCAACTCTAATCTATCTTGACTACCCGTGGCGGGCGGAGTTTCTGAGATCGCTGTTGCAGTGGCAAACGCGTAATATAAACGGAGCAGAGCCTATACCGGTTGCTCTTACAATACTCACCAAACTCAAAAATACTCGGAACATACACGGCACCATTGGCTGTGCATGATAATACATAGGTACCCTTCAGAAAAGGGCATTTTTCTGAATGAATCACCTTCATCGCAACCAAATCCAAACAGCGTGACAGATTTTAATGTTCGTCACTCTGAAGGAATTGACCTGCCTGTCAACTGATAAACTGCACTCTTTCTTCTCTCCGCGGGGAATCTTAGCAAAATTATTCGTTTTGTTTTCATCTTGTTAACTTCATATGCCATTCTTCCCCGATTTTTCTGGACGAGCGTATGTACGAGCCGGAGGAGGAGATCCAGTTCCCTTTTTGGCGATGGCAATCCGAACTCTTCTGTGATGTGCTCTCCCGTTCTCCTTAAACGTGAGAACGTGATCATGATTTCGACATTTCTATTGTCTTTGAGGAACAGAATCTTTTCTTCATCGGCTTCTTCTGCAAGTTCTCGATAACTGGTTGAAATCTCAATACTGCCTTCCGAGGACAGCGCAGCTATTGCGTATTCTAAAATTGAATTGAGTATGAACCGTAACTGTTCGTCGGGAACAATAGTGTCGGGAATGTCTTTGCCGTACTTTTTTAATATTCTGATTTTTTTTTCTGACAGTTGAATCTGCTGCTTTTCCAAAACTTCCTCAAATATGACTTTTACAGTGTCTTTTTTTATGATCGGTGTCGTGGACTTAATATAATGAAGAAATCCATCAAGTAACAGGTCAATCTTGTCAATATTACCGGTAATCATCTGGTTAAAAAAATCACCGGAAGCTTCATCGACAAATTTGTCACGAGACAGTTGCGCAGAGTTCTGGATTGTGTCCAGAATACTCTTCGTCTGATGAATCAGTTCAAGAAATAATGATCGATCCATTAAAAACTGTCGATCCCTGCTTTTGCCGGAGTCGGGGGCGGTGCAAATTTGAACTGCCCCGACGACAAAAAAGGGTCGCTTTGATTCCCCACGTTATCTCTCGATGTAATTCCTATATGGTACGTACCTTCTTCTGAAGGGAAATCAGGCCAATCATCAGGAATGATCAACTCGTTTTTTCCATTCACTTCCTTGGATATGATACCAGGCGTGGACTCCCACTTAAAAGTCTTCTGATCAAACATACCCTGATCTTTGCCGGCATACACCATGTAGCCGGATGCCCCTTCAACAGGTTCCCACCATATACGACGTTTGCGGATTAACGGCATCTTCTTTCCTCCCGTTTCATAGATTTAATTATGATCGATACGTTCTCATTATAATATTTCTGGTATACGTGCGATACTACTCTCTTTTTTCAAAAACTTCCCCCTTCTTTTATTTTTACATTCTAAGATTCCTGTGTCAATGAGATATTGGCACGAATACAGAGCCGCCCTTATAAATATAGTGTCTTTTCGATACACTTTTCATAAGGACTCTGTGATTACTGCATATTTTATTGAAAAAAAGAGGGTGAGAGGACAAACTATGGCGGATTAAATCCCTTTAAAATCCGACCCTCATATAGGAAATTGCAACCATGCCTTCTTTTTTAGACTCCTGAATAGCAACTGTTATGGATTTCTTTTTATCCTCCACAACGGTGATGGCGGTCTGTCGGCCGTCTTCCAGGGTATGCGTAATAATTTCGGGGTTGTGAGACGCTAACTGTTCACTATAAAAAGCCATTACGTTATCGTAGGAATCCCTTGTAACAACTCTTTTCACCATGCCGAGTGGCACTCCCATAAACTTCGCATCAAGCTCCTCGTCCGCCTTTGCCCCGGGATAGATAGGGACCTGAACCTGTTCAGGCGCGTCTGAATTTGAACAGCCAGCTGACAGCAACGATACGAAGAGAATCAGGATAAAGAAATATCGCAATATTTTCATCATCATTTCCCTTTCTTCAAAAGTCAGAGTTTTAAATAGAATATCGTAATGATACCGGGGAAGACAATAAGGAAAATCAACTTTTCATTCGGTCTACAGAGAAATACGATCCTACCTTTACTCAAAGATACTGAAAGAAAATGCTGCACATCATTATCTATGTTTAATGAATGCCCCGTTCTCATACTCTTCAAAAGCAATCTTTAGCTCCTCCCGCGTGTTCATCACAATCGGTCCATACCAGGCAATGGGTTCGTTGATCGGTTTGCCGGAAATCAAGAGGAATCTGACAGGGTCTTCTTCAGTGAGAGCAATAACACTATCACCTTCTTGAAATAAAACAAGATGCTCCTTGCTTATAAAGGGTTCTCTCTCAAGGTCAAAGTAATTTACCCATTCCAGTTCGTATGTAAACGGATTTTTTTCTTTGCAGAAATATCCCTTTCCTTCTATTACATAAGCGAAAACAGTATGATGATTTTTTACCGGATGGATAAACTCTGTTTTCGGCGGGACCATAACATCCAGGTATTCCGGATCTATGACGATGTCCTTGACCGGTCCATCCTCCCCGTTTACTGTTCCGCATATAATTTTAATTCTAACGCCGTTTTCTAGTGCGACCTCTGGAATCTGTCCGGCTGTTATATCACGATAGCGTGGATCCATCATTTTATGATCCGCGGGAAGGTTTGCCCAGAGCTGAAAGCCCCATATGAGTCCGGTTGCATCACCCTTTGGCATCTCCTGGTGGATGATACCGCTACCGGCGGTCATCCATTGGACGTCACCAGAATGGATAATGCCTTTATTCTTCATGCTGTCGCCGTGTTCCACATCACCATGAAGTACGTACGTGATGGTTTCTATGCCACGATGCGGATGCCATGGAAAGCCTTTCAGATAGTGTTCCGGTTTGTTTGAGTGAAAGTCGTCAAGAAGCAAAAAGGGATCAAACAAAGGAACTTCGCTAACACCAAATACTCGTTTTAGGTGTACTCCGGCTCCTTCAAGTG
>CP070737.1:1290249-1300082 GCA_020347665.1 Nitrospiraceae bacterium
CGGTTAAAAAGCTTGGCAAAGCCTACAATTTCCTCCAGGAAATTCGTGCTGCGATAGAAAGAATTGACAAGGTGCTCAACACAAAACTGGAAGACCGGGGGACAGTGAAGATCCATGAATTCAGGGATAGCCTGCAGTTTGACAGAGTATCGTTTGCCTATAAGGATTCGCCTGTCCTTGAAGATATAAACCTGAATATAAAGGCAGGCGAAATCATTGCGATTGTTGGGCCGAGTGGTGTTGGAAAAACCACGCTTGTTGATCTTATTCCGCGATTTTATAATCCAACAGAAGGAACTATTCGAATAGACGGGACGGACCTGAGAACCGTTGAACTGGCATCATTAAGAAACCTCATAGGCACGGTGAGTCAGGATGTTATTCTTTTCAATGATACCATAAGGGAAAATATCATTCTTGGCGATTATCAGGCAGAATTCAAGGATATCACCAGGGCAGCACGGATGGCTTTTGCTGATGAATTCATCGAAAGAATGTCCGACGGCTATGACACGGTTATTGGTGATAGAGGGATGACACTGTCAGGGGGGCAGCGCCAGAGGCTGGCGATAGCCCGGGCTATTCTGAAAAATCCACCAATATTAATACTTGATGAAGCGACGTCTTCACTTGATACGGCATCAGAAGCGGTTGTTCAGAAAGCGCTGGAAAAGCTGATGAGAGACAGGACAACGATTGTAATCGCCCACAGAATTTCGACTATAAAAAATGCTGACAGAATAGTAGTGCTCGAAAACGGGAAAATAAGCGACATTGGAACACATGACGAACTGCTTGCCAAGGACACAATGTATGCCAGGCTGTGTAGTGATTTGGTGAATACCTGATCTGCAAGACCGGGCTCAAGTCCTTATTGCTTAAGCGTGTTGAAAAGTTTCTCTGTTTTGTCCAGATGATGTTTCCAGGTATATTGTTTTGCAGTCTCTGTAGCTTTGACTCCGATCTTTTTTCTTCTACTTTTGTCGTTTAATTTTTGCATAATTTCTGCTTGTCCGGATTTGATATTGCTCATTACGTTCCTCCGGAGCGACAAAAGTCTCCAGGGCTACGTATGAGGCATGTTCGGCATACGATTGAAATGTTTGACATACAGGCTGACTGCTCGTCTTGAGACCTGGTTCCAGAAGCCCTGTTCCTCTTTCAGAATTTTACGCAGCGGTTTTCCGCTGTAAGATTTCATGAAACGGAAAAGGTCGCGTTCGGTCAGTCCGATATCCATACTTGAGAAGTAAAGACCTGCCAGGTCTTTGATTATCCAGCGGAAGGGGGTCCGCTTTCTCAACTGGACGCGATGAAGGTCTATAATGTAGAGGATGATGTCTTCATAATTCTGTTTGTTCTCTGTTGATGATGGGTCGAGAAGGAAATGGCATATATAGCAGTCCCTGTGATTTATACCGTTCCGGTGCAGGCAGCGCATTATACCGGCAATCTTGCAGAGCAAAGTCAGTTTTAAATGAAAGTCGGGCGGATTGGAAGGCCAGTTCCTGCAGAAGTCTTCGAGACTGACCGTGTTTTCGATCTCCTCGGTTATGATGAACGAATCAACCCATGCAGGGGGAATGCCTCTTATTCCGAAACCCGCCACTTTCATGGTCTTGACGCCGATTTCCTCCAGCCGTTCGATAGCGCGCAGTTCGTTCTGTGCCCCGACAACCGGCCATTTCATCTGCAGAAGGTTTTTTATGATTTCCCCCAATCCGGTTTTCCGGTGTATTTTCAGAAAATAGCCTTTCCCGTCATGTGTTATCCGTAATGTTTTTCTGTTCTTCTGTTCACGGAAGATTTCTCCGCGAGAACACAGAATGTTTTCAAATGCCCCGTTGCCCGTAAATGCGTCTTTCAGGTCTTCACGCAGGTGTATCAATCGTTCTTTCCCTTTTCTTTTCCGACGGACTCTATAATATCTGCGGCTTTTTCCGGAAGGCTGTATATATCGGTCCTGGAAGTGTAATCAGGACCGTTTTCCTTCCATCTCTGGCGTTCAGGAGATTTTATCATATCCGCAAGTAATTCATTGTATGTCTTCTGTTGAAAAGGGGTTGGTATAAGCAGGCCGGCTTCAGCATCCCTGACGTGAAAGGCATAGCCGCATATATCTGTTGCAAGAACAGGCAAACCGGATGCCATTGCTTCAAGCAGCACGGTTCCGGTGTTTTCTGAATAGGCGGGATGAAGAAGAATGTCTGCACCTGTCAGAAACCGGGGCACGTCATCACGAACACCCATGAAATATACATGCCTGCTCACCTTCAGGCGCTTTGCCAGTCTTTTGAACGGGCCGGCCTTTCCGTGACCGATAATATAGAGCCGGGCATTTTCACGAAGAGTATGAGGCAGACCGGCTATTGCCCTGATAGAACGGTCAAGACCCTTTGTCCTGAATCCGGAGCCGACCATGAGCAGCAATGATGTATCATCAGAAACGCCCAGCTCAGAACGGACATTCCTGCGTACGGTCTCTGTGTCCCAGGCAGGTATTCTGTCGCGGGAGATACCCGGTGGCAGGTTATGAAACCTTGCCTCAGGAGTATGGTAATGCCGAATAAATTTTTCTCTCTCTGCATGGGATATAAGCAGTATATGGGTGCTGGATGAAGGCGAAAATACCGCTTCTTCCAGTTCCTGATAGATACGGTATCTGTTCCCCAGCCTGTAGAGCTGTCCCCCGCCCGATACTGCACGTGCCTGAAAACACGGGTCAGCAGCGTAATAAATGTCCAGCCCCTTCATTTTATTGAAACCGACAACAACGTCAAAGCTGTCCTTCTTTGTATATTCCGAAACCTTCTCGGAAAAAACCATGCTCCGACGGTGATTTGTAAATCCCGGGGCATGTACTGTTTCAACAGCAAAACCGGCAGGTTTTTCGCCTTCCCAGTGCATCGTGAATACATGAATTGAGTGACCGCGGTCCTGACACAGCCTGGCAATGCGGACAAAGTCACGCTGCAGGCCACCGTACGGGAAATAGTTAAATAAACAAAAAGCAATTTTCATAAATGAGAAATATAAAAGCTCCTTTTAATCCGTTGTAACATTACATTCCAGCGAAGCAAAAGTCTCAGACATTCTCTCATTGCCACAATATAATGAACAATAATATCAGGCCGGATCATATGGTTATCGCTTTGTACCATCAGGGAATATTCATCCTGCGGGTCACAGGGCCTTTCGACCCCTTTTTGTCCAGTCTTTTAAGGCAGAATTCTTTAGGGAAAGAGTGTCGATACGGGATCTCATTTCGGGAGATATGCAGTTTATGTATTGTGGTAAAAACTCTGATTCAACCCATTCTTCAGCAGAGAGTTCGAGCCCGAACCGAAAAAATCTCCTGAGGTCTTTGAGAATACCCTTGATAAAGGGTGAAGGAAACAGCCTGGCGTGATCGAGATCGATGAAAAAGAAACGGTATTCACCGTCGAGTCTCCGCAGCAATATGTTTGACCATTTGAGATCGCCGTGGACCGCTCCGGCCCGGTGCCAGGATGCCAGCGTCTCTGCAAGCTGATGGGTGAGTTCTTTATCGCCTTCCACTAAACCTTTTTTGTATGTTGTGCCGAGATCTTCAGCGTTATCAATAACAGTTGACAGATAAAATGAATCTTTATTTCTGAATGACAGATCGATATATGCCACCGGTTTCGGTACCGGAAGCCCTTTACTGTGAAATTCAAGATTTGTACACCAGAGTCTCCTCGCCCTGCTTCTGAATATCAACTGCTTCAGCAGGTCGATGAAGTTGCGATAATTAAACCTCTTGAGCAGCAGATCATGTTCCATTCCGATATAGTCACCCTGCAGTATGCCGACTGTTGATGCGCCGTCATGTTTTTTTTGAATGAATGCCCTGTCATCTTCAATAAGTGAGATGATTTTGTCCTTTTGCACGATAGAGTCTGTTTGTAGAGAGGTTTGAGTTCCGGGCTGCATCGGCTTAAATTCCAGCATGCTCCTTAAATCCTAGCGAGAAGGAGCTTATAACGACTACAGAAATAATATGCACAGTTTTCATTATATACTAAGAAGTTATTTATTGTTAATATACTCTTGTTATCGGTTTGCCAGGCATAAGGACACCTGTCGGTATAAATTGCTGATATTAATGCGGGAGATTCGCAATACCGCTCAAGCCGGGTTAAAGAGTTATGATGGAAAACAGCGAGCTTGCCGAAAAAGGTTATTGGGAAGGCCGGTGGGCAAGAGTCAGATTGCCGGCGGAAGTAGTGAGAGAGGCTTCCAGCTTCCTCACCATGGAACTCATCGATATTTTTGATGCATATCTGCCGAAAAAAGAAGGAATAAGTATTATGGAAATAGGCGGTGCCCCGGGACAGTTTCTTGCTTTCTTTGCAAAAGACTTCCGTTATGCACCATATGCCATAGACTATTCCGAGATTGGATGTACAAAGTTAAGAGAGAATTTTGATTTGCTGAAAATAAAGGCAGCCGTTTATAACCGGGATCTTTTCACGGGCGACCTGTCAGACCTTCCCCGTTTTGATATCGTATATTCTCTCGGCTTTATAGAGCATTATCAGGATCTTGATCTGGTAGTTTCAAAGCATCTTGAATTACTGAAGGAAGACGGTATTCTCATGATAGGTGTGCCGAATTATTCCGGCATCAGCGGTCCTGTATTAAGAAGACTGGCACCGGAGATGATGTCAAAGCATAATCCGGCGGCTATGGATCAGAATGCATGGGGGACTTTCGAGAAGAAATTCAGATTGAGAACCATATTTAAAGGATATGTCGGCGGATTCGAGCCCCGGTATTTCAAGAGATGTGAAAACAGAACCATTGCCAATCAAATGCTTAGATTGTTTTTCAAACTCCTCCGTTTTGCCATTACTGACAGAGCGAGATTTTTGAGAAGATACAATTCAAAAATGTGGAGTGCCTATCTGCTCGGGATATATAAGAAGAGCTGACATCGGTCATTCCAATCCAATCACTTTACATCTGGATGCCGTTCTCCGACTTTTTGTCATGGATGGCTCTATTTGCGTCGGCTCGACCGGAATATGTCAGTGTGAAGCCCATCCCGGTCAGGATCCAGAATATCTGGCCGGGCCATCCATGATACATATAGTCGAATAAATTAAGCACGAGAAAGCCGGTAATGGACGTAAGAATACCGGCAAGCAAAACCTTCTGTTCAAAGGCTGACTCTCTTCTAAGAGAAGAAATAAAGTTTTTGAATATAATAAAAAGCATTGCCATAAATATGATGCATCCGGTGATACCGAGCTCGACCGCTGTATTGAGGAAGATATTATGCGCATGTTTAACATATATCTGGGGATACCGCCTGGAAAACGTCTTTTTCCCGTAGCCGATTCCCATGACGGGGTTATCTCTGATAATTTCCATTGAGTAGAAAAAGGCTTCCATGCGCGGTTTCTCGGATCCATGGACGAGTAAAATCTTGTAGTCGGCCGACCGGTAGGCGAGCACAGAGATGAGAAGTGTTGCTAAAATGACTCCGATGAACAAGATCTTCCTGTATTTTTTAACAAAAAGGGCGGCGAGTATGAAACCTTCAACCATTACCGCTATCCACCCGGCACGTGTGAACGTGAAAAAGAGAGCGGTGAGAATTACAGGAATACTCAGAAGCAATACCCATTTAGCCCATCCCCGCCACAGGATGCCGGAAACAACAACAAGGGGGAAGGAAAGAACAAGCAGGACGGTAAACCTGTAAAACCTGCCCGTAAGTCCTGTAACCCTGTTTTCCATCATTGCAGGGAACAGTGAGAACTGATAACAGGCGTAGATAGACATCAGGACAGCCGAGATTATGAAAGGAAGCAGCAACCATTTCATTTTAGTATGAACAGGCTGTGAGAGGCGCACAAGCTGGAACGCGAGGAAATAGAGTATATAGTGCTTTGACATTTTATGGGTTATCTCGTGAAGGCTGTAATTCGGGTCAATTGCATTAACAAGTGTAATAATGCCCCAGACGAAAGACAGCGCAATGAGAATATTGAGCGTTTTGCTGGGTGCAAACCTCCCGGGCAAAGGGGCGATATTGCTGAGTACTATAATGATAAAAGCAGATAAAGACAGAAAAAACAGGATTTCATTAAGGGTTGTTATTCCGTGAAATGGTAACAGCGCCAGAAGGGCAGCTATGGAGAACTGACCTGTTCTTTCAGCATAACGGCTGGTCCGGTTTTTTATTTCAGAGTCCATGTCATAAAAATTAATAGATTACACGCTTAAAGATTCATATAGTTCGGATAACTTCCGGTCCATGATCTCTGCAGTGAAATATTTTTCTATTCTTTTCCTTGCCGCCTCTCCCATCCTCGTTCTTCCCGCCGGGTCCAGATGCACCATCTGCTCCATGGCTTTTGCCAGGCTGCCGGACTCCCTTGCGGGAACCAGTAGGCCGCAACTGTTATCTATTACTTCAGGGATGCCCCCAACCCTGGAAGCTATAACCGGCAGTTTCGATGCCATGGCCTCAAGGAGCGCAATGGAGAGACCTTCAGCTACCGACGGAAGTACAAAGACGTCAAATCCTCTTAGAATTTCATGGACGTCTTTTCTGAAACCAGTGAAAACAGTGCATTGTGACAGGCCTAACTCTGAAGCTTTTTCCCTTAGTTCCGTGGACAGAGGACCCTCACCTACAATGATCAATTTTGCGTTAGGGACATGCTTGATAACGTCTGAAAAGGCATCGATCAAATATGTCTGTCCCTTTGTTGGGGACAGCCTTCCCACTGTGCCGAACACAAAGTCGCTATCAGGAATGCCGAGACGTGACCTGGCATCATCTCTGCTGAAATTTATACTGTCTATGACCGCAAGGTCCAGACCATTTCTCACGGTAACCACCTTCTCAGGAGGAATATTCCGGTTCGAATCTATGACGTCCTGTTTCACACTGTCTGACACAGCAATTATTCTTTCCACCTTTTTGAATATGATCCAGTTGGTCCAATATCGTTTTTTTGTCCGTGTTCTTGAAAGACCGTGAACATGAACAAGAACATGGGGAACGCCTGCAAGAGCAGCCGCAATCGTGCCGATTACCGTGGCCCTGTGCCTGTGGCAGTGAACAATGTCAATTTTTTCAGAACGCATTATTCTGTAACAATCAAAAATAACACCGGGACCCAGTTGTTTGATGCTTTTACGGCTCATCTCCAGATAGCGTACGTCCCGGGCAAATGATTCAATCATATTGTTCCCGTCACGCCGGCCGCTCAGATAACAGACTATTGAATAAAACCCGCTGCCAGGAAGGGCTTTTACACACTCGTTCAGCAACGGCTGGTTTCCGGTATATTCCTTGATTATATGCAGAACTTTTTTCATCTTAAAAATCCGACCATATCCCGGGTATCTTCTCAGTGAGACGTTCTTTTGTCCTCAGAAAAGTTCTCCTGATCCATTCTTTTGCATGAGGGGCAAGCTCAGGATTTTCAGAAAGATACGCATAAAAAAATCTTAAGCGGTCGGTGAATGTTATCTGGGGCATAACTATCATATTGATCTGCACGAGGTTCTTCAGTCGCAACCGCGGTGGAATACCTCTCCGAAAATACCTGTTCCTTTCATTATCGATAAAATATAAGCGCGGGGTATTGCCGGCGTTCTGATGATCGATCAGAATATTGCCCGGACGGAGATCGCCATGGAAAATCCCGTTTTTATGAAGATTGCCTATGAGCCTTCCCGCGGTCTTCAGAAGGGTGCGTTTTTTCAGGATGACTTCCGCGGTCTGCCCTGCTACGGGGAATTTGTTCAGATAGTCATAGACATTGAAGCTTCCTCCGAGATCCCCGGTTATCAGGAAACATTTAACTGTCCGGTATGCTCTCATAACATTGCCTTGCGCAATAAGTTCGGGTGTGGGAAATCCTTTTGCAAGCAGGAGTTCCCCACCGTTCAATGCCCGTTCCGCCCTGCTTTTCCTGAGCATCGGGAACCTGTCGAAAATGTCCCTGAAGTGGAAAAATTTTATAAACAGCGAAGAGCCTCCGACTTCTGCCCTCCAGCATTCTGAATTTTGCGAGCTGGTCACCTGTGTTGCAAAAGAAGGGGCTGAACCTTCCAGAAGCGGCATTAATAATATCTCGAGATAACTGTCCTGCCAGCCGGGGCCATGATGTAATACAAGGCGTGTGTTGTCAGGTAACCTGATTGAATCTTTAGCTTTCATAATCCCTGCACCTGTAAAAAAAATTATGATAACAATGAAATATCTCAGGAGTTTATTTTTTAAAAAGTGACAGAAGCAGAGCAATAAGCCGGTCACTGTTCGCCCCGGTGGCATAGTATTGCGCGACAGTCTCCCGGCCTTTCCTCCCTATCCGTGCCCTTAATTCCCTGTCCTGAATGAGAAGCGCCATTTTTTCAGTCCATTCATCTTCATCCTCAGCCCAGAAACCGTTCATGCCGTCAGATACGATTTTTCTGTTAGCGCCGACAGGGGAGCATACCGAAGGGATTCCCAACGCCATATATTGCAGAATCTTGAACCCGCATTTCCCCCGTGACCAGGGATCGTCAGTCAAAGGCATCAGGCCTATATCAAACGAATGGAGGTCATCGATCTCTTCATCGTATTTCCAGGGTTTTTTGATTACCGGCATTTCTTCGCATTCGAAAAACCTATCCGCCACAATTTTCAGTCTGGTAAAAGGAAAACGCTCGAAGACCCTGTCAAAGAGGCCCTTCAGGTTCTCCAGGTAAAATAGTGTGGAACTGCTGCCAATCCATCCAAGTATGATCTGATTAGAGTGGACACGAGGCGGTTTTTCTGTAAACCTGTTTGTATCGACAGTTGTAGGAATAATATGGGTTCGGGCATTCTCTTTCAGAGCAAAATCTCCCAGATAGTCATTGCCGGCGATGACCATATCTGCGTATTTGACTGTTCTAAAAAAGTTCTTCTCCCTCTTGTACGAAAAAAACTTTTCCCTGCTGGAGTCTCTGAACATAAGGGCATCGTCAAAATCATAAACAAGCTTGCTGGAGTATTTTCTGAGGACGTAAAATCCCGCTGAACTGAGCAGCCTCCTGTGTAAGATAACACATTCATAGTTCTTCATGCTTTTAAAAAGGCTTATGCGACGGAGATAGTTTCCGGGTATTGTATGCACATCAGCTGTGAATCCGGCCTTTTCAAGATAAGGGATATATTGAAGGACCCTGTAACGCACACTCGGTTTATCGAGCCCTGTTACCAGAAACGCTATTTTCACCTTTTTGAAGCCACGGCAATAATTGATTTGGCAAAGTCGATATCAAGATATCTATGGAGATGCAACGCAATATACATACGGATGAATCTCCTGAAAATCTGGTCGTTGTATGTCCTGAATATCCTGTCAACTGTGAATCCGGCAGAAAGGAGCGCAGCGCCAAGCACGTCATATCGATAGGGTGTTTTATGGTCGGTATCCCACCAATAGCGGTTGGGGTGATGGAGGTTAGGCGTTGACACTATTATCCGTCCCCCTCTCTTGAGCAGTTCGAAGAGCCTACCCAGCATCGAGATTCCGTCAGCGAATTCAAGGTGCTCAATGACTTCAGACAGGATAATCATGTTAAAGGACTCTGAGACATCATCAAGGCTGTAATAGTCATGGGTACGCGTTTTATCTATGTCCATCGTCTTGTACGTTATCGACGGATACCGGGCTGTTATTTTATCACCAAGTGATCTGTCGGAAGCGCCTACGTCAAGTATGCTGTCTCCGTCAACCATTTCGCCGTTTATCACATCAAGCAGTTTCTTTTTTATCTTGATGCCATATACGGAAGGATATGAACGGCGCACCTCT
>CP070737.1:1300182-1357463 GCA_020347665.1 Nitrospiraceae bacterium
GTGGAGGCTGTGTGCGAGCGCAAGTTTGGTCCCGGTGGACCTTTCCATTCCGACACACCCGGCCCCTGGAAAGATAGTCGCAAAGTACGCATGGCCGCCCAGGTTCACGATAAACGCTTCAGGGAGTGCGTGGCGCTTCAGGCCCAGTACGTGTACGATACATTCGGCAAATTCCCTGGTAGCGTGCCCTCCATGTTTCTCATCATGTACCTGCAGGCGCATCATATCGACCTGGATTTTTATGACAAGTTCTACAAACCTGGAGCTTATTTGAAAACGCATTCAACGCACATGGAGCAGTGGCATTCTAGCAAAGATTAAATGAAAGTTGCTTACGGGTCGGCCCTAAAGATGAAAATGTATAACAAGGTTCTGCTGAAAAATCGAACCAGTATGGCCTTTTTTGATTGTGTTTGATTTATTATTTGCAAATCAGTTTTTTGCGCTTTATGTGCTTCATGGTTCGATTCACAGAGCTTTGCGTTATCAATTTCCGTCTGTACTCTTCAATATAAGGCAAGTTTCTAAAGTTGAGGAGTATAGGAAGTTTTTTTTAAAAAAAGTCCTGTAACTTTTAGCCTTTTAATCTCCTCAAGTATTTCCTCTTTGTTAATCAATCCCTTATCATGAAGAAGGTTGATTATAGCTTCTTGGGTGACGGTATTCGCCATGAGGAGTTCTTCAAAGGGTACAAGTTCTTTCGGATCGAGTTTTTCTGCCACATGGCATAGCTAACCTAATCTCACCGTTATGGGCGTGATTCATATTATTTGCTCAAAAAAAGTAAATCCTTCACCACGAGCTATAAATTTTTTCAAATCAACTACTTCATTTGTCATATAATCAGCAGGCTCCTTATTTTTATAATCGAATATACCCTTTGTTTCATTAAAAACCCTTCTGAAACCTATTTGGACAATATCACCAGGAGCAATTGGACTTTTCAAGTCATGACGGTACATCTCGAAATAATAGAGTTTTTCATTACAACGTAAGCGGACATATGGAGAGTTTCTGTCTTTGTATATCACTCTACCAAAAACATGGTGTATTCCAGAAGGTTCAACTTCAATTCTAAACCTTTTTGGCCCATTTTTTTTCGAATCCATACACTTATAGAAATAGTCTTTGAATCCCATAAAATAAATTAAGAGTCAGTATTATATTTCTATGTTAACTTTTCGAGAGGAAAAAGAATAGTGTACGGAATCATGAATTATATTAAGGAAACTCGAAAGGGTTTCCCGCAAGTGAGTGTCTACAAAACCGGGGGAATTCCATTATCTAAAAATGAACAGCCCTTCCACAGAAAATAATATTGACGTATCCGGCTTTGTATGATAGTTTTATACATATTCTCTCAATCCGTAAGAAAGTGAATCTCTATCATTATTTCCAGGAGGTGGCAGATATGCTAAGATCGCTGTTTTCGCGAAAATCTCCCAGAAAAGAAACAAGGCTGAGACATGTTCTGTATCTGGGATCTCTGGTAGAAAGACAGGCTGAAGCATTCTACCGACATTTGGCACAACAGGCATATGATAAGGATGTGAAAGAATTATACCTTAGCCTATCTAAAGACGAGGCAAAACATTTTAGTTTTCTTAATAACATACTTTCTGGTTGGAAACCCCTTCCTGCAACGAAGGAAGATTTGGAAGCGATGGATGCCGGCGCTAGGTTAAGAAATCTGTTCTCATCTCCGCCGAGTCCCGACGCAACAGTAGAGGAGGTTACGGAGTATGCCATGAATGCAGAAAAGAAAATGGTAATTTTCTACCTCGATTTCAAAAATGAATTCGTTTACGAATGGAAGAAGATAAAATTGTGGAAAATGATAGAAGAAGAGAAAAGCCATGTCAAAAAGTTATCCGACATGCTCTCCTCCCTTCATGAACGCAGGTTAATAGCTGAATGAAGAAAAAGCCTGCAGGGTCAGATCAGCTTCATTAATTATCAATCGGTACGACTTGTTGACTTCATGATGAAATATTTATGCTCTCTTCCTTCTTATAACTCTCAACTTTCAGTACTCAACTAATACTGAATGTTACAGACGGGCATACACAATTGTCGTTTAGTGTAGATAAGGATTTAAGAAAAACATTTATTTAATGGTGAAGGTGTAGCTCCCTTTCTGCCCTTTCTGCTTATGTTTGTCTTTATTTTCAAAAATCCATTTCACGGTATATACACCAGCCTTTAACCCATCTATAAGTTTCGCCTTTATTGTTGTTAAACCCTCTGAATTTGAAAATTGTGTTTTCTTGGAAACCTTATTCCCGTTTTCATCAAACACCTCAACATTGCAGCCTTCAGTATGAAGATGCCCGGTCATTTTGAATATTACTTCTTTAGGTGGTTCGGTCAATATGTCTCCTTTATCAGGTGTAGCCTCTAACCAAACTGAATGAGTGTAAGCGATTTGGGGGATTATTAATAAAAAAAGTAGTATGAGTGTAATCTTTTTCATTCTCATCAACCTCCCATAACTTCAAAATCATACATTAGAGATTAATCATAAATTAAAGAAAAGGACAGCGACTCCAAGAGAAGCCATGACAGTTAATATAACCATTAATAAATAATCTGCGAATCCTTTGTCGCTCTGAGGTGTCTGTAAAGGGTCAGCTTTACTTTCACTCCTACTCATTGACTCAGATGCATCTTTAATCTCTGTTATCACTTCTAGTACTCCCGATATTTCTTTGCTCATATTCGTTATTCCTCCAATGTTTTATTCACTAAATTGGATAATCTAAAGCAATTAATATGCCAATATTAATAGTCAACATTATTTAGCTGCAAAAAGCCTTTAATACTTGGTGTTATGGTTTTTGGGGATATTAATTTTAGATAGAAATAAGTCTCAGGAACTATCTGTTAGTGACATTTAACGCCTAAGTAGGCCAATTTACGCATTTGTTTGTGTTGATTTCGGTTTGGTCTTCTTTTAACACAGTTTAAAAACATTTTTCAGGAAGAAGCTTTTTTTCTCCGATTAGCACTTATAATCGGTAATCCTCAATTTTTACTGTCCTCCAGAATTGAATAGCAGCAGGTGAAGGTGTTAAATCTTGATCGATCTATCGATGTCGAATATCTCGGGCATCAGAATCCTCACTTCGATATGTAATAGTTATTCTAAGAGCTTCCAATTTTTACTGACTTGCAGGGAGAAAATTCTTAATCTTCCGTTCTTTTGTTGATGTCGAGGCTTTGAGATTTACATTTAATGTATAATCCTAATATGGCTCTTCTTATTGAAGGTTTTCAAAGGGCTTTTTCCCTGCTCGTTCATCTTGATCCGGAACTGCTTGGCATTATCTATCTATCCATGAAAGTCTCAGGGCTTGCGCTCTGCATAGCAGCGATCTCAGGCATACCCCTTGGTGCAGTCATAGGGCTCAGGCGGTTTTTTGGGAAAGGGCTTGTCGTGAGCATTCTGAATACCTTTATGGGCCTGCCCCCGGTTGTTGTTGGTCTCTTCCTGTATCTTATTCTTTCACGGAGCGGTCCAATGGGCTTTATGGGACTGCTCTATTCACCGACTGCGATGATTATGGCACAGATAATACTGGCATTACCGATTATCATCGCGCTGTCTCTTGCCGCGGTTACGTCGGTTGATGAGACAGTGAAGCAGTCCGCGCAGGCGCTCGGAGCAACATCCGGGCAGATTTCATATCTTGTTATCAATGAGGCCCGTTACTCAATCATGGCAGCAGTGATCGCTGCGTTTGGCCGCGTGATCGCAGAGGTTGGGGCGGTCTTAATTGTCGGCGGTAACATAGCCGGCTATACACGGGTTATGACGACGACGATTGCCCTTGAAACAGACAAAGGAGATTTTGAGCTCGCACTTGCCCTCGGTATCGTACTTCTGGCCATATCGTTGATCGTGAACGCGGGGCTCCACCTTATCCAGAAGAAAGGGGTAAGGTCGTGAACAGAAATCTTACAGTCGAAATCAAAGATATCGGCAAGTCCTATCGCGGTGTGAAGATACTGAAAGATTGCTCATATGTTTTTGAGAAAGGCAGAATGCATGCGCTTATAGGGCCGAACGGGAGCGGCAAGTCGACGCTCTTAAGAATCTGCGGATTGATCGAAATTCCTGATAAAGGACAGATTACATACTATGAAAATAATCATGCAGTAGAACATACGATTGAACTGAGGCGCAGGATATCGATGGTTTTTTCAAAAGACGGACTGTTTAATACCACTGTTTTCAAGAATGCATCGTATGGTCTCAAGGTAAGAGGCACCGGCTTTCGTGCTCGGCATGGGCGCGTTAAAGAGATATTAAAGACCGTTGGTCTCTGGGAGAAAAGAAAACAGAGTGCAAAAACGCTTTCAGCTGGTGAAGGGCAGCGGCTGGCGATTGCGCGCTCTCTCGTGATTGATCCGGAAATCATATTTCTTGATGAACCGACGGCATCATTAGACCCGGCGAATACAGCACTCATCGAAAATATCATAAAAAAGCTTATAAGAGATACGCATAAAACTGTTATTATGGCGACACACAATATGTTTCAGGCCCAGCGGCTTTCTGACAGAATTATTTTCATGCATGAAGGCGAACTCTATGATGAAGGGCTGACAGACGACTTTTTCGAACGACCAAAGAATGAGATCGCATATCAGTTTTTGTCAGGAAAGCTCATATACTAAACAAAATATTGCAGAATATATTTCAGAGAAACATATAACACAACAAGGCCAAGGATAAGCTTGATAGCTCTTTGAGGCATGAATTTCTGCAGCCGGGCTCCAAGGTATATCCCCATGAATCCTCCGAAGCCAAAAAGAATACCCAGCAGCCAGTCCGGGGATGTTTGCATGTCTGTTTTTAGCGGCAGCACCGTATAAAAGATTATTCCGGCAATAGACGTCAGGAACGTACCGGTTAGGGCGGCACCGGCAACCGTATACACCGGAAGACGAAACACAGTCACACAAAAGGGTGCTATGATCGCGCCACCTCCTATCCCGTATATGCCACCGATAATTCCGACGAAAAAAGAGAGGAGGAACATGGGTACGGTGCGGAAGGTGAAAATCTCTCCCCAGAATTCATAGGTTACCCTTTGAAAGGAAAAAGATATGGTTTTGATAACTGCTTCAGATGGCAGGCCGGCTGCAACGCGTGAATGCTGACTTTTTCTAAGATGACTGGTCCTCTGGCCAAACTTTTTTTCCAGTTCATCTGTTTTTGAATGTTTATTACGAAATTTCGCGATGACCTCAGACATCAGTCGGATTCCTATATAAAGGAGCACACAGCCGACAAAAAATTTAAATGAACGGATATCAGGCACATATTGAATACGCAGTACATAACCGATGAAAACTCCCGGAACCGTCCCGATTACAATGACCCAGGTGAGCGGCCAGGCCATTCTGCCTTCTTTTATGAAACGCAGAACACCACCGGGGATTGCTACAATGTTAAAGAGAAAATTCGTCGCACTGACAGATGGTGTGGTAAAGTGCAGGACACTCATCTGGAAAGGCAGGAGCAGAAATGCACCGGACAATCCTCCCATTGATGCGAAAAACGATATGACGAAGGCCACGAGAGGCGGAATGAATACATACGTTTCAACGCCTGAAATCGGGAATACCATAGATAAAAAATCCATGTTAGATTATAAAATCATTAAGAATTAATTACACTATCTTTTCTTCGCCGGGCTGTCTTACGGCGGCATGCGAATTGCGGTATGCAGTAAGATTACCACGAGAGCTTATCTTTGCCTTTCTGATGTACCCTGTATTAGAATATGATATTTCCCATCCGGATTAACCGGGTTCTTCAGTATTTTTGAGGCATTTCTTAAAAAGGTAATGCAATGGGCATGACATTAACAGAGAAGATTTTCAGTGCGCACCTGAGGGATGAGCCGTTTCCGGGGACCAAGGTTCTTGGGCTGGATGTTGTTCTCTGTCATGAGATTACGACACCCATAGCAATCAATGACCTTGTTAAGAGGGGTAAGGACAGGGTGTTCGATCCGGCAAAAATAAAAGCAGTAATTGACCATGTTACCCCTGCGAAGGACTCACAGACGGCAGAGCAGGGCAAGATTTTGAGGAACTGGGCACGGAGACATAACATCAAAGACTTTTTTGATATCGGCCGTAATGGCATCTGTCATGCGCTCTTCCCTGAAAAGGGATTCATCCGACCGGGTTATACGGTAATCATGGGGGACTCCCATACCTGTACCCATGGGGCCTTCGGCGCGTTTGCCGCTGGGGTGGGTACAACTGACCTTGAAGTCGGTATCCTGAAAGGGGTTTGTGCCTTTAGAGATCCGGCGACCATAAGGATAAATATCATCGGAAAAGTTCCGGACGGGGTATACGCAAAGGATATCATCCTGAAAATAATTAAAACACTGACGGTCAAGGGAGCAACTGACTCGGTCATGGAGTTTCACGGTGATGTTGTGCGGAACATGACAATGGAGAGCAGGATGACGCTCTGTAATATGGCGATAGAAGCGGGCGGAACAACAGGGATCTGCATGCCCGATGAAGTGACGGTTGATTACCTGTGGGAATACGTATCATCAGATTTCAGGGACAGGGATGAAGCGTTTCAACAATACCGGACCTGGTGGTCTGATGAGAACTGTACATACAGCACAGTAAGGAACGTAGATGTCACAGCTCTTGAACCGCAGGTAACCTATGGGTATAAACCTGACGAGGTAAAAAATATATCCGAGATAGCAGGTTTGCCTGTTGACCAGATCTATATCGGTTCCTGTACGAACGGAAGACTCGAAGACCTCAGGATCGCGGCAGCGTATTTAAAGGGAAAGACGATTTCCCCAGCGGTAAGGGGGATTGTTTCACCGGCTACGCCCAGGGTTTTTCAGGATGCAAACAGGGAAGGAATCATACAGATTTTTATGGATTCCGGGTTTTGCGTGACAAACCCGACCTGCGGGGCATGTCTGGGCATGAGTACCGGAGTGCTTGCGCCGGACGAGGTCTGCGCATCAACAACGAACAGAAACTTTCCCGGAAGGATGGGAAAGGGCGGTATGGTGCACCTGATGAGCCCGGCAGTTGCTGCAGTAACAGCACTGGAAGGGAAGATCGCGGATCCAAGGAACTACAAGAGGAAAGAAATCTGATGAAACAGTTTGGCGGCAAGGTCCTTTTTCTGGACCGGGCAGATATCAACACTGACGAAATTATACCGGCAAAGTATCTGACTGAAATATCAAAAGAAGCCCTGAAGCCGCATATGCTTGAAGCCCTGAAGCTTGAGGGATTTGATCAGAGAGCTCGGTCAGTGGGGGAAGCCGGGGTGATTATTACGCGTGATAATTTCGGATGCGGTTCTTCGCGGGAGCATGCAGTTTGGGTTTTTGAGGTGAATAATATACACGTCGTGATAGCCTCGGGCTTTGCCCGGATCTTCAGGCAGAACATGTTTAACTGCGGCATGCTCGCGATAGAACTTTCAGCGAAAGAAATCGATATGCTCTTTGCACACAATGGCCACAACGCAAAGGTATCCGTAGACTTTGAAAAAGACACGCTAACGGTCTCCTCAGACAGGGGTGCCGAAACAATTGCGTATCAGATTACTGATTTTGATAAGGAACTGGTGAAAGCAGGCGGCTGGGTAGAATTTGCAGATACAAAGTATTGAGAGACCAATTTCAAATGAGGCAATGACAGACGACAAAGTTCAAATGCCAAATGTATGTCTGGTGAGACAATGGTAAATGACACAGATCAGATATCAAAGAATGTAACATCAAAAAAGAGAACAATGAATGAACTGCCAGATCAGCTTTGTCTTTTTGTTATTTGGCATTAGGATTTGATTAGACATTTGGATTTTAACATTTGACATTGCTTTATCTGGCATTTGCCATTCCTGCCTGGATAGACAATCTGAACAATATTCTTCAGACAGATGCTTTTATTATGTGGCATCGATGCATCGAATCCATATGCTTGCATCTTGCATCCTTTTTCCTGTATTTTTGAAGGGATGACACCTGAAAATAGATTAAGAGAGCTTGGTATTACGCTGCCTGAGGTGCCGCAACCTCTTGGTTCCTATGTGCCGTTCGTGAGAACCGGAAACCTTTTTTATGTCAGCGGCATGCTACCGCTTAAAGAGGGAAAGTTGGTGCGAACCGGGCGCGTGGGCGACGCAGTTACCCTTCAGGAGGCGATTGAGGACGCACGCAGTGCAGCGATAAATGCCCTTGCAGTGGTGCGGTCTGCTATTGGCACTCTTGACAACGTCGAGCAATGCATAAAGATAACAGGATATATAGCGTCTTCCCCAGACTTTACTGACCAGCCAATGGTACTCAATAGTGCTTCAGATCTTCTGTTTGAGATATTCGGAGAATCCGGCAGGCATGCACGGGCAGCCGTGGGCGTTCCCGTACTCCCGATGAATTCTCCTCTGGAAATAGAATTCATCTTTGAAGTCAGGCAGTAATATCTCCTGTCGCAGTCAGATCGCTTCTTTCATTGAACACCTTGATAATTAATGTCGAAATCAATGATCTTTTATATTTAAATATTATTGTTTATAAAATAAGAAAAAGGGATTGACAAGTAATTGGGTTGGGTATAATATGTAACCAATTACAGGGGCATTTACAGCAGTTCTACCTTTTCTTGTTCTGACTTGTGTGAGGGGAGTTTTTATGGGAATAATCATGAACGATGATTATTTTACTCAGACCTTTTCTTTTTCTGTTACTTACAAAGAAACGTTTTTTCATATAACTATCGATACATAACCACATTTCTTTAAATCTTGATGAAAGGGGGTATTGTATGGATATCTCAAGAAGGGATTTTCTAAAGATTTCAGGAGGCGTAGCTGTTGCCGGGACAGCTAACGGCCTGACACCAAAGGCGGCTGAAGCGCGAGAACGGGAGAACCGTATAAAAGGGGCAAAGGTCACTACAACCATCTGCCCGTACTGTGCTGTAGGCTGCGGAATGATTGCTCATACCAAAAACGGGAAGGTCGTGAACATTGAAGGTGACCCTGACCATCCCATAAATCAGGGTACACTTTGCTCAAAAGGGGCAGCGCTTTATCAGGTTGCCCATAATCCGACGCGGGTGACAAAGCCGATGTACCGCGCCCCGGGGGCAAGCTCATGGAAAGAAGTTGAATGGAGCTGGGCCCTTGATGAGATTGCCAAGAGAATCAAGAAGACGAGGGATGAGACATTTGTTGGCAAGAACAGTAAAGGACAGGTAGTCAACCGGTGTGACGGGATCGCCCATGTCGGGAGTGCTGCCCTTGATAATGAAGAGTGCTATATTCTTCAGAAGTGGCTTCGCTCAATCGGGCTCGTCTATATCGAACACCAGGCCCGAATATGACACTCCGCAACTGTCGCGGCTCTGGCAGAGTCGTTCGGACGCGGTGCAATGACAAACCACTGGATTGATATCAGAAATGCTGATGTTATCCTCATTATGGGGAGCAATGCAGCTGAGAACCATCCGATTTCATTCAAGTGGGTTACCGAAGCAAAGAAGAGAGGTGCAACGCTTCTCAGTGTTGATCCCCGGTTTACCAGAACATCATCAAAGGCTGACGTTTTTGCTCCCTTACGCTCAGGATCTGACATAGCATTTATAGGTGGCATGATCAACTATATCCTGCAGAACAATCTCTACCATAAAGACTATGTCCGGCTTTACACCAATGGTCCATTCCTGGTAAACACAAACTTCAAGATGCCCGGTGAACTGGATGGTGTCTTTTCAGGATATGATCCACAGAAGAGGAAATATAACAAGAAGGCATGGGCATTCCAGACCAATGCAGCCGGTGAGGCAAGGAAAGATCCGGGCATGACGAGTCCCCACTGCGTGCTCCAGCTTATGAAAAAACATTATTCGCGCTATGACATTGACACAGTCTCCAAGATTACCGGCACACCAAAAGACTTGATCGAAAAGGTATATCAGATATACGCTTCGACCGGCAAACCGAATAAAGTAGCAACGATCATGTATGCCATGGGATGGACCCAGCATACGGTCGGTACGCAGAACATTAGGGCGATGGCGATAGTGCAACTTCTCCTCGGAAACATCGGAAGGGCCGGGGGCGGGGTAAATGCCCTGAGGGGCGAAAGCAATGTGCAGGGCTCGACAGACCACTGCCTGCTCTTTCACATACTGCCCGGATACTTAAAAACCCCGAAGGCGTCTCAGCCTACATTACAGGCATACAATGATAAATATACGCCAAAGACGAAAGAACCTTTAAGTGCCAACTGGTGGGCCAATTATCCAAAATATTCGGTCAGTCTCCTTAAGGCCCATTATGGTGCACATGCCACAAAGGATAATGACTTTGGCTATAGCTGGCTGCCGAAGCTTGATGACGGTCAGAATGCCTCGTGGCTCATGATATTCCATGAGATGATGCAGGACAAGTTCAAAGGATTCTTTGCATGGGGACAGAACCCGACCTGTTCAGGCTCAAACGCGGGCAAGGTAAGAACAGCCCTGGCAAAACTGGACTGGATGGTGAATGTCAATCTCTTTGATAATGAAACCGGATCGTTCTGGAGAGGACCCGGTGTTAATCCGGCTGATATTAAAACCGAGGTCTTTTTCCTTCCTGCTGCAGCATCAATGGAAAAAGAGGGCAGTATCACCAACTCCGGCCGCTGGGCTCAGTGGCGTTATAAAGCGCAGGAGCCGCAAGGACAGTCGCTGCCGGACTCGGAGATCATTAATGGACTGTTCTACCGGGTGAAAGCTCTCTATGATAAAGACGGCGGAACCTACCCTGATCCGGTTACTAAGCTCTGGTGGAACTACGGCCAGACCGGACCGGACAGCACGATTAATACCCATATGATAGCAAAAGAGATCAACGGATATTTTATGGAGGATACGGAAACCAAGGGTAAACCCCGGAAAAAGGGAACCCTGGTACCAAGCTTTGCTCACCTCAAGGACGATGGGTCTACCTGCTCAGGTAACTGGCTCTACTGTAACTCATATACTGAAAAAGGAAACATGATGGCCCGGCGCTCGCAAAAAGATCCGACCGGCATGGGGCTGTATCCCGAGTGGTCATGGTGCTGGCCGGTGAACAGGAGGATTATTTATAACCGCGCATCAGTAGATGAATACGGGAGGCCGTGGGATCCCTCGAGACCGGTCATTAAATGGGACGCTGCTGCCAAAGGCGGAAAAGGGGGCTGGGTCGGCGATGTGCCTGATGGCGGATGGCCACCTATGAAAAATCCTGACGGCTCGACGAATCCGAAAACAAAGAAGGCATATATTATGAAGCCGGCCGGTGTTGCGCATATATTCGGGCCCGGCCGCGCAGACGGGCCATTCCCGGAACATTATGAGCCGCTCGAATGTCCTATTCAGGAAAATCCCATGTCCAAAAAACACCGGATAAACCCGACTGCGAAGCTGTTCTTTGAACTTGCCGATGATAAGAGGGCAAAAGAAGGCGGTGGAAGCCCGGAGGATATTTTCTATTCCTGCGATATCAGGTACCCATATGTAGCTACAACCTACAGATTGACCGAACACTGGCAGACCGGCGTCATGACACGGCATCAACCCTGGCAGCTCGAGATGATGCCTCAGATCTTTGTGGAAATGAGCAAAGAGCTTGCTGCTGAAAAAGGGATCAAAAACGGTGACAAGGTTAAAGTAAGCTCCGGACGTGGTGCTATATGGGCACGGGCGATTGTGACAGGCAGGTTTAAGCCGTTCAAGGTCATGGGTGCCACAGTCCACCAGGTGGGGCTTCCGTGGTGCTTTGGCTGGCAGTACCCAGAGGACGGGAGCGGCGGAGACAGCGCAAATCTCCTGACACCCACCATTGGCGATGCTAACACTATGATACCGGAGACGAAGGCCTTTATGGTCAACGTCGAGAAGATATAGGGAGGCAGACATGGCAAAAAGTGTATTAATTGATTTAACACGCTGTATCGGTTGCCGGGGCTGTCAGATCGCCTGCAAAGAGTGGAACGAACGCAAGGCAAAAAAGACAGAAATGAGGGGCGTGTACACAAATCCACCGGAGCTGAATTCAGAGACCTATACGTATATAAAATTTGTTGAACAGGAAAAGGACGGCGTGCCGGTCTGGAGCTTTATAAAAGACCAGTGCCTTCATTGCAAAGACCCTGCCTGTGTCTCTGCCTGCCCGGTCGAGGCATTGAAAAAAACAGAAGCCGGGCCGGTCACGTACCACTTTGACCGCTGCATCGGCTGCCGTTATTGCATGCTCGCATGTCCGTTCTATATCCCGAAGTATGAGTGGGAAAAGGCGGTGCCCTGGGTACAGAAATGCTCATTCTGTTCTGAACGCATAAAGGCGGATATGGTACCTGCCTGTATCAAGACCTGCCCCACAGGAACGATGTTTTACGGTGAATACGATGATGTTCTGAAAGAAGGACGGAGCCGCATAAACAAAAGCCCGGGGAAATATGTTGATCATATTTACGGTGAAAAAGAAGCCGGCGGTACGTCATGGATGTACATTTCCAATGTACCCTTTGCCAGCCTTGGTTTTAACGCAAACATAGTAAATCGGAACTTCCCTGAGTATACATGGAAATACATTGGAAAGATTCCTGCGGTAATCGGCGTGGTACTGATTGTCGGGGCCGCGACATGGGCACTAACACGCAGTAAAAATTCGGATAAGGAGGAATAACCATGACATCACATGAAAAAGATATTAAAATGTGGACACCCTTCACAATGGTATTGCTTCTTGTCATTGGGCTGGGTGCTCTTGTTATATTCTACCGTCTGGTAAATGGTCTCGGCGCAGCAACCAATCTGAACGACCGTTTTCCCTGGGGCCTCTGGATAGGTTTTGACGTGCTTGGAGGAGTTGCTATGGCTGCCGGAGGGTTCCTCATAGCAGGAGCTGTCTATATACTGAACTGGAAGAAATACAAACCCATTGTTAGGCCTGCAGTTCTGACGGCCTTTTTCGGATATCTGCTTGCAGCAACAGCGATCATGTTTGATATCGGAGTGCCGTGGCGTATCTGGCATCCGGCGGTTATGTGGCAGATACATTCAGTGATGTGGGTTGTGGCAATACACGTCATCCTCTACACCTTAACGCTCGCGACTGAATCAAGCCCCATGATCTTTGAAAAACTCAAGATGAACGCTGCTTTGACGTTTGTCAAAAAGATTATGGTGCCGGTAGTGCTTTTTGGCGTGCTTCTTTCGGTTCTCCATCAGTCGTCTCTTGGAGCGGTGTATCTGATCGTGCCTCACAAACTTTCTAATCTCTGGTACAGTTCGCAACTGCCGACGCTCTTTCTCGTGTCTGCGGTCATGATGGGGCTCTCGATGGTCAGTCTCGAAAATATTATAAGTTCGAAGGCCTTCAATCACAAACCAAACATGGAGATACTTTCCGGGCTTGCCAGGGGCACGCTCATTGCGGCAGTGATCTATGGTGCGCTGAAACTGATTAAACTGTTCAAGGGAGGAATTGGGAGTGCCTTTGACGGCAGCCTGGAAGCAAACATGTTTCTTCTCGAGATGCTTGTTGGTGTGATCATCCCGATCGTACTACTCCTGAGCAGAAAGGTGAGAGCATCAATAAACCAGATTCTCTTTGTTGACATCCTCGTGGTCGCCGGTATACTCCTGAACAGGCTTAATGTTGCTGTTTTCGGTGTTTATAGGGATCAAAGTGCGACCGGACTAAGTTATTTCCCAACGCTCATGGAGTTCATTGTGACGCTTGCCCTTGTAGCAGCTGCCATATTCGGCTTCAAGCTTGCGGCAAAGTATCTGAGACTGTTTCCCGAGCCTGAAGGAGCGTAACGAGACTGCTTAAAAGAATACTAAGGGAACTGGATAGTATGCACGGTATCCAGTTCCCTTATCTATTAAGGAGGTGCTGTGAAGATAACCATACGTATTGCGCTCATTTTCTTGCTGCTGAGTGTGCTGGCATTTGCCGATATAACACGCTTTGATGTCCCTTTAGGAGACTCTCCTCAACTCGGTCCGCCGAATGCTCTCATTACCATGATAGAATTTCTTGATTTCCAGTGACCGCACTGTGCGGCAGCCGGTCCGACTGTCAAGAAACTCATGGAAGAATACAAGGGGAAAATCCGGCTTATTCTCAGACAGTATCCGTACAAGTACCGGGATTACTCGCATATTGCTGCCGAGGCCGTCCTGGCTGCAGGAGATCAGGGTAAGTATTGGGAGATGCATGATATCCTGCTCAAGAAATCGCCGAAGCTCGACAGGGAAAGCCTTATCAGTTATGCTGCTGAACTGGAATTAGACATGAAACGGTTCACAAATGATCTCGATACCATGAAACATCTGGACATTATCAAACGTGATATAGCATTAGCTGAGGCATTGGACCTCTACAACACACCCACGATATTTATTAATGGCAGGAAAGTTATTGGCAATAGACCGTATGAGTATATTAAGAAAATTATAGATGAGGAGCTGCAACATGCTGAAAAATAATTCTGCCATTTTTTGCATGGTATTCTTTTTACTTTTTGGCTTTTGTGATACGTCAGTAAGTGGTGACCTGGAGTCTATCAAAACAATTCCCATAGCCAGGAATAATCCACAGACACCGGAAAAGGTTGAACTGGGCAAAATGCTCTTTTTTGACCGGCGCCTGTCAGGTGATGGCACCATGAGCTGTGTTACCTGTCATATACCGGAATTAGGTTTTACTGACGGACAGGCCATCTCTCTCAGTTACCCTACAACGAAACACTGGAGGAATACCCAGACCGTACTCAATTCAGCATTTTTTAAGGCGCTCTTTCATGACGGCAGGGCTGAGAGCCTTGAAGATCAGGCCCTTTTCCCTATCCTGTCAGCGTTTGAAATGAACCAGAACCTGGATTATCTTGAGGAGGAGTTGCGGGCTGTTCCTGACTACCTTGAGGCCTTTAGAAGGGCGTTTGGCACTGACGACATTACCCGCCAGAGAATAGCAATGGCCCTGGCAGCATTCGAGAGAACCCTGATTTCCCGGAATGCCCCCATTGACAAGTATCTGGACGGATATGAAGGCGCACTTTCGGCTGAAGCGAAAAAGGGCCTGAAGATCTTTACGGGTAAGGGGAAATGTGCAGAGTGTCATGATGGGGTTGCCCTTTCAGACAATAAATACCATTCGCTGAATGTCCCGGAAAATGTGGCGTTTGAAAAAGATCCACGCGTTGCTGCAGCGAGACGGTTCGTTGCCAAGTTCAACCATTTTGAGGAATTCAGAACCCTGAAAGAAGACCCCGGGAGATATCTTATTACCAAAGAAGATTCAGACTGGAAGGCATTCCGGACGCCGACCCTCAGGGAGATTTCGAGAACTGCGCCGTATATGCATAACGGGATATTCGAGACACTCGATGAGGTTATAGAATTCTTTGACAGAGGAGGGGGCTCGGGCAATTCAGCATTGAACCCCCTCGGCCTCACTCAGGAGGAAAAAAAGGTCCTTAAGGTGTTTCTCATTGAAGCGCTCACCGGAGATACTATTGAACTGAAGCATCCGGACGTACCCTAAAATGTAGGAGACAAATTCTTATTATTGAAGAAAGCTGCCCCAATCTGGTAAAACTTCTTGCCTCCTATGGCATATTACAGGCATCAGGATTGTTGGCAAGCGAGATACTAATGCTTTCGTAACTGCCCTTATTCGCAGGAGAATCGCCTGTTGTCTTCCACACGCTCCTCTATCCTAAAATAATAAAGAAAACAGTTAATTAAATATGTTAATAGGCCTATTAGAATATTTTTATTGTGTTCCCAGCATTATCTGCTAAAGTTATAATTATAAAGACTTATAAATTTATAGGTTTATTTTATAGTCATCGTTTATATCAGTTTTCTAGGAGCCTATAATGGTGCAGGAAAGTGAACTGATAAATCTTGTTTTAGGGTTCATTTCGATCGTGCTTATACTCTCTGTCTTCTGGAAACACACTGTGTCAACCCTTCGATCTTTTTACATAGCCTTTTTTCTCATTTTTTCTGCTTACTTAGCTACTGTTGTTGAAGGTCTGATCTGGCCGCGTTTTTTTAACATTCTTGAACATGCATTATTCGCATTTTCAGGAATCGCATTTGTTATCGGGTGCCGTTTACTCTCGGACCAGTTCAGGCATGAGAAAGAAGAACAGATATGAATGTGAATACCATCGTAGTTTTGGATATTATCGGTGTTGGTGCCTTTATGTATGCACTGTGGTTATCCATAACGATCGGAACGGGCATTCTGGACAGGGTGTCCAATGTGCTTCTTTCCTGTTCCATTGGAGTGTATGTTTTTGTCGGTGTTTCCAATGTGCTTGAACATGGAAACATTTCGTCATATCTGGATCGATACGAAGATTATGCTGAAGTACTCTTTGTGCCGTTCTTTCTCTATTTCATGTATTCCATGCATGCCCGGTATGAACTTGACAGACGAAGGCGTGCAGAGCAATCACTCGAGAGGAGTAAGGAACGATATAAGAACATTCTGGAAGATCTGCCTGACCTGATATGCCGGTATAAACCAGATACAACGATTACCTTTATTAATCAAGCATATGCACGCTATTTTGGCAGACCTGAAGGTGAACTGATCGGGACGAGCTTTCTGGATCTCATTCCACAGGAATCTCATGCATATGTCCGTGAAAAAATCGCAGCACTGAATAAAAATAACCCGTTTATTACCATGGAACATGGTGTCATCACTCCTGATGGGCAGAGCAGATGGCAGGTATGGAGTGATAGGGCGCTCTTTGACAACACCGGCACGCTCACTGAAATACAGTCCATCGGGCGTGATATCACTGAACAAAAGATTGCAGGAGAAGCACAAGAGAATTCGCGCAGATTTCTCCAGACAATCATGGATGGTGTGAGCGAACCAATCATGGTGGTAGGAAATGATTACCGGATCAGGATGATGAATAAAGCAGCTCTGGAGTTTTCAGGGTCAACTGATAAAGCTGAATTCTGTTATGAAGTCTCTCACGGACTGAAAGACGTTTGTGATCATACGCACATCTGCTGTCCGCTTGATATAGTGCGAAAATCCGGGAAACAGGAGATTAATACCCACTATCACAGGCGTTCAGACGGTGCCAAACGTTTAATTGAGATCATTGCTTCACCATTCTGGGGGCCGGACGGCACGTTTCAGGGAATCATTCAATTACAGCGTGATATAACTGATCACAAAAAGATGGAAAACGAATTGATTAAAATCCAGAAACTTGAATCACTGGGCGTTCTCGCAGGCGGTCTTGCCCATGACTTCAATAATCTGTTGACAGCTATTCTGGGTAATATCAATCTGGCACGAATAATGGCCGGTCCTGACAGGAAGACAGCTGACGTGTTAGCCGACGCTGAAACAGCTGCGATCAGGGCAAAAGATTTGACCTATCAGCTTTTGACATTTTCGAAGGGTGGTAAGCCTGTATTGAGCCTTACGGGACTGTGTAATGTGATCAAAGAGACCTCTCAACTGACTTTGAGCGGGTCAAATATTGATTCTAAATTTATTGTGCCGGATGACCTCTGGCCTGTTGAGGCTGATACCGGACAGATGGGCCAGGTTATTCATAATATCGTGCTGAATGCCCGGGAAGCAATGCCTGAAGGCGGACTCGTAACCATCAGTGCAGAAAATAGAATAGTTGGCAAGAACAATGCACTCTCGCTGAACCAGGGCCGATACATCATGATATCATTTGCGGATAGGGGCAGGGGCATACCAGACGAGGTATTGCCGAACATATTTGATCCTTATTTCACTACCAAAGAAATGGGCCCGCAAAAAGGTATGGGACTCGGGCTTTCTATCTGTTATTCGATTGTTAAGAATCACCATGGCCTGATTTCCGTTACGTCCCGTGAGGGAGTGGGAACAACTGTTTATATATGGCTGCCGGCCTCACCGATTCGGGATCTCGGAGAGAAAGAGATACCCGGACCGATGAAGGAAGCCCGTGACGCAATACCAGTAGAGGGCGCTGTGTTCAGGGAAGAACCTGCAACCTATAATGGCAGAAGGATTCTTGTTATGGATGATGAAAAAATATTGCGTGATGTGTTAATGCAGATGCTGCATAAACTTGATTTTCAGGTGGATACAGCGGTCACTGGTGAAGAGGCATTGGCATTATACAGAAGTGCAATGCAAACATCAGACACATATGATGCGGTCATACTCGACCTGACCGTAAAGGGCGGTATGGGCGGGGCGGAAACGTTCAGGCAGTTGCGAGCTCTTGACCCGGATGTAAAGGCAATTATTTCGAGCGGATATTCCAAAGATCCTATACTTGAGCAGTTCAGGACACACGGCTTTTCAGGTATCCTGTTAAAGCCGTACAATATGAATGACCTGGCTCGAATGCTGGAAGCAGTGCTATCTGAGCACAAAGGGTAGTTTTTTCGACTCGTTTCAAAAGAATCATTTTTTTGCTGATGTATAGCGGACACATCTGTTTTCAGTCGCGGATACCTGTCCAGGCAGGGACGATGTGTTCCTGTTTCTTTCCCTTGAGACATGAAGAGTACGGCCCGCTTGCGGTACAATAGGGCATGCAGGCGTACGATGAACGGATTGCGGGAACAGTAAGGTTCATCAGAGAGGCTACACATATCACGGCTTTTACCGGTGCGGGCATTTCTACTGAATCGGGAATCAAGGATTTCAGGAGCCCTGGAGGGATCTGGGACAGATATCGGATAGTTACTTTTCAGGAGTTTGTCTCTGATCATAAGGCGCGGGTTGAATACTGGAACATGCGTAGGGAACTGTTCCATGAGTTAAACAGCGCACGCCCGAACAGGGCGCATAAAGCCCTTGCGGCTCTGGAACAGATGGGCAGGTTGCAGTGTCTCATCACGCAGAATATCGATGGCCTTCATTACGATGCCGGAAATGCTGACATTATTGAGCTTCATGGAACAAACAAACGAGCGGCCTGCCTGAGCTGTGGAAAGTCATGGCCGATTGCTGATATACAGGCACGACTTGAAGCCGGGGAACGTGCCCCAACGTGTGATGACTGCAATGGTCTCATCAAGCCGGCAACCGTGTCATTTGGACAGGCAATGCCAGAAAAAGAACTCATGAAGGCGGCTGAATGCGCTTCATCATGTGATCTTTTTCTTATGATCGGGTCGTCTCTCAAGGTTGAACCGGCTGCATCAATCCCGAAAATGGCGTATCAGGCCGGTGCAAAACTGGTATTCGTAAATCGCACTGAAACACCTCTGGATACCGTTGCCTCGATTATCTTCAGGGAAGACGCAGGGGATGTTTTATCTCGCGTGATTGAAAGGCTTCACAGCTAGCATGCAATTAATTCCTCCTGATATAGAACAGTATGTTTCTGAACAGACTGATCCTGTCTCCCCGCTCCTGAAGCGACTTGAGCAAGAGACAAGAGAAAAGACGCCACATCCCCAGATGCTGTCCGGACCGGTTGAGGGAAGGTTTTTGCAGATGCTGATCAGATTATCCGGCGCACGGAATGTGCTCGAAATAGGTACCTTTACCGGTTTCTCTGCGCTCATGATGGCTGAAGGACTGCCCGAGAACGGCGAAATAGTAACGCTCGAAATCGATGATGCGTATGCCGATATTGCCGCGCGCTACTTCACGATAAGCCCGTACAGGAATAAGATACGATTGATGCGAGGGCCTGCCAGAAACAGTCTCAGTACACTGCCGCAACAATTCTTCGATTTTATCTTTATTGATGCGGACAAGGGTTCCTATGGTGATTATTACGAGGAGGGCATCCGTTTGATCAGAAGGGGAGGTCTGATAACTGTCGACAATGCCCTGTGGAATGGCAAGGCCCTGCAGCCGGATGATGACGACAGCCGGGCAATTGCACGGTTTAATAATCTGGTAAAACAGGATTCACGCGTGGAAAAGGTCATGCTCACGATCAGGGACGGGATATATCTTATAAGGAAAAAATAGGAGATTCCATCAGGGAAAGAACGTCTTCCTCACTAAGGTCATACCAGTTGCTATAGGCATCTGCTACAGCAAAGGACAATCCGCGCCGAATGTTAAGACAGAGCAATTCATCTATCTCAGAAGAAATGCTCAACGCAGTCCTCTCTGATGCTGTCGGCACCGCTACAATAATCCTGTTAGGCTCTGTTTTCCTGACAAATCGAATGGCAGCGAGCATTGTGTACCCCGAGGCAAGCCCGTCGTCAACAAGTATGACGTGCTTATTCCGTAAAGACGGATATGCTCTGTCTTTTCTGAAGACCCGGTTTCTGGTCTGAATGCTTTCAAGAGCCTGTGATGTCTGCCGAGCTATGACATCATCGGAGAGCCCAAGGTGATGTACGAGTGATTCATTAAGAACAACAGTGCCATCAGGACCGACTGCACCAAATCCAGCCTCTGTATTACCGGGTATCTGAATCTTTCTTACGATCAGTAAATCGATCGGACGTGAATACATTTCTGCAATTTCCGCGGCTACCGGGACCCCGCCGGATGGAATAGCCAGTATGAATGCGTTTCTGCCACACTGGTGTTTCAGCCTTTCTGCCAGCAGGCGACCTGCTTTATGTCTATCCTTGAAAACATGGATCCTGTCCCGTAACGATCTGTCTTCAGTTATCTTCATGAGTATAGTATTGAGATGATAGAGACAATCCTGTATCTGATATGTGGTTTAGCACAAGCAGATATTTTTTCCGGATAGCCCTTTCCGTAATCTCATGATACTGTTTTCGATAACGTCTCTTTGCAGCCATCTATCGAATTTCATCTGCTTATAGATATTCTGGGTCTTTGAAACATAGTTCATTCTGTCGATGAGAACACTATCAACATGACAATAAATCGATTCTGACAGAACCTCAGGATTCATAGGCAGTACCGGTCCGATAAAAACGTACGTCGCTATCCCGTTTTCATGCAGCGATTTTAGAGCCTCTATCCTTGTTCTGACGGACGGTGCGTGTGGCTCGAAAACTTTTCGAATGGTATCATCATCAGTTGTTATTGTTATTCCGACGGTTATGTTTCTGAATCGTTTGAATAAATCCATGTCCCTGAGCACCAGAGAAGATTTTGTCAGAATATCAACCGAATACTGGTAATCGAGGAGCTTTTCCAGGCAACCACGTGTCAGATAATATTGTTTTTCAGCTGGCTGATAGGGATCTGTCACTGAACTTATCATCACAGAGCCTCGTGCAGTGCGTCTCAGCTCCCGGCTGAGGACATCAGGGGCGTTAACCTTCACGTCGAGAAAGGTTCCCCATGCCTCAGCGTGTCCAGTAAATCGCTTCATAAAAGTGGCGTAACAGTATACACAGCCATGAGAACATCCGACATAGGGATTAACACAATAATCAATTCCGGAGATTCCCGATTTCGTCAGAACGGACCTTGCCGTGATTTTCTTGATAGCCAGCCCCATATGTTAGTTTACCATTATGGAACAGGCATACGGCGGGAGAACGCAAGAAACGATACTAATATCTGTCTCACCCTGATTGCTATCATAAGACAGCGCGTTCGATGTTGTTTGCCATATATCATGACTCGAAAAGAGATGTTATAATATCAACGTTTTTCAGTGATTTCAAAATGGAATGGATTAAGTAATACAGGCTGACATGAATGCGTTCGTAGATGTAAGTGCGGGAATAAGTCCTCTTGGTCCTTCAAAAAAAGTCAGGGCGAGAATACGGAAGGCGATAAAAGGGCTTAGGTGCTATCCTGACTCTGAAGCCCGGGCTTTGAAAAAACTGTTTCTGTCGAAGTACGGTATCCGTGCCGAGAACATGTGCTTGGCGAATTCCCTGCATGAACTCGTTTATAGCATTGCAGCTATTGTAAAACCTAAGAAAGTACTCGTGCTCGGTCCGGCACTGAGAATATATGAAGAAGCATCATCTGCTGCAGGAGCAGATACCTTTTATTTCAGTCCTGACGAGCATACGGGATATATAACTGATACTGATCAGCTTAGGAAGAAAATAAAGAATTGTAATTTACTGTTTGCGGCCAATCCAAACAGGATTAACGGCAGGTTGATCCATAAGGAGGTTTTCGATCTCATGCGCTCAGAAGCGTGCACGAGAAAAGTACCCTTTGTTATCGATGAATCCCTGATCGAGTTCACTGGGGCAGAAAGTTATCACTCGTATGTTAATGATATGAAAAATGTAATTGTGTTGCAGACGACGGCTCTTTTTTACGGATTACCGGGCCTTGAACTTGCTTATGCAATTACATCTCCTGAAATGGTTATAGCCTTAAAAAACAGACAATGCTCAACGATAAATCATCTTGCGCTTGAAGCGGCACGGGCAGCATTCAAAGATAATGCGTACAAAAAGAATCTAAAGAAGTATATTGATACCGAAAAAGAATATATCAAGAAGAAGATAAAAAAAACTGATGGTGTTACGTTTATGGACTCTGACAGCAATGTCTTTCTTCTTAAGCTATCTGATAACAGAGAAATACTGTTGCGTTCCCTTAAGAGGGCAGGACTTCGCATTCAGGACTGCGAACATATTGATGGGTTGCGTGAGCACTATTTAAGGCTTTCAGTGTTAAAGCATGATTACAATAGCAAGTTACTGAGAATAATAACTGACGGATTGTAATGCATCATAGCCGATTGATGTGAGGTACTCATCCCCTTTCGATTTAAGCAGTTCAAGAAACATCTGGACCACATAGGGGTCGAACTGAGTTCCGGAATTTGTTTTCAGCTCATCTAATACTTTCCCCATGGTGAGCGCGTTTCTGTACGGTCTGTCCGTCATCATCGCATCGAACGTGTCAACAACTGACAGAATCCTCGATTTCAGAGAAATTTCTGAACCTTTGAGGCGGTTGGGATATCCCCTCCCGTCGTATCGTTCATGGTGCTGAATAATGATCATTCTGATGTTATCCAGGGTTTGGATCGGCTTCAGAATCTCATTTCCTATGGTTGGGTGATCTTTGACCATGGCATATTCATCTGCGGTCAGCTTGCCTCGCTTTTGGAGTATCAGAGCATCAATACCGAGCTTTCCGATGTCGTGAAGAATGGCAGCGTGTTTAATTGTTTCGAGCTCCCTGTAATCAAGTCCGATATACTTGGCCAGCTCCAGTGAAAGCAACGTAACCCGTTCGGAATGGCCTTTTGTAAATTTGTCATTAGCTTCAAGTGCATTAACAAGTGATTGTATCGCAGCAAAATAATTGGTTTTAACGGTTTCGTAGAGCACTGCATTTTCAATGGCGACCATTGCCTGATTTGAAATGGTTGTAAGCAGCTCAAGTTCGTCTTCCGTGAACCGGGCTCTGCCATTATTATTTTCGAGCACTAGTGCCCCGATGATCTGCCCCTGCATTTTAAGTGGAACGCCTATTCTGTCAGTGCTGCCATTCTGGTCTGCTGCCCGAGTTCCAGAAGCCTCGGAATGGTGAATCGGCTTCCCGCGCTTCAGTATGTCCGAATAAGAGGAATTGAATTCCATCGAGACGTCTGTCAGATGGTCAATGCCAAATCCTTGCTGATATTGCAATGTGAGTGGCTTCCTTTTCTTGCCGTTGAGATGCATCGTAATGCGATCGGCACTGATCAGATCAGCTGTAGTACGGATGACAATTTTCATCAGCTCCACTGTTTCTATTATCGATGTAAGAGTTGTTCCAATTTCATTTATTTTTTTGAGCCTTTCAACGGCTTTCTCGAGCTGTAGATTTTTCCCCTTTACCTCCTTGGACAGCGAAGAGATGGCTTTATTTGCAGTTTCAAGTTCTTTGAGCAGCTTGATCCGTATATTAGAAAGTTCCCGTTCCTTTGTTATATTTTTTTTATACAGCGCCTTAATCTCCCGGATCATCGAATTGAAGGACGATCCGATTAATCCCAATTCATCATTACCCCGCAATGTCACGGTTGCATCCCAGTTTCCTGCCTCAATGTCCTTGATGGCCAGCAGGAGCACTTTAAGCGGTTTTGTGATAAGTCTTGTAAAGAGAACGCTCAGGAGAGCTGATACCAGTATAATGAGAGCGATATGAGACGAAAGTAGTATTCTTTTCAGGGACACGAGCGTGGCGGTGTTTCTTGATAAGTCCTGTTCGATCTGAATAATGCCATTTATCTTTTCTTTGTTGCCATGACATCTGAAACAGGTTTTCTTGTTATAAATAGGTTTTGAAAAAATCAGGATTTCCTTACCGCTCGTCTCAATGACCCTAACTGCAGGGGCCGCTCCTGATGAAAAATCTGCTGCCGTCGATCCTATTTCCGACGGGTCAGACGATTTCAATATTTTTCCGCGTGAAGAGAGAACCCGCACCATGGTCAATTCCTCGTTTTTGCCCAGATTCTCGATAATGGACTGCACGTCACGCGGACTACCGTGAAGCATTGTATGATCTATGGATTTATGGATGACATCAGTAATAAGCTCACCCTCTTTGAAAGCATGCTTCTCCATCTGGTTGCGCTGAACGCGAATGAGGATTCCTGTGATGACACCCACTGAAATGAGAATAGTAATGGCAATAATAGCGATAATTTTTGTTTTAATGACCATGGTCATATTTCTTATAGTTTTCTGAAGCAAATAGTATGCCTATACTATGTCTGCCTATTCTCCAAGAAAAAAGGGTAGATAGGTGGGACATATACGGCAATATCACCCATTTATGCTCAAACTGTTCGAAATCACGCACTTGTGAGTCATCTGCAGAATGACATATTCTGGCAGGGGTATTGCCATATATTTTGTAGTACAATGAATAGTTATGAATAAACCGGTCATTGTGATTGTCGGCAGACCAAATGTTGGTAAATCGACTCTCTTCAACAGGATAACCCGTTCTCAGGCCGCTATCGTTGAAGCTGTTCCCGGCGTGACGAGAGATAGAAACTACCGTGATGCGACATGGGAAGGGAAGACATTCATGGTTGTTGATACCGGGGGGTTTTATCTTGAGCCACCTGAAGATGTTTTTGTCCAGGCAAAGGAACAGGCTTTTTTTGCGATAGAGGAGGGAGATATCATTATTCATCTGCTTGATGGCAAAGATGGTCTGACCCCGGCGGATATGGAGCTCGCCCGGCTGCTGCGGGCATCGGGGAAGAGTGTCGTGTGGGCAGTAAACAAAATTGATGCTGAATCGAGGATCGAGCGAATGTATGAGTTCTACCGGATTGGGACTGAGGAGTTGATCCCCGTTTCCGCGGCAACCGGGTATGGATATGAAACATTCATGAATCGTATGCATGACTTGCTCCCGTACGCAGAGATTGAAATAGCTGATTATCCCAAAATAGCAGTTGTAGGAAGACCGAATGTCGGAAAGTCAACACTGGTGAATGCTCTCACCGGGAAACAGAAAATAGTCGTAAGTTCGGTCCCCGGTACTACCCGTGATGCTCTCGACAGTATTTGTACATACCACGGTAGAAAGTATGTTTTTATTGATACGGCGGGACTTCGGAAAAAAGGGAAAATTGGATACGCATTGGAACGGTTTTCAATGGTAAGAACCGTAAGGAGTATAGAGCGGTGTGATGTGGCTCTTCTGATTCTTGACGCGGGACAGGGAATAGTTGAGCAGGATCAGAGAATTGCAGGCATGATAAAAGATTACGGAAAAGGAACGGTTTTTCTTCTCAACAAATGGGACCTGGTGCAGGACCCCGAACGGGCATACGATCTGCTTTCAAAAGACGTGGAAGGAAAGATGTGGTTTTCATCATATGCCCCTTTTTTGACGGTTTCAGGCCTCGTAAAAAAAAGGATTTTTAAAGTATACCCCGTGATTGATACAATCATGGCAGAGAGAAGGAAGCGGATAAGGACGGCGGAATTGAACAGATTTTTTCAGGCAATCCTTTCAGAGATAACGCTTCCGCAGTATAAAAATAAGAAAGTGAAGTGGTACTACATGACACAGGTAAAAGAGGAGCCTCCTTCGTTTGTATTATTTGTGAATTATCCTGAAGCGGTCAAGACGTCCCACACGAGATTTATCGAAAAGAAATTACGAGAATCATTTGGTTTTCAGGGCACCCCGCTTAACATTTATGTGAGACCAAGAAAAAGAGAAAAAAAAAGATGAAATTTCTCATCGGTGATAGGATGGTTTATAATCTGGATGTGGAACATTCATAGTGAGGTGATACATGTTGGATCTTATCGACAAGATAGTTGAGGTTGGAACCGGAGATACGCTGTATACCGGCAGGCTGGTAGAGGTCAATGAAAACGAGCTTTACCTTGAATCGGAGACCGGATGGATAGTAGTGCCGGTTGAAAGCGTTGCTTTTGTTCGGGAGAAAGAAAGAGATTAGACAGAGTGGCCGGAATCTTCCCAAGGGATTGCAGCGACGGTACATGAAATCACGTTCCCGTGATAGTTTCCGGATCTCCCATGTCACCCAGTGCATATTGCAGAATAGCGAGCACAGAGATGGCGGCCGTCTCAGCACGCAGCATACGCTTGCCAAGTGTGCATATCGCTATCCCGTTATCTGACGCCAGTTCTGCTTCTTGTTGCGAGAATCCTCCTTCCGGGCCGACGAATACGCTGATAGGGTCAGAGTTCCTCATCCTCGCGGTAACGCCGGAAAGAGCTTTCCCTCCTTCTTCCCAGAACAGGATGCTGTTCTGTACGGGATCAGCATGCGTGCCAGAAACGAACTGCTCAAATTGTGCTGTGCCACATATTTCGGGAATGAAAGATCTCCCTGCGACGCGTGAAGCCTCCTCTGCAATCTTTCTCCAGCGGGGAAGTTTCCGCGTTGCTCTGAGCTGACTCCTCTCTGTTATGACAGGAACGATGCTCCTGACACCCAGTTCAGTTGCCTTCTGAACAACTAGATCCATTTTTGCACCCTTCAGAAGGCCCTGAAAAAGGGTTATCTGTAACGGTGAATCTGCAGCAGGGCTGTCTGAAACATGCATTATAGTGAGTGTTACAGACTTCTGTGATGTACTGATGATTTCCGTGGTATAGGTGGTTCCCTTAGCATCTGAAATGAATATGCGGTCACCGTTCCTGCATCTGAGAACAGTTGAAATATAATGTGCTTTTTCTCCTGTGACAGTGATGTGGCCGGTATCAGAAGATGCTTCAGGCAGAAAAATTCGGGGCATTCCTTTTTACCATGACTCGTGAATGAACACCATCAGTTTTCAACTCCTGTAAAAAGGTCTTTTAATTTATCTCTGAAACTTTTGGAGACATCATCGCCGCCAAGAGCGGAGAATTCCTCGAGAAGCTCCTTCTGTCTCTGTGTGAGCTTCTTGGGAACAGCAACATTCACTTTTACGGCCTGATTGCCCCTGTGACGATTGCCCAAGAACGGGGATCCTTTCCCTTTGAGAAAAAAAGTATGGCCGGACGGTGTTCCCGGCGGTATTCGTAATTTTGCGTTCCCGTCCAGAGTCGGCACCTCGATATCTGCACCAAGCGCTGCTTGAGGAAAGGAAATCGGAACTTCACAGAATATTTCTGACCCATTTCTTTTAAAGAACGGGTGTTCTTCAACATTTAATATGACATACAGAGAGCCGGGAGGTCCTCCATACGTTCCGGGTTCCCCTTCACCAGCAATCTTCAGAGTAGTTCCGATATCAACACCGGGAGGAATCTTTGTCGTAATGGTTTTTTCCTCCTGCACCTTACTATTGCCTCTGCACTTTTTACAGGGGTGGGAAATTATGGTGCCGTGTCCATGACAGGTACCGCAGGTCTTCGATACGCTGAAAAATCCCTGCTGAAACCGGACCTGCCCTGATCCATTGCAGGCAGAACATGCTTCGGGGGTTGTGCCGGGTTCCGAGCCTGAGCCTCCGCAGGGCTTACAATTCTCCCATCGTTGAAAGGCAATGGTTTTCTCAGTTCCGAATACCGCTTCTTCGAGCGTTATATCCAGGTCATATCTAAGGTCATTTCCTTTTGTCGGCCTCTGACGGCGCTGCTGTCCGAACGTCCCGAACAGGTCGCCGAAGATATCACCGAAGATATCACCGAAGCCCGTACCGGTCGAAAAGGGCCCGAATCCGCCCATGCCTTCTGCTGTACCGAACCGGTCATAGTTTGTCTTCTTTTCAGCATCACTGAGACAGGAATATGCTTCATTTATTTCTTTGAATTTCTCCTCAGCTAGCTTGTCATCTGGATTTCTGTCCGGATGATATTGTAAGGCGAGCTGACGATATGCCCTCTTGATCTCACTTTCAGAGGCATTTTTTGGTACTCCTAATATTCCATAATAGTCTTTCATTTCTGGTACCTTCGTTCCAAGCTATCATATCCTCCGCGATTCCTCTCGGGCGTAATGAAAGCAGGGAAAGGTAGTGTGTACTCATACAACCGTTTATGCATCCTTGTCCTTGTCAACGTCTTCAAACTCAGCTTCAACAACTTCTTCTTCACCTTCTTTTTTTGGTTCTTCTGGTTCCGGGGCAGGTCCTCCGGCAGCGCCGGCCTGTTCCTGACCGCCAGCAGCCTTATAAATATGTTCCGCCATTTTATGTGAAACAGAGGTCAGCTGTTCAGTAGCAGCCTTTATTTCAGCCGGATCACTGCTGGTATCCTTCACTTTTTTGCAGTGCTCAAGAGCGTCCTCGATAGCCTTTTTCTCATCAGCAGACAATTTGTCAGCATAATCCTTAAGTGATTTCTCAACGGTGTAGACGAGCGTATCAGCATGATTGCGAACATCGACAAGTTCTTTCTTTTTCTTGTCCTCATCCGCGTGAGACTCTGCCTCGCGCACCATCTTATTTATTTCTTCTTCGCTAAGACCGCTTGATGCGGTAATCCTGATGGACTGTTCCTTATTGGTGCCAAGGTCCTTGGCCGAAACATGGAGTATGCCGTTGGCATCGATGTCGAAGGAGACTTCAATCTGAGGAACGCCCCGGGGAGCTGGTGGAATACCTATGAGCTCAAAGTTGCCAAGGAGCTTATTGTCTGTTGCCATTTCCCTCTCGCCCTGATGAATCTTTATGGTAACTGCAGGCTGATTGTCAGTCGCTGTTGAGAATATCTGACTTTTCTTTGTCGGAATCGTAGTATTTCTTTCTATAATCTTTGTGAATACGCCGCCGAGTGTTTCTATTCCCAGCGACAGAGGCGTCACATCGAGGAGCAATACTTCTTTAACATCGCCTTTTAAGACTGCGGCCTGAATGGCGGCTCCCACAGCAACGACTTCGTCAGGATTCACCGTACGGTTGGGCTCTTTTCCAAAATAATCCTGCACGGTTTTCTGTACTTTCGGTGTTCTTGTCTGTCCACCAACCAGTAAAACTTCATCCACGTCTTTTGTACTGAGGCCTGCGTCCGAGAGAGCGCTTTTGCACGGTGAAATTGTCTTTTCGACAAGGTCATCGGTAAGCTGTTCAAATTTGGAGCGAGTGATTTTCATCAGAAGGTGTTTCGGCCCTGTGGCGTCCGCTGTAATGAACGGAAGGTTTATCTCTGTCTCTGTGGCGGTGGACAACTCTATTTTTGCCCGTTCCGCACCTTCTTTTAACCGCTGGAGAGCCATCTTGTCATTCTTGAGATCGATACCCTGATCTTTTTTGTATTCATCCACTATCCAGTCTATTATTTTGAGATCAAAGTCATCTCCACCAAGATAGGTATCTCCGTTTGTTGATTTAACTTCTATAACTCCTTCTCCAATCTCGAGCATGGATATATCAAATGTTCCACCACCGAGGTCATACACTGCGACCTTTTCCTCTTTTTTCTTATCCATGCCGTACGCAAGTGCCGCCGCAGTTGGCTCATTGATAATTCGCAGTACGTTGAGACCGGCGATCCTGCCAGCATCTTTAGCAGCTTGCCTTTGGCTGTCATCATAGTAGGCCGGGACTGTGATGACGGCATCAGTTACTTTTTCCCCTAAATAGTCCTCGGCAGCCTGCTTTAATTTCTGGAGGATCATCGCAGAAACCTCAGGTGGGGAGTATGTTTTTCCCATAATTTCAACGTGCGCATCTCCGTTCGAAGCCTCTACAATTTTATAAGGAAGTCGTTTATTCGCATGTTCAACCTCGGGAGAATTAAACTTACGACCCATAAGCCTCTTTATCGAAAATATGGTATTCTCTGGATTGGTAATCGACTGTCTTTTTGCTATCTGCCCTACCAGGCGCTCTCCTTTATCCGTTACGGCAACAACAGAGGGTGTCGTGCGTGTGCCTTCCTGATTGGGTATGACGACTGGTTCGCCAGCCTGTACAACGGCGACAACTGAATTAGTGGTACCGAGATCAATGCCAATTGCTTTTCCCATGATTATTCCTCCTCTATATCTTTATTTATCTTGATTTCAAAGTCGTTTTCCGATTTTGTCCGTAACTCATTCTTACTGTCTTCTTCATTGAGCTGGCCTCTGTCCTGTGAGCCGGGTTTTACGGAGACCGTAACGAGGGAAGGTCTGATTACTTTCTTATTATACAAATATCCCGTCCGTAATTCTTCGACAACCATTTTCTCTTCTATATCGTCTCTTTCTGCTTTCATCATAGCATGATGAAAAGCAGGATCGAACTTCGCTCCCTCTGAGACGATCTTGGTAAGCCCGAATTTTTCCAATGTCCGCAAGAGTTCCTTAAGAGTCATCTTGACGCCCTGTGTGAGGCCAGACGGTGATTCTTCTGATATATGTTTCAGAGCCAACTCAAGGCTGTCAATAGACGGAAGCAATTCGTAAATGAGTGACTCGTTTCCGTATTTCACCAGCTCATCCTTGTCCTTATTGGTGCGCTTCCTATAATTTTCGAACTCGGCATAGCATCGGAGATACTTATCTTTTAACTCATCAATCTCTTTAATCAGCTCATCTCTTTCTGCTTCCTGCAGAGCTGAATCCGCTGTTTTTTCATTGGACATCCGCTCCTCGGGCTGGTCGAGCTCTGCAGGGCTATCATCGTGTGTAACATCGTCTCTGCCCAACAACTCTTTTTCCCCGTTCGGTTCAGATGGTTTGAGTTTTCGCGATTTCTTGCCTGACATAATACCCTTTCCTTATCTTTCCGAAAGCATATTCGTAATAAATTGTGCGGTCATATCGACAATTGAGATCGTTTTTTCATAGTTCATCCGTGTTGGACCGATAATGCCAATCGCGCCGACAGGGTTAGCCCCTTCCTTAAATGTTGATACGATAAGACTGAATTTCTTCATTTCTGCCAACGGATTTTCAGAACCGATAAAAACCTGGGTTCCTTCGGAGGCTGAAATAAGATCCAATAATCTTACAATCAGTTCCTTGTCTTCAATGGTTTTCAATAATTCACGAATTTTATCTATATCGCAGAAATCAGGAAGACCAAGAACCCCTGATAAGCCTGAAATAAACACATCGTCAGGAGAAGTGGAAAAAATGCTTTTGCATATCTTCACCGCCTGTGATATCAGTTTGTCATAGCGCATTTTATCCTTTGCCAGTTCTTTCGCAATTGATTTCCTGATATCCTCTACATGAGTGCCGGAATACTCCGAATTAATATAGTCTGCTATCCTGTTTAGATCCTTCTGGCTCGTACCTGCATCTATTGTGACTACCTTATGTTTGATAATACCCTCGTCGGTGATGAGTACAACGGCGAGGCGGTTTTTCCTGAATTTATGCAGTTCAATTTTTGATAATGTTATGATTCGGTCATGCGGTGACATGGTTATACCGATATAGTTTGATGCTGCGGACAGCATCCTGGACGTTTCATCCGGCAAGGTGTTAATATCTTTTTTCAGCCGGTCCAGTTTTTCATGGAGTTCAATGAGCTGTGCCTTGTTTGTCTGATTCTTTTTCCCTTTAAGGGTGTTGACGTAGAATCGGTAGCCGCTGTCAGTCGGTACCCGACCGGCGGAGGTATGCGGTTGACGCAGGAATCCCATTTCTTCCAGATCTGCCATGATATTCCGTATCGTCGCAGACGACAAACCAAAAGAGTATTTCTTGGTTATGACACGTGATCCGACGGGGACGGGCGTGTTGATATGACACTGTATAACAGCGCAGAGAATCTGCTTGTTTCTTTCATCAAGTATTTCGTTAGCACTCGTCATGGTAGAGTGCTAATAATGTATCAGTTCAAGGCGCTAAGTGTCAAGCAATACGGTATTTTCTTATCTGTTGAGGAGAAATAACCTCATGAGCACTGCTTCACCAGGTGAGCTTCCCGGTCATCAGTTTTTCATAAAATCCGCGAGGAAGAAAAGAGTGCGAGTGCATTTCATTATCATAAAACCGTGTTTCGACTGTGCATGGCCTTTTCATGACACGGGGGTCAAGTGTTCCAGAAGCTATCGCAAAGGCCCACCAGTTACCCGGGTACGTTGCTATGGGCGCTGTATAAATGTCAACAACAGGAAATGATTTTCTGAGCGCCTGTTGTGCTTCAATGACGATATTCTTATGAAGCAGAAGAGATTCGGTGTGCGTAACAAAAAACCCCTCATTATTCAGGCACTGCCGAACAGTGTTAAAGAAACCTTCTGTAAAAAGACTCGTGGCAAAACCGATAGGGTCCGTTGAGTCAACGATCACAATATCAATATCACGAGCAGTTTTTTTGACGAACTCTGCTCCATCCATGCAATGAATTTCCACGCGGCTGTCATCCACACTACAGGCAACTGTTGGGAAAAATGTTCTGGAGACATGAATGACTTCGCGGTCAATTTCGACAAAGTATACCTTTTCAACCGTATCGTGCTTGAGCACTTCCCGAACCGTTCCACCATCACCCCCACCAATTATGACAACTTTTTTCGGATTTGGGTGAGCGTGCATCGCGACATGAGTAATCATCTCATGATAGAAAAATTCATCTTTTTCGGTTAACTGTACGATGCCGTCGAGAATAAGCATCTTCCCAAGCTGAGGATTTTCAATAACCATGATCTCCTGATAGGCGCTCTTTGCCTTATAATGGATTTTGTCAATTTCATACGTGTAGGTAATGGGAACAAACGGGGCAATTTCATAGAATCTGATCATATCAATCTCCTTCTTATATCAGGATAGTTTGCGGAATTGAAAAGCCATTAAATTCCGAAGCATATGAGACTGTGTATGCTCCGCATGAAAGAATCAGGATCAGGGTGCCCACATCTGGTTCCGGAAGAATAACGTCCTTGTCAATAACATCAAAACTGTCACAACTGGGACCTGCAATGGTCCATTTCCTGGGCGGCTTTGAACTCTCAACGATATAGCTGTATTTTATACCACCCAGACTTTCCATCAACCCGTTGAAGACACCTACGTCAAGGTACAGCCACTGCTCATCAGCCCGTTTCGCTTTGCCGATAACTCTTGAGACAAATACCCCTGCATCTCCAACGATTGCTCTGCCAGGCTCTATGAAGACCCGGGTATTTTTGGGAAACCGGTCGTATATGAGGGTATCAATATGCGATTCAATGGTTCCGATATCGACAACATTCTTTGTATACCGGATGGGATATCCTCCCCCGATATTCAAAATTGACAGCTTTATGCCGCGTTTTCCGGCACGGGTCCATAGGGTTTTTGCCTTGTCAAGGGCTGTGTTCCAGCTGTAAATGTTTGTGCACTGGGAACCAACATGAAATGTTATTCCGTGAGGTTTCAGACCTTTTCGCCTGGCATAGATAAGGAGTTCTTCTGCCTCATCAAGCTCAACAGCAAATTTCTTGCTCAGGGGCCACTCACTTCCTTCATTCGGAACCGAGAGTCTGACATAAATGTTACACTGGCGAACGTATTCGACCAGTTTGTCAATTTCGTCTTTGGAATCGATGGTAAAATGTGATATGCCATAATCCCTTGCCAGACTTAAAAAACGGTATGATTTGACGGGATTGCTTGAGATGATATGTTCTTTTGCAGCACCGATTCCGGCCAATATGCTCAGTTCACCTTCAGATGCGATCTCGAAGCCTATGCCAAGACTATGGACAAGCTTTAGGATTTCAATGTCCGGATTGGCTTTGACAGCGTAAAATACTTTTGAATTCTTTATTTTTTTACCAATCGCGCGAACTTTCCTTTTTATTTTCGCTGTATCCATTAAAAGATACGGAGGTTCACTCTCGGCGGAGGAAATGAATTTCAGCACCTTTTTGATAGTTGTTTTCGATGCTATCTCGAAGTGTATTTTGTTTATCTGAAAATGGCTCGCATTCTTTCCTTTTGTCTTCATGGTAATCAATTATTTAAAGGTATTTTATGAGAAAAATGCAATAAGATTATCGGTACAAGCGGAATAGAATGATACCTTCGGCGGCGGAATATTAGCGCGGCTTTCTCCACATGAGAAGTTTTTTTGCAGCGCTCCGCACGACTTCAGCAACATTTCTGTTTTTTTCGAGAATAACCAGATCTTTTGTTTTTACATTCGTGACCAGAGTCACCGCTACGCCAGGAGGAGTTTTCGGGTTCGTAACCAAAGCGAGGAGAACAGCATAATTCTTCATCCATTCCCTGTTTTTTGCAATTCTCCGCAATGCCTCCTCAGGTACCGACCGTGAACGTGCAACCATCTCAACTTCACTCTCAGTGATTTTCTGATTATCAAGAACAGAAAGCATTACTTCCTTGTTGGGATCTTTGACAAGCAGGCCCCTGATTTCCCGCCCGCCTCTCAGGGCCAGCTGAATTCTTTGAGAAACGTTCAGTTTCTGCGTCTTCTGTGCTATGGTTTCAGTGCGTCTTTCCCGTGCCTTTTCTGCCTTTTCAACAGCCTGATCTTTTCCCGCTTTTACCAAATCAGAGATTACCGTGGCAGGAAGGTTAAGAACACTTCCAATATATTTTTTAACGTCCTCGGGCGTACTTGGGTGATTCAGCAGAAGCTTCAGCATTTCGGGGCGATGCGTATTGGCCTGTGCAATTTCATTAAAAATATCCGGCCCCTCGGGATCTTCGATTAAGAGATCGATAACCTCTTGCGATGCAAGAGAAAAATCTATTCCAATGAATACGTTATCATTTTCCATTACCGTCTCCTCAAACAAACAAAATATTCAATGTTACCCTTCTGGCCATGGACGGGTGACTCGAACGTGTCAACGGTTTTCAGGCCAATCCTTTCAGCTCCTCTGCAGACATCCGAAAGGGCAGAGAAACGTTGTGCGGGATCTCTGATAATGCCGCCTTTTTCAACCATCTCTTTGCCGACCTCGAACTGTGGTTTTACCAGCGCCACTATTGTGCCGTCTCCACGAAGAAATTCCAGGGCTGTCGGCAATACTTTTAAGAGAGAGATGAAGGAGACATCGATCACTATGAGATCAATCTCTTCCGGAAATAATGTCTTATCAACATGACGGATATTCGTTTTCTCAAACAAGACAATTCGCTGATCCTGCCTGAGTGTCCAGTCAAACTGTCCATATCCCACATCGATTGCGTATACCCTGTGAGCCCCTTTTTTCAGAACGCAGTCTGTAAATCCTCCTGTGGAACATCCTATGTCCATTACTACTTTTTCACGCGGATTAATGCAGAATGCTTTCAGCGCAGCATCAAGCTTTAACCCGCCTCTGCTTACAAAAGGCATATCGTTCTCGCGCAACACGATGTCTACATCTGTACGAATCAGGGTTCCTGCTTTCAGAATGCTCTTCCCATCGACGGCAACTTTGCCGGCCATAATCAGAGCTTTGGCCCGTTCGCGGGTCTTCAACAGACCCCTGTTTACCATTATCTTATCCAGCCTGTCTTTCCCTTTATTCTTCATGTGCATGGTAATGAGTTCGCTCCATTCTCTTACCGGCATGTCAACAGTTTCAATTATCGGTTCTATTACCCTGCACTCAGGTTTCAACTGCTGAACAGAGGCTCTCTCATGAACGACAGAGCTGCCAGGTAAATACCGTCCTCGTCAATGCCATATTTTGACCGCAATGTATCAGGATTGCCCTGCTCAACAAAAACATCGGTTATGCCAAGTCTCCTTACTTTCGTATGGTAAATCTCTGACTCATTCAGGATTTCCATTATGGCGCTTCCAAAACCACCCTGAAGAACATTTTCCTCGACAGTAATAATCCTCGGTATCCGAGCTGCAAGCGACAGAAGAAGTTCCCCATCAAAGGGTTTAACAAACCGGGCGTTAATAACAGAAGCATGAATACCAATTTTCTCAAGTCGCTGTGCCGCCCGAAGTGCTGATACGACTGTGTTACCAAAAGCAATCAAGGCAATATCGGAACCATCCCTTAGGAGTTCACTGGATCCCATCAGGAGATCAGAGCAGGGAAGGACTGCTTCAGGGATTCTCCCGCGGGGGTACCGTATTGCCACAGGAACACTTTGTCTTAAGGCAAATGCAAGCATCTCCTTAAATTCAACCCCGTCTTTCGGAGCCATGACTGTCAAGTTCGGTATGTGTCTCAGATATGATATGTCAAAGAGCCCGTTATGAGTAGGTCCATCCTCTCCCACAATTCCTGCACGATCGATAGCAAAGACAACAGGAAGGTTCTGTAGGCAAACATCATGAAGTACTTCATCATACGCCCGCTGCAGAAAGGTAGAATAAACCGCGACGACAGGCCTCAGGCCCCTTGTAGAAAGTCCGGCTGCAAACGTAACAGCATGCGGTTCTGCAATGCCGACGTCGTAAAATCGATCAGGAAACCGTTCAGCAAAGCATTCAAGCCCTGTTCCTTCCTTCATTGCTGCGGATATCGCGATAATATTCCTGTCCTGTGACGCCAAATCTGTCAGGATTTGACCAAATGCCTCACTATAGGATACTGCACCAGTTCCGCACGTCTGTGATCCGGTTTCGAGCTCGAAAGGGCCTACTCCGTGAAAAACACAGGGATCCTTTTCTGAAAACTCGTATCCCTTACCTTTCTTTGTAATAACATGAACGAGTGTCGGAGCCGTCGACGTTTTTATCCTCTTCAGAGTTTCAATGAGCAGTTCGATATTATGTCCGTCAATCGGACCCACATAATCGAACCCAAGCTCTTCAAAAAGGATGCCCGGAAGCAGGAAACCCTTTAACGATTCTTCGGCTTTCTGTGCAAACTTTGAAAAAGAGCCGCCGACCTTCGGGATTCCCTCGATAAACGACTTTGTCTCCTTCTTGAATTTTCTGTAAAAATCAGCCGTGAGGATGCGGTTCATATACGCTGAAAGGGCACCGACATTTTTTGAAATTGACATCTCATTATCATTCAGTATAACGATAAGGTCTTTCTTGAGTGCGCCGGCGTTATTCAGTCCTTCGAACGCAAGTCCACCGGTCATTGCACCATCACCTATAACGGCAAGTACCTTAAAGTTTTCGTTGTTCTTGTCCCGCCCTTCAATAATGCCAAGAGCAGCGGAAATCGAGGTAGAACTGTGTCCGGTACCGAAAGCGTCGTGCTCGCTTTCGCTCATTTTTGGAAAACCGGATATGCCCTTTTCTTTTCTGACGGTCGAAAAAACGTTCTTTCTTCCCGTAAGGAGTTTATGGCTGTATGCCTGATGGCCAACATCCCAGATGATTTTGTCAAATGGAGATTTGAAAACATAATGAAGGGCTATTGTTAACTCAACAACACCGAGGCTTGACGCAAGATGACCGCCCGTAGAGGATATCGTCCTGATTATTGTTTCTCTGAGTTCTTCGGCCAGACGTTTCAGCTCCTCCGGGGAAAGTGATTTGATATCAGACGGTGCATTGATGTTATCGAGTTGCATCAGTTTTTCCTTATCAAAAGATATCGGGCTATTCTCCTGAGGGGATCAGCATCAGATGAAAATGTACTGATGGACGAAATTCCGTCAGTTATGAGCTGTTCGGCAATTTCACGTGATTTTTCTATACCGTATACACGTGGATATGTCATTTTATTAATTCTCTCATCAGAGCCAACAGGCTTGCCCAGATCTTCTGTCTTGCCTTCAATATCTAGTATATCATCGATTATCTGAAAGGCAAGGCCTACGCTATTTCCATAATGGGTAAGTGCAGTATGCACTTCGCGGCTGCTGTCATACAATATGGGGCCCAGTCGTACCGATGCGCGTATGAGAGCGGCTGTCTTACGGGTGTGAATGAATTCCAGAGTCTGTCTGTCCGGCTGTTTATTTTCTGATAAAAGGTCCTGCACCTGCCCGGCGACCATGCCATTAATTCCCGCAGCTTCGGAAATTTCCCGGATTATTCTTATTATATTTTCATGCTTGATGTTGGCAGGCCGGGGCATACCGGACAAAATGCTGAATGCCTCGGTCAGCAGAGCATCACCCGCAAGAATCGCGACGGCCTCTCCGTATACTTTGTGGTTTGTTGGTTGCCCTCTTCTGAAGTCGTCATTATCCATGGTCGGAAGGTCATCATGGATAAGAGAGTACGTATGCACGAGTTCGAGCGTAGCTGCATACGGCACGATGTCTTCGGCATTTCCTCCACATGCTTCATATGAGGCAAGTGCGAGAATGGGTCTCAGTCTTTTTCCTCCCGCAAAGAGAGAATACAGCATAGCCTCCTGTAATACTGCGGGTTTGCTCTGTCCCTTGAAATAGTCCCGGAGGAATGAATCTACGATCCGGCTTTTTGTATCAATGTATTCTTTGCAGTCCATAACAAGAGGCTCTATTCCCATTCAATCGTGCTCGGTGGTTTTGAACTAATATCATACACTACCCTATTGATCCCCTTAATTTCGTTAATAATCCTGTTTGATATCCTGCCCAGCACGGAAGAGGGAATCTTGACCCAGTCAGCGGTCATGCCGTCAAGGCTGTGTACGGCCCTGACCGCCACTACATTTTCATACGTCCTTTCATCTCCCATCACTCCGACACTCTTAACCGGCAGCAAGACAGCAAATGCCTGCCATATCTTTCTATAGAGACGCGCCTTTTTTATTTCCTCAAGGACTATGGCATCGGCTTTCCGTAATATAGTGAGCCTCTTCTTTGTGATTTCCCCGATACAGCGCACCGCAAGTCCGGGGCCGGGGAAAGGATGTCTCTGGCATATCTCATCGGGAAGATCCAGAGCCTTGCCCAGAAGACGAACCTCATCTTTAAAAAGTTCACGAAGCGGCTCGATTAATTTGAGTTTCATAACGTCAGGGAGCCCTCCAACGTTGTGATGAGACTTTATGGTGGCAGACGGCCCTTTGAATGAAACACTCTCGATTACATCAGGATAGAGTGTTCCCTGAGCAAGAAATTCCACGCCCTTGATTCTCGAAGAGACTTTTTCGAAAACGTCAATAAAAGTGTTCCCGATAATTTTTCTTTTTGCTTCGGGATCGGTCACACCTTTGAGCCGCTTCAGAAAATCCGGGGATGCATTTATATGTTGTAGTTTCATATGAAAATGGCATTTAAAGGTATCAACAACCTTCTCTGCCTCTCCCTTTCTCAGAAGTCCGTTATCGACAAAAATGCAGGTTAATTTATCGCCAATAGCTTTATGAAGAAGAAGCGCTACCACCGATGAGTCAACGCCCCCACTAAGACCACAAATCACTTTCTTATTGGCTGTTTCCTTTCTAATTGAGTCAACAGACCAATCAATGAACGAAGACATCTTCCAGGTTGGCCTGCACCCGCAGATCGCATAAAGGAAATTCTGGAGAATCTTCAGCCCCTTTTCAGTATGCACAACTTCAGGGTGAAACTGAAGTGCATAATATTTTCGGTCTCGTGACGCCATAGCAGCGATGGGAGCGTTGTCCGTATGAGCAAGCATTTTGAATCCTGAAGGGATGGTTTTGATTTTATCCCCATGACTCATCCAGGCAATTGATTTTTTGGGGATATGTTTAAAAAGGTCTCGAGCGTCATCAACGTGTAGCTCGGCTTTGCCGTATTCGCGGTCTTTTGCCTTAGCGACCTTCCCGCCAAAGATATGGGCAAAAAATTGCATGCCGTAACAGATGCCGAGGACAGGGATTCCCATGGACAATATTCGTTTGTCCGGTTTAGGCGAACGCTTATCATAAATACTCGCCGGACTACCTGACAATATAATTCCCTTGGGAGCGAATCTTTCTATTTTGGTGTATGAGGCGTTGAAGGGATAGATCTCGGAATATACCTTGCTTTCGCGTACCCTGCGGGCGATCAGCTGTGTATATTGAGAACCAAAATCAAGAACCAGTATTTTATCTTCGTGCATCGTAGTGAATAGTGTGCCGTCAGGAGTTTTCCCCCTCGCTACTGCCTGCTTACCACTCAGGCCTGTAATTTGGCGCTTCTCTGGTTATGATAACATCATGGACATGACTTTCCCGTAATCCTGCATTGGTAATCTGGACGAAGCGGGCTTTTTCTCTCAGGGCGGCCAGATTCTGTGCTCCGCAGTATCCCATGCCTGACCGCAGACCACCAAGAAGCTGGTAAATGCTGTAAGAAAGCGGGCCCTTGTAGGGAACTCTGCCTTCGACTCCTTCAGGCACTAATTTCTGTGCTTCAACACCTTCCTGCTTATAGCGATCTTTTGTGCCCTGTTCCATAGCGCCAATCGATCCCATACCGCGATAGACCTTGTAGCTTCTTCCCTGAAGGAGAACAGTCTCACCGGGGGATTCCTGCGTGCCGGCAAAAAGACTGCCTATCATTACGGAATGTGCTCCGGCAGCCAGCGCTTTGGTGATGTCGCCTGAATATTTTATTCCCCCATCAGCAATGATCGGGACGTTATGTTTTCCCGCAGCGGAAGAGCATTCTATAATCGCCGTAAGTTGCGGCACACCTGTTCCGGCTACGATCCTCGTTGTACATATTGAACCAGGTCCGATGCCAATCTTAATTGCATCCGCACCAGCCCGTATGAGGTCAACCGTTCCCTCAGAAGTTGCTACATTACCGGCGATAATATCGATCGTGAATTTTTTCTTGAGCTTCTTCAGGGTAGAAATAACCGATGATGTGTGACCATGAGCAGTATCAATGACCAGCACATCTACCCCGGCTTTTACGAGCAGTTCTGCTCTTCGCATGGTTTCTTTATTCGTCCCGACAGCTGCCCCGACCATGAGACGTCCGTGCTGGTCTTTACAGGAATGGGGATATTTCTTTCTTTTCTCGATATCCTTTATCGTAATTAATCCTTTGAGCTTAAATGCCTTGTCTACGATCGGAAGTTTTTCTATTTTATACTTGTGCAGCAACCGCTTGGCTTCGTCTAGCGTCGTGCCCGCGCTCGCCGTGATAAGACCTTTCTTTGTCATTACCTGAGAGACTTTTTTGGTGATTTTTGTTTCAAAACGCAAATCCCTGTTGGTAAGTATTCCGACAAGTTTTCCTTTAATGGTAACAGGAACACCAGAGATCTTATATCGCGACATCAAGGCCATGGCGTCAGATATCGGGGCATCAGGAGCCACCGTAATCGGATCGATGATCATTCCGCTTTCTGATTTTTTTACTTTGTCAACTTCGGACGCCTGCTTTTCGGGGGACATGGCCCTGTGCAGAAAGCCGATTCCTCCTTCGCGAGCGATTGCGATTGCCATGGATGACTCTGTTACCGTGTCCATGGCTGAACTGATTATGGGTATATTGATCGTGATGTTTCGGGAAAGCGAGGTATGAAGATCGACGTTTTTTGGCAGAACATCTGACTCTGCAGGAACTAATAAGATATCATCAAAAGTTAAGCCTTGTTTGATTTTCCCCTGCATGCACTACTCCTAGATTTTTCAAAAATAGTAACATGTTATAATTCAATAAAGCAATGAACGAATGACTTTCATAATGACTTTCATGAAGAGTAAGGCAGTCAATATATCCAGGAGATCTTTTTCATCCATGATGCAGGCCAAAATAATTTTACAGACATGCTTTGATCTTGCTATAATGGTGCGTATTTGACATTGAGTCATGACAAATCAGAAAGAGTTTGGTTTATGAAAGGAGGTGACGAGATGCGCATAACGATAGTGGTCCTGATGCTCATAGCCATCATAGCATTTGTTGGAAGTGCCATAGCTGTGCCGCCCGGAAAAACCGTTGAATACGAAAAAAGTGAATTGGGCAAGGTTGTTTTTGATGGTAAAATCCATATGGACAAAGGATTGAAGTGTAATGATTGCCATACAAAGATATTTCAGATGAAAAAGGGTACACAAGAAATTAAGATGGCTGATATGAACAAAGGACAGAATTGTGGAACATGCCATAACGGCGAAAAAGCCTTTAAATCAAGCGATCCTGCAAGCTGCAAAAGATGCCACAAGAAATAATTCTTGGGGTTATGATCTGCCCATAGAAAAAAGGGGGGCGTTCTTGAAACCGGACTACCTCCCTTTTTACATTATTCAGATTCTGGTAAGCCAGGATTCGTAGCGCTTATTCTTCCCTTTTACCGTATCAAAGAAAAGAGACTGTACCTGCTTCGTTATTTTGCCTGGGGAACTGCTCCCTATCTGTCTTCCATCAACCTCCCGGATAGGGGTAACTTCCGCCGCAGTGCCGGTAAAGAATGCTTCGTCGGCGATGTATAGTTCATCCCGCGTGAAACGCTCTTCCTGAACAGGCAGCTTGACATCCCGGGCTATCTGAATGATACTTTCTCTGGTGATTCCCTCAAGAATCGACGTGAGCGGCGTGGTCTTTATCACATTATTGCGGACAATAAAAATATTTTCTCCTGTACCCTCTGAAACATATCCTTCTGTATCAAGAAGCAGGGCCTCATCATATCCGCATGCTTTTGCTTCAAATTTTGCTATTTGCGAATTAACATAGTAGCCGCAAACCTTCCCACGCGTCATATCGATATTCACATGGTGCCTGATAAATGAGGATACCTTGATACGTATGCCATGTTTTATCCCTTTATCACCAAGATATGCTCCCCACGGCCAGACTGCTACGGCGACATTAATCGGATTATTTCTTGAATACAGTCCCATCTCTCCATAACCGATATAGACGAGTGGGCGTATATAACATTCCTTGAGCTTGTTTGCCTTAATCGTCTGAATGACGGCATTCCTGATCTCTTTTTTTGAAAAAGGTATCTTCATCATAAAGATATGAGCAGAACGGAAAAGTCTGTCTATATGTTCATCAAGGCGGAAAATGGCAGAACCCTTCGCGGTCTTATAACACCTGATGCCTTCAAAAACGCCAAGACCGTAATGAAGCGTATGTGTCAGCACGTGAACACGTGCCTTGTTCCAGTCGACGAGCTTGCCATCCATCCATATTTTTTCTGTCTTGATTGCCATAAAAATATATTTAAACAGTACCGCACGGAGCCTGTCAATACATTTTATTTCCTGCCAGACTGTTTCGCGAATAGATTACATTTTATCTGGAGCGGTTACACCAAGTATCGAAAGAGCATCTATAAGTATAATTTTTGTGGCATAGCAGAGTGCAAGCCGGGCGGCTGACAACTCTTTCTGATCCGTAATAACTTTGTATTTGTGGTAGTATGAGTGGAACATTCGTGCCAGTTCCTGAAGATAAAAAGTAATTCTGTGAGGCTCGAATGCCCGTGCAGCACCTTCAAGTATCAAAGGATAAACCAGCAGCTTCTTTATTAGATCCAACTCCTCTTTTGCAGACAGGAGAGAGAGATCATGTTCGCTTGTGTCATGAACACGTATCCCTTTTTTGTGAGCATGTTCAAAGATGCTGTTTATCCTGGCATGGGCATACTGGACATAGTAAACGGGATTATCTGCTGATTGAGAGGAAATAACGTCAATATCAAATTCGAGGTGACTATCAGATTTTCTTGTCAAAAAAATGAATTTCGCATTATCTGCGCCAACAAGGTTTACTACCTCACTGAGCGTAATGAATGTTCCCGCCCTCTTGGACATCTGGAAGGGAATTCCATGTTTCAGAAGGCTGACCATTTGTACCAGTATGATTCTGAAATGGGAAATGTCATAACCGAATGCCTTCATAACCGAATTAATTCGTGGAATATAGCCATGGTGGTCTGCCCCCCAGATATCAATGATAATGTCAAACTTCCGGTCCAGCTTTGCTTTGTGATAAGCGATATCCGAAGCAAAATAGGTATATTCCCCATCGCTCTTAATGACGACCCGATCCTTATCATCCTCGAACTCTGATGAACGGAACCAGACAGCACCGTCTTTTTCATAGATATAACCATTGTGCTTCAATGTCTGGATAGCTTGGCTCACAGCTCTGTTCTCGTAAAGCTTTTTTTCGCTGATCCAGCTCGAGAAGTTTTGAATGTCGAAGGTGGATATATCTTCTTTAATAAGATCGAGCATTCTCTTATATGACCATTCAGTGATCTCATGTTCGCACTCATGAAAAGGGAGGTTCTTATACTTTTCCTGAGCCTGTCGGAGAAGGGCAGCGGCTTCATCATCTATATACTGGCCCCGGTATCCTTCATCAGGGAATTCAGCGGTAATACCGAGAAGCTGCTGGTATCGCGCATGAACTGAAGCACCCAGTAACGTGATCTGGCGTCCTGCATCATTAATATAGTACTCCCGTTCAACACGAAAACCGGACTCTTCAAGAAGATTGCACAGGGCATTGCCAACAGCGGCGCCCCGGGCATGGCCTATATGCAGAGGCCCGGTAGGATTGGCACTGACGTATTCCACGAGGACGCGCATGCCGTTACCGATATTTTCGCGTAAAACGGCTTTCCCTTGTTCACAAATCCTTTGCAGGGACGCATAAAGGTATTCCTTGGTAAACGTGAAATTAATGAACCCGGGGCCTGCGACCGCTATAGTCTCAAAAATAGTTTTGTCTTTGATAGATGCAACAATTTCCTCTGCTATGTTCTTTGGTGGTTTCTTCAGTCCCTTTGCCATGCCCATGGCAACCGGCGTGGAAATGTCTCCAAAGGTCTGTTCCCTGGGGATTTCTATTTCGATGTGCTGATCGGGTGATATGCCGAGCGATGTTAGCGTTATCCGAAGTATCGAAATAATATCCTTTTTCATAAAAACTAAGTTTAAACAGCGTTTCATTCGTAAGTCAACTTCCGTTATGCCTGCATAGGTAAATCAGAGCTCTTCAGGTATAATACTTTTTATTGTAAAGGGAGATCTGATTGAAAGTAGCCATTACAGGACTTGTAAACTCGGGTAAGACAACAGTTTTTAATGCTCTTTCAGGTTTAAATCTCGAGACGACCAGCTATCCGGATCATACAGCAGAGCCTCATGTCAGTGTAGTCAAGGTCCCCGACGGGCGTGTTGACAGACTATCGCAAATATTTAAACCGAAAAAAATAACATACGCGACGATTGAATACGTCGATTATATAGGTCTCACCAAAGGCGTTTCTGAACAGAACCGAAAGGTATTTGATGTTATCAGAGATTCGGACGCCATTGTAAATGTGATACGGGGATTCGATGATGAAGCAGTAATCCACCCTCTCAGCGCTGTTGATCCGGGACGTGATGCTGAAACAATTGAAATGGAAATGATTTTTGCTGATCTGGAACTCATTGAGAAAAGACTTGACAGGATTGATGAAGCGTCGAAAAAGGGTAAAAAACAGGACGAAACAGAAAAAAAGCTTTTGCTGAAATGCAGAGAAATATTGGAGCAGGAAACCCCTCTCCGCAACGCTGAATTGGCAGAAGATGAACACAAGGCACTGCAGCACCTTCAGTTTATCTCGATAAAGCCCGTAGTAATTGTTCTCAATATAGATGAGGGCGATCTCGATACGGAGAGACCGGGGAAGACGCTTGAAGATATTGACCGCTTTTTCAACAGCAGGAATGCCGGAGAACAACACCGTTATTCTCTTCTGGACCTCTGCGGGAAGATTGAAATGGAGATAGCACAGCTACCTCCGGATGAATCAAAGGCATTTCTTGATGATCTTCGTATTGGAGAGGCCGCACGAAATAAATTGATACATGCCTCATATGAACTGCTGGGCCTGCTGTCTTTTTTTACCGTTAAGGGCGATGAAGTCAAGGCATGGACAATAAAGCAGGGAACCAATGCCCTGAAGGCGGCGGGCAAGATTCACTCTGATATTGAGCGTGGTTTTATCAAGGTCGAAGTCGTATCTTTTGACGATTTCATACGATTCGGGAGCATGGCGGCAGTTCGGGAGCAGGGTCTTCTCAGACTGGAAGGTAAAACGTACAATGTGATTGATGGAGATATTATGAATTTCAGGTTTAATGTATAATGAGAAATATTTGGAATGCTTAAGGATTATGGATACAAAAGAACTTTTTGAAAAAAGCGTGCTCGTCATGAAGCAGCTGTTTCGTAAGGAGGAGATTAGTGATGCAATAAAACGGGCATATGAGCGTGGTGAAGGAGCAAATCATGAACTTCTTGAAAGGGAACGTACTGCCGTGAACGAACTTGTCAGGTTGATAGCTGATAAGCATAGCTCACAGAACCCCCTTGAGGGAATTCCCGAGATGCGTAAAGATGCCCTGATACTCCGTTATTTCAGGAACAGGGACATGTTTCTAAAGACATTTCCGGATGGCATTGAGAATGTGGCAGGAGATCTGGTGTCAATCTGGGCAGCGCTGATGATTTCTCCCCTTGATGAAATAACGTCCTAGTGCTGTGGCGATTACCGTGATTATGCATCAGGAATAAAACGACTTTTTTAGTCATGGAAGAGATTGGAGAATTAATTGACCGGTACGGCCTTGCTGTAGACAGCGAACATGTTATCATCCCTTTGTCTGACAAGCAGGGTAGAACCAGACGCTGTTTCCTCCTGAACAGGAGATTTATCAGGATTATATATCCTGATAAACGGTATATTGACTATCCGCTCTCAAAGGTGATAGAGGCAATTATCAGATACCCGGACATTGAATTGAGTGAAGCTCTGCATAATCTGTATAGAGAGTTGGATATGGAGCTTCCTGCGGCACTGGAAGTGAGAGAACCGGAATCGTTGAAAGAAGAGCTGGAAGGAGAAGATAAACCCGATATATGAAGAAGAGAATTATTGTAAACGCGCAGTATCACGATGAGAAGAGAATTGCAATCATGGAAGGGGAGAAACTCATTGACTTTTATGTCGAAGTGGCTTCCCGCGAACACCTGAAAGGCAATATCTACAAAGGGGTCGTTACACGGTTGGAACCGAGCATTCAGGCGGCTTTTGTTGATTTCGGCCAGAAAAGACCGGGATTTCTTCAGAAGAAGGACTTTGGCCCGGAATATTTTAAAGACGAACAAAACAAAAAAAAGCGACGCATTCAGGATATATTGTCAAAAGGGCAGGAACTCATCGTACAGGTTGAGCAGGACCAGAGGGGGACGAAAGGGGCACGGCTCACAACATTCATATCGCTACCGGGCAGATATATTGTGATGATGCCGGGACAGGAGAAAATTGGTGTATCCAGAAAGATTGATTGCGGGAGAGACCGTGACCGGCTCAAACAGGCTTTTAGCAAGCTTAAGCTGCCGAAAAAGACAGGATTTATTCTCAGAACCGCTTGCACAGAACAGGAGGGAAAGGAGTTGCAGAATGATCTCAAGTACCTCACGAAGCTGTGGAATAAGATAAAAAAAGAAGCAAAAAAAGCTCAGGCCCCTGCTCTCGTGTACAAGGAGCAGGATATTACCGTCAGGACCGTCAGGGACTATCTTACGTCTGATGTATCCGAAGTACTGGTTGATGATGCCGAGGCATGCAGGGGCATGAGATCCTTTCTGAGGAAGACCGAGCCGTGGCGTAAGATAAACATTAAATACTATAAACAGAAGAAGCCGATTTTTTCGAAATTCGAAATAGAAGAGCAGATCGCGAAGCTGAATGATAAATATGTTCATCTTCCCTCGAAAGGCTATCTCGTGATAGACAAGGCAGAAGCCGTAACTGCAATCGATGTGAATTCCGGCAGGACAAAAACAGGAGAGAGTGTTGAATCGATGGCCTTCAGCATCAACAGCGAGGCTGCGGGAGAGATCGCGCGTCAGCTGAGACTGCGTGATATCGGAGGGCTGATCATTGTAGATTTTATTGATATGGCATCATCAAAGAACAGACTTGACGTAAAGAAAAAGCTTGAAGATGAGCTGAGCACAGACAAAGCCAATACCGACTTAACCGAAATATCGAAATTCGGTATTCTTGAAATGTCACGGGAACGTATGAGGCCGGCATACAGTGACTCTGTGAACAGGGAATGTGCTGTCTGCGGAGGAACCGGTATTATTCAGTCTGATGAATATGTTGCATTAGCAGCTCTCAGGGATATCAGGAATCGCGCCTCGAAGGGGAAATTACAGCAGATTACCTGTCGCTTGCCTGTCAGGAGCTTGAATTACATCATGAACCACAAGAGAGATGATCTGACTGAAATCGAGAAAGAGCTTCATGTGGCTATATCCATTTTTGCTGACGACACGGTTCTTCCGGGAACATTTGTCGTTGAAGAGGTGCCGGAACCATCTGAGAAGAAACAGAAACAGAAACAGAAAAGCTGAAATGCTAGCCGGATTTCAGACGTTCAGTAACCTCTTCAATCGCAATCGTGGCGGACGTCTTCGTTTTTCTGTCCTTTACCTCGACGAGTCCGTTCTTCAGGTTTTTCTCCCCGATAATAACCTGCGTAGGAATACCAATGAGATCCGCGTCTTTAAATTTAACTCCGGCCCGGACTTCCCGGTCATCAATAAGCACATCGATGCCGGATTCAGACAATTCGTTGTATATCTTTTCAGCAACCGAAACCGTTTTTTTGTCATTCAGGTTGAGCGGAAGTATCTCTATGTGAAAGGGAGCAATGTCCGGTGACCAGATTATACCGTCCCTATCATGATTCTGTTCAATGGCAGCAGCAGCGATACGCGCAGGCCCTATACCGTAGCTGCCCATAATAATCGGTTTTTCGTTCCCGTTTTCATCAAGGAAGTATGCCTTTAACGGTTCAGAATATTTCGTGCCGAGTTTGAAAATGTTGCCTATTTCTATCACGCGTCTAACGGTCAAACCGGCATTGCAGTTCACACATAAATCACCTTCCTGTGCCACGTGAATATCATGCCATTCCGGGGTAAAATCCCTTTCAGCGGCAATTCCGCTCATGTGGTAGTGTTGCTTGTTGGCTCCGCATACATAAACTCCCTCTTTCAGGCACTCGTCTGCAATCATTCTGATCTTCTGTCCCAAGGGTCCAATAAAACCCGCTTCGACACCCAGAATGTCCTTCACTTCTTCCTTATGCGCAGGCCGGTGGTTTCCGATTTTTTTTGACAGCTTCTTCTCATGGAGTGCCTGGTCTCCGCGTATGAGAGCAAGTACCGGTCCATCATCGCTGATCATCAGCAGACTTTTTATAAAATCAGATGATGAGAGCTTAAGAAAGCGGGAAACTTCCTCAACAGTCCTTTTTTCAGGCGTATGCACCTCTTCCGGGTCCCGGATTTTCGTTTCTTTCTTATGGGGGATTGAACGAGCCAGTTCAACGTTTGCTGCATACCCGCAGCTTTCACACAGTGCGACATCGTCTTCGCCCGAGGGACTTGGCGCCATAAACTCATGCGATATCGCTCCACCCATCATTCCCGGGTCTGATTCAACCTGCATGAACTGAAGACCGCACCGTTCAAAGATTCTGTGATATGCCTCGGCATGTAGCTTATAATTTCTGTCGAGCGCATCTTCCGAAACGTCAAAACTGTAACTGTCTTTCATCATGAATTCTCTCGTGCGAAGAACGCCGCTTTTCGGGCGGGCTTCATCCCTCATTTTCGTCTGTAATTGATACCAGACCTGAGGAAGATCTCTGTATGAACGTATTTCCCGTGACGCCAGCCAGGTTACAATCTCTTCATGCGTCATGCCAAGACACATATCCCGATGGCCCCGGTCTTTGAGACGAAACATTTCATCGCCAATGGTATCCCATCTACCGGTCTGCTGCCAGATTTCAGCGGGATGAAGGGCCGGCATAACAATCTCCTGAGCACCTATGGCATCCATTTCCTGTCTGATGACCGCATTAATCCTGTTGAGCACTTTTTGGAAGAGGGGCAGATAGATATAAAGGCCTGCAGCGAGCTGACGTATATATCCCGCCCGCAGCATGAGGATGTGACTGATGGACTCTGCATCAGCGGGTTCTTCCCGCAATGTCGGTATGAACAGTTTTGAGAAACGCATCTATCCTCCGGAAATGCTTTTAGAGTAATAATTAAGGAATCTTTAGTCAAGAAATGCGGCCTTTCAAAAATAGAATCAAAATGTTACATTAATTTAATTCATGTCTGACAGAGGAATCATATGCAGAAAATACCACTTACACCTGACGGTTATAAAAGAATCGAAGAAGAGCTTGAAAGACTTCTCAGCGTTGACAGACCGAAAAACATAAAGGCGATTTCAGAGGCACGTGCTCATGGCGATCTCTCTGAAAATGCTGAATATCATGCTGCCAAAGAACAGCAGTCATTTATTGAAGGCAGGATCAAGGAGCTCAAATCCAAGATCGCCCGGGCACAGGTCATCGACCCGTCCAAGATCAGGCAGTCACGGGTAGCATTCGGTGCTACGGTAAAGGTTCTTGATAGTGCGGTTGACGAAGAATACGTTTTTTTTCTGGTTGGTCCTGAAGAAGCTGACGCCAAAACCGGAAAGATATCGATCAGTTCTCCGGTAGGAAGAGCCCTGATCGGCAGGGAAGAGGGTGATACGGTTATTATTCATGCACCCGCAAGAAAAATAGAGTATGAAATTGTCGAGATAACCTTTGAGTAGATACTTTACGGCAACGATTACGGCAAACCTTTCCTTGAATTCCCGTCACTTCCTTATGGAATTGACTTCGCCGAAAAACGAGAATCAAGCCTTGCCCGGACAGTTTTATATGATTGGCGCAGGACGGGGATATGATCCGCTCTTAAAGCGTGCGTTCAGCCTGTTCAGAAATACACCTGACGGTTTTCAAATCCTGTACCGCATTCAGGGAAGAGGTACGGCGCTCATGCGTGACATGAAAGCGGGAACGAGCGTTGAAGTGCTGGGCCCGCTCGGCAGGCCCTATCCTGAACCCTCAAAAAAGCAGACCTCCCTGGTCATTGCCGGGGGAGTGGGCATTGCCTCTGTTTTTTCTCTTGTTGAAAAATTTCCGAAACAGGCCTATATGCTGTATGGAGCACGTTCTGGAGAAGACCTTTTTTATGTCGCAGAGCTCAGGGATGCGGCGCGGGCACTTATCCTAAGCACGGATGACGGCTCACTGGGGAAGAAAGGAACCGTTATGGATAGCTTGCAAGAATTGGTTTCAACTCACGCACCGCTTTTGAATGAGCGCCTAATCATGTACGCTTGCGGCCCGGAGCAGATGCTAAGAGAAGTTTCTCATTTTGGAATGGTTCATAATATTCAGACATACATTTCCTTTGAAGCGCATATGGCGTGCGGAGTGGGTGCCTGTCTCAGTTGTGCAGTCGCAGTAAAAAAGAAAAAGAGAAAGCAGAAAAGCTATCAGGATGGAGAACCGCTTTATAAAAAGGTCTGCACAGACGGTCCGGTTTTTGATGCTGGAGATGTTGCATGGTAAGAACTGATACTGAACAAAGAACAGGCGAGCGACCATGAGCAGGCTAGATGTTCAGATAGGCTCCATGCATTTAAAAACTCCCGTGGTAAGTGCCTCCGGCTGCTTTGGATATGGTGAAGAGTATTCGGAATTTATTGACCTGAACAGGCTTGGAGCGGTTGTTGTGAAGGGTATTTCACTGAAGCCGATGCATGGTAATCCGCCACCGAGAATATGTGAAACTCCGTGCGGCATGCTGAACTCGATCGGTCTGCAGAATGTCGGCCTTAAGGTATTTCTCAAGGAGAAACTGCCTTTTCTAAGAACGTTTGATACGAAAGTTATCGTCAATATATTCGGTAATTCCATGAAGGATTATGAAAAACTTGCCAGCTCGCTTGACGATGCCGGCGTGGATGCGATTGAATTAAATGTCTCGTGTCCGAATGTACGGAAAGGCGGAATATGGTTTGGTACAGACCGGAAGATGCTGGGAAAACTCGTGGCTGCTATAAAAGAATCATTGCAGCATTCAGTGCTCATTACGAAGTTGTCGCCGACGGTTTCTGACATTGGCGAATTCGCACAGATTGCTGAGGATGCAGGGTCAGATGCTGTGTCATTGATCAATACCATTCCCGGCATTGCTATTGATATCAACACCCGAAAACCGAAAATAAGAAATATTATAGGAGGGCTTTCGGGACCGGCGATTAAGCCGATAGCATTACGGATGGTGTATGAAACATATAGAAGAGTCACGATCCCGATCATCGGCATGGGTGGTATTATGAACGCGTCTGATGCTCTGGAGTTTATCATTGCCGGGGCAACGGCGGTTGCGATTGGCACAGCGAACTTCATTAATCCGTTGACAACTGTCGAAATCATTGATGGTATTAGCAGCTTTATGAAGCAGAAAAATCTTACGGCCCTGGATGATTTGACTGGTTCACTCCATGCTGGCTAAACCTGTCATAACCCTGACGACCGACTTTGGCGACAGGGATTCTTTTGTCGGGGTTATGAAAGGGGTTATCCTTCAGACGAATCCTGATGCGACGATAGTCGATATAAGCCATGGCATTGGATCACATGACATTCGGGAAGCGGCTTTTACTATTGGTATGAGTTATGCCTATTTCCCGACGAATACAATTCATATGGTCGTGGTTGATCCCGGTGTTGGATCTGAAAGAAGACCAATTATTGTACGCACTGATCACTATGCTTTTGTCGGACCGGATAACGGGGTCTTTTCCTATATCTATAGCCTTAAGCATGAATCACTGCAGGTCATACATATAACTGCGGAGCATTATTTCATTTCGGCAAAGGGCTCGACATTTCACGCGCGAGATATATTTGCTCCGACTGCAGCGTACCTGTCCCGGGGTATCAATATCCGTAACTTTGGTGAACGGATAAACGATTATCATAAGATTCCACTGCCATTTCCCCAGAAGACCGCTGATAACAGGATTCGTGGCGAAGTGATTCTTATAGATCGTTTCGGAAACACCATAACGAATATAAAGGGCTCTCATATTCGTGCAGTGTGCAGGGGTGCGCCAGACTGTCCTTTGCAGATCCTGATCAAGGATATGCGAGTTACTATTCTGGATTATTATGCACAGGCCGCAGATAAGGGTCTCTACGCTGTCGTAAACAGTTCAGGGTATCTGGAACTGTTTGTTTTCAGAGGTAATGCTGCTTTCGAACACACAATCTCCATAGGAGATGAAGTGGAAATATCTGTTCCTTTGTAGGTGTTCTTACCCATCCCTGTGCAGTGCTGAAAATAATTTAAAAATAAGCCCTTAAATACTTGACAGATTTAGTAAACTATTATAATTTAAAGAATGCTAAGACTTTCGACAAAGGGTCAGTACGGTGTGCGGGCAATGTTTGAAATTTCCCAGAACTTTGACAAAGGCCCTATTACCATCAAGGAAATCTCTGAACGCCAGGCATTGTCTGTCTCATATCTTGAACAGATTCTGAATACCCTGAGACGGGGCGGTATCATCAAGAGCGTAAAAGGACCTGGGGGAGGTTATGTGCTCAGGAACGAACCCGGCGATATCAGTATTGGATCGATTCTCAGGGCGCTTGAGGGTCCGGTTGCAATTACCTCATGTCTCGACCCTCGGGAAGGATGCATCAGGATCGAGGGATGTGTCACGCATCTCTTATGGAAAGAACTTGGTAAAAAGATCGAAGCCTTTCTGGATGACATGACCCTGAAAGATCTTCTAGAGGGCAATCCGAGTATCACTAGAGACGGGCTAGGCAGACAGAAAAAAGAGCGTCTTGGTGCCAAGTTAACCCTATGAAATTTGTTGAGAATGTAAAACCGGACGTAACGACAGATATTGTGTATATGATGTGCCCGATGCATCTGCTGAAGCTCGAAGAGCAGATGAAGGAGCTTGAAGAGGGACAGATACTGGAGATCATTACAGATTACGATGGTGCGCTTGAGGACATACCTGCCTGGTGCGGTAAGACCGGCAATGAATTTCTGGGCATGGAAGACTCAGGCGATTTTTATAAATTTTATATAAAGAAAATAAAGGGCTAGATCATGAAAAAGATTTATCTTGACCATGTTGCTACCAATCCCTTGCATCCGGATGTCCTTGATGCAATGATGCCGTATTTTAAAGAGGAGTTCGGCAATCCACTGAGCATGTATGAGTATGGTTTGAATGCCAGAAAGGCTATTGAAGAAGCGCGACAGAAGGTTGCAAACCTGATAAAGGCCAAACCCGCGGAGATAATTTTTACATCGAATGGAGCTGAAGCGAATAATTTTGCTTTGAGAGGGATTGCAATGGCCCGGGAAAAAGAGGGAAAACATGTCCTTGTTTCCCGTATGGAACACCATTCCATTCTCAATTCAGCACGGGTTCTTGAAAAAAGCGGTTTTGCCGTGACGTATCTTCCTGCTGATAAAAATGGTGTTGTTGATCCTGACACAGTAAAAAAGGCGATTACAAAAGAAACAGTTCTTATCTCGGTAATCCATGCAAGCAATGAAGTCGGTACCATAGAACCGATTAAAGAGATTGCTAAGATAGCAAAGGAACAGAATGTTATTGTTCATACCGATGCGGTTGCCTCTACGGGCAATATCCCAGTTGATGTTAAGGAGCTTGGCGTCGACCTGCTCAGTATGGCAGCGCATCAGTTTTACGGACCAAAGGGGGTAGGGGCCCTTTATATGAGACAGGGATTGCGAATTGTGCCGCTTATCTATGGAGGTATACAGGAATCGGGCAGAAGGGCCGGCACAGAGAATGTGCCGGCAATTGCAGGGATGGGAAAAGCGGCTGAACTGGCTGCGGCTGAACTCGAGAAGAGAATGACGTATCTGACCCCCCTGAGGGATCGCATTATTGATACTTTTACCGGTTTCGATAATGTCTATCTCACCGGAAAGAGAATCAATCGGCTGCCGGCACATGCAAGTTTCTGCGTCGAATTTATTGAAGGTGAGGCAATGTTGCTGCTGCTGTCTGCCAAGGGTATTTTCTCTGCGAGCGGATCTGCCTGTTCATCAAAGGCATTGAAATCATCACCTGTTTTACTTTCGATGGGTATACCGGCAAGCCTTGCCCAGGGTTCAATAGTGTTCAGTCTTGGCATGGGCAATACACCTGAAGATATCGATTATCTGCTGAGTGAATTTCCATTGGTAATTAACCGGTTAAGAGAAATTTCCCCTTATGCGAAAGGGTGGGGAGACAGGGAGGAAGGTGGAGAATGTACAGTGACAAAGTAATGGACCATTTTATGAACCCCAGAAATGTGGGGGATATGGAGGATGCGGACGGAATAGGCGAAGAAGGCAATCCGACATGCGGAGATGCCATGAAGATTTTTATTAAGGTCAAGGATGATCGGATTGTTGACGCGAAATTCAAGACGTTTGGCTGCGGCGCTGCCATAGCAGTGAGCAGTATGGTTACTGAAATGGTGAAGGGAAAAACCATAGACGAGGCCTTGAGCTTGTCCAAAGAAGCCGTGGCGAATGAGCTTGACGGTCTGCCCCCGCAGAAGATGCACTGCTCTAATCTTGGTGCCGATGCTTTGAAAAAGGCTATTGAAGATTATAGGAGCCGCTCAAAAGGAGACAAGCAGGAGCACAAAGCGGTAAGGAAGACGGTAAAAAAAGAAGCCGCAAAAACAACGCAGAAGAAGGGGCAAAAAAAGGCAAAGAAAAAAGGGTCTTAAAAACAGCTCGCCCGCCCGACCGGCCGGCCGGGGAATGTCCAGTGCCTCACCCATCATATTTCTGGCAGGAATATCATTCCTGAAATCTTGTACCAGTAAGCGGAAATCATGAGATGCATACGGCGTTATTCTCACGGTGAAAAGCGGCTGCTCAGTATTTTCTCATTCTTTACAAAGGGGAAATAATGCTGGTAGAATACCTTTTTTTGGAGAGGTGGCCGAGTTGGTTGAAGGCAGCCGCCTGCTAAGCGGTTGTGGGGGTAATTCCCCACCCAGGGTTCGAATCCCTGCCTCTCCGCCATCCTTCGACAGGGACTTCGAGTGAGCCTCAGTCGAACTCCTCAGGATTCTGTTTCATAATTTAGAGCAAAGATTGATCAAAGGCAGAAATGGATGCATTTAAAATTTCATAGTTCAAGAGTACTCTGAGCAGCTGTCTTTTATGATATACTTCAAAGTGTGTGGTATGTATATCGGTTGAAATGTTCTGATAATTCTTTCTATATAGGATTGACGAACAATTTGGAGCGGAGATTATCTGAACATGAACAAGGATTTGGTGCTCAATACACCAGTTCTCGTTTGCCTGTTACATGTGAATACTCGGAGATGTTTAAGAGTCGATAAGATGCGGAAAGTCGCGAAGCGCAATTGAAGCGTTGGTCAAGAGCAAAGAAGGCGGTGGGTATAGCTGGCAATATTAAGAAGTTACAATCATTATCAGTAACAAGAACTTGGAAGGATTAGGATGGTGAGCTTGTCGAACCATCCCTGCCTCTCGGCCATTGTGCTTTGCTCAAGCTTCGCACAATTCATCATAAATTATTTGTATATTTTGTATGTAAAGATAAATAAAAGGAGGCTGTATTGATGAAAAAAAATGCAATAATGCTTGGAATCGTTCTCTCGATGCTCGTCCTGGCAGGAGGATGCCAGAAGAAAGAAGAAGAACCACCGCCGGTTGTTCCAAAAGGTGTTATGCCGGGTCAGCAGGTAGGGCCTTCAGGACAGCAGACACCGCCTCCCGGACATCAGGCCCTGAAACCAAGAGGTGAATCAACTATTGTGGTGCCTGATTCAGTACAGGGCAAATGGAAGGGGATTGTTCTGACTATCGAGAACAAGGAGACGCAGAAGACAGAGGAATTCACCGTGGACCTGAACACTGATTTTAACCTTCCGAATTCTAACCTCAAGATCTCTGTTGGTGAATTTATGCCTCATTTCAAAATGGAAGGCCTGACTATTACGTCTGCGTCAAATGAACTCACGAATCCTGCAGTCGGGATCAAGATTTTCGAAGGTGACAAACAGATTTTCCCGGTTGCAGGAAAAAAATGGGGATGGCTTTACACTAAGTTTCCGAAGATTCACCCGTTTGAACATCCGAAATATGGTGTCAAACTCAAGGAAGGCGTAAAAAAAGGATAGCAACGGCTTTTTATACTGCGCGCGCCCTTAGCTCAGCTGGATAGAGCGTCGGACTACGAATCCGCAGGTCGGGGGTTCGAATCCC
>CP070737.1:1357563-1393757 GCA_020347665.1 Nitrospiraceae bacterium
ACCATCGGCGTACGTTACCATGAAGCAGGAAGGATGACAATGAAGAGGACGCACCATACCGTTGGGACAAAATATGGAAAGATTGCTGTAAAGAAATCACGATTCAAAGACATTTCAAAGAACATGCCTGAATATGAAGCGTGCAGAAAAATTGCGCGGGGAAAAGGTGTACCCCTCTCTGAAGTTATGGAAGCGGCTCAAAAAAAGCTGAGAAAGAAATGAATGGGACTCTATATCTGCGTAAGGACCGCCCTGTATCATGAGCGATCCTTACGCGTTCGTGTTCTCTTATCTGTCTGAAATGGTTATGAACACGGACGACCCCTTCCTGAATACCAGCAGGAGTACGTCATCGTCTTTCTGCAGTTCAGAAACAATGTCAAGATAATCCTTAACGCTGGTGATCTTTTTTCGGTTAATTTCCTGAATCACATCGCCGGGTACCACAATCCCTGCCGCAGGGCTTTCACGGTCAATGCTTTTTATGATAACACCCTGTACCCGCTCTGGAATGTTCAGTTTGTCGGCAATCTCGGGGTTCATGTCCTGAACAATGACTCCTTTCAGGACATTCTCATAGATATCCGCTTTAACCTGCTGCAAATCCGCAGGCAATTCGCCGATAGTTACTGTTATCGGTACCCTTTCTTTGTCTCTGAGGATCATAAGTGTATGTTTTTCTCCGGGGGTTGTGCTTGCGACCATATTTCGCAGGATAAAGGGTTCGTCAGTCTTTTTATCATCAAAGGTCAGTATCACATCGCCGCGTTTCAGGCCGGCTTTTTCAGCAGGGCTGTTTTCAACAACATCACTGACCAGGGTGCCCTTCATTTCATCCAGATTAAACTGTCCGGCAAGCTCGGGAGTAAGTTTTTGGATTGAAACGCCGAGCCAGCCACGGATAACTCTGCCGGTTTTGATAAGACTGTCCATCACTGTTTTTACCATGTTACTGGGTATGGCGAAGCCTATTCCCTGATAGCCACCGCTCGTACTGAAAATTGCCGTATTTATACCGACCAGCTTTCCCCGGGCATTTACGAGTGCACCGCCGGAATTTCCCGGGTTAATTGCAGCATCTGTCTGGATGAAATCCTCGTAGTCGGCTATACCAACATTTGCCCGGCCGAGTGCACTGACAATACCCATGGTTACGGTCTGGTTGAGCCCGTATGGATTGCCGACCGCAAGAACTACTTCGCCTACCTGCAGGGTGTCAGAATCACCCCACGGCAGGGTTGGAAGGCCTTCTGTATCGATCTTTATAATGGATATTTCTGTTTTTGGGTCTGAACCGATAACGGTTCCCTGAAACTCCCGTTTGTCCCACAGCAATACCGTTATTTCGTCGGCTTCTTTTATCACGTGATAATTGGTAATAATGTATCCGTCTGAAGAGACAATCACGCCTGATCCCATACCCGTTGACTTCCGTTCCCGCGGATGCTGAGGTCCGAATCTGTCACCAAAAAATCGTCTGAAAAAGGGATCATTAAAAAACGGGTCCCCGGATCCCATTTTTACGGTCCGGGACGTTGAAATATTGACTATTGCAGGCTTGACAGCAGACGTTATTTCAGCCATTGCCTTTCCGGTCTGCGTCAGGAAATCAGCAGATTCTTCTGAAATCTGTATGTTCTGAGCGTCTGAATGGGCGGTGTAATCAATCTGGGACGATATAACCATCCCCACGATTAAGCCGGTTGCAATGAGCAGCAGCGAGCTGATCCATCTTTTTCCCTGTGATAACATTTTTTCCTCCTCCAAAAGAAATTTCATATATTTCGTTACGATGCAGTCATAGTATTAAACACCCTGTCCCAATCAATGGTTTCATGAAGCACTGCAGAAACAGCGCTCATGTTCTATTGTAAGATTTGTTCGGAGAAAATGCTACTGAGACACTATATTGAGATTTGTCATCTTTGTCCTGAGTTTTTTGCGGGAAATCCCGAGAAGCTGAGCTGCCCGGGACTGGTTCCATCAGCTTTTATCAAGGGCTTTCAGTATAATACGTTTTTCTGTTTGTATGAGGTTAAATTCCTCATCATGCGGAGCAGTATCGTCAGCAAGAATTCTGAACTTACGGGGCAAAAAGTCTGTTGTGACAGAATCATACGGGCACAAAATGACGGCGCGTTCAATGGTATTTTCAAGCTCTCGCACATTTCCGGGCCATTCATAATTCAGCATGACCTCACTGACGTTTTCGTCGAATCCCCTGATATCCTTTTTGTTCTTTTTGCTGAATTTAGCAAGAAACTCGTTTGCCAATAATAGTATATCTTCCTTTCGCTCACGTAAGGGTGGGACATGTATCGTAATTACGTTCAATCTGTAATAGAGGTCAGCCCTGAATTCTCCTTTTTCCACGGCTTCTTCGATATTTCTGTTCGTTGCAGCGAGCACACGCGCACCGTAGTATACTGCCAGACCGGGACCCGTTCAGCCATGACCTATTTCGAGCTGAGGCTGATGGGATTCAAAGATGCAGCAAACTGGGACGAATCATGGAGTGTTTATGCCTCTCATCCCGAACTCTATCCTGTTGAAAATGAAGAATGGTTCGATTTCAACAAGATCAGAAAACTGAAGAAGAAGGTCAAAAAAATTGAGAAAAAGCTTGCTGAAGCTGAAGAAAAGGCAAAATAAAAACGTGACAAAGGGTGATGAGCCGGTTTTTCATATGTATACTGCCGGCTTATCACTTTTCTATTTTTGGGAATTACCGGCTTTTTTTATCTGGATTCAAGAACAGACAACAAGGGGCGCGCATATTAGAAATATGTTGCATTCGATGTGTTAAACGGGTATTATGCTCCGTAAGGGAGAGAGGTCCCTGGGAAGGGGGGGATAATATCAGTCTGGGAATCTGCACATTACCATACTTTTTTAAATGCATTTTTAAAGGCTCAGCATCAACAAAAAGCAGTATTAATCTCCGAAAAGGGAGGTAACGAGATGGATGAAGAAAAAATGGTTAAAAAAGAAGATCAAGAAGTTGTTCGAGACGTTGGAAAGTGGGAGTGGTCGGAACTAATTAAGAAGGAGGATTGGTGGGCCATCTGGCTTGGATTTATCATTCTTATTGCAGGGATGGTCATTTACTTTCCTCATTCCGGTGAGATGAAGGCTAAGATAGAAAAGGCCAACGTAGAGTGGGGTGAGGCTGCGAAGCGTACTGACGCGTTCAAGACGATTGCCTGGTACAAGCTCTCGGACGCGAAAAAGAAGGCCGAGGCGAGAAAGATCAAGACCGGGAAATGGCTATCAAAATTTACGAAAAAACCTCATAAATGGTCCGGCAATCCTTTAGGAGCCTTTGTCATGGGCAAGGAAGGGGCTGAAGCCAAGAACCAGAAGGGACTCGAAAAATACGAAAAAGCAAAGGCAGCGGAGAAAGAGGCCTTTGCTGCGGCCCAGGAGGCCGAGAGTCGAGCGGAGACAGCCGGTTTCAAGGATGAAAGCCTCAACGCAGAGGCAAAGTCCTCGATAGCCAAATGGCGGGATACTCACCTCAAGGCGAGCAAAGCAAAGGGAAAGACCAAGAACAAGCCCTACAACCAGATAGGTTACCTTATAGGCCTTGGTGTTTTCTTCGCGATCTTCTTCGGCATAGGAACCGCGGCAATGGGCCGCCCGGTAGGCCAGTTCCTGGTGGCATTTATATTTGTCTACCTGATTACAGTACTGGCCTTTACTGCGAGTTCTCAGGCGACGATGAAGCAGTACGGCATAGGTTATGCCGCATGGGCTATTATCTTTGGAATGCTGATAAGCAATACCGTCGGAACGCCGAAATGGGCCATGCCAGCGGTGCAGACGGAATACTATATTAAGACCGGTCTTGTGCTTCTGGGAGCAAAGATATTATTTGAGAAGATAATCGTTATCGGCACTGCGGGAATCTTTGTAGCCTGGGTGGTTACCCCTACTGTCTGGCTCATAACATACTGGTTCGGACAAAAGATTATTAAGATGCCTTCGAAGCGACTGAATGCGACCATCTGCTCGGATATGTCTGTCTGCGGTGTGTCAGCCGCCATAGCAACCGCAGCCGCCTGCAAGGCAAAAAAAGAGGAGTTGACTCTCGCAGTCGGGCTCTCGCTTGTCTTCACATCTATCATGATGATTGTAATGCCGATCATTATAAAGGCAACTTTCCCTGTTGACAAGCAGCTTGTTCTTGGCGGCGCCTGGATGGGCGGGACCATTGACGCAACAGGTGCGGTGGCTGCTGCCGGGGCATTCTTGGGGGAAAAGGCCCTGTATGTGGCTGCTACAATCAAGATGATCCAGAACGTGCTCATCGGAGTGATCGCATTCTTCGTGGCCCTGTACTTTACGACGAGGGTCGAGGCTGCGGAGACCGGACAAAAAGTCGGTCTGATGGAGATATGGTACCGCTTTCCGAAGTTTGTTCTCGGATTTATCGTGGCCTCAATCGTGTTCTCGCTCTTGTATACTTCGTATAATGCAGAAATGAGTGGACTCGGCAGGGCCATGATCGACAGGGGCACCATCAAGGGAATGAGCGACCTGTTCAGGGGCTGGTTCTTTGCGCTGTCGTTTGTAAGCATAGGTCTTGCCACTAATTTCCGCGAGCTAAGCGAACATTTCAGAGGCGGAAAACCGCTTATACTTTATGTTACCGGGCAGTCATTCAATCTGATCCTGACGCTCACGGTGGCATACATTATGTTCTACATTATATTCCCTGGGCTTACGGCGACCATATAAGGAGAGAGAGTCATGTCACGTGACAGAACCAGCAGGGATATTGAAATACCAGGCAAAGAACCGCGTTCACGGGTACGCGCATGGGGACTCCTGATCTTTTTTTCGATGCTTATTGTGGCCTTTGGTTCGGTAATCGGTCCCTGGATTCAGAATAAAATCCCTACAATGCAACAGATCGTACAGATCATCGAGGAAAGGGACATAGACTCAGCGGCGTATTTTTATACCGAGATAGAGGCATCTGATGACGGTGAGCAATACATTCGCGAATCGATCAGGTTTTCGGGTCATAAGGACGCAAAGTTGAACTTCACGTTTCTGTCTGTAGTCGTGCTCTCCATAATAATCCTGCTGCTGGGGTATCGATTTCTTCCGAATGATTAATGCGTAAGCAAGGGCAGGAGATCATCATATCTCCTGCCCTTGCTTACGCCCTCATTTCCAAATTGACTTTTTGTTAACACATCCAGGATGCCACTGATGAGGTGGCAACAGCTGGGTAATTACCCAGTGTCCGTGCATTATTTTACACTGAGGTTGAAGAGGCGAGTGAGGCTGAATTGAATATGAGGACTACGATGGAATATCTTCCTGCTGGGCAGTGAAGAATATGGTGAGAACCGTCGTGCCTTAAAATATGTTCAGGTTTTTATGCAGCTGTACAATAAAGGATGGGTTTACCAGTGACTCCTTATTGTATCTGAGCGGGAGCTTATCTTCAATGCTGACCACCCGGCCGCCTGCCTGCTCCACGATAACCTGTCCGGCTGCTGTATCCCACTCCATTGTCGGGCCGAATCGCGGGTAGAGGTCTGCCCGGCCTTCAGCAACAAGACAGAATTTCAAAGAACTCCCTGCAGATATCCGTTCAAACTCTCCGTATTTTATTCTGAATGCATTGAGAAATATTTCGGTCTCTTGTGATGCATGCGAACGACTACCGATAACCGTGAATTTCTTAGCGGTCACGTTGACATCCTTATCTAACGGCAGTCGGGATGAACAGGACAGGATGTCTTCAGGAGTCAGTAGTTTTTCCTGATCCACTGAACGATTGCGTAACCTGCTGATGATCTTTTTATCATTGAATTTATACGATCCAGCTCCCTGAGCACCAAAATAATATATTTCTTTTGCCGGGATATAAATGATCCCGAAGACTGGCCTGTTTCTGCATACGAGAGCGATATTGACGGTAAATTCATCATTCCGTTTTATAAATTCTTTTGTGCCGTCAAGAGGATCAACCAGCCAGAAATATTCCCATGCCGTCCGTTTGTTAAATAGGACGTCTTTTCCCTCCTCGCTTATAATGGGGATGGTTTTGTCAGAGATGGCTTTCAGGTGATCACAGATAATCCTGTGCGAACGTTTGTCAGCGAGCGTCAGGGGTGATCTGTCATCTTTCTCTTCCACAGCAAAATCGGTTTGGTATATTTCCATGATGGCATCCCCTGCTTTTTGCGATGCACTCAGGAGATGAGGGAGGAAGCTGATACTATGGTTATAATTAATAGCCGGCATTACATCGTAGCATTCATAATGCAAAACCTAGTATAACACGAAGGAGATCCGGTAGACATGCAGGTCCGTTTATACGGTGCAGTGAAGGTATTCAGGAGTCTTTTCAGCAGTACGGTCGTGTCAGTGGAACATTTTTGAAAAAGGATATGCTTTTAAATAGCTGAGAAATTCCTCTGCAGCGTGCGATGAAACTGTATTTTTATTCATGATAAGAGAAAAATTTCTCATTATTCTTTCTTCCTTTATTCGCAACATATGAAGAGTGCCGTGCTTTATTTCTTTTCGTGCTGCCCATCGAGAGACAATGGAAACGCCCAGTCCGTTTTCTACTGCCTCCTTAATAGCTACGGTACTGCCGAGAACTATTGATATTTTCATGTCCTGGGTAGTAATTCCATGTTTGGCAAAGAATTTTTCTATGATCTGCCGTGTACCTGATCCGCCTTCCCTGAAAATAAACGGTTCTTTGGAGAGTTCACCTATGGAAATTTCTTTCTTCTTGCCCCACGGATGATGGGACGGCACGATGAGCATGAGTTCATCAACAAGAAGTTTTTCCACGGACATCTTCTGCCTGGCAACCTCGCCCTCAACCAGACCAAGGTCTATATTCCCTGAATTCAGCAGCTCAACAACCCTCTTCGTATTGCCAACGAGCAGGTGTACTTTAATTTTTGGACGGGGTTTTTTGAAATCGGTTACTACAACGGGAAGCAGGTGATTGCCAATGGTCGTGCTTGCGCCAATACTGATGCTTCCCTTGACCAGTCCCGTGAGATCTCCGATATTCTTCTCAGCAGTAGCATAGAGAGACAGGATTTCCTTTGCGTACCTGTATAAGACCTCACCGGCAGGGGTTAGGGTCACCGTGCTGCTGGACCTGTCAAAGAGCTTTGTTTCATAAATCTCTTCCAAGGCCTGTATCTGAAGACTGACTGCAGGCTGCGTTAAATGGATGATTTCAGACGTCTTTGAAAAACTTTTGGTCTCTGCGACAGTGCAAAAAACTCTTAATTTATGATCGTCCATGGAATTCCTTTGCTCTCCCTCTATGCATGAGACACAAGAAAAAAATCATTTATCTGAAGCAGCACATAAGCCGAGTTCTGTTATCCCGAACAATCGGGACTGTGGTCATTCATCTCAGGCCTGATCTTACAATCAGGCTCATGCGGCCTAACCCGTTCTGCTTCCACGATGAACGCGGATTCGGGGGGCACCCTCGCAGCAGAACCTATTCGGCCTTGCTCCAGGCGGGGTTTACCAAGCTGCTCCGGTTACCCAAAGCACTGGTGAGCTCTTACCTTCCGCCGAATAACGGCGGATCCCGACGTGTCGGAACACCTTTTCACCCTTTCCTGCCTGAGCTTTCGCTCCCGCCAGAGGCGGTCAGGAGGTTTCCCTTTCTGTGGCACTTTCCTTCTCCCGGTTACCCGGAAGACTCCGTGTTACGGAGCGCCTTGCCCTGTGGAGCTCGGACTTTCCTCCCAATGTCCTAGACTGAACTATTGGGCGACCACCTGTGCTGCTCCAGAAGCTTATAAGAATTATAAATTATTATATAATAAAAACTTAATTAATGGAAGATGAATATTTGGCTGCTCGTGGCCGAAAAACAGTTTCATTGACTTGAATTTTTCCATCGGTTAATATTTTCTTATGCACCTACATTCTGATTACGTATCCCTCCACCTCCACAGTGAATTCAGTCTTCTTGACGGTGGCATAAGAATCAGGGAATTGGTGAAGAAGGCTCAGGAATTCAGGATGCCGGCCCTGGCGATTACCGATCACGGCAATCTGTTCGGTGCCATTGAATTTTACCGGCGGGTTTCAAAGGCAGGCATCAAGCCCATTATTGGATGCGAAATGTATATTGCTCCGGGGAGCAGGTTCGATAAAGGGGACGGGGCGTTTAAAGAGTCCTCATTTCATTTAATACTGCTTGCGAGGGATAATGCAGGCTATAAGAATCTCGTCTCGCTCGTTACCCGGGCGTATACAGAGGGATTCTATTACCGGCCACGGATTGACATGGATCTGCTCGAACAGTACAGCGGAGGACTCATCGGCCTGTCAGCCTGCCTGAAGGGAGAGATCCCCTATCTGCTCCAGAAAGGCCTTCTTGACCGGGCACGGGAAAAGGCTCTCAAATATAAACATCTGTTTGGCCCGGAGAATTTCTATTTTGAATTGCAGGACAATGGCTTGCCGGAACAGGCCGATGTTAATAAGAAATTGATTGAGCTTGCAAAAGATCTTCATATCGGTCTGGTTGCAACAAACGACTGTCATTATCTGAAAAAAGATGATGCAAAAGCTCATGATGTCCTGCTCTGCATACAAACAGGGAAAACGCTTCAGGACAGAGAACGGATGAGGTTTGGATCAGAGGAGTTCTATTTCAAATCTCCTGATGAGATGTACGAGTCGTTCAGGGATGTACCCGAGGCTGTTTCGAATACGATTGTCATTGCTGAACGGTGCAATGTTGATTTTAAGCTTGGGGGATGCCTGCTCCCTCAGTATGATGTTGAAGGAGGAGTGGAGCCATATATATATCTCTCGTGGCTTGCGCATGAAGGGCTCATGAAAAAGTTTGGCAACGATCCTCCCCAGGAGTATAAGGAACGGCTGCAGTCCGAACTTGAAATTATCAAGAAAATGAACTACTCATCATATTTTCTTGTTGTCTGGGATTTTATCAGTTATGCGAAAGGGGAAGGTATTCCTGTAGGTCCCGGAAGAGGGTCTGCTGCCGGAAGCCTTGTTTCTTTCTGCCTTGATATTACCGAGATAGATCCCATTAAATATAATCTCCTGTTCGAGCGCTTCCTGAATCCCGAAAGGATCAGCATGCCGGACATTGATGTAGATTTCTGCCAGGATCGCAGATCAGAGGTAATATCGTATGTTTCAGAAAAATACGGCAAAGATCATGTTGCCCAGATCATTACATTTGGTACCATGGCAGCAAAAGCGGCCATACGGGATGTTGGGAGGGCAATGAATATCCCTTACGCGGACGTTGACAAGATTGCCAAGTTGGTGCCGAATACACCGAAGATTACCATCGACGCGGCGTTAAAAGCAGAGCCCCAGCTAAAGGCGTTATATCATTCCAGCAGTGAAGTGAAAGAGCTGCTGGATATTGCAAAACGACTTGAAGGTCTCAATCGACATGCATCTACTCATGCTGCAGGGGTGGTTATCGCGCCTGAACCCTTGACGGACTATACACCACTATACAGAAATCCGACTGACGGCAGTATCGTAACACAGTTTGATATGGGGGCTGTAGAACGTATTGGGTTGTTGAAATTTGATTTTCTCGGCTTGAAAACATTAACAGTGATCAGAAAAACCCTAGATCATATTAGTGCCGGCGGGAGTCTCTTTTCACTGGAGGATATATCGTTTGATGATAAAAAAACCTATGAACTCCTGAGTTCCGGGCAGACGACGGGTATTTTTCAGCTTGAAAGCAGCGGGATGAAAGAGATTCTCATGAAGATGTCTCCCAGCAGATTTGAGGACCTCATTGCACTTGTTGCCCTTTACCGGCCTGGGCCGCTTGGCAGTGGCATGATTGACGATTTCATCAAAAGAAAGAAGGGACAAATCCCTGTGAAATACGAACTGCTCCAGATGAAGGAAATACTGGACGAAACATATGGTGTTATTCTGTATCAGGAACAGGTTATGAGAATAGCGAACCAACTTGCCAATTTTACGCTTGGACAGGCGGACATCCTCAGAAAGGCTATGGGCAAGAAAAACATTCAGGCAATGGAAAAGCAGAAGGAACATTTTGTAGCTGGGGCGGTTAAGAATGGAATTTCGCTGAAGAAGGCTGAGAGAATATTTGATCTTATGGGGCTCTTTGCAGAATATGGATTTAACAAATCCCATTCTGCTGCTTATGCATATGTAGCCTTTCAAACGGCGTATCTCAAGGCACACTATCCGGTCGAATTCGTGGCCGCGACTCTCAGTGCAGATATGAACGACACTGATAAGATCGTTAAGTCGATTAATGAATGCCGGAAAATGAGGATCGACATGCTTCCCCCGGATATCAATCTTTCCGGCGGAGAATTCAAGGTCATAGGTAACTCAATACGGTTTGGTCTGGAAGCGGTGAAGGGTGTGGGCGGCGCAGCCATAGAATCAATAATCGCAGTCAGGGAAGAAGGCGGTCCCTTTACCTCGATAATGGAATTCATAGGGAGGCTTGATACGCGGAAAGTAAATAAGAAGGTCCTTGAGAGCCTTGTGAAAGCAGGGGCATTTGATTCCCTTGGGGTTTCGAGGGCAGCGGCAATGCAAACCGTCTCAAGCGTCCTGAATGGCTCTGGTTCCAGAATGAGGGATATAGGACAGCAGAGCTTTTTTGGTGATGAGGTGCAGTCTGTTGAATCAGGGATAGATGAATGGCCGGAATCAGACGTATTATGTCACGAAAAGGAATCACTCGGATTTTATATAACCGGCCATCCCCTTACAAAATATAACCGCCAGCTCGCTGTTATGAAGGCGAGGAAAATACCGGAACTTGGACGCGCTTATGACAGGGAAGAAGTCATGGTAGGGGGAGTAGTCAGTAATCTTAGGAAAAAACAGGTTAAATCTTCCGGAGAACTCATGGCCTATATAACGCTTGAGGATGACGAAGGGAGAATCGATATCATAGTTTTTTCAGATGTATACAGGAAAACCCCTCAGCTGATGCATAAGGATGCCGTTATTCTTGTGAAAGGCACTATTGACAGGGATGAAAAAGGTATTCGGGTGAGAGCACGGGAGATTTCACATATCGAAGATGCCGGTAAAACCATGATGAATAATCTTGAGATTGCGTTAAAGGATTCTGCTGTCGTGCGAGAAAATCTCAAAAACATCAGAGGTGTCATGGACCGGTATCCGGGAAGATGCCCGGTTATACTGAAAATTTCTCTTGATGAATCACAGACATTGATTGAAACCGGGATCACAGTGAACCCTGATACCGTTATGATAGATTCAATCGAAAGCATTGTGGGAAAAGGTTCGGTCACGTTTTCATGATCAAATATTTTCTGGATTTTGAGAAACCTATTGAGGAATTAGAGTCGAAAATCGAGGAACTTAAGCGCCTTTCTAACGGGAAGGACATCAATATTTCGGAGGAAGTTGTAAAACTTGAAAAAAAGGCGAAGGCACTGCGCTCAGAAATTTTTTCTAACCTTTCTCCGTGGCAGAAAACGCTTCTTGCGCGACATCCGGACAGGCCATACACGATTGATTATATACATCGTATTACCTCTGACTTTATTGAGCTGCATGGAGACAGGAGGTTCGCCGACGATAAAGCAATTGTTGGGGGCGTTGCGAAGCTGAAGAATGTACCGGTCATAATCGTTGGCCATCAGAAAGGACGTGGAACAAAAGAGCGGATAATCCGCAACTTTGGACAACCTCATCCCGAGGGATACCGGAAGGCATTACGCATTATGAAACTTGCGGAAAAGTTTAATGTGCCAGTTATAACCCTGATTGATACTCCTGGAGCGTATCCCGGTGTCGGCGCAGAAGAGCGAGGGCAGGCAGAAGCCATAGCAGTCAACCTCATGCAGATGTCTCGACTCCGCGTACCGATTATCTCGATTGTGATTGGTGAAGGGGGGAGCGGGGGTGCCCTGGCACTTGGCATATCTGACAGACTTTTCATGCTGGAGCATTCGGTTTACTCCGTAATATCTCCTGAGGGTTGTGCTGCAATATTATGGAAAAAAGATGGAAATCTCGACGCAAAGGATTTCTCAAAGGCAGCAGACACATTGAAGCTGACAGCCCAGGACCTTCTGAAATTCCACATTATTGATGATGTAATTCCAGAGCCGCTTGGCGGTGCTCATCGTGATATCGAAAAAACCTCAAAAAACATATCTGCAAGAATCTTGGAATCCCTTCGCGATCTGGAAACGAAGTCAGCGGACACTCTGATTGATGAGAGATATGAAAGGCTGAAAAGAATCAGCAGCTGCTCGGAACATTCATAAGTGGAGGGGGGAAAGCCGGCCGTATTTAAGGGGGTAGGGGCCGGCCGGCTTGGGGTGTACCTTAATTATTACAATGGGTAATAACCGGATAAAGATTAAAATTCTTCAGATACATCTTTAAACGGTTTTCATCCCAAAAAATCAGCTTTAAATTCCCGTCAGGTGCAGGAACAAGATTGAATCCATTTCTAAAGTCAGCAGCAACCCGGTATATTCCTTTTAGCTCGGTTACCTCAATCTTTTTTTCTTTCTTGTTCATCATGACCCTCCTCGGTATCATTTAATTTAATAGATGCAAAAATAATGCCCGGGAAGAAAAATTTATGAAAACGCTAAATATCCTTTAATTTTCTGTCAGAAATGCTCGATATGATCCATATGAATATAAAATGAGTAAAGAAGTAACAATATGAAAGCATAATTACTGACACAATTATGCACTTATGCGCAAAAAATGTCATTACTGCGGGATATCCCCGGTCTGTTTGCCTGGATCGTATGAACTGGTTTATACATATTGGGTATTCTGATACAATAAAGAGCATTTCAGTGACAAGGATGGCATGGAAACGAGATATAATATTATTATGATGCGGTATTATTATGATCCGCTGCGATGATATCGGTTAATGAAAGACGGGTACTGACAATTAATTGACGTATTCAAGGGAAATGCCTGTGGAAGCCCGACAGACAATATTCAAGAACCTTCAGAACAAAAGCAGGACAGTCTCCGAAAAGCCAGGTGTATATCTCTTTAGGGATAAAAACAACAGGGTTCTGTATGTTGGGAAGGCAAAAAAGCTGAGGAGCCGGCTCAGAGGCTATTTCCAGAAATCCGCCGCTCTCGACCCGAGAAAGTCTGCCATGATAAAGCAGGTGAGCGACCTTGAATTTACTGTAACGGATAATGAACGTGAGGCGTTTGTTCTTGAGGCAAATCTTATAAAACAATGCAAACCCCGTTTTAATATACTGCTACGTGATGACAAGAATTATCCCTATCTTAAGTTAACGGTTAACGAACACTGGCCACGACTTGAAGTTGTCAGAAAGATTCAGAAAGACGGGGCACGATATTACGGCCCCTATGTGCCTGCGGGAGCCATGTGGGAAACACTGTCGTTTATCAGAAATTACTATGCTATCCCATCCTGTAAGTACTCTTTGGACAAAAGAATGAGGCCGTGTATCCAGTACCAGATCAAGAAGTGCTCAGGCCCGTGTGCAGGTCTGATTGAACATCCTGCCTATCTCAGCGCCATTCACGAGATTCAGCTGCTTCTCGAAGGGAAAAATAAAGGGCTTCTGAAGTTACTGAGAAAGAAGATGCGCACGCTTTCAGATGAGATGAGGTTTGAAGCGGCGGCAGTAATAAGAGACAGAATTTCGGCTATCCAGAAGATAACAGAGTCACAAAGAATAGTGGCGCCGCATCTTGGTGATGTTGATGTAATAGGACTGTACCGAAAGGGTAATGCGGCAGTTTTTAAAATCCTTTTTGTAAGAAACGGCATTATGATAGGGGCCCGTGATTTCTTTATAAGAAATGTATCGGGGGAGTATGATGGTCATCTCTTTAAGAATGTTATTGAACAGTTGTACGAAAAAAAGATCATACCGCCGCCTGAAATCGTATGTTCTCATATACCTGAAGACGGCTCATTTTTATCTGCCTGGCTGTCAGATAAACGGTCGGCAAAAGTTCATATTTCTGTCCCCAAGAAAGGAACAAAAAGAAAACTGATCGAAATGGCAATAGAAAACGCCAGGGTGCTCTCAGAGCAGGGGCAGGCTGTTCGCGTTGATACACTCTTGAGAAAGATAGCGGCAGTATTGCACCTGTCTCACATTCCCGAAGACATAGGTGCTTTTGATATATCGAACATTTCAGGAAGAGCAGCCGTCGGCTCTTTTGTATACTGGGCCGGGGGATCTTTTGTAAAAGATCACTATCGCCATATAAAGATGGAAGCAATAAAAGGCCCGGATGACTATGCCATGATGAGGGAGATGATCAAAAGGACATTCAATACATTCAAGGGCCAAGAGCCGGAATCCGGAGAACAGAAGTCAGAAATTCGAAAGCTTGTGGAGATACCTGATCTGATCATCATAGACGGGGGAGAGGGACAGCTCCGGTCTGCGAAGCGGGCTTTGGACACAGCAGGAATTAGCGTGGACGTCGTTAGTATTGCAAAAGCTCCTGACCGGGCCTTCCTGCTTCGAGCGAAGCCCCCTGTTGATCTGGAGGATGGAACAGACGTATCATTACTCCTCAGGAAAATCAGAGACGAAGCACATCGGTTTGCATTGACGTATCATAGAAAAATTCGTGCAAGGAAAATATTCGCATCACCCCTTGAGAACATACCGGGTATTGGCAAAAAGAGGAGGTTTGCATTACTGAAGCATTTTGGTAGTATAGAGGCAATACAACATTCATCTACTGAAGAGATTGCGCAGCTAAAGGGATTGAACAGGCCATTGGCCGAAAAGATTCTTGAATTACTCAAAAGGAGAGATGATGCACAGCCTTAGCGGAAGAACGATATATATTTCCGGTTCAATGGCCTATGACAGGATAATGGACTTTCCCGGCAAATTTTCAGACTATATCCTGCCTGATAAAATCCATATTCTGAATGTCTGCTTTAATGTAAACGGTCTTACAGAGAAATTCGGGGGCACGGCTGGGAATGTCGCGTATACCCTCAGCCTTCTCAAAGAGATGCCCGTTATTATGGCAACCATTGGAAAAGACTATGACAGTTATTTCGATTGGCTGAAGAAACACGATATTTCCTTGGAAGGAATAAGAACAATTGATGATGAATTTACTGCTGGCGCTTATATAACGACTGATAAATCTGACAACCAGATTACGGGATTCAATCCCGGTGCCATGAAATACCAGGCAGAATACCGTTTAGACGAGGAGAATCCGGGTACGGCTGTGGTGTTGATTGCACCGGGCAACATAAAAGATATGATGTCGTATGCGGCTGTGTGCAGAAGCAAGAGCATCCCTTATATATGCGATCCGGGCCAATCGCTTTCCCTCTGGGATGGAAATGCTCTCAGGGAATGGATAGAAGGATCGATGATCTTTATTTCAAATGATTATGAGCTGGAACTCGTCATGACCAAGACAGGAATAGACAAAAAAGGCATACTCCGAATGACGCAGACAATCATTACGACGCTCGGAGAAAAAGGGGCCCTCATCAGCACCCACAATAGCAACGAAAGAATCCCTTCGGCTGCCGTTTCTCAGGTGCTTGATCCAACCGGGGCTGGTGACGCATTCAGGGCAGGATTACTCAAGGGTATGGTGACAGGACAGGACATCGAAACCGCTACGAGGATGGGAGCGGTTGCGGCGACCTTTGCAATAGAAAACTATGGAACCCAGGAGCATACCTTTACTTACGAAGCGTTTTTAGAACGGTACCGAATTAACTTTGGAGAGTTGTAGCCAGTGGACTTCGTACTTCATACCATTAGGGATATTGAAACCATTCGAGACAATGGAGAGGGAGCGCCTCTCTGTCACAAGCATATTTAATCAGTAACTTTATATACCTTGTCGTGCCTGCGGGCACGTTCCCCCAGCTTAATCCCGATAGAATCACTTTTTTTTGCTTTTTCAACTGCTTGATGTTCTATCTGCATTGATTCAACCGTGACCGTAAAATCAGTTGTGTGCCCCTTGATATGAATAGTGTCACCTTTCATCAGTTCACCATCGGTTATTGTTATCGCCCCAACCCCAATCTTGTCAAAATAATTTTCAATAATCCCTATTTCGACCTCTGCCATTGTATTCCTCCTTTCATTGTTGACCCATTATAAAACATTTAAAAAGAGAGAAAAAAGCAGAAAAATAAGGTGCGCGGCGGAACGCCGCGATGAAAGGAATGTTCGTGTATTCCTGGAGAGACTGACAAAAAAAGAAAAATCTGCTATATTGGTAGAAACAAAGAGGATAAAAGGCTAAGGAGGGTCTCCATTTTAGTGGTGAAAGTGGAGATGTTAAAACCTTTTATCCTCTCTTTTTATTATAACGTATCCCTTATTCATAAATCGCCCCTATCGAGTCTGCTCACGGGTATACTCTCAACTGTTACTGGTAGCGGTCAAGGCCAACACGCAAAGCGCACGGCGCATAGCACTTCTTTATTACTGACATCTCACATCTCACTTCTTACGCTCCGCATTGCTTCTTAGCCTTAACCTCATCCTTAGCCTTAACCCGCCGCAGGCGGGTTACCCTTTACCTGTATTTAAGCTATAATGCTGTTAAGGGGTGCTCATGATCAACGAGGAAGCCATAAAGGCCTATTTCTTTAAAAAATACAAAGGGATAAGCTCCTTTGCTATAAAAAAACTTGGCTCTGGTGTCCAGGGATCGGGGTTTCTTGTTGATATCAGGTCAGAAGACGTGATGAAATCGTATGTGGTCAAGGCTCTTGTTCCGGAAGGGTTGGGCCATGATTATCCGTCAGACAGGGCATCGGTCTTCCTCCTGGATTTTGACGAGTTTAAAAATCTTCCGAAACACGTAAGGGCTGTTGATGTCCTTGCTGAGATGGATGACAGTTCTATCCAGTCCATCGGAGGCGGTAAAGAATATTATCTCCTTATGGAACAGGCATCAGGAAGACATTATTTCCATGACCTCTCCCGCCTTTCTGAGCAGGATGCTCTGACGCAGACTGATCGGGCGAGAATCAAAGCCATGGCATCATATTTAGCGGAAATTCATGCGGTGAAAAAGAGCTCAAAAACTCTCTATTGGAGGAAATTACGTGACACAGTGGGACACGGAGAATGTCTTATGGGCGTTTTTGATATGTATCCTGATGGCACTCTCCCCTTTGAAGAAATGAGAGCGATAATCCGGCAGTCGGTTGACTGGGTGTATGCCTTAAAGCCAAAGCATAAACGGCTTTCACAGATCCATGGGGATTTTCATCCGGGAAATATCTGGTTTAACGATACTGATGATTTCATACTCCTTGACCGGAGCAGGGGCCCGTGGGGCGAGCCTGCTGATGATGTAACAGCACTCACCATAAACTATATATTTTTTTCTGTTATGAGATATGGTGATCTCCGGGGGACGTTTCGTGAAAGTCTGGAATTGTTTATAGATGCATATATCAAGGCGTCAGGTGATGTGGAAATAACAGACGTGGCAGCACTCTTTTTTGCTTTCAGGGCCATAGTCATAGCAAACCCGGTCTTCTATCCTGAACTTACAACAGATGCCCGTCAGAGACTTATCAGATTTGCGAAAAGTGTTCTTGCGGATGATTCGTTTAAGGTCGAAAGAATAAACGACTATATAACCACATGAGCGAACTTTGGTAAGGAAGCATTCTCCTGTATGCCGTGATCTTGATATGATATGACAGATGTATCGTACACATAAAGATTGGCCTAATATGAGGTACAGGGAAAGGAGGATTGTATAATGCGCTACATGTTATCGATAGTTATTCTGTTGGCCGTTTCGACTGTTGTGTCTGGCGCCACAGGCTCTTTGGTTACCTACGAGGTACATGGTACGTCTTATGAAGGATATTACATTAGTCCTGCTCAGCACGCACCGTTCGTGTTGCTGATTCATGACTGGGATGGTCTGACCGATTATGAGATCAAACGGGCCACTATGCTCGCAGATTTAGGCTATACTGTTTTTGCCGCGGATTTATTTGGGGCCGGCATACGGCCAACCAAAGTGACGGACAAGCGTCAGCACACTGGTGAGCTCTATAAAGACAGAGATAAAATGCGGTCATTGATGAACGGGGCCCTGAATGCCGCCAGGGATAAAGGAGCCGATGTCAAGAATGCGGTCGCTGTGGGATACTGCTTCGGTGGTGCAGCAGTTCTTGAACTGGCGCGATCCGGGGCAGGTCTTAAAGGATTTGCAACCTTTCATGGTGGCCTGAAAACACCAGCGGGACAAAATTACGCAATGACGCGGGGTGAAATTTTGATTATGCATGGATCAGCGGATTCGGCCATTACCATGGACCAGTTTGCGGATTTAGTAAATGAACTTGAATCGGCAGGCATTGCGCATGAGATGATAACCTACGGTGGTGCTCGGCATGCCTTCACGGTGTTCGATGGTGATCGTTATCAGGAAGAGGCTGACAAAAAATCCTGGAAGCGCTTTCAGGATTTTCTTGCGGATCTGTTGAAGTGAATTTCAGGATAAGCCGATGGGGTCTGAATCGGTCACTTGAAAACACTTCAGAAGAAGGCGTTGATGAAGATCCTGTTCAGAAACATTACGATTTTGACTTGTTAGAGAATTTTATATATTTCTCCCAGATTAAAAACAGGTCAGCAGTTGCCCTGAGGTCTCCTGCACAGTAGCGGGCTATGTCGAGATGCTTTCCCGCCTTATAAAGGCCTTTAACTTCATAGCCGGTAATACCTTCTTCTTTCGGGCTTTTGATCCCGAATGTCCTACACCACATATCCAGACTGAATCGTCTTCTGAATGCTCCGTAAAAAGAGAGCTGATCGAGCAGGTCTATATGGGTATCCCCGTATCGATATGGTAAGAGTTCCCTGTTGGGACGAATGTGGTGTAACGCAGAACGTATCAGAATAAAAGGGCAGTCAAAACTCCTGCCGTTAAACGTGATAAACTGATTATAGTGCTGTATCGTATTCCAGAACTTCTGAATAATTTCTTTTTCCGTTCCTGTTTCGAACGTACAACCGTTCTCTTCAAATGGCAGGGTAGGATCGCTGTTATTTTGAAAAAAGATGAAACCATTACGCTTATCAGGGTCGAACATCCCGATGGTTATAATCTCAGCAGTCAGAGGATAAAAACTGAGACTGTCCTCAACCTCTTTTTGTTCGTTTTGCGACGTAGCATTTCTGAGCAAATAGTCCTGGACAGGCGCGTCGAGGGTGTCCAGATCTTTACCAGCAGTCTCGATATCAAAAATAATGCGTTTCATAAAAGATTGAAAAAAATAAAATATGAAAGGTGATACTTACAATAATATTTTTTTATCATTTAAATGCTAACTGGTAACTGCTTAATGCTGAATCTTTATCTGTCTTTTGTGAATTACTGCCTGACCACCCCGGCCTTCTCAGGCGAGTTGTCTTCTTCTGCTTTTTTTGTCTTATACGCTCTGCACCATATGTTTCTTTATTTTCTCAACCTTAGGCTTAACCTCAACCCGCCATGGGCGGGTAAACGACGCATTACTACATGGCCGGGCAAGCCTGTCTATTGAAAACGCTGCTCTTTGCGCTATGCGTATTATGATGCCTTTGGCAGTTCCTTAAAAACAACCCAGGTCTTCAGGAGGTCAACGGCTCGCTGGAGCTGATTATCATCTTTTTCATCAACGACAAGCGGTGCAGTTTCCTTTTCTTTGGTATCAACTTTTTTCTGTTCATTTTCAAGATGGCCCTTAAGATCTTTTTCTCTCATTATGGCATGCTGCTGTTCGTCGTTCTGCGCTTCCAGCTTTACGATGATACTGGGCGTTATCCCTGTATTTTGAATATCTTCGCCGTTGGGAGTGTAATATTTTGCAGTCGTGAGCCTCAGGCCTGCTCCATCACTCAACGGTATTACTGTCTGGACAGAACCTTTGCCGAAGGTATCCGTGCCCAGTATTACCGCCCTGTTCCAGTCTTTTAACGCTCCGGCGACAATCTCAGATGCACTCGCACTACCCTGGTTAACCAGTACGATCATCGGCAGACTAAAGTCGCTGTCGTCTTCAGTAAAGAACTCGGTTTTCTTTCCTTCCCTGTTTTTCGTATAGACAACGAGTTTTCCTTTTGGCAGAAATCTGTTTGAAACATCTATCGCACTGTTCAGAAGTCCCCCCGGATTGTTCCTCAAATCAAGGATAAGAGAGCTAATACCCTCGGTCCTGATAGTCTGTAATGCCGTGGTCAGATCATGAGCGGTTTTTTCCTGAAACTGGTTTATCTTTACATATCCTATATCATCCTCGATTACTTTTGATTTTACGCTCTTGATCTTTATGATATCCCTGATGATCGTGAATTCCTTGATCTCCTTCCATCCTTCCCGTAATATGCCTATGGTGATAGACGTGTTTGGTTTGCCTCGCATTTTTGAAACAGCTTCAAAAAGCGTCATATCCTTTGTCATTTCTTCTTCTATTTTAATGATCTTGTCACCTGCCTTGATGCCGGCCCGGTAAGCAGGAGTATCCTCAATGGGTGCTATTACCGTCAATATGGCATCTTTTATTCCTATCTGAATACCGAGACCGCCAAACTCGCCTTTTGTGTCAACCTGCATTTCTTTATATGCATCCGGCGACATAAAAGATGAATGAGGATCAAGGGAGTTGAGCATTCCCCGTATGGCACCATAAACAAGATCCTGCGAAATGACTTCCTCAACATAATGTTTTTTTACCATAGACATTACTTCAGTAAACGTCTTCAGGATCTGATAATCTTCTCCCTCTGTGCTGGCGCTTGTTACGGACAGCCTTCCTATTACGATGCCACTGACTGCTATAAAGACCAGTAGTGTCCAGCCTAATATCATTCTCTTGCTCGTCATGAGTATAACCTCCTGAATTACCTGTGTTTTTTAGCTAACCACTGTGATGGATTCAGAGGCTTGCCTTTGTATCGTATCTCAAAATAGAGACTCGGGGCATGTAATAAGCCTGATGTCCCGACTTTCCCAATCACCTGGTCCTTTTTTATTATATCTCCAACTCGAGAAAAAATCTCAGAAAGATTACCATACAGGGTATGATAATTGCTTCCGTGGTTAATAATCACAAGGTTGCCGAAGCCCTTAAAATTATCTGCAAAGATTACTTTTCCCTGATGCACGGCCTTTGTATTTTCTCGGGGGCGAGTCTTAATATGAATTCCGTTTCTGAACACCGGGGTGTTAAATTGGAGATCCTTCTGTTCACCATACGGAAGGGCAACCTGACCATGAACCGGCCATGGCAGTTTTCCCTTGAGCCTCAAGAAACCTTTTCCTGAGTAAGTGGCAGTCCTGGAAGATTCCTCTATCAGTTTGCGTAGTCGTTTTGACGCCTCATTGAGGGCGGCCAGTCTCTTCTCAGACGCAGTTTTTTCATTTCGTAAGGATGCAAGTAATGTTTCTTTGTCCTGCTTCTTCCTGATGAGTTCTTCTTCTTTGGACCGGATTGCTTTTTGATTTTGAAAAAGACCTTCCTTCAGTGTTTGAAGTTCATTATTCTTTTTCTCCAATGTCTCGAAATTCCCTCTATAATCATTCAGAACATGTTGTTCCCGGATAGAAATTCGTTCAAGGTATTTCCAGGCCCGTAACATTTGCGGAACATCCTGTGCGCTCAGAAGAAGCATAACTGTATCCCCGGAATAGCCGATCTTATTCATTGCGCGCAATTTTCTCTTTATCCAATCTTTCTGAAACCTGATTTTTTTCTCTGTATTCTCGATTTCAGATGTAACACCCGCGACTTGAGAGTGAACTGCGGCGAGGTTTTTCCTCAGATCAGCAAGTTCTGCTTCTGATTTGTCAAGCTGTGTGTTCAAAAAGTGAATGTCCTTCATAATCTTTATTTCTTTTTTTTGTGTTGATCTGATCTTTTTTTTCTGCTTTAACATCTCCCGCTGAATATTCTTATATTCCACTTTGGGATTACGGGCATACGTAAGACCGGGAGTTATCATGATGAATAAGAACAAAGATAGAAGGATGCAAGTACCCGTTGCTCTAGTCATTAATACTTCATCCTTCCGAGAGCAACCCCCGCACCCGAAATGCCAAGAAACATGCCGATTACCGGAAGCCAGAGAAAGAATTGGGCCGGGAAAATAATTGACGAGAAAAGCGGTATCGAGAGACTCAGTTTCAGAACCGAGAGATAATAGAACGCATTGACGCCAAGCAGGCTGAGAATGCCACCCGTTGCTCCGATCAAGAAACCTTCGATCAAAAAGGGGCTTCTGATGAATCCTTTTGTGGCACCAAGAAGCTTATAGGTTTCAATCTCATCCATTTTTCTATAGAAAAGTATTTTTACCGTTGAATAACAGACGAATATTATTCCCGCCGACAAGATTACAATGAGTATAGCACCAAAAGAATGTAATCCTCTTTTCAGATTATGAATAGTGGAAAGAAATTTTTCTCCGTAATCGACTTCATTGACACCCTGAATATTGAGTGCTTCATTGGCAAGAGCCCTGACTGTTTCAAGGCCCAGAGCTTTTTCTTTCAGTTTTATTTCAAGCGAATCAGGAAGGGGGTTATCATCGAGCCCTTCAAATACAAACGGGGAGTCCTTTAACATATTTTTCAGTTCTTCCAAGGCATCCTGTTTTGGAATGTGCCGTACAGAATATACTGCATCCTTCTCCCTGAACGCGCCAACGATGTTACGTACTCTCTCCTGAGAAAGATTGTGATCGAGATAAACATTCAGGGAAAATTTATCCGGCAATTTTCTGGTTGCCATGTCAAAGTTGTAGACAATCAGGAAGGCAAGACTGATGATAAAGAGGCCTACACCAATGGTAAGGATTGAAAGCAGATTTACCCATGGTTCTTTGAATAAGCTCTGAACGGCTAATCGTACGGTATACGGGAGAGGCATTAACCGAGGTCCTCGCTTACGAGGTTTCCCGTATCAAGATGAAGCACACGCCGAACCGTATCTCTAAACAGTTCTCTATTATGTGTGGCAATAACTACTGTGGTCCCCTTTGCATTAATGGTCTTAAAGGCTTTCATAATTCCATATGCCGTATCCGGGTCAAGATTGCCGGTCGGCTCATCTGCGAGAATAACCGTCGGATCTGCGACAATAGCACGTGCTATCACCACCCGTTGCTGTTCTCCGCCGGATAGCTTAAGTGGGTAACTGTCGGATTTATGTCTGAGATATACGGTCTTCAGCGCATCATAGACTTTGGGTTTTATCTCTCTTTCCCTCATACCTCGTATCCGCAGGGCTATAGCAACATTATCAAATATTGTTCGGTGCGTCAGAAGTCTGAAATCCTGAAAGACAATACCTATATGACGTCGGAGGAACGGAATACTGGATTCCTTGACGCTGTCTGCTTCCCATCCGGCGATTGATATGCGGCCTCTATCGGGTTTTTCAGCCATATAAATTAACCTCAGCAAGGTGGTTTTGCCAGAACCACTCGGACCGGTAAAAAAAACCATTTCTCCTTTATCAATAAAGAAATTAATGTTTCTCAGGGCTGTCTGGTTATCATAATCTTTTGTAACATCTTCAAATTGAATCATAAGGCTCAATCCATTTATTCTTTCTTCTTGATTATATAATCAAGCAATACGTCATCAAGGTTTTTTGAAACACTGGTGTTTGATGCGGTCTCGTCCGCATTACTCGTTTCAATTTCTCCGGTCTTTTCTTCTTTGTGCTGTCTGTCATCGCTATCCCCGGTATGCTTTCCCCTGACCAGCTCTTTCAGCATGCTTTTATGCTGCTCTTTCATGAGCTCTCTTACCTTTGTCTTATAATCAGGTCCAGAAGCAAGCTGAGCATAACTAATTTTTTTTGAAGATAAGATGGTGCCTTTATGATAGAGAAGGGTCGTAATAACCGGGTTTTTTAAGCCATTATCCTCTGTCTGGATATGGTAGACAGTTCCCTTATACGTTACATTGGTGTTGTACCCGACAAGCATAAGTACTCAATATTCAACTGATAATAGTTCTTAAGTAGTATAAATTGTGTATATATATAAATCAATGTGTTGAGAAATCAAGTGGTTATAAAGCCGTTTTCTTATGTAAGAAGCAATATCAGAAGAACAGGTGCATTACGAAAGCGCTTCGAATAACCCTCGAAAAAGGTGTCTTTTTAGTTTCTTTTCATTAAAAGATGTCAATCCATATCCTTATCGCAGCCGCTCCAATGACCAGTGCAAGGATCCAACGGAGATACGGTGTTGCTATTTTTTTACTAATGAAACTGCCGAATTGCGCAGAAGGGATGGCACCGATGAGGAGGATACCAGCCATATGAAAAGGGACCTGCCCGGTTGCAATTTTTCCGGCTAATCCAGCTGTTGAAGAAAAAAGTCCGATAGCCAGCATGCTCCCGAGGGCGACCCTCAAAGGGATTTTTAATATGTATAGCAGGATTGGAATGATTATAAATGCACCACTCTGTCCTACCATGCCGAGAAAAAATCCAAGGACAATACCAATTATAATCGCGAGGTTTTTGTTAAATATAACTTGATCTTCGATAAGCCCATCTCTGGAATAACTGCGTGGAATAAACATCATAAGTGATGCAAATAGTGCCAATATACCGAAGACAATAAGAAGCGACTCATCAGGCACTTTTTTTGAAGCTAGTGCCCCGATCAAGGATGATAAAAATAATGACAATCCCAGAGTGATAACGAGGCTTCTGTTGACCAGTCGATGTTTCCGGTAAAAAAGCATTGCAGAGAGAGACGCAAAGAATCCCTGTATCATGGTGAGGCCGGTAATGCTCTTTACCGCAATGCCTTCGAAACCCAGAATCTGTGGTATATAGAACAGAACGGGAAACAATATAATGCCCCCACCGATACCCAGGAGACCTGACAGAAATCCTACTGATGAACCAGCGAGAAAAAGAAATGCATAAAAAGTTAAAGGCATTTATCGCTCAACATATATCCTCTTGCCGCTCTCAAGAGGCTCATCCACAATGTCTCCGATATGGGCTGCTATTATGTTTTCTTCTGAGAGTGCTTTAACCAGTTTATCTTTTTTTTCGGCAGGTACGAAGATGAGCAGACCGCCTGATGTCTGAGCATCGTTCATCAAAACCCTTTCGTCGTCGCTTACATCCGTGCTCCAACTGACATGCGGGCCGTAGTACTTGCTGTTGTCCACGGTACCACCGGGTACAATCACCATATCAGCGAGCTTAACGGCTTCATCAAAAAAGGGCACATGGCTTGCATTAAGTCGTGCGTAACGGTTACTGGCTGATAGGACTTCATACAGATGGCCGATGAGACCGAACCCAGTGATGTCCGTTGCTGTGCTCACCCCCACTTCGAGCATAATTTCACCAGCTCTTTTATTGAGTGCGGCCATCGATTCTGTCATCTCTTTAATAGGTGTATCATCACAGAGTTTGGCTTTTACCCCCGTGGCGACAATCCCCGTACCGATCTTCTTCGTCAGTATAATGGCATCGCCCGGTCTCGCCTTTGAATTATCGTAGATCTTGTCAGGGTGTATCAATCCTAAAAGAGCGAAACCAAATTTCGGTTCATTGTCCTTGATGGTGTGTCCTCCTATAATGGGGACTCCGGCCTCATTCATTTTATCGATACCTCCCTGCATTATTTTCTTCAAGGATGGAAAGAAATCTTTTTTCCCTGGGAACAGAGCGATATTCAATGCAGCTACGGGTTTGGCACCCATTGCGTAAATATCCGATAGAGAATTCGCTGCTGCGACAGCCCCAAACCAGTAGGGGTCATCGACAATGGGTGTGAAGAAATCAGCAGTAAATACCACAGCTATATCATCTGTGATACGGTAGACACCAGCGTCGTCTGCATTTGCAGAACCTACCAGAACGTTCGGGTCTGTGATATCAGGCAGCTGCCCCAGAACCTGGGACAGGTCCGAAGGACTGAATTTTGCCGCTCAACCGGCACAGCTTGCCAATTCCGTTAATTTAATATCCATAATAAGCACCCCCTTTGTGCATGACAGATTACTGGTGGCCCTAATGCTTTCTGTTGCCGGGATATTTTCCCTTCTTCGTCACCGGACAGCAGGCAGGTGCCGGTAATTCCTCAATATAATCCTTTTTCAATACGGCGAGAAGATCAGGAACTATAGGGTCTTTGAGAAAGTAGCACCGTAATCTGCCATCATTGTAGTAATCGATTACGCCGTGGCGTCTCAGTAAATTGAGATGCTGGGATATATTGGGCTGGCTGATCTGGAGAAATTCTTCGAAATCACTGACGCATTTTACACCACTACAGAGTTCTTCAAGTATATGTATCCGAACATGATGAGCACAAACCCGTAACAGATCAACTCTGTGATGTAACGATCTCATGGTGCATATCCTCCCGTGTTGAATGTATAAAAATATTATTATATTTGAATATATTTGTCAAATAAAAAATTCATCCTTTGCTGGCCATGTCAATAAGCTTCGATTTTTCCTTCATCTGTTCAGTCAAAACATCGCGCATTAATATACATGCCTCAATCACTTTTGGGTTCGCAACACGGTAATAAATGTTTACGCCCTCCCGGCGCGAAGAGAGTATGCCTTTGTGTCTCATAAGCGCCAGATGTTGTGATACATTTGCCTTGGATACCCCGAGGATATGAACAAGATCGGTGACGGTTTTTTCTCCCGTCTTGAGTGTGTTTATAATTTCAAGCCGTTTCGGACTCGCAAGAGTCTTGCAAACCTCGGCCTGAAGTTCAAACAGGGTTTTATTCTGTTTCATGATTGTATTGTAGTTATTAAACTGCGAAACGTCAAGAAAAAGGCAGATTGCTCTGCTTTCTTTACTCATACGATACCTTTATGATACATTACGGTCTGCGAAATTTTTCTCTGATAACGTTATGTCAAAAAAACATGCAATCGGACTTCGGCTTGATGGCGCACATATCAGGGTAGCCCTTGTCGGTGAAGACGGCGAAATTATCAGGAAGATAAAACAGCCATCTTCAGAAGATATCCTGGATACCAGTTGTCGTGCTATTGAAGCAATAAAGAACAGTGAGATTGTCGGTATCGGTATCGGGGTAGCTGGTCTCGTTGACAGAAAAAATGGAACGGTATTGATATCACCGAATCTGCCTGCTGCAGAAGGAGTTAAAATTGTCAGGGAGATTCAGAGCAGGTATCGGGTTCCCACGATTATAGAAAATGATACAAACGTCTCTGCTCTGGGAGAAAAAGTGTGTGGAACAGGCAAAAGTTTTAACAACTTTGTATTGCTTACGCTCGATGCTGGCATTGGTGGTGGTATTATTAATCAGGGACGTATGCTCAATATTTCTGCTGAACTCGGTCATATGAGCATTAATGCAGAGGGGCAGAAATGTCCCTGTGGAAATATCGGCTGCCTTGAAAATTACGCATCAGCACGGTCAATGATTACAAAGGCATTGCAGATGCTTGAAGGAGGGACCGAGAGTCTTCTCAAAGAATGCTATGAGGGTAGTTTTTATAAAATCACAGCAGACGATATTTATAAAACTGCTCTTGAAGGTGATACGCTGGCCAGAGAAATTCTGCGGAATGCCGGCAAACATCTTGGAGTCGGTCTTGCAAATATCATTAACACCTTAAGTCCTGAGGCAATTATATTGACAGGCGGGCTCATTGGCGCATGGAACATATATGTTCAGGAAGCGATTCGGGAGGCGTCAAGAAGGGCCTTTAAACATTTATTTGATTCCGTCAAGATTATCCCTTCGTCCCTTGGTGAAGATGCGGGCGTCATTGGTGCTGCATGTCTTGTCTTTAACGAACTTTCAATTGAATCCCGTTAATCACTCGTAATGCCAAAAAATATTCGAAATTTTTCGATCATAGCACACATTGATCATGGGAAGTCCACACTTGCAGACAGGCTTCTTGAATTCACCGGCGCGCTGAGCGAAAGAGAAATGTCTGCACAGGTTCTCGACTCCATGGAGCTTGAACGAGAACGCGGGATAACCATTAAAGCACATGCAGTGCGACTCTGGTACAAAGACGATTCTGAGCATGAATATATTCTTAATCTTATAGATACTCCGGGACATGTTGACTTTACCTATGAAGTTTCACGCAGTCTGGCGTCGTGTGAGGGGGCCCTGCTTGTGGTCGATGCGTCACAGGGTGTCGAGGCTCAGACTCTCGCGAATACCTATCTTGCTATTGAAAATAATCTGGAGATCATCCCGGTGATAAACAAAATAGATCTCCCGGGAGCTGATACCGAGCAAACAAAAAAACAGATTGAAGATGGCATCGGAATTAACTGCTCCGGGGCAGTATTTACCAGCGCAAAAGAAGGAATCGGCGTACAGGATGTAATCGATGCAGTGGTGAATGTCATTCCGCCACCTTCCGGGAGTGATGACCTGCCTTTGAAGGCTCTGATTTTCGATTCCTGGTTTGACAATTATCAGGGTGTTATTGTTCTTGCGAGACTTTTTGACGGAATTGTGAAGGCTGGAATGAAAATCAGGATGATGGCGACACACAGAGTATTTGAAGTGTCTCAGGTTGGCGTCTTTACTCCCAAGATGCTTCCTGTGGATCAACTCTCATCCGGAGATGTAGGGTATATCATCGCGGGGATAAAGAATGTAGGAGATACAAAGATTGGTGATACGATTACGGATGCAGTCAAACCGGCAACAGAGCCCTGTCCCGGGTATAAAGATATAAAGCCGATGGTCTATTGTGGTCTCTACCCCTTGTCTGCAGATCAATATGAAAGTCTCAGGGAATCCCTTAATAAACTTCGTCTGAATGACTCATCTTTTCTTTTTGAACCTGAGACATCGCTTGCCTTGGGTTTTGGATTTCGATGCGGTTTTCTTGGCCTCCTTCATATGGAAATTATCAAAGAACGGCTTGAGCGTGAATTCTCATTGTCTCTATTGAGCACGGCTCCAACCGTTGTATACCGGGTAAAAGGCCTGGACGGTACTATCGATAACATCGAAAATCCATCTTTGCTGCCGGAGCGGTATGCAAGCATAGAAGAGCCGTTTATCATTGTTACGCTCTTTGTGCCGGCTGATTTTATCGGACCTGTTCTGGAAATGTGTCAGGAGAAAAGGGGCATTCAGAAATCCTTTGCATATATAGGAAAAGACAGGATAAAGCTTCAATACGAACTGCCATTGAATGAGATGCTCTGGGATTTTTATGATCGCTTAAAGTCTTTAACTAGGGGCTATGCATCCATGGATTATGAATTTATTGGATTCAGGACATCTGATCTGGTAAAGCTGAATATTCTTTTAAATGGAGAATCGGTCGATTCCCTGTCCTTGATAGTTCATAGAGACAAAGCGTATTATAGAGGGAAACAACTCACAGAGAAACTGAAAGACATTATACCAAGACAGCTGTTTGACGTTGCGATTCAGGCTGCGATAGGAAGCAAAATAATCGCACGAGAAACTGTTAAAGCTCTGAAAAAAGACGTAACGGCCAAATGTTATGGCGGTGATATTACCCGAAAAAGAAAGTTACTTGAAAGACAGAGGGAAGGGAAAAAGAGAATGAAGCAGGTAGGAAAGGTCGAACTCCCGCAGGAAGCCTTTCTTGCTGTCCTGAAATTGAAATGAAGAAAAGAAAGAATAAATCAGCTTTTAGGGAAACGATTGAGGCAATTGTTGTGGCTTTCCTTATCGCAATGGTTATCAGAACCTTTGCGATCCAGGCATTTAAAATTCCAACAGGATCCATGATTCCTACACTCCTGATCGGAGATCACCTTCTTGTTAATAAAATTGTGCTTGGAACCCCGATTGATATACCGTTTACCAATATTCATTTATTTGATATGCCGGGGCTGAGAAAACCACGAAAAGGTGATATTATTGTATTTAAATATCCCAAAAACCCGGGAAGAGATTTTATTAAGAGGGTAATCGCGGTGGAAGGTGATGTTATTGAATCGAAAAACAAGGTGATATTTGTTAATGGGCATAAGCTTATTGAGTCTTACACGCACTATGTTGACGACTCGTTCCTGGATACCCGTGATTCTTTTGGCCCGCTGACCGTTCCTCCGGGAAAAGTGTTTGTTATGGGAGACAACAGGGACCAAAGTTCTGACAGCCGATACTGGGGCTTTGTTGAAGCTTCCCAGATAAAGGGGAGGGCAATGATCATCTACTTTTCATGGAATGGGAAAGATAAGTCATTCATAAACAAAATTCGCTTTAGCAGAATAGGGAGGCCTATTAAATGAAATACATAAATCAAAATCGGGGATTGGTTAAAGGTATTATCATTGTGCTGCTTATGGTTGCTTTTCTCTTTGTGGGATATCTTTCTGTCAAACCATATTATCGGTATATGACCTTGCAGTCAATGACAAAAGATATATTAATGATGGAACTGGGCAATCTTGAGACTATTAAAAAGGAAGTCATGATAACGGCAAAGGACCTGAACGTTCCTTTGAATGCGAATAATCTTAAGGTCTATATGCACAAAAAAGTCGTCAAAGTTAATGCCCAATGGTCCGAAACAGTCGATTATTGGGGCTATTATCAGAAACGTTTTAATTTTACCATGAACGTGGAGTATTAAGTGTTTACGGGACTTATCGTCGAAATGGGGGCTGTTATTTCGATTACGAAGTCTCTTGAAGGGGCACGCCTCCGGATAAAAGCTGAACATGTTTATAACGACGCAGAGATCGGTGACAGCATTGCATTAAACGGCACATGCCTGACTGTTGTTGAGAAGAAAGATAATAGTATGGCCTTTGATATGTCTGATGAAACTCTGAAATCTACAAACCTTGGACAATTAAAAAAGAACGATCCTGTCAACCTGGAACCCTCTTTACGGCTACAATCAAAGATTGGAGGGCATTTTGTCACAGGTCATATTGATGGCCTGGGACGCATCAAATCAAAAGACAGCGTCGGTGATGTTTATAAAATCGTGGTTAATAATGAAGAATGTATATCCGATCTTCTCGTGACAAAGGGATCTGTTGCAGTTGACGGAATAAGCCTGACAGTCGTAGATGTATATAAAGATGGGTTTTCAGTGGTAATTATTCCTCATACGGCACACGTGACGACTCTCGGATTCAAAAAACCGGGCGATACTGTAAATATTGAAGTTGATATTTTAGGTAAATATGTTTCAAAATTTCTGCATAAGGGGAAGAATGAAGCGTTTATGCAAACCCTTATGAAAGAAGGGTTTATATAATTCTGTAAGGGAGTAACAGGACGTATGCAGAAGAACAGATGTGAAAAGAATGCCATAGAAGAAGCGCTCGAGGATATTGCCCGCGGTGAAATGGTAATCCTCGTTGATGACGAGGACAGAGAAAACGAAGGCGACTTGTGCATGGCTGCAGAGAAAGTGACTCCCAAGGCGGTTAATTTTATGGCGAAATATGGAAGAGGGCTCATATGCCTGTCCTTGAAGCCCGAAAGAATTGCTGAACTGAAATTACCGATGATGACGGATGAAAACACTTCTGCCTTCGGAACAGCATTTACCGTATCAATTGAAGCAAAAAAGGGTGTAACTACAGGAATTTCCGCTGCTGACCGGGCGACAACCATCCTTACTGCCATAAACCCTGAGTCAAGACCAGAAGACCTCGCAAAGCCGGGACATATTTTTCCTCTGAAAGCGAAACCCGGCGGAGTATTGCAGCGCGCAGGCCAGACTGAAGGCTCGGTGGACCTTGCCCGGTTATCCGGTCTTTATCCTGCTGGGGTTATCTGTGAAATCATGAATGACGATGGTACGATGGCGCGAATGCCGGAACTCATGGAATTTTCCAAGAAGCATAGTATAAAAATAGTGACTATTAAGGATCTCATTAAATACAGGATGCGTGCAGAACTCTTTGTTCACCGGATATCTGTTACCAACCTGCCAACGGATCACGGAGGCGATTTTACTGCAATTGCGTATTCGAATGAAGTCGACAGCAATATTCATCTGGCGTTAGTAAAGGGCGAAATAACACGCGACGATGACGTGCTTGTGAGAGTTCATTCTGAGTGCCTGACCGGCGATGTTTTTGGTTCTCGGCGGTGTGATTGTGGAGATCAGCTTTATAAGGCAATGGTAATGATACATCAGGCTGGCAAAGGGGTCATACTCTATATGAGGCAGGAAGGACGTGGAATCGGGATAGTGAATAAACTAAAGGCGTATGAACTTCAGGACAAGGGCCTTGATACTGTCGAAGCGAACATTAAATTAGGGTTTAAGCCTGATTTGAGGGATTATGGTATTGGTGCGCAGATTCTTGTTGACCTTGGTGTGAGGAAAATGCGTTTGATGACCAACAATCCCAAAAAGATCGTTGGTCTCGAGGGTTATGGCCTGAAGGTTGTTGAACGGGTACCGATAGAAATAAGTCCTCACGAAAGAAATCTGGTCTACCTGAAAACAAAAAAGAAGAAGATGGGACATCTATTAAGAAAAGTTTAATACGATTCGGAGGACTTTATGAAGATTTTTCAGGGCGAATTGAAGGCAGAAGGACTGAAGTTCGCAATTATTGTCAGCCGGTTCAATGATTTTATTACCAGTAAATTACTTGAGGGTGCTGTTGATGCTCTTTCACGGCATGGTGCGAAAGATAACGATATAGATGTTGTAAAAGTGCCTGGTTCTTTTGAAATACCGCTCGCTGCCAGGAAAATGGCCTCAAAGAATGCTTATGACGCACTCATCTGCCTCGGAACCGTGATTCGGGGTGCAACACCCCATTTTGAGTATGTTGCTTCAGAAGTTTCAAAGGGAATTGCAACAGTATCGTTGGACACCGGCGTGCCTATTGCATTCGGCATCATTACGTCAGATACTATTGAACAGGCTGTTGAGAGAGCCGGCACGAAAAGCGGCAATAAGGGATTTGATGCTGCTATTACTGCGATAGAAATGGCGCAACTTCTTAAGAAACTGTAAGTCGAAATCAGTCAGTTTTTATCTTTACGCTTCACGCTTTGCTTTTTTGTCATGAACCGCCGGCAAGCAAGAGAATACACACTGCAAGTTTTATTTGAACGTGATTTTACCGGGGCACTTTCGCCTGAAGCCTATTCTCAGCGGTCCTTGGACAGTGAATCGGAAAAAACAGACGATAGTGTCTTTGCCGAAGAATTGATTAAGGGAACTCTGAACCATCTTGAAGAAATTGACAGGGTTATTCAGGAATCCGCGGAACACTGGACCATCGAAAGAATGCCCGTTGTCGATAGAAATATACTGAGATTTTCTATTTATGAAATTCTCTACAGAAAAGATATCCCTTCTGCCGTTACCATAAACGAGGCGCTTGAAATTGCAAAAAAGTACTCGTCCTCGGAATCTGTTGCGTTTATCAATGGACTGCTTGATAAAGTCTCACGGAGGGACGGTGCGGTATAGTGTCCTATGCTGTGATTTCAGATGTTCATTCCAATCTTGAGGCTCTGAACGCTGTGTTGGAGGCCCTGAAGAAAAAGTCTGTTACTGACATTTTTTTTCTGGGCGATGCTGTTGGTTACGGACCGGATCCTGATAAATGTATTGAAATACTGACTCGGGAGTGTACGGTTCTTCTGTCAGGAAATCATGACTGGGGTGTCTGCGGCTTGACAGATGTGAGTTTCTTTAATGTTTACGCGCGGGCAGCAATAGAATGGACACGAACAGTTATGAGCAAGGAACACAAAGAAATCCTCAGAGCATTTCCGGTAATCGCCAGACCACAAAACGGAACTGTTACACTGGTCCATGCATCACCTTTTGAACCGGATAAATGGCACTACATTATTTCTCCTACAGATGCGGCAGTAAATTTTCGTTTTTTTTATACAGCTATCTGCTTTATCGGACATAGTCATCAACCATTTATTATGGAGCAGATACCCTCTGGAAAAATAAACATATATAAGAACAAAATCACGCTTAAACCAGACTGTCGGTATATTGTTAATGTTGGCAGCGTGGGACAGCCGCGGGATGGGGACCCGCAGGCAGGTTATGCAGTTGTGGGTGATGACACCATAAGCATAGAACGGATCGGTTACAATATCGAAGCCACACAACTGAAGATGAAACGATTTGGCCTGCCTCATCCCCTGATAGAGAGACTATCCGTCGGATTATGATTCTGGATGTGGTCTGATCATTATACTGGCAAGCATTCTCTACTATGTGTGGCGAACATATCGTATACTGTCTTTCGCGTATATGATACTGTCAGGACAAGCATCTATGAGCGTTCTCTTTAGAAAAGCTGCTTGCTTTGGCTAAAAAAGGTTAATTATTATAGGAGCGTTGTTATACAATAGCATTTCTTACAAAACATATAACAAAGGGGATATCATGATAAAACGCTATACGCTGAAGGATATGGGGCAGCTCTGGGATCAGAAGAATAGATTTAGAACGTGGCTGACGGTTGAAATTGCTGTATGTGAAGCATGGGCTGAGCGAGGCAGGATTCCCCCCAAATCCCTTCAGATAATCAGAAAAAAAGCTGATTTTGACGTCGTACGAATCAATGAGATTGAGGAAATAGTGAAACATGATGTCATCGCCTTTCTTACGTCTGTGGCAGAGCATATCGGTGCTGAGTCACGATATGTACATAAAGGCCTCACATCTTCTGATGTTGTTGATACCGGGCAGGCAGTTCTGATGAAACAGGCGGCAGGTATTATTATTCGGGATATCAGGCGGCTTATGGATACTTTGAAACAACAGGCCCTTACGTTCAAAGATACGGTCTGCATAGGCAGGAGCCACGGTGTGCATGCCGAACCTATGACATTTGGCCTGAAATTTGCCCTGTGGTATGAAGAAGCTAAAAGAAATCTTGAAAGAATGCAGCGGGCCCGCAAAACGATCAGTGTAGGAAAATTTTCCGGGGCAGTGGGGACGTTTTCCAATATTCCGCCGGCAGTGGAAGAAGAGATCTGCAAAAAGCTCGGGCTGAGACCTGAGCCGATAGCGACACAGGTTGTGCAGAGGGACCGGCATGCCGAGTATCTGACAGCCCTTGCGTTAGTATCGGCACTGGTTGAAAAGATAGCCGTAGAGTTCAGACATCTTCAGAGAACAGAGGTGCTTGAAATGGAAGAGCCTTTTGCCGAGGGACAGAAGGGATCATCTGCAATGCCTCATAAGCGTAATCCTGTTGGTTGCGAGAACCTGTCCGGTCTGGCACGCATTGTCAGGTCAAATGCGATGGCTTCCTTTGAAAATGTGGCGTTATGGCATGAGAGGGATATCTCCCATTCATCGGTTGAACGGGTCATCATTCCTGATAGCACGATACTCGTTAATTATATGTTGAACCGGCTTATAGGCATAGTCTCTGGACTCCAGGTTTATCCTGAGAGAATGAAAGATAATATGCGGCGGAGTTACGGCCTGTATAATTCTCAGAAAGTACTGATCAGACTTACGGAAAAGGGATTGTCCAGGGAGGATGCATATACTGTTGTTCAGAGGAATGCAATGATGAGTTGGAAAAAGAGGAAGGAATTCAAAACGTTATTAATGAAGGATAAAGTAGTAAGAAAATATCTGACCATCAAAGAAATAAATGATATATTTGACCTCAAGCACTATCTGAAAAATATCGATTACCTGTTTAAACGGGTTTTTGGAAAACCTGGATAGGAATTGAAAAGCATTGTCATTATTATGCCGATATAAAACACCTGCCCTTGCTCTATCCGGAAAGGAACAGCTGTTATCTTTTGCTCAGCATTACATCTCACAATCCATAACAGATATCCACACAGAATACTGTTTTTATATCGAAACGCGAAATCCTCTTTCGAATGAAAAACTGCTCATACTGCAATGGCTCTTGAGCGAAACGTTTGAGCCAGAGCATTTTTCAAAAAAGAGTTTTTTCCCTGGCAGTCTGAATCCGGGAACTCAGGCCTATTATGTTGAAGTTGGCCCTCGCCTGAACTTTACAACTGCATGGTCTGCAAACGCTGTATCTATCTGTCACGCATGTGGACTTGCACCGATAACTCGCATCGAACGCTCAAGAAGATACCGTATCTCATCAGAAGTGCCTCTGAATAAAGAGCAGATTGAACAGTTCGCTCGTAAAGTGCATGACAGGATGACAGAGTGTATGTATCCTTATCAA
>CP070737.1:1393857-1467122 GCA_020347665.1 Nitrospiraceae bacterium
ATTCAATAGCAATAGCCCGCCCAATACCCCGGGCAGCTCCGCTAATCATAACGGTTTTGTCTTTCATGATCGTTTGTTTGTTACGTTCGCACCAAATATTTAAAGAAAATATATCGCCATATACTGTAGGGATTAAGCGGACTGTACTGGAATTTTGAAAAAACTACTCATATTCAGGATGTCACGCATGTGAAACCCCTACATAAACAACAAATTATAATACTCAATAATAATGAATAAATGCCATAAGAGTTAAAGAAAAGAATGTATATTATTATATTATGGAGGCTTATTTAAAGCAATAATTGAATTTATTTAAGCTAACCGAGCCGAAATGAAATGATATTTACGTGTGCATGCTATTCATGATGATTGACACTTTTCAAAAACCGGGAATTGTTAAAGAAAACCATATAAAAAGAGAGTATCAGGAAGTCGAATTATTACTGCTCAAAAACATTTACACCATCGGGAAGAGAAAAAGTAAAAAAAGAATCCTTTATGCCGGTGTTGGTTTTGATATTCTTCAGACTGATTTCGATGATGTTTGCATAACTGTCACGGATCGTAAAGGACTCGATGGGGAAATCGGCATCTGACATGGTTATGGTTATTGCCTCGACATTGCTGATTGGTTTTTTGGGTTTCAGTTCGAGCTGATTCCCGTCTCCGGAAAAATCAAATTCATCAGTAAGAGAACCAAAGCCGCTCAAAAGGGCAACCGGCGTCTGTCCGTATGTTTGTCTGTCAAATGTTCCTTTGTAGGCCTGCTTTTCATGTTTTTTATAAATGAGCATGGCATTATCGACAATCGTTACTTCCTGGGCAGTGGGATCACTATAGATCCATTTCATCTTCAGGGGATACTTTATAAAAAAATCGCCGGAATATATATCTGTTCTGTCTATGTCCTTCAGAACACTCTTCTGATGAAAAGAGCCTTTCAGATCTTTTATGTTCTCATAGGCCTTCTGGATCTTCGCGACATTGGTGTCCGCATCAGAAGCGAACGAATAAAGAGGCATTCCGAGCAGGACGAGATACCACATCGGAAGCAGGCAAAAAACGAGAAGATTATAAAAAAAGTGCATGTTGGTCTCTTTCCTGATTTTCATGAATTCAACTTTAGTGATTTTTTTCAATGACGTCTCCCCAGATAGTCTCGTGGTTTGCCAGCACCCTTGGGCGGTCCGACGAGTCCACTGTCTTCCATGATCTCCATGATCCGTGCTGCCCGGTTATAGCCAATTTTGAATCGTCTCTGTAATGACGATATGGACACTTCACCCACAGACTCTGCAAAGTCTACTGCCTTATAATACATTTCATCCTGTTCCTCAGATGACTCATCAGCAGCACGTTCGTACATCTGTATGTTTTCGAATATGGAAAAATCAGGCGAACCCTGCGCGTTAATAAAATCGGTCACCGTCTTGATTTCATCTTCAGTCAGTAAGGGGCCGTGCACTCTCATGATCTGGGAGCCGGGAAGCAACAGGAGCATATCGCCTTTCCCTAATAACTGCTCGGCTCCCTGCGTGTCGAGGATTGTTCGGGAATCAATTTTTGAAAATACCTGGAATGATATTCGTGCCGGGAAATTCGCCTTAATGACACCGGTAATAACATCAACAGACGGCCTCTGGGTAGCGAGGATGAGGTGTATTCCGGCTGCCCGTGCCATCTGAGCCAGTCGTGCTATGGAATCTTCGACCTCATTCGCAGAAGCAAACATCAGGTCAGCAAGCTCATCAATAAATATCACTATGTACGGCATCCGGTCTTCATCCGGGACCTGCTGATTATAGCTTTCTATATTCCGCGCACTTTTTTCCGCCAGGAGCCGGTATCGGCGTTCCATTTCGAAAACCATTTTTCGCAATGCTTCAGAGGCATCCCTGGTGTTTGTGATTACAGGAGATATGAGATGTGGAATATCCTCATACAGCGAGAGCTCAAGCAGTTTGGGATCGATCAGAAGCATCTTGACTTCTTCCGGAGATGCCTTATAGAGGAGGCTCATGATCATTGATGTGATTGAAACACTTTTGCCTGCGCCGGTTGAACCGGCAACAAGAAGGTGCGGCATTTTGGTCAGATCAGCTATAACGGCCGAACCGAATATATCTTTCCCAAGGGCCAGAGTCAGTTTTGAATGGCTCTTCCTGAAATTATCCGACGACACGATATCCCGCAGCGAAACAACTTCTCTCTGCCGGTTCGGCACCTCTATGCCAATCGTGGCCTTCCCAAGTATGCGGGAGATCCTCATGCTTTGAGCCTTGAGAACAAGGGCAAGGTCATCAGACAATGATACTACCCTGTTGATCTTTACTCCTGCGGCTGGTTCAAATTCGTACATGGTAACTACCGGGCCTGGGTGCACGTGGGTAATTTTTCCCTCCACGTCAAAATCAGCGAGTTTGTTTTCGAGCATTGAAGAGTTTTCCAGCAGTTCTTCCTTTGAGGGCCGAATCGAAGAGGTATCATAAAACGTCAGTGAATCGATGGAGGGCATTTTATAGCCGCTGCCGGAGAAGGCCTTGCGTACTGGTGCGGGCGGGACAGAAGGTTCCTCCTCTTTTGCAGGAATGCGTTCAGCTAAGACGGGCTCGGCCTTTATCGTTTCAGGCTCCCTGATAAGGATTTCTTCTTCGACAACACCTTTCTTTGGTTCCTTTTGTTTCCGCGAGGCTTTTGAAGATTTTCTTTTTATCTTCAGAGACGTGACAGATACCGGACTCAGGAGAATAAGCGATGAAAAGAAGAACGAAAGAGAAATGATATAAGCGCCGGGAAGTGAAAAGAATCTCTTGAGCAATCCGGTGATGTACATCCCGGTAATCCCCCCTGGATTGTTTTCTGCTGTCATGTGAAACGTGGCAAGAAATAATGAGGCGAGCAATGACAATGAAATGATAAAAAGAATAGTTCCGAGTAAATAGGTCTTTTGCCCTTTTTTCCCGAAGAACCGGCGAACGCCAAAAAAGAGCAGGAAGACCGGAATAGTGAACGAAGAGATACCGATAAAGGTGATAAGGCTGTCTGCAAGATACGCCCCGGCAACTCCCCCGTAATTTTTTGCCTTGACCGTCGTAAACGTGAAAAGGGACGGGTCCCATTTAGAGTAACTGAACAAACAGAGGCCCAGATAGATGCTTCCCAATATTGATACAACGCCGAGAACTTCGCTTTTTATTCTGCCTACCTTTTCAGCCATATTCCTAACATTATAACAACTGCAAGTATAAACCGGTAATAGACAAAAAGGTTTAAGGGATATTTTTTGAAGAAGCTGAGGAGGAATTTAATCGCAGCAAAACCGGTAATGCCTGATACGAGAAATCCAGCAATAAAAATGGAGATATTCTGATCAGCGGCATCTGACAGTATGTCCCCGGCGTGGAGGATCAGTGCTCCTGCGATGACCGGTGTAGCGAGCAGAAAGGAAAACCGCGCTGATTCATCGCGCTCGAGTCCCCTGAACAGACCGGCAGAAATCGTAATACCTGAGCGGGAGACGCCCGGTATAAGCGCAACTGCCTGCATACAACCAATTAAGAGAACATCGGTGACGGAAAGATCGTCAAGCTTCTTATGTCTAAATGTTTTTTCAGAAATCAGCATGACCATTCCTATGACAACGAGCGCTATGACAATAATCAGCGGACTTCTCAGAGCATATTCGACAAGATCGTTAAACAGATAGCCGGCTGCCCCGGCCGGCACAGTAGCAATTAAAATAAGCCATAACAATTTTGTATTTTTTGATACCATGGTTAACCAGTCTTTCCAGAAACAGGTAATGAGCGCGAACAATGTTCCTGCATGGAGTGCAATATCAAAGGTGAGTGTGTCGACTGCGCCTTTCCAGTTGAAAAACCAAGGGAATAATATGAGATGAGCCGTGCTGCTGACAGGAAAAAACTCTGTTAATCCCTGTACGATTCCAAGTATGATCGCCTCGAACATCAGTAGATTATACCAGATTCACACTGTGAGATAATCTTCCGGTAGCTCAGAATGCAAATAAATGTAAAGACCCTGAAGAGTGTGCCAGAAAACTCGTTGAGACTAGTATGGCATGTGTTGAGAATGGGACGGGTTAAACCTCAAAAATGATCGGCATGATCATCGGTTTCCTGTCCAGGGTTTTTCTCAGATATTTTTTAAGCACCTGCCGAATTTTTGCCTGAATAAGGGCCTGATCTGCGATGATTTCGATGTCACACTCCTGAATGGTGTTGTAGACCAGTTCCTTAGTGTTGTTGATAATCTCCTGAGAGGCGTCTTCAAAGACAAATCCCCGTGTTATGATGTCAGGGCCTGAAACGATTGTGCCGCTCAGTTTTTCGATTGACAGAATGATAATTACAATCCCGTCGTGAGCGAGTCTTTTTCTGTCACGCAGTACCATGTCTTCAACATCGCCCACCCCTTTACCGTCTACAAAGATCCTGCCGGATGTGATTTTGCCGTTCTTTCTGGCACCATCTCTTGTTATCTCGAGAATCTCACCGTTCTCCATGATGAAGATATTTGACTTTGAGATGCCGGTTTTTTCCGCCAGTCGTGCATGATAAACTTTATGACGGTGTTCTCCATGAATCGGCATAAACATTTTTGGTTTTACCATATTGAGCATTAATTTCAGTTCTTCCTTTGATGCATGCCCTGACACATGAATTTCAGAAACCTTTTCGTAGATCACATTTGCGCCCCTGCGGAAGAGGTGGTTGATAATTCTTCCGATGGATTTTTCATTGCCCGGGATCATTTTCGCAGACAATATGACAGTGTCGTTTTCTTTTATCTTTATCGTTTTATGCTCATCAGTTGCTATGCGTGAAAGAACGCTCATCGGCTCACCCTGACTGCCGGTCGTCAGGATAACGACCTTACTGTCAGGTAACGTATTCAGCTTGTCGAGTTTCAGCCATGTATTTTCCGGTATCCGAAGATAGCCAAGATCGAGGGCTATCTGGGCATTTGATACAATGCTTTTCCCAGATAGAATAATCTTTCTGCCGAACATGGTTGCAACATCAATGACCTGCTGTATTCTATGGATATTGGAGGCAAATGTTGCTATTATGATGCGGCCTTGTGCATCGGAAAAGATATCCTCAAAAGATCTGCGCACCTCTTTTTCTGAAAAAGTGAAACCGCCTTTTTCAGCATTGGTACTGTCGGACATCAGAAGAACAGTTCCTTTTTCTCCGTACTCGGAAAATTTGTGGAAGTCCATAAGGTTGCCGTCTACGGGTGTAGGATCGAGCTTAAAATCGCCCGTATGCACAATCAGCCCTACCGGTGTTTTTATACCGAACCCAACGCCATCAACAATACTATGCGTAACCCGTATGAATTCAATGGCAAACACACCGAGCGTAACGGTATCCCGTGGTTTAACCGGTATGAGTTCAATAGTATCAAGCCCGTGTTCAGCTAATTTATCTTTAACAAGACCAAGCGTGAGCGCGGTACCATACACCGGTATTGGCAATTCTTTCAGCAGAAAGGGAAGGGCGCCGGTATGATCTTCATGGCCATGGGATAGAATTATGGCCTTTATTTTATTCTTGTTTTCGAGCAGGTAGGTAAAGTCAGGAATGACAATATCAACGCCGAGCATGTCTTCCTCCGGAAACATGAGTCCTGCGTCAATGACAATCATGTCATTTCCGTATTCCAGAACAGTCATGTTGAGGCCTATCTCCTCAACACCACCAAGCGGTATGACCGAAAGAGCGTTCTCCATTAAAAAGGACAATCGCCTGCTACAGGAAGGTTCATTTCAGTATCAGCTTCTCCATCAGTGCCTTTTGCGTATAAAGGCGGTTTTCAGCTTGATCGAAAACCACACTGTTCGGGCCGTCTATAACGTCGTCTGTAATTTCTTCGCCTCGATGAGCCGGCATGCAGTGCAGGACCATGACATCTTTCCTGGAGCAGGACAATAACTTGCTATTGATCTGATACGCCTTAAATTTATCTTTCTTGGTATCAGACTCCTGTTCCTGCCCCATGCTTACCCAGACGTCAGTGTACACCGCATCCGCCATGCCCGCGGCCTCCCGGGGATCTCTGAGAATAATAATTTCAGATTGTGCCTGCGCCCTGGAGTTTTCAAGAATTGCAGCATCAGGTTCGAAACCTTCTGGACAGGCAATCGTGAGATTGAATGCAAGAAGTGAAGCAGCCTCAATCAAGGAGTTGCATACATTATTCCCGTCACCGATATATGCGATTTTCAAGCCTCTTATGGTTTTTTTCTTTTCGTAAATCGTCATCACGTCAGCCAAAACCTGGCAGGGATGATGGATATCGCTCAGTCCGTTAATTAGCGGTATCGTTGAATGATCTGCGAACTGATTGAGCTTTGCATGGGTAAACGTACGGATTACAATTCCATCCAGATAACGGGAGAGAGTCTTTGCTGTATCCGCTATGGTCTCGCCTCTTCCGAGCTGCATATCAGCAGGGTTCATGAAGATCGCATTGCCTCCCAGCTGATAGATACCCGCTTCGAATGAAATCCTTGTTCGTGTAGACGGTTTTTCAAACAGCAGGCCGATATTCTTTCCTATCAGCGGGCATGATCCAGCGTCTTTTCCTGACTTCAGTTCAATGGCTCTCTCGATAACAGCGAACAATTCTTCGGATGAAAGATCAAATACTGTTAGAAAATCTTTTTTCATGATACTCCCCCCTCAGGATAAACCATCAAAGATATGCTCGAGCACGTCAACAAGCTTGTCTATTTCCTTTTCCGTAACGATTAACGGCGGCATAAACCGTAATATATTACCTGCTGTACAATTGATAAGTACACCTTTTTCAATGCATGAAAGGACAATCGGCATACCGTCGCGGGTCAGTTCCATGCCAACGAGAAGACCCATGCCCCGGATATCCGCAATGATACTCGGAAATTCTGATTTTAATTCCTCAAGTTTTTTTATAAAATAGGTGCCCATTCTTCTGCATTGGTCAAGTATTAAACCGTCTTCCAGAAGTACGTCAATGGTTGCGATGGCGGCTGTGCAGACGAGGGGATTGCCTCCGAATGTGGTTCCGTGGGTGCCTGGCTGGAACGCAGCTGCTATCGTGTTCGTTGCCAGCAGTGCACCGATAGGGACTCCTCCACCGAGCCCTTTTGCAATCGTTATGATGTCCGGTGTTATATCAAACTGTTCATACGCAAATAAGGTTCCTGTTCTTCCCATACCGGTCTGTATCTCGTCCAGTATCAAAAGGATTCCATTGTCATCACACAATTTTCTGACATCCCGCAGGTAATCAGGATCGTGCATACGAATGCCGCTCTCACCCTGAATGGGTTCCAGCATTACAGCGCAGGTATCCTTTGTGATGGCATCCTTAATCGCATCTCTGTCATTAAACGCAACATGTCTGAATCCCGGCACCAGAGGTTCAAACCCCTCCTTTAACTGTTCCTGGCCTGATGCAGCAAGTGTGGCGAGCGTACGTCCGTGGAACGAATGATGGGATGTAATAATCTCATAGCGATTTTGTCCCATAACCTCTCTGAAATATCTTCTCGCCAGTTTTATCGCTGCCTCATTCGCCTCGGCTCCTGAATTACAGAAAAATACCTTATCCGCAAAAGAATTCCGAACAAGTCTTCTGGCGAGTTTAATCTGGGGCTCTATATGATACAGGTTGGATATATGGATCAGTCTCTGTGCCTGCTTTTGCAACGCAATAACTACCTTTGGGTGACAATGCCCAAGACAGTTCACCGCTATGCCACCAACGAAATCCAGGAATTCCCTTCCATCCGTACTCCAGACCTTTATGCCGCGGCCTTTCCGAACGACAAGAGGAAATTTTTTGTAAGTATTCATCAGGAACTGTTGCGAATCTTCAAGGAGTTTCTTCGGATCCATAGCACATAATAACGGATAACCTATTGAAAAATCAAACAAAATAGGTTTTTGACAGTGTCTGACATGGAATGCTAGAATGCAGTATGAAAATTGCTGTCACCGGGAAGGGCGGCGTTGGAAAGACAACACTTGCATCAGTATTAAGCCATCTTTTTGCTGTGGATGGAAAGAAAGTAATTTCAGTTGATGCTGATCCGGATGCAAACTTGGCTTCAGCGCTCGGTATTTCCCGTGAGGAAGCTGAAAAAATAAGACCGATCGCTGATCTGAGCGACCTGATCGAAGAACGAACCGGAGCAAAGCCAGGAAGCATGGGCGGTGTGTTCAAAATCAATCCCAAGGTAGATGATCTGCCGGAGCATGTTGGTTTCCCCGTTAACGGTATTACCCTCCTTGTTATGGGTAAGTCAAAGGCAGCGTCATCAGGCTGTTACTGTCCTGAAAATATATTCCTCAGACGGTTGCTCAAGCATCTTGTTATAGAGAGAAATGAAGTCGTTATCGTTGATATGGAGGCAGGCATAGAACATTTGACGAGGGGAACAACTGATGCGGTTGACGCGTTTATTGTTGTTGTCGAGCCGGGGCAGAGAAGCATGCTTACAGCAGAAACCGTCAGAGACCTCGCACAGCAGCTCGGTATCAGAAGGGTTTTTGTTGTCGCGAACAAGGTGAGAAATGCTGAAGACCTGGCATTTATTCAAAAGGGAATTCAGAACATGGAATTTCTTGGCCACATATCGTATGACAATGCGGTAACAGAAGCTGATATCAAGGGTGTTGCACCGTTTCGTTATTCTCCCAAAACGGTCGAAGAAATAAAAACGATAAAGACCGAGCTGGAAAAAATTCTCTATGCCGGATGAGGAAACAAAAGAATCTCTCAGAAAATCCCTGCTGAAAAAAAGGGATAGTATTCCTCCTGAAGTCAGAAAAGCCAAAAGTGCATTAATTCATGAGCAGCTGCGTGAAATCGATGACATACAGCAGGCGAATGTTATTTTTTTGTTTGCTTCATTCAGATCCGAATTCGACACAACCGGGCTTATCAGGGAATCACTCGAAAACGGAAAACGCGTTGTTCTTCCGAAGGTTGACCCTGAACAGAGAGACCTTCTGCTTTATGAGATCAGACAGCCTGAAGATCTCGTCCCCGGTTTTATGGGTATTCCTGAGCCGGCCGGAGATGTCCCGGAATTGCAGCGGTTTATCCAGAATGTTGACGTGATTGTAATACCCGGTGTTGGTTATGATGAAACAGGAAACAGAATTGGTTACGGCGCCGGCTATTACGATCACCTGCTTTCGCATCTTAACAGGCACCTGCCGATCATTGCCCCTGCGTTTGAAGAACAGATTGTTGCATCGATACCTGCCGAAGCGCATGATATTAAGGTTCATCTCATTGTCACAGACCGGCGCATCATACGATGCAATAAAGAGTGAAACATTACTCCCCGGTTGAACCGGGGCTTCTTGTACGAGAGAATCTAGGCTGTTTGATGCGTTGCTTTATCTTCAAGTACCCTGAGTTTTGAGACCTCACCTATTGCGATAAGCGTATCACCGGCGTTAATAGTGCTCCTGAACGTAGGGTTAAACTGCATGGTACCGTCTGACTGCTTGATCGCAACAATGATAATCCCGAGATCCCTTCCAATCCCGCATTCATCAAGGCTAAGACCTGCCAGTTTTGACGATTCCTGAATGATTATTTCTTCGAGCTGAATGTCCAGGTTAGAGCTTTTTGTAGCAAATTCAATAAAATCGACTACCACAGGTTTCAATACCTTGTGGGCAATCCTGAGACCGCCGATATTGTACGGCGAGACCACTTCATCAGCCCCTGCCCGAAGCAGTTTCTGCTCAGCCCCTTCATCTGATGCCCGAGCAACAATAAAAAGCGTTGCATTTAGTCCACGGGCGCTTAACACAACGTAGAGATTCTCAGCGTCGGTCGGAAGAACGGTTATCAGGCCTTTTGCCTTTCCTATTCCAACCTCCCTCAGCGTTGCATCATCGGTGGCATCTCCCTTATAGAAGAGGAAATCCTCTTTTATTTCTAAAACGTCAGTGTCTTTTTCAATCACGACAAAATTTCTGCCTGCTTCGTTCAATTCCCTGCAGATGATCTTGCCCATTCTGCCATAGCCGCAGATGATGTAATGATCCCTGAGTTCATTAATTTCTTTCTCCAATTTTCTCCTCCCGAATGCCTCACGGAGTTCACCTTCGATGATAATCTTTGCACCGGCATTTAATGCGTAGACAACGGTTCCAACTCCGCCTATTATAAGAAAAACCGTGAATATTCTGCCATACGAAGATACCTCGTGAACCTCCTTGAAACCGACACTGGAGAGGGTGATGATTGTCATATAGAGTGAATCCAGGAGATTCCAACCTTCAATGAACATATATCCACTGGTTCCGACAGCTATGATAAGAAAGAGGAGAAAAACAGAAAGGATCAGTTTTTTTCGTAAATCCTGGAAGAAGATCTGGTTTCGTTTAAAGCCCATGTTAGAAATATTATAGAAAATCAGAAAAATATGCCAGAGAACTGTAACACACCTGCCGCAGAGTCTCCATATCCGGATACTGTATCGTTACAGGGGAAAGGGGTGCCTTTGACATATTTACGGCATAATGCTAAAATCCAAAATTCCAAACGTTTTTATTGACAGACACTATCGTTCAGATGAATCTCAAGAAAATCGAAAAAGGCGTCAGGCTGATTCTTGAAGGCGTTGGAGAGGATCCTGACAGACCGGGTATAAAAGATACTCCGAAACGGGTTGCCCGGATGTATGAGGAGATTTTTTCTGGTATCGAAACCCCAACCGAGGAAATCCTTGGGCATATTGAGGGAGAAAGTCATGAAGAACTGGTTCTTCTCAAAGATGTCCCTTTTTATTCAGTATGCGAGCATCACCTGCTCCCGTTTATCGGAAAGGCTCACGTTGCTTATGTTCCCGGCAAAGGTAAGATTGCAGGCATCAGCGAACTTGCAAAGGCACTTGAAGTTCTTGCCAAACGCCCGCAGGTTCAGGAACGGCTAACTGCCCAACTTGCTGATCTTATCATGGCGAGATTAAAGCCGAAGGGTGCCATGGTAATTATTGACGCTGAGCACCTCTGTCTTTCTATGAGAGGTATCAAAAAGCCCGGATCGCGAACTGTTACCTCTGCAGTGCGTGGTATCTTCAGAACAAAGGAATCGACCCGCCACGAATTGCTTGAATTGATTAAGCCCAAAGAATAACAATCAAAGGAGGAACTATGTCTGCCAAAATTATCAGTGGCAAAGAAATTGCTGCCCAAATTAGAGATGAGCTTAAGAAGGATGTTGCAGAGTTAAAAGATAAGCATGGAGTAGTACCCGGACTCGTTACTATTCTTGTCGGCCAAAATCCCGCATCGATCAGCTATGTTACCGGCAAACAGAAGACTGCTCATGAACTTGGGTTCCACTCAATCCAGGATGATCAGCCTGAGGATATTTCAGAGGATGCCCTTCTTGATCTCATTGAAAAATACAATAAGGATCCCAAAATACACGGGATTCTTGTCCAGCTTCCTCTTCCCAAGCATATCGACGAGAAAAAGGTTTTGAACGCCATTGATCCTGACAAGGATGTTGACGGGTTTCATCCGGTCAATGTCGGGCGTCTGATGATAGGTGGAGACGAGGTTAAGTTCTTGCCGTGCACACCTGCCGGCATTCAGGAGCTGATTGTACGTTCCGGTTATGAAACCTCTGGTGCCGAGGTTGTTGTGGTGGGCCGTTCGAATATCGTGGGTAAACCGATTGCCAACATCATGCTCCAGAAAGGCGCTGGAGCGAATGCAACGGTAACGGTTGTGCATACCCGCACAAAGGACCTTGAAGCTCACTGTAAGCGGGCTGACATTCTTATTGTTGCTGCCGGGGTACCACAGCTCGTGAAACCGGAATGGATCAAGCCCGGTTCATGTGTTATCGATGTCGGTGTAAACCGTGTGGGGGAAAAGATCAGCGAAAAAACCGGAAAGAAGATAGCTATCCTTAAAGGGGATGTTGATTTTGACGCAGCCAAAGAGATTGCCGGTGCGATAACCCCTGTGCCGGGCGGTGTCGGACCGATGACCATTACCATGCTCATGAAGAACACAGTGAAATCTGCAAGGATAGCGGCAGGGGAGGGCTCTTGACGTATTCATAAATAATGTCCGTATTTCAGTCATTCCCGAAGGTCTTCATCGGGAATCCAGTCATCTATCTCTGGATTCCGGGTCAAGCCCGGAATGACGGGAATAATGAAGTGTGGCATTATTATTACCATTATCAAAAGTAAGCAGGAAGAAGTAAGCATTCAAAAAAGGGAAAAGAGTAAGGAATAAGCAGGAGGCAAAAAATCGCACCGCACACAGGAAGAAGAGGAAAGGAAAAGAATCAAAAATACTATGCCCCTTACGTCTCACTCCTGACTCCTTACGAAAATACTGTCTGCTTAGCTAAGGCTAAATGGTAGAAACGAGCCACATATAACTATTAATATATAAGAAACCTGTTTTATGAAGGAAAGATCAATGTCAGATGGTTCCATAAAAGAGAAAAACAAACCCCATAAGGAATGGGCTGCCGAATTAAAGGAACAAAGGCCTTATTCTCCCTGTCGCGCAGCCTGTCCGGTCAACACGGATGTTCAGGCATACGTGGGGCTTATCGCTCAGGGACGATATGCCGAGGCTCTTGAGGTTATTCGATCGGTAAACCCGATAGCGTCCGTCTGTTCAGTAATCTGTCACCATCCCTGCGAACAGGCCTGCCGGCGCTGTGCTGTAGATGAACCGTTGGCAGTCAGGCATCTGAAGCGGTTTGCATTGGAAAAGGCTGCGGACTATCGTAGAAACAAGCGAAGGCTCGTCAAGCAGACCAGAGACAAAAAAATCGCGATCATCGGCTCAGGTCCTTCAGGCCTGACAGCGGCAAATGATCTTGCTGATCTTGGTTATGGTGTGACCATATACGAACGTCACCCCGTACTTGGCGGCATGCTCTCTTCTGCGATTCCGACGTACCGCCTGCCGAGGGAAACCCTTCAGGAAGACATAGATGATATCATTGCCAAGGGCGTTGAAGCCAGGACAAACTGCGAGATCGGCAGGGATATCACCATGAATGAAATAATAGACAAGCATGACGCAATTTTGATTGCTGTCGGGCTTTCGGAAAGCCGGGCATTGAATATCCCGGGAGCAGATGTCCCGGGTGTTCTTCTTGCGATTCCCTTTCTCGAGGATGCTGCGTTCCAGAAAAAGATCGAACTCGGCAGCAAGGTCCTCGTAATTGGCGGCGGTAATGTTGCAATCGACGTTGCACGGACAGCAAAAAGGCTTGGTGCGGGGTATGTCGAGATGGTATGTCTCGAAAGCGCTGAGGAGATGCCGGCATGGAAGTGGGAAGTGGACGAGGCTGTTGAAGAAGACATTGCCATTTCTCACCGGTGGGGACCAAAAGCAGTACGTCGTGATAATGGCAGAATCACAGGGCTTGAGGTGGTAAAGGTTTTGTCTGTCTTCGACTCAAACGGACGTTTCAGTCCGACCTTTGATAATGATACAACATCTTTCATCGAGGCTGATACGGTGATTATCACGATTGGCCAGATGACGAACCTGTCGTTCCTTGAAGACAGCCAGGTTCAGGTGGATGAGAGGGGACGTGTAGTCTGGGATCCTGAAACGCATATGAGCAGTCTCAGGGGTGTTTTTGTCTCAGGTGAGGTGGTGACCGGTCCGGGATCAGCGATCCAGGCTGTTGCGAGCGGACACCGGTCAGCCATGGCAATGCACGTATACCTTGAGGGGCATGAGATCGAAGGGGTTCTTCCGACATACGAAAAAGAGCCCATTGCTCAGCTTCCCGGGGACGTTGCAGACGTGATTCACCGGGAACCGAGAATGAAGGTGGAACACCTCCCGCCCGAAACCCGATGCAGCTCATTTATGCAGTTCGAATTTGGCTATGATGAGGAATCAGCGCTTAAAGAGGCAGGACGTTGCCGAGGGTGCGGTGGCGGTGCGGTAGTTGATACGGACAAGTGCATGGCATGTCTCACCTGCCAGAGGATATGCCCGTATGGAGCGCCATTAGTCACATCAGTGTCCGAAATCCGGTCTGAATACTGCCAGGCCTGCGGACTCTGCGCGCCGGAGTGTCCGGGTCAGGCTATCAGCATGGTGAGTTATGACGTTGGTGAGGTTCGCTCGAATATGTCATCGCTCGTCGGCTCGGTTGATCCAAAACGGCAGGAGCCGGCGGTGGTTGCATTAATCTGCTCTCACCATGTGGGTATCAAGGGCTTTGAACTTCCTGATAACGTACGCTCTGTACCAATTCATTGTACGAGTCGTGTCGATATTATTGATCTCTTAAAGGCATTTGAATGCGGAGCCGATGGGGTGGCTGTAGTGCGCTGTCCCGCCGGGGCCTGTAAATATAAGGACATTGAAACCCGCGTTTCCGCCCGCGTACGACGAACAAAAGAGCTCATACATATGCTCGGCATGGACGCAGGCCGCATTGAGCTTTTGCAGGCGGTGTCTGATGATGGTAATCCTTATGCCGTGGTCTGTGCTGACTTTTCCGAAAAGGTCAAACAGATAGTGCTCAGAACGGGCAGATAACTGTTTCAGATTAATGATATAAAGGAGTAATGAATTATGATTGTTGGTTCACAAAAGCCTATTGACGAAATCTGGGAGATGGTTAAGGACTTTAAAAAGATTCTGGTCTTTGGCTGTAACACATGCGTTGCCATCTGCCATGCAGGCGGGGACAAAGAGGCTGAAACTATTGCCACGCTTCTCAGGATGAGAGCATCCCAGGAAGGTGTAGATATGCAGGTTGATCATACCTCTGTTATGCGCCACTGCGAGCCGGAGTATTTTGATCCGGTTATGGACGATGTAAAGAAGTATGACCTCATTCTTTCGACAGCCTGTGGGGTCGGGGTCAACTTCCTCTCAGATCGAACCGGGATAATCCCGGTCTATCCGGGCATCAATACCTCTTTTTACGGGGCTGTGCCTGAGCCTGGTGTCTTCGAAGAGCTCTGCGCTGGATGTGGTGACTGTATCCTGCACATGACCGGCGGCATTTGTCCTATTGCACGGTGTTCCAAAACACTCATGAATGGACCCTGCGGTGGAACAAAAGAAGGCAAGTGCGAGGTGAGTGATGAGATGGACTGCGCATGGTACCTTATTGTGGAGCGAATGAAGATGCTCGGCACGCTCGAAAAACTATCTGAAGTCCTGCCTCCGCGCGACTGGTCAACGTCACGGGATGGCGGTCCGCGGCGAGTGTCAATGGAACACATCAGAGCGTATGAGGAGAAGGAAGGGGAAAAGACTGAGACGGCAGGAGGGAAAAAAGAATGAAGAGTGGAAGCAATCTTGAAAGAGTAATCCTGAGCGGACAGCCTGCCGTTACTGCGGAGCTGGGACCGCCCATGAGTGCGGATGGTCATGAGGTTGTGAAGAAAGCTCAGTTACTGAAAGGCAACTGTGATGCCGCGAATGTGACGGATTGCCAGACTGCGGTTGTCCGCATATCGAGTATTGCTGCTGCTGCCATCGCCTTTCAGCAGGGGCTTGAGCCGGTCATGCAGATGACCTGCCGTGACCGAAACCGGATCGCCATACAGGCAGATCTTCTTGGTGCCGCTGCGATGGGGCTAAAAAACTGTCTCTGCATTGCTGGTGATCACCAGTCATTCAGTGCTGCAGGCAGGCTGAAGGGACATCCCGGTGCCAAGAATGTCTATGATGTTGATACCTGCCAGCTTGTCAGCATTATGAAGAAAATGCGTGACAACGGCCTGCAGGAAGGCGGTGACACACTGGAAATTGCGCCAAAGTTTTTTATCGGGGCTTCCTGGACGCCCATGGGAGATCCCATTGATTTCCGACCAGTCAATCTTATGAAGAAGGTAAATGCCGGTGCTGACTTTATTCAGACGCAGGGTATTTATGATATTGAGGGTTTTCGTTCGCAGATGGAAAAAATCCGGAACATGGGGCTCCATGAGCGTACCGCGATCCTCGGCGGCATTATTGTTCCAAGAAGCGGCATGATGCTCAAGTACATGGATTCCTCTGTTGCTGGCGTTTCAGTCCCAAAATCCCTTATTGACCGCATGATGAAGGCAAAAGCCGCGGCAGGTGATGACAAGAAGAAGGCACGGCAACTGCAGGAGGGGGAAGGGAAGAAGATTACTGTCGAGCTGATTCATCAGGTACTTGAGACGCCGGGTGTAAGGGGTGTGCATATTCAGGCCATAGAGTGGGAATCAGCAATTGCGGATATCGTAAAGGCTGCCGGACTGTATCCAAGACCAAACATACCTGCTGAATAGTCTTATCAGCGGCGAAAGCAACACGCCATAACCTTTCATTCCCGAGGTGAACGAGATCTGTTAAGGTGAGATGTTCGTACTGCAGCAATTGAGCCCTGCTATGAAATAATCGCATTCAATTTTCTTTATCCACTGTACATATGCTGACTGGCAGGAATTGGGAAGATTCGTATTTATGGAAATAACCTCACCCACAATGAGCGGTTTGTAGATTTTAAGGCAGATCCCATAGGTGCTGAGATTGATAATATCGCCTTCCAGAAGTTCATCATGTTTGTCGGTTTTAAACAGAATCTGAATATCTGTTGTATAGCGCATTTCTTTTCTCTTTATGCCTAACCGCTGTGATAAATCTATGCGTTTTTCACACGCGCTCAACCAGGAAGAAATCTCTGAGAAGGCAAACGGTTTTCTGATCAGAGCACATCCAATATCATTGATTCTCGTCATGTAATCCTCAACAACATATCCGGTGATAATGGCTTTATTCTTCGCATTCAGCTTACAGCCTCTCTGCTTTTGATGTTCAAGCAGCTCGACACCGTTCATTTTAGGCATTTTAAAATCAACAAACATGAGATCTGCACATGGGTATATATTCTCGCACGTATCCGAGCTGTCCTCATACACCGGACAGATCACCGGTTCTTGGAACATCAGAACCTCATATCCTCTTTGAGCAAAACGTCTTTTAAACAGGGTTAAAATGGCTGTTTCGTCGTCAAAAATGATTACTCTTTTCTTTCGTAAGTTCAACATTGACTATGTTATTCGGATGCTATGAGAACAAGAGAGCCAAAAAAGTGGAATCACGGCTTCAGTGATCTGTTTCCCCTCCAGCTTTATTGATCTCTTTTTTGACTAGACAGAATACCGCAAATCGCCCTGAATTTCAACTATTATTTCTTGAATGTGAAATGTATGTTGGTTCACGGTTTCACATAATGGTATTTCTTTCCCTCACTTCTTCCCATCTTCCTATGGTATACTTTTGACATGGGTGAACAGGAGTTTTTTCAGCCGCTTACAAAAGAAGATACAGTTACTGTTATCCTTTACAGAATCGGCATCGTTTTTTCTACAGCAATAATCAGTTTTATTGCTGTACTGGTGTATAAAGGGCCGTCACTTCTCTATCCGATGTCTATATCCGGGACGAGCAGTATTATCCTGCTTCTGCTTCTTTACCTCAGTGTTGGTTTATGTGTCTTTTTTATCCATCTGTATGTCGGCAGTTATCATAGATTTCTGAAGAAAATATTTTATGTGTCACTGCTCTGCCTTGCAGGTCTTTTCATCATCGGCAAGGGGAATCCGGTTGTCCCCTTACTCAGAACACCTCCATACAGTGTTATGCTGTTGATTCCCCTTTCACTCTGTATAGGATTTGTTACGGCAAAAGAGGCGGTCTGTTTCAGACTGTTTGAAGGATATATTATTGCCATGATTATGCCTGTATATCTCTTCGTGTATTCTCTCGGAGTACTCGATCAGAAAGGAGCAGCCTTCATCCTTGCCTTCATTGCGCTCATGCTCGTGTTTTTTATGTTAAGAAAAGTTTTTATGCCTATTCATTACGATATCGGGGATAAATCGGCATATCAGCCGTAAAACAGCAAGAGACAATCAATACGCAGCCAAGACATAAAAAGACCAACGGGATAGAAATATTCTTTATTATATCCGTCATGGAACGGCTATTTCCCTTTTTCGCTATACGCTTCAATCCTGAGTTTATCGAAGGATGCTTTTTTACGATGTGCGTCCATTGCTTGAAAGGTTGATTGCAGGGCAGGTATAATTTGCTGTATCATGTGATACCATCGTGGATAGGAGAAGGGTGTGCCGAAGATTACCATACAGGGATTTCTGAAGAAAAAAACAGAAGGCAGGAAAATTACGATGCTCACAGCGTATGATTACCCGTTTGCCCGCATTGTGGACGAGGCTGGCATTGATGGCATTCTTGTTGGTGATTCGCTGGGGATGGTGGTGCAGGGTCTGGAAAATACCCTGCCCGTCACCATGGATGAAATGATCTACCATACGAAACTGGTATCACGTGGTGTTCAGAACGCAATGCTTATCGGGGACATGCCCTTTATGTCATATCAGGCAAGCGTTGCTGATGCTGTGGGAAACGCCGGTCGATTTCTGAAAGAGGCAGGCGCCTCAGCAATCAAGATGGAAGGTGGGGCTGAGGTCGCTGATAAGATCAGTGCCCTGACAAAATCAGACATCCCGGTTATGGCACACATTGGGCTGACGCCTCAGTCGATCCACAGGATGGGTGGCTATAAAGTTCAGGGCCGCTCAGAAGATGCAGCACAGCGGTTAATCAAAGAAGCACATACGGTGGAAGATGCAGGTGCTTTTTCACTGCTTCTTGAGGCAATTCCCATGAACCTTGCAAAGAAGATTACAGAGGAACTTTCGATCCCAACCATTGGCATTGGAGCGGGACCATTTTGTGACGGACAGGTGCTCGTACTCCATGACGTTATTGGTATGTTCGAGCGGTTTATGCCCAAATTCGTAAAGCGGTATGCAAACCTTAAAGAAGATGCCTTAAAGGCAATTGAGGCGTTCAAAAATGAGGTTGATAACGGTACGTTCCCTTCAGAAGACCAGAGCTTTCAGTAACATAATACCTATCTGATCCATTGCATTATTCCAAGACTTTAGTATTGATAATTGCCCCTCGCACTGGTATAATCGTGCAGCAGCATATTGGATGTGATCACGATAATGCTCAGAAATGGATTTTATGCTTAATGTAATTGAAAGAAGTCTGGGAGCAAAAATCCTTCTCGTCTTATTCATCACGGTTACCCTTGTCATTACCGCTATCGTCTCCCTGTCAATGTCAGGCATAACAAACCAGATGCTGGGTGACATGAAAACCAATTCCAGGGATTTATCCAATGCTATTTATGCCAGCATAAAATACCCAATGAAGATCGGCAACAGTGAAGTGGTAGAAAAGCAGCTTCTGGCCCTCAAAGAGCGAGTAACGGATATGGAGGTATTTATTATTGACTCTAATCAAAAGGTCTCTTTTTCATGCCACGAAGACATGAGGGGATCCGACCTGTCGGATCATCTGGCGAACGCTGAAATACAGGCTGCGTTAAAAAATTCATTCGAAAAAGAAACAGTTCTTGATAATTCTTTCGAAGATATTCTGCATGACCAGAGACATTTTGTTCATATAAGGTCTGTCCTGAACGAGCAGGCATGTTATCGCTGTCATGGATCCGAGAAGAAATTACGTGGTGCAATCGTTGTGAGACGGTCTATAGAAGAAAATTATGCCGCAATTACTGCTATCAGAAACTCTAACATTGTCATCAGTTTATTAGGGATAAGCGCAATTATTCTCATTGTCTATGTCATGATGTCCCAGCTGGTAAGTACGCCAGTTTCAAAACTGGCGAATGATATTCAACATTTGCCGGAAAAAATATCCAAACATGTCGGATTCGCGCTTCCCGAGGTCAAGCGTAAAGACGAAATCGGATCACTGAGGGATACATTCAATCAGATGGCTGTGGAACTGGATGAGAAGACGCGTTCTATTGAAAAAACGAGTGATAAACTTGCCCGAGCGAACAAGGAACTCGAGGCATTTGCCTATTCTGTATCACATGACCTTCGGGCTCCGCTGAGGAACATAGATGGATTCTCAAAAATACTGATCGATGAATTTTCAGATACCCTTGATGCCAGGGCGCAACATTATCTGAACCGGGTGCGTAACGGAACCCAGAGGATGGCTGCTCTGATAGACGACATGTTGACCTTTTCGAGAATCGGCAGGACCGAGCTTGTCTCCAAACGGATAGATAGCAGCGCTCTGATCAGCAGAATTCTTGCAGGCAACTCTCATGAGATCGAGACCAGACGCCTTCGGGTTACTGTTGGTGAGTTGCCATGTATCGAGGGAGATCCCATGCTTGTGGAAAGCATGATGTCGAATCTTATATCGAATGCAATGAAATTTACCAGAAAAGCAGAAAACCCCACAATCACCATTGGCTTTGATGAACAGAAGAAGGCATTTTTTATCAGGGATAATGGCATTGGTTTTGACATGCAGTACCATGATAAGATCTATCAGGTATTCCAAAGGCTCCATCTTCTTGAAGAGTACGAAGGAACTGGTATCGGATTATCAATAGCACGAAGGGTTATAGAACGTCATGGAGGGAAGATGTGGGCTGAAGCAAAGCCAGATCAGGGGGCTTCATTTTATATGCAATTACCAATTTCCAAGGAGGCATAATATGCAGAATCAACTTACCCATATTTTACTGGTCGAGGATAATCCGGATGATGTCGAACTCACGTTACATGCACTGAAAAAGAATAATATTATGAATCCTGTTCATGTAGCACGGGACGGGAAGGCAGCTATAGATTACCTCTTCTATAAGGGAGACTATGCGCAAGCTGACCACGTTTTACCCAGCCTCATTTTACTCGACCTGAAACTCCCAAAAGTGGATGGTATTGAAATCCTCCAGAAGATAAAACATGACCGGAAGCTCAAATTAATTCCGGTCGTCGTTCTTACATCATCCAAGGAGGAAAGTGATATGGTAAAAAGCTATGACTTTGGTGTGAACAGTTATATCAGAAAACCGGTAGACTTTGAGCAGTTTGTTGAAACAGTGAGGCAGATAGGGTTTTACTGGCTACTGATGAATGAGAAACTTGATATTAAATGATTCATGGATGAATTAAGCAGACGTCTGAAAATATTTATTCTGGAAGATAACCCCGATGATGTAGAACTTGAACTCTACGAGCTCCAGAGATCAGGCTTTAATGTTGAATACCAGGTTGCGCGGAATCACAGTGAATTTGTTGGAAAGGTTATAGAATTTTCTCCTGACATTATACTTGCAGATTATGCGCTTCCTGATATTACCGGCATTGAAGCAATCAACATCTGTAAAGAACTCCAAATTGATGTTCCTGTTATCCTGATCACCGGAGACGGGAACGAACTGATAGCCGTCGACAGCCTCAGGCTTGGCGCAATAGATTACATTCTTAAGAAAAACATTACTGGACTGCCTATGAGGATAAAGCGGGCGCTTGAAATATGGGAAGACCGAAAGGCAAAACAGCGTGCCGAAGCGGAGGAGCAAAGGCTTGAAGCACTGCTGCTTGAAGCACAAAAAATGGAAGCAGTGGGGAGATTTGCCGGGGGCATTGCACACGATTTTAATAATTTACTCACGGGAATCCTGGGCTTTGCAGAACTTGGCAGTACTACTGTTACCAAAAATTCAGAGGTCTATAATAAATTACAGTCAATAATTATGTTGTCGAAAAGAGGTTCTGACCTGGTACAACAGCTTCTCATGTTCAGCAGAAAAAAACCACTGAAGTTTGAACATATTAATATAAATACCTTTGTCGAGGAAACACGGGAATTTCTGAAAAGGTTGATTGAGGATTCGATCGATATACATCTCGAGCTCCATAATGACATGCTGGAGATAGAGTGTGATAAACAGCAGTTGATGCAGGCAGTAATGAATTTGGTCTTAAATGCCCGTGATGCAATGAGCGGAAAAGGGACGATAACCATAACGACAGGGAAATATGATTTTCACAATAATATGGTTGCCCGGAAAACAGGAAAACGAAAGAGCCAATTTGTTTCCTTGTCAGTGTCTGATACGGGTGTGGGTATTAGTCCTGACAAGATCGGGAATATTTTTGAACCGTTCTATACCACGAAGGGAAAAGACAAGGGAACGGGGCTTGGTCTTTCCATCGTATATTCAATAGTAAATTCCCATGGCGGCTTTATCGATGTAAATAGTAAAGAAAATCAAGGATCAACGTTCAGGCTTTATCTGCCAGCGATAAGATCGAGGCGGAAGAGTGATGCCGGGAAATTTGACAATATGGCGCTTGACCCGTTTGGAAGCACGGGCACTGCACGCGAAATAATTTTGGTCGTTGAAGATGATGACATATTGCGGGGAATGGTTGGTTCTGTTTTGCGAGCGGTAGGATTTAATGTGTTGCCTGCCCCGGATGGCGAAAAGGCGCTCGAATTGTATAAAAGCAATCATCATGTTATCGACCTTGTCGTATCGGACATGTGTATGCCCAAAAAGACAGGAGCAGAGCTGTTTACAGATTTGAAGGCGATAAATCCTGACCTTAAATTTATTCTCACAACCGGATATGGTCTCGAGAGTCAGGATAAGAATATCCTGGAATCGATGGATGCGATACTGAAGAAACCCTTTACCCCAACGAAGTTCGTGCAATTAATCAACAGCGTCTTGAATAATTAACATTATGCTTCGGGAGAGTTTTGCGCTGATATGTCGCTCTCAATCAGTTTTTCGACTTTTATCTTTATGATCCTTCGGCCCTTCATACTCTGTATCATAAAATTGTATCCGTCAGTCTTGTAGTTGTCACCAACAGACGGAAGTCTCTGCAGGCTGGAAAGCATGAAGCCGCCAAGCGTGTCGTATTCACCCGATTCGGGTATATTGAAATGATAATCTTCATTAAGGTCCCGGATCGCAAGTGAGGCATCTATGAGCATTATGCCGTTCCTCAGCTTTTGGACAGGAGTTTCGATATCGAATTCATCCCTGATTTCTCCGACAATCTCCTCGAGAAGGTCTTCTATGGTTACGAGTCCCTCTACTGTCCCGTATTCATTTACAACAATTGCCATATGCTGTCTTTTCTGCTGCATCTGTCTCATCAAGGCGCTTATTTTCATTGTTTCAGGAACAAACGTTGCATTATGGAGCAACCGGCGAATTTCAATCGTTCTCCTGTCAGCAAGTTCATTAAAGACATCCTTGCTGTAAATGATTCCTTTAATATCGGTACGATCTTTTTCATAGACAGGATACCGGGAAAAATTCTCTTCGGTGATAGTCTTGACAACTACTTCAGGTGAATCAATGATATTGAAAGCAACCATTTCGGTTACGGGTACCATAACTCCACCGACTGAAATATCGGTGAAGCGAAAAACACTCTGAATCAGTTCCTGCTCCGTGGGCTCAAAAATGCCTCGGTCTCGTCCCTCTTCGATAAGGAGCTTTATTTCTTCCTCTGTAATAAATGACCGCTCTGAAAATACCTGTGCACCAAACGGCTTAAGGAAGACGTTCGTGCTCTTGGTCAGTATCGTTACAAAAAATGATGAAATCCTGGAAATGAACGCTATGGGACGCGCAACAAAAAGGCCGACTTTTTCAGGATTTCGCAGTGCAATCGATTTTGGCACAAGCTCGCCAATGATCAGGGAAAGATATGAGATCACTATTACGACTATTCCGATTGATATCGCTGCGGCGCCCTTTGCCACGAAGGGCAGGGGAATGCCGGCAATCAGGGGCTCGAGGATCTTCACAGAAGCGGCGCCTCCGATTGCAGATGCAAGTGCACTGACAACAGTTACGCCTATCTGGACTGTTGCAAGAAACCGGTCCGGTTCCGCCTGGAGTTCCAACAGTTTGTCTGCGCGATGACTGCCTTTATCTGAAAGATTTTTTATAAAAGACTTTCGTGAGGTTACAACAGCGATCTCAGAAGCAGCAAAAAATCCGTTGCAGATAATAAAAATCAGAATAAAGAATATTTCTAAATACATTCCCTCTATAATGATATTATACACAATTATCTGCTTGTCAAACATTTTTTTGAATACTTTTCGCTTTGAAGTCCGCTGCGGATAACTTGACCAAACAAAGCAAAGAAAACTATTATAATTCTGATAGTTGCGCTTTACTGCACTACTTGTAGTCTCTGATACTAATTCCTTAATAAAGGGGGTACGGTGCTTCCGTTTTATTTGTATGCCAAAACCATATCCGATGCGTGGTTCCAGTTAATTTATAATATATTTGATCATGCATATACCCAGGAGATACAGAAGGGTTCATTCGAAAAAGAGCAATACCGTCTGCAGTATTCCGGCATTGCGGTCTCGATCGAGCATCCTGGTGAGGACATGATCCCCGTGATGCCACCGGGTTCGGGACTGCCGCCTCCCACGACTATGGAATACGTGGAAGACTATTTTGTGAATTATCTGATGGATCCTGTTTTATCAGAGAATGAGACGTACAAATACGCAAGCAGGATTCATCATGAGATGCCGAAAGGCGGCACCCAGCTCGAGCGGATTATTCATCTGCTGAGAAAAACACCGCTTACGAATCAGGCTATTGTTGAAGTAGGAACACCGGAGGATCACGATGTGTGTTATGGCAATGACGGGAATCTTGATCCTCCCTGTTTGAGACTACTTGATTTCAAGGCCATCCCTATTCAGGATAATCTCATCCTTACGGTAAGCTGCTATTTCCGGTCGTGGGATCTCTGGGCAGGATTTCCTTCGAACCTGGCAGGAATAGAGTTACTCAAAAAACTGGTTGCGAGTGAGGCGGGTCTGCAGAATGGAGCGATGTATGCGTACAGTGCGGGCGCCCATATATACGGATATCAGGAAGACATCGCCCGAATGAGGACATTGAAGCCCAAGCAGGAATCGTAGAAGAGTACAGGGAGGTGTAAAAAAGTGGCGCATGTGATCGCGGTAGCAGGAAAGGGTGGTACCGGTAAAACAAGTATCGCCGGTTTAACCATTCGATATCTTAAAGAAAAAAGGCAGAAGCCGGTTCTTGCGGTTGATGCGGACAGCAACGCGTGCCTCCATGAAGCACTGGGCGTGGAAGTGCATGCTACTATAGGTCATCTACGCGAAGACTCGCTTGAGACAATACGAAGCGGCACGGACAGACCGGGAGGCATGTCAACTGAACAGCTCTTTGACTATCAGGTACAGCAATCGCTAATTGAGGCTACGGGATTTGACCTTATGGTTATGGGCAGACCGGAGGGACCGGGCTGTTACTGTGCTGCAAATAATATCATCAGGAAATATGCTGATAAGCTTTCAGATACGTATTCCTATGTAGTTATAGATAATGAGGCAGGTATGGAACACCTCAGCAGGAGAACAACCCATTCGGTCAATCTTCTGCTGATAATAAGTGACCCGACCGTCCGAGGGATAAAAACCGCAAAAAGGATTACAGACCTTGTGTATGAACTGAATCTTGAAGTCGATAAAAGCATTCTCGTTATAAATCGCATCGCCGGTGATGAGGGACTGGAACTGAAAAAGCTTGCTGAAGAGCTTGGTCTCACGGTTGCCGGAATGGTTCCGCAGGACGATACGATTTTTAAGAACGACCTTGAGGGAAAATCGGTTCTGGAACTGCCTTCGGATGCTCCTGCAGTTCAGGCGGTCTTTGGCATACTCGATACATCATCTATTCCCTGATATTCCGGAAGAGCGATAGCCCTGCTGCCTTTACCTGAAATCTATACCTTTATGGATCTCAAAAACGCAGCACTTTTTTCAGGAATTGCTGTATTGATATACATTCCAGAGCCAAGCTCAAATCCGGCGGTCCGGGTAATACGCGGAACAATACTGAGATACCAGTGAAGATATTCTGAATCGCATTCATTCGGGTCGTGGGACCGTATCACGTAATTGAAATCAGGATTCTCCAAACCTTCATGGAATTTTAAGAGCACGCTTTTCAATTGAAATGAAAGATCAGCAATTTCAGTATCATTTATGGAACCGAAAGTGGCGCAATGCCGTTTCGGAAATATCCATGTATGAAATGGCGATAACGCGGCGAACGGAATAAAGGCCACAAAATGATCAGTATTTAATATGATTCTTTCCCCGTCATTCAGTTCGTCGTTTAACAGTTCGCATAGCAAGCAGTGGCCTGTGTTGTCAAAGAACCGAATCTGTTCCTCTTTCCTGTTTCTGACAAGAAGCGGCGTTATGGGTGTACCGATGATCTGTGCATGCGGGTGTAACAGTGACGTACCAGCTTCTTCACCATAGTTCTTAAAGATCATGACATATTCCACCCGGGGATCACGGTAGACCTCGATAAACCGCTCCCGGTAGGTTCGTATTACCATTGAAAGGTCGTCTGTGTTCATGTATGCTGTATGCATATTGTGGACCGGAAATTCAATTATTATTTCATGCCTTCCGACACCGGTGACCAGATGCCTCAGACCTTTATTGGTCCTTTTTTTCTCACCTTCCGGAGAAAGCGCGGGGAATTTGTTTTGAGTCACTCGTACTCGCCATCCATTCCCGGCAGTCACTCTCATCACTTCCCCGGGCGTTCTCAGCTCATTCCCCGGGCAGAATGGGCAGCTATCATCAAACGCGGGAATGGTTCTATGATTATGCTGTACGAACTCCTCAGGATTTTTGGCCCGTTCAGTGGCTATGATGACCCATTCCCTTGTGATAAGATTTAACCGTAATTCCGCCATCCTTCTTAAACAATATCACATTAGAGTCCGATAACCAAATAATCAAAAGCCAATAACGAAACAAAAATACAGTACTTAAACAGAAGACATCGACTGATAACCATACAAAGAAAATTCAAGATTATTTCATTCATTCCATAAACCTTATTTATCGAAATTAGTCATTGATTATTGGTATGTGAATAAAAATTGGGATTTACTGTTTGGTTGTTTCTATGTTTGGAATTTGATGAATGGTGATTACAGTTTACTATGTTCTATAGTCCGCGTTTATCCGGATGTATTGTTCCGAGATGTCGCTGGTAAGCACCAGGGCTGAAGCACTTCCTCGATGAAGGTCTATGGTTATCTTCAGTTTTTGCGCGGCAAGTGCCTTGGCAGCCAGTCTGTCCCTATGATTTGATATACCTCCTGCGACGACCTTTACCGCATTAAAATAAATATCTGTTCTTTCAGGATTAAACGTTATCCCAGCGTACCCGAGAGCAGCCATGATTCTCCCCCAGTTCGGATCTTTTCCATAGAGAGCTGTTTTAACGAGCAAAGAATTCGCAACCGCAAATCCCGCTGCTTTTGCCTCGGATTTATTTTTTGAATTCCTGATGAGAATTTCAACTGCTTTTGTCGCCCCTTCAGCATCTGTAACTATAAGTCTTGACAAACTATCAGTAAGATCATTCAGTGTCTTCTGAATCGAATCAAAAGAGGGTGAAGTACGCTTCACCGGCACGTTGCCGATCATTCCATTTGCCATCATCAGAACCGTATCGTTCGTTGACCTGTCTCCATCAATGGTTATTCGATTGAATGACTGCTCAACCGATCTTCTAAGAAGGACATTCAGTGTCTTCTGATCAATTGCGATATCAGTGAGGATAAAGCACAACATGGTTGCCATGTGCGGCGCTATCATGCCAGCTCCTTTGCAGACGCCTGAAATTGTGCCGATTTTTTTCCCGATTCTTATTTTTTTTGATACTGTTTTCGGAAAGGTATCAGTAGTCATCATTGCTTTTGCGACGTTTCTTAAAGAAGCATTGCCAAGATTTTCCGTAAGTTTATTGATTGCGGGGACCATTTTTATCATGGGAAGCGGCGTTCCGATGACTCCTGTCGAACACATATACGTATGAGAAGACGGTATCCCGAGCTGTTGAGAGACAAGCGAAATGATATGCCGGGTGTCCTTAGTTCCCTGTGTGCCGGTACAGGCGTTTGCATTTCCGCTATTAACGACTATTGCCCGAGCTTTTCCGGATTTTATTTTTTTTAGGCATGTCTGAACCGGTGCAGCTTTCACTGCATTGGTTGTAAATGTGCCTGCGATAGTCGCTTCAGTTTCAGAGAAGATCAGGGCCATATCCTTTCTGCGAGGCGCTTTGATCCCTGCTGATGCGGTGGCGTAATGAAATCCTTTCGGCCCCATTGTTCTATCAGGGATGAAGGGCTACTGTTTTCAGCCCGGTTGTTTCTTCAAATCCCAGCATGATGTTCATATTCTGTACGGCCTGACCTGAGGCGCCTTTTACGAGGTTGTCAATCGCAGTAATAATAATCAGCGTATTGGTACGCTTGTTTACCTTAAGTCCTATATGACAGAAATTTGTGCTTCGTACGTTCAGGATATTGGGATACAGGCCTTTTTCGTAAACCGTAACGAACGGCTCTTTTTTGAAGGACGCCTGATAAATGTCAAAGAGCTTTCCCTCAGATATCTTTTTCCTGAGCGGGGCGTACATTGTCGTCAGGATTCCACGATCGACCGGTAAAAGGTGCGGGGTAAAATTTACGGTAATATTCTTGTGAGTTACAGAGGACAGTACCTGCTCTATCTCCGGGATATGTCGGTGAGACCCGACACTGTAAGCCTTGAATCCTTCATTAACCTCGCAAAAAGCAAGTGAGACGTCGGACTTTCTTCCTGCTCCGCTCGTTCCCGATTTGGAATCGATAATTACTGATGAGACATCAATCAATTCATGCTGAACCGCGGGCAGGAGCCCAAGAAGAGCTCCCGTCGGATAACATCCGGGATTGGCAATGAGTCGCGCTTTCTTGATGGTCTGTTTAAACATCTCAGGAAGGCCGTAGACAGCCTCTTTTAATGTCGAAGGAAACTCATGTGGTATGCCGTACCATTTCTTATATAGTGATCGATTGGTGAGACGGTAGTCGGCAGACAGGTCGATCACACGCTTTCCTTTTTCATAAAAGAAATTCACTGCCTCCTGAGACGCGCCGTGAGGAAGCGCAAGGAAGAAGACGTCCGCCTTCTTGATCACTTTCTCTTTTTGCAGCGGCTCATAGGTGAGGCGCGCATGTGGTAAAAAAGCAGGAAAGATTTCGCTTACCTTTTTCCCTGCAGAACGTTCAGATGTAACCGCAGTAACGGTAACCAAAGGATGCCCCGTGAGAATACGAAGCAGTTCACTGCCGGTATACCCGCTGGCGCCGCATATGGCAACTGATATTTTTTTTGTATTGGTCTTCATGACAACATTATAAGGAAAATAGAAAAGCCCGTCCAGATGACGGGCTTTTCCGCTCGCTGCTGTATGATACATGAGAAATTATCTCTTAGAGAACTGGAAGCGCTTCCGTGCTCCTTTCAGACCGTACTTCTTTCTTTCCTTTTCCCTTGGGTCTCGCGTAAGGAAACCCTCTTTTTTGAGTTTTCCTCTCAGGTCTGCGTCCATTTTTACGAGGGCCCGCGCAATGCCGTGCCTCACCGCGCCTGCCTGACCGGTAAGCCCTCCACCCTCAACTTTGACGATAATATCGTGCTTTCCGGTTGCACCGGTCAGCTCAATGGGCTGACGGATGATCATACGGAGCGTTTCCCTCGGAAAATAGACATCCAGAGGCTTTTTGTTGACAATCATTTTACCGGTTCCGGACGTGATATTAACGCTCGCTATCGATGATTTTCTACGTCCAGTAGCATTATAGGTAATTGCTGGCATTCAATCTCCTTTATGTTAACGATAATATTTCAGGTTGCTGAGCCTTATGGGGATGCTCGGCACCTCTATACACTTTTAATTTCTTGATCATTGCCCTTCCGAGCCGGTTTTTTGGAAGCATTCCCCAGACGGCTTTATGAATTAATTCTTCAGGTTTCTTTTCCAGAATTTCTTTCGCAGTTCTTGACTTAATACCACCGATATAACCGCTATGATGATAATAAACCTTATCAGAAAGTTTCTTTCCGGTGAGCTTTATCTGCTCGGCATTGATTACTATGACAAAGTCACCCGTGTCAACGTTTGGCGTGAAGATCGGTTTATTCTTTCCGCGGATATAGGTGGCTACCCTGGATGCAAGTCTACCAAGCACCGCATCCTTGGCATCGACAACATACCATTTGCGTTCAATTTCGCCCTTCTTTGCAAAACGCGATTTCATATCTTTTTCAACCCTTCCTGATTGATCGTAGAACTCTATAAGATAATTAATATGACGAGAAAAAGTCAATAAATGCTATCTCCTGCCCGCAGGCAGAGCTGGCAGGGATTTCTTAAATCTACATTTGCAATCCCAAAACCCAAAATCGTATATTTGCGTTTTCTGTGCCCTCTGCTTGTTCCGTATAGCGCAGCTTGTTCCGGGTGAGAGATAGTATTGAATCAAAATATGCTTTGATTAAGGCAGTGAGAAAAGAGGATACTACAGGAGTTTGGAAAAGTCAGCGATGAGTAAAGCATGCGTCCATATATCAGTCAGGAGTGAAAGCCGGTTTATCTTTATCTTCTCCTGTTTATCCATCACGAGGACTTTGTCGAAGAATGTATTGACCGGTGTTGTCAGGAGAGATAACGTGAGAAGTCCTTTGGCGTAATCTTCCTTTTTGCAGGCATGGATGAGTTCATCCTGCATTGACAGAAATGTATCATACAGCATTTTTTCTTCCTGTTGCCCCAGCAAGCTCGTGTTAACCGCGGGCAGATCTTTCTTGGGGATTATATTGAACACTCTTTTCATCACGAGCAGAAAATCGGGGAAAATATCTTCCTTCCTGAAATTTCTGATTGCTTCAAGCCGTCCGGCGATGGATTGTAATGGATGATCATACGAAAGAGGCAAAACTGACAGTATCAGATCTGCCTCAAATCCCGCTGACGAAAAAATAAACTCAATCCTCTGTTCCATAAAGTTTTGTATGTTTTGGGCGGTTCGTTTGTTAAACGGCAATCCCTTCAGGTTATTGAGTGCACGATCAAATAATGTTCTTAATGCAAAAGGGTATTTCCGATCGAGCAATATTGACACGATGCCCATGGCCTGTCTTCTTATGGCAAAGGGATCTTCAGAGCCTGTTGGACAATGGCCAATGGAAAAAAATGAAGCAACGGTATCGATTTTATCAGACAGGCTCAGGAGTGCACCGACCTCTGTTTTTGGCAGCGGACTGCCGAGAGCATGGGGCATGTACTGTTCTTTAAATGATTCAAGGATTTCATCTGCTTCTCCGCCATGCTGAGCGTAATATGAGCCCATAACGCCCTGTAATTCGGGAAACTCCCGTACAACTCCGGTAATCAGATCAGATTTTGATAGTAGTGCTGATCTCACTGCCTTGTCTTTTAATGCAGGGATTATTGCATCAGCAAGATATTCCGTCATTGCGGTAAGGCGCTGAACTTTTTCATAGATAGAGCCAATTTCATCATGAAATGTCATCTGCTTGAGATCATCGATACGACTGAAAAGGGATTTCTTCAGATCCTCGTGGTAATAGAACTTCGCGTCGTCAAATCTCGCTTTAATAACGCGTTCTGCACCAATCCGAATGGTTTCTGAATTATCAGACGTAGTATTACTGACGACAATAAAATTATTGGCGAGCCTGCCTTCGCCGTCCTGGACAGCGAAATATTTCTGGTGGTCTTTCATTACTGTGATAAGCAGTTCTTTCGGGAGCTCAAGATATTCCCTGTCAAAACTGCACAGGACCGGGGTTGGATATTCAACAAGAAAATTCACGGTGTCGAGAAGTTCTTCATCCATGAGCGGTCGTGCGTCCGATTGATGGAAAAGGTTGTCAATACCTTCGCGAATTATTTTCTTTCTTTTTTCCGGATCCAGATGAACATAGTTATTTTCGAGTAAATTGCCGAATGATGAAGGGTCCTTTATTTTGAATGAAGCAGGCGAAAGAAAACGGTGCCCTCTGGTGAGATTACTGCTCTTGATACCGTCGAGCTCAAAAGTGATAATCTCAGAATCAAAGAGAGCGAGTATCCAGTGTATTGGCCGGGCAAAGGAAAGGGTGCCGGCACCCCATCGCATCGATTTTGGAAAATGCAGTGAGAGTATTAATTTCTTCAGAATATCCGGAAGCACTTTTTTTGTTTCTGACCCTTTTTCTTCTATCTGAGCAACCACATAATCATTTTTGCCTTTCTTCTTTACTTTCAGGTCAGAAACAGGTACACCGAGCGATTCAGCAAAGCCCTGAGCAGCCCTCGTCGGATTTCCCTGGGCATCAAACGCGGCCTTGTGGGAAGGACCAAATACTTCTTTTGTCAGATCCGTCTGAACCGGATTAACAGTATCAATCATGAGTACCATGCGTCTGGGCGTTGCATATGACCTGATATCACCGCACGTTATGCGATATTCATCAAATAACCGGCGGGCATTGTCTCTCGACTGATCAAGTACAGCGGGAAAAAATCTCGCAGGGATTTCTTCAGTGCCTATTTCGAGTAGCAGGGATGAATACGTCATTGCTTATTCGTATCCTTTAAAAGAGGAAATCCCATTTCTTCACGCTGTTTGTAATACAGTGACGCGCAGCGTTTTGCTAGATTTCTGACTCGGGCGATATATTGTGTTCTTTCATTCACGGATATGGCCCCTCGGGCGTCAAGAAGGTTAAAAAGGTGCGAGCATTTGAGACAAAATTCATATGAAGGAAGAACCAGTCCAAGAGCGTTCATGCGAGTTGATTCCTTTTCACAGTCATTGAAATGGCGCGACAACATTGCCGGGTCTGAATGGTCAAAATTGTATTGAGAACCCTCGACTTCACCCATCCGATGAACTTCTCCGTATTGGACCTCTTTATTCCATTGCAGTTGGAATATATTGTCAACGCCCTGCAGATACATAGCGATTCTTTCCAGGCCATAGGTAATTTCCAGGGAAACGGGGTGCAGGTCTATTCCGCCTACCTGCTGGAAATAAGTGAACTGAGTAATTTCCATGCCATCAAGCCATACTTCCCAGCCAAGTCCCCATGCGCCGAGCGTAGGAGATTCCCAGTCGTCTTCTACAAACCGTATGTCATGCTTTGCAGGGTCTACGCCGATCGCTGAAAGGCTTTCAAGGTATATGCCCTGACTGTCTTCCGGAGAAGGTTTGATAATAACCTGGTACTGATAGTAATGCTGTAGCCTGTTCGGATTTTCACCATACCTTCCATCAGTTGGCCTTCTTGAGGGCTCGACATATGCTGTTTTCCACGGTTCGGGACCCAGCACCCTGAAAAAGGTTGCCGTATGAAAGGTGCCTGCACCGACTTCAATATCATATGGCTGTAAAATCAGGCAACCTTTTTTGGCCCAAAAATCCTGAAGTGATAAGATGAGATCCTGAAAGTACATTGTTAATCCAGTTCGAAGAAAAATCATAAAAGATGCGTCTAGATTTTGTCAATCACACCTCTTAGATTATTCCAGCAGCCACGATCAGCACGTACTGCCTGCGTGCATGGCTGATTTCGTGGCTCGCCTCTCAGACCGGTTCGACATCTATGCTATAATTGATACCATAATTCTTTGATACCGGTACGCATCTCTTTTTTATGGCCAAGAAAGTACAGAAAAACTTATCGCTGATGAAAGGAAATGAAGCGCTGGCTGAAGCAGCAGTGCAGGCTGGATGCCGCTTCTACGCAGGGTATCCCATTACGCCACAGAATGAAATTCCTGAATTTATGTCAAGGAGGATGCCGGAAGTAGGTGGTGTTTTTATTCAGGCCGAAAGCGAGCTGGCAGCAATCAATATGGTGTATGGGGCTGCAGCAGCGGGTGTGAGGGCAATGACGTCATCAAGTAGTCCGGGCATCAGCCTGAAGCAGGAGGCCATTTCTTTTATGGCAGCTGCGGAGTTGCCTGCCGTGATCGTAAATATTCAGCGGGGTGGCCCGGGCCTCGGAAATATTACCGGTAGTCAGGGAGATTATTTCCAGGCAGTGAAAGGTGGCGGCCATGGTGATTATTACTGTATTGTTTATTCTCCCTTCAATCTCCAGGAGATGTGGGATCTCACGATGTGTTCATTTGACAAAGCTGACGAATACCGGATACCGGTAATCATACTCGGTGACGGCGTGGTAGGACAAATGATGGAGCCCTTTGATCAGAAAAAATATATACGGCCCAAACTCCCACCGAAAGACTGGGTTCTTGATGGGTGCAAAGGGCGAAAACCGAGGGTTATCCGTTCATTGCACATGGTGCCCGGAGGACTTGAAGAGCACAATCTGAAATTAATAAAGAAATATGACAATATAAAGAAGAAAGAAGTTCTCTTTGACGAGTATTTTACCGAGGATGCATCCCTCATCGTTATCGGCTTTGGTATTGCTGCTCGTATAGCGCTTTCGGCAGTGAAAAAGCTCAGGGATGAAGGCAAGCGTATCGGCCTCTTCAGGCCGGTTACCTTGTTCCCGTTTCCTTCACAGCAGATCAGGAAACGTGCTCATAAGAACACGAGATTCCTCGTTGTCGAAATGAATGCCGGTCAGATGGTTGAGGACGTGAGGCTTTCTGTAAACGGCGCATCTGAAGTCTTATTTTTTGGGAAGCCGGGAGGAGCAGTTTTTAATCCTGATGAGTTGTACCAAAAAATAAAAGGAACCTACAGAAAACCCTAGGTGTTGCGTATAAAAATATATTTATATCAAATAGATATAGCATAAACTTAAAGTCAATTATAGCATAGTGCATTGCAGCAGCGGTTCGGTCTTTGTTTATCTGTCTGCCTGACTCAGTTGGTCGAATTCCTTCCTGAAATAGCCGAGGGTCTGGTCGTCATAGATGCAGAATTCGATATTCTCAAGGCTGGAATCTGTGTGGTGTCTCAAGAAATGAGCTGACTGATTCACCAGGATGTTTGCGCACCGGTCCTTTGGAAATCCAAATATGCCCGAACTTATTGCCGGTAATGAGATACTTTTCAATTTATGTTTTGATGCAAGAAGAAGACTATTTTTAACAGCATTCATGAGCTTGGTGTCTTCATCTCCTTCACCCATCCTCGGGCCAACCGCGTGTATAACATATCGGGCACGGAGCTTTCCTGCTGATGTTAGTACTGCAGTGCCAACCGGTGTAAAACCGATTTTATTGCTTTCGTCCTGAATAAGCTGCCCCCCTTTTCTTACGATCGCGCCGGCAACGCCCCCACCATGCTGGAGATGAGAATTAGCGGCATTGACGATTGCATCAACATCCCTGTCGGTTATATCACCCTGCACGAGGCGGATAGTTCTATCATCGATGTTATGTTCTGCTATGGATTTCATGTTCTGTCCTCCAGTCACACAGCTACTTTTCTTCATTATATGAAATTAAGGAAGAAAAATACATTACATTCCCGGAACGGTTGAAGCCAGCGGGAAGCAGTTAACCTATTTTGCCGAGATATGACGATGGAATTGAAATGATGTGTTAAAATATAAAAAATAGTAGTTTTGCAGAGTTGTATATGGTGATACCCTGGAGGTTTCGATACCAACACTATACGGCACATTATCAGGACTGAAAAAAAGTGAACAGCATGCACTCGAAAGAATCTACCGAAGAAGAGTGCACGCTGAACTCATAACAGCAGAGCTGGCACGATATCTTGCCAATATTTCCTCTGAAACAAATCGTCAGATAGGTATTCTCATATCACGAAAGGGAGTGGTAACCCATGTCATTGTCGGTGATGCAAAGGGTATCTTTATCCCTTCACTTGAAGACTACCCCCTCGGGAGAAAATCACTGAGGGGCCTGAGATTTATTCATACCCACCTTGATAATGAACCACTTAATCAGGATGATTTGACGGATCTAGCCCTTTTGAGATTTGATATTATCGCGGCGATCGGGCTGAAAGACGGGCATCCTGATCTCATTCATCTCGCTCACCTGCGACCCGATGTTTCCGGGCAGCCATACGAAACTCTTCCGTCTGAACAAGTGAGTCATTTCAGGTTTGAATTTCTCCCATTTATTGAAGCGCTAGAGGAAGAGTTTGAACGCATGAGAAGAACTGATGTAATGCATCAGGAAAAGCCTGGTGCAGGTGGTTTACATGAGGAAAAGGCTATTCTGGTGAGCGTGTCGACAAAACCGAAATATGAGCTTGAGGATTCCATGGAAGAATTGCAGGAACTGGCTGAATCGAGCAATGTCCTTGTCCTTGATAAGATAATCCAGCGCCCGAAGGAGGTAAATCCGAAATATCTCATGGGGGAAGGAAAGATAAAGGAGCTTATTATCAAGGCAATGAATAAAGGAGCTACGGTGCTTATCTTTGACCAGGATCTGACTCCGTCACAATCAAAAATAATCAGTGAAATTACGGAACTGAAAGTTATAGACCGATCCCAGCTTATTCTGGATATATTTGCACGACGTGCATATAGCAGCGACGGAAAAGTGCAGGTTGAACTGGCACAGCTGAAATACCGTCTGCCAAGACTGACTGGGAAGGGCACGGCGATGTCGAGACTCATGGGAGGGATCGGCGGCAGAGGCCCCGGTGAGATGAAACTTGAGATTGACCGGAGACGGGTGCGGGATCGTATTACCCTTTTGGAAAAGAAATTAAAATCCTTAAGTAAGGCAAGGAAACAGAGAAAATCAAAACGTATTGAAATGCGGATTCCCATTGTATCCATTGTGGGCTATACCAATGCTGGAAAATCTACCCTCCTGAATGCGCTGACCCGAAGCGAGACGTTTGTGGAGGATAAGTTATTCGCAACCCTTGATACGTCCAGCAGGCGATTGCGCTTTCCCCGGGAACGTGAAGTAGTAATAACTGACACGGTTGGTTTTATCAGGGATCTTCCAAAAGATCTAATGTCGGCATTCAGGGCTACGCTCGAGGAGCTGGAAGACGCGGATTTACTTTTGCATATTGTTGATGCGGCCAATCCACGGTTTGACCAGCACATTACATCTGTTGAAAGCATACTCTCCGAATTGAATCTGTTGGATAAGGAGAGGCTGCTGGTGTTTAATAAAACAGACAAGCTTGATCCGGAAGAAACAAGGAATATCGCTGTTCGTTTTAATGCTGTCACCATTTCTGCTCTTGACCGGGCGACTTTTCGTCCGTTATTGCTCGCAATTGAAGAGTATATCTTTAGTGAAAAATTAATAAAGACAAAGATATAATAAGTAATATTAAAAGAACCAGGAACTAATACGTTTGAACTGAGAAACGAAGGGTTTCAGGTTTTATGTTTGACTGTTTAATTCCTGTAGATGATGTGGAGGAATGATGGAATTTTCACCGAAATGGATTGCATGGGAAATAACGAGAAGATGTAATCTTCGCTGTGTTCATTGCCGTTCTTCTTCTGAACGAGAAATAACAGGACATCCTGATTTTTCTCTTGAAGAGGGATACAGAATCATTGACGATATCGCGACATATGCTCAGCCGGTCGTAGTGCTCTCAGGGGGCGAACCCCTGGTCAGAAAAGATGTCTTTCACATAGCCCGCTATGGTACTGATAAAGGTTTGCGTATGTGTCTTGCTACAAACGGCACCCTTGTCACTGAAGATATCTGTGAAAAGATAAAAGAATCAGGAATACGGATCGTATCGCTCAGCCTTGATGGCTCTAATGAGGGAGTACATGACGATTTCAGAAGTCAGAAAGGTGCTTTTGCCGGAACCATACGAGCTGCAGAACTTTTTAAGAAACATCATATTGAATTTATCATCAATTCTTCCTTTACAAAGAGGAATCAGGAAGAAATTCAGAAAGTATACAGACTCTCCAAGGAGCTTGGTGCGACAGCCTGGTATATGTTCATGATTGTCCCGACTGGCAGGGGTGAAGAAATAATGAAGGAACTCATCTCAAAAGAAGATTATGAAGAGATACTCGATTGGCATTATGATATGGAAAAAAATGAAGATGTCATGCTGGTTCGACCGACGTGCGCACCACACTACTACCGGGTAATCCTCCAGAAGTCGAAACAGGAAGATGAAAAGTTCATAAGGCGTTCCCTGAAATTTTCAACGGGTGGTGCAAAGGGATGTATAGCGGGTCAGCTCATCTGCCTGATTGATGTTGATGAAAATGTACTGCCGTGCAGTTACTTTCCGAAAGCTGCCGGTAATCTTAAAGACAACTCTTTCAAAGAAATATGGGAAAATTCAAACCTCTTCAGTGAATTACGAGACTTTAAAAACTATAAAGGTAAATGCGGCTCATGTGAATACATACGTGTTTGCGGAGGTTGCAGGGCACGCGCTTATTCGGTGTATGGTGACTACCTTGAAGAAGAACCATTCTGTGGACACACGCCTGTAAAGACACGGTTAGCACAAAAGCAGAACATAAAGAGTAAGCAGTAGGAAGAATATAGTGGGCGGATAGGCACGAAGCAGGATTAACTACGAATACAGCGCGAGAAAGTACCATGCTTTTCCAGACACCAACGATGCAGATAAAGTACATCACTGATACATCACGGACATTTAATATCAGTGATGACCTGTTATGGTATCAGCGATTATCTATGTACGAATGGAGGTCTCATGAACAATACGTTTCTTAAGGCATGTAAAGGGCAGAAAGTTAAGCATACTCCGGTCTGGCTTATGCGGCAGGCAGGCAGGTATATGAAAGAATACCAGTTAGTCCGTTCCAGAGTCGATTTTCTCACCTTATGCAAGACTCCTGATCTTGCTGCCGAGGTTACGCTGCAACCCATAAACATTCTTGGGGTTGATGCTGCAATTCTTTTTTCCGATATCCTGATTCCTGCTGAGGCGATGGGAATGAAACTTGAATTTACCGAGAAAAAGGGGCCGGTTCTTGGTGAACCGATAAGAACTAAATCGGCAATTGACAGACTGATTATCCCTGATACAGAAGACAGCATGCCTTTTGTCCTTGATACGATAAGAATTCTAAGGAAGGAACTCGAAAAGAAAGTTCCTCTTATCGGCTTTGCCGGCGCACCGTTTACGCTCGCGACTTATATGATTGAAGGCGGGAGTTCAAAAAATTTCGTGAATGTCAAAAGAATGATGTATAAAAATCCAGGACTGTTCAGCCTGCTGATGGACAAGATTACGGCAACGACTATTGAATATCTGTCCGCACAAATTCATGCCGGTGCTCAAACAGTGCAACTGTTTGATTCATGGGCCGGCGTCCTCACACCGCATGATTATGAAAATCTCGTTTTTCCGCATATAAAGCAGGCAATAGCGGTGCTGAAGAAATTGAAGGTGCCCGTGATATATTTTATAAATAGCTGTGCAGGGCTTTTGCATATTGCAAAGAAATCCGGAGCTGATGTTATCGGGATTGACTGGCGGGTGGATATGGGAAGGGCAGTAAGAACTCTTGGAAAGAAGGTATCTGTCCAGGGTAACCTTGATCCCTGCATTCTGCTGGGAACACCGGAGAAGATCCAGGAGAGCACCAGGGATATTCTCAGGAAGGCATCTTCTGCCCGCGGGCATATTTTTAACCTTGGTCATGGCATTTTGCCTGAAACGCCTGTTGAGAATGCCATTGCACTGGTGGAGGCCGTGCATGCATATAAAAAGAAGTAACGGTGAAATCCATTTTTTTATCTTTCTTAGGACATATTAGGCTTAAGATCTATGGGCAGTAGCAACAGGACAAAAGCAGAGCTCCTCGAAGAGATAGCACAGCTCAGGAAACGCGTTGCAGCCCTTGAAAAAAAATCAGACAGGCTGAAAAAAGCCTGCCAGAAGACACGCGAAGAATTTGGATCGATAGAACATGCTGCTCATGAGTGGAGAAAGACGGTTGACACTGCAGAAAACATTATTATGCTGGTCAATCATAAGGACGAAATAATGAGGGCAAATGTCTCCGCGTCCAAATTTTTCAAGAGATCATTTCAGGAAATAATCGGTACGAACTGTTCACAACTCTTCCGGGGCGCAGGTCTGATTATCAAGAACTGCCGTTTGGAGAACCTGAAGGAGACAAAAAAATACGACGAAGAAGAAATTCTTATTCCGGAGAAAAATGTGTGGTTACTCATTACTGCCAATCCGGTCATGGGTGCAAAAGGCAATCTGAAGGAAGTCGTATATACAATGTATGATGTTACAGAGAAAATAAGGCTCAAGAATCGACTGATATCTGAAAAAAAGTTTAATGAATATCTGATCAATAGTCTCCCCGGCATATTTTATCTTTTTCATGAATCAGGGGTATTTCTCAAATGGAATAAAAACCTTGAAAAGGTAACAGGATATTCTTCGGAGGAGATCTGGAAAATGCACCCGTTAGATTTTTTTGGAGCAGACGAAAAGCAGAAGGTTGAAGAGAGAATCCGTGAGGTTTTTATAAAAGGTGCTTCTCAGGTGGAAGCCCGGATCGTGACAAAAGGCGGGAAAGCCATACCCTATTTCTTTACAGGATCCAAAGTTATGGAAGGCGGGCTGCCATATCTGATAGGTACGGGAATCGACATTAGTGACCGTTGTGACGCTGAAGAGGAGCTTGCTCGTATTAAAAACGATTGGGAGGAAACGTTTGATACTATTACGGACATGATTATCATTCATGACAAGGATTTTAATATCCTTCGCTCAAACAGGACTGCCGCACAAATTCTGGGTCTTCCATTTCTTGAGATCAGCAAGCAAATCAAGTGTTATGAATTCTACCATGGAGCGGACTGCCCCCCGTCTGGATGTCCGATCTGTGAATGCGTACAGACAGGGGAATCTGCTGTGTTTGAGCTCTTTGAGCCGTATCTGAATAGGTTTCTGGAAATCAGAGCAATTCCACGATATGATAAAAACAATGAATTACTGAAGCTGATCCATATCGTCAGAGACATAAGCGAGCGCAAAAAGGCAGAAGAAAAGATCAGAGAGTATGCCGAGACGCTTGAAGAGAAGGTAAAAGTGAGAACAACAGAGCTTGAACGGGCCACATTTGAGGCTAAAACAGCGAATAAAGCAAAGTCAATATTTCTGACAAATATGTCTCATGAGCTGCGCACCCCTCTTAATTCTGTTATCGGTTTTTCCGAGGCCCTCCTGGCGGGTGTGTATGGTGACGTAAAAGAGGAGCATAGGGAATATCTTCAGGATATCCTTGACAGTGGGACACATCTTCTTTCGATCATTAGCGAAATTCTGGACCTGACCAAAATAGAAACAGGCAGAATGGAACTTGATCGTGAAGAATACATAGTTTCTGAACTGGTTAGAAGTTCTGTTACATTGTTTAAAGAAAAAGCGAGAAAACACAATATCGACTTCCAGGTTGACATTGATGAGGAAATGGGCACGTTTTTTGTTGACGGCACGAAAGTAAGACAGATATTTCTCAATCTACTTTCAAATGCGTTCAAATTTACACCGGACAACGGTTCTATCAGTGTTCAAGCGCAGGCAGTGAAGGGATCAGAATTAGATGAAGGAAGTCTTCGGAAAAGGGGTTTTGAGCATGGCTCTGTTCAACCGGATGAGGAGTATGTTCAATGTTCTGTCGATGATACCGGGCCCGGTATTTCCGAGGAAAATCAATTGCGATTATTCAAACCGTTTGAGCAGTTGGAGAAACTGTCTGATAAGAAAGAAGGTTCAGGCATTGGGCTTTTGTTGACAAAACGGTTGGTTGAGCTTCATGGTGGCTTGATCTGGTGTGAAAGTCCTCCTCAGGGAAAATCGGGCGGCAGCCGGTTTGTATTCCTGTTGCCACGGAGCGTTACAGATGCTAAACTTAATAAAAGCTTTAAGAATCAATAACCTGAAATCTGCTTACGGTATAATAGAATAAATGGAGAAAAAGGGGAAAATACTTGTTGTCGATGATGAAGCGCAGAATATTAAGCTGTTAACGACGATCCTCAAAGCTGAAGGATATGACATTGAATCAGCTGCTAACGGGAAAGAAGCGATAGAGAAAGGCAGAAGCTACCTTCCTGATTTGATCCTGCTTGATATTATGATGCCTGTTATGAACGGTTTTGACGCATGCAAGGTGCTGAAAGAGGATCCTAATACAACCACGATTCCGATTGTTATGATAACTGCTCTGGCTGATACTGAATCAAAACTGAAGGGGCTCTCCCTTTGTGCCAATGATTTTCTTACCAAACCCTTTGACAGAAATGAATTACTGGTGCGCGTCAAAAATCTTCTCAAGGTGAAAGAATACGAGGATTTCCTGATCCAACACGGCCAGATACTCGAAACAGAGGTCCGGAAAAGGACGCATGATCTTGAAGTGATAAGAGATCAACTGGCAAAGGCTCACGAAAATATAAAAGATAGTTATATAGAGACGGTCTACCGTCTGACACTCGCAGCAGAGTATAAAGACGAAGATACGGCGACCCATATTAAAAGAATCAGCTACTATTGTAAAGCACTGTCCGAGAAACTCGGACAGCCATCTGATTTTGTAGATACCCTTTTCTATTCAGGCCCTATGCATGATATCGGGAAGATCGGGATACCGGACAGTATCCTTCTCAAGCCGGGGCGATTGACGTCTGAAGAATTTGATATCATGAAAACGCACACGACGATAGGAGCAAAAATACTGAGAGAATCAAAATCATCATATCTTCAGGCAGGTGAGATTATTGCGAAAACCCACCACGAGCGGTGGGATGGTACTGGTTATCCTCAGGGGCTGAAAGCTGAAGAAATTCCTGTTGAAGGCAGGATTATGAATATTGTTGATCAATACGATTCTTTGAGAAGCAAGAGGCCCTATAAACCGGGATTCAGCCACGAGAAGACAGTTGAAATAATTACTGTCGGCGATGGCCGGACATTGCCGGAACACTTCGATCCTGACATTTTTGAGGCCTTTAAAAAAGTATCAGATGAGTTTAATGAAATATTCGAAGGCCATGACAAACTGCCTTGAGATATAACGCAGACGAAGCAACGGGTATCCTGCTACTCAATCTCGGCGGGCCGGATTCTCTGAAAGCTGTTAAGCCATTTCTTTCCAATCTTTTTTCTGACAGGGACATAATACGACTGGGCCCATCCTTTATGCAAAAGCCCCTGGCATATCTGATCTCTTTCCTGAGGTCCGGAAAAACGATAGAAGCATATAAACAGATTGGCGGAAGATCTCCGATCACTGAGATAACCGGAGAACAGGCACAATGTCTTGAAGATGCACTTAATAGTTCGGAGAGCGCAACAGAAGGGGCCCCGTCATTCAAGGTTTATATTGGCATGCGTTACTGGCATCCATCCGTAAGCGAAGCAGTGGCTGAAATCCACCGTGCGGGGATTAAAAGGGTTATTGTCCTGCCCCTGTATCCCCACTATTCAATGGCGACTACCGGCTCGTCTCTATCAGAGTTGAAAAGAGTGATAGAAGGATATCCCATCAAACCATTCACGATAACTGAATGGTTTGATCATCCTCTTTATATTGATGCGCTCGTGGAACGCATAAAAGACGGTATCATTTCGTTTCATTCAGACCGCACCTTTAAGACCTCGGAACGTAATATTCACGTCCTGTTCAGCGCCCACAGTCTTCCGGTTAAATTCATTGAAGAAGGAGACCCGTATGTTGATCAGATTAAAGGCACGATTGCTGCCATAGTGAAGAAAATGGATTTTCCCTGGTCGCTTTCCTTTCAGTCCAAAAGCGGACCGGTAGAGTGGCTTAAACCTTCAACTGATGATACAATTAAAGAGCTGGCTCGACAGGGTATAAGAAATCTTCTTGTTGTGCCGATCAGTTTTGTCTCTGATCATATTGAAACCCTCTATGAAATCGATATACTCTATAGAAACCTTGCTGGAGACTATGAAATGGACCTCAGAAGAACACCATCATTAAACACATCACCACTCCTTATAACTGCCATGAAAAACCTGGTTATGCAGGGAATGAGGGAGGCTGGATGGCGAGAATAGCTATCATCGGGGGAGGCATTTCAGGCCTGTCGCTGGCCTACTTCCTGCTTAAAAATAATCCGTCGGAAGAGATAACCGTATTGGAATCAGAAAAGAGACCCGGAGGCAAGATCTGGACAGATAAGGTCGATGGTTTTTTGTGTGAATGGGGGGTAAACGGATTTCTGGATAACAGGCCGAAGACGCTTGCACTCGCAAGCAATATGTCGCTGGAACCGTTGAGAAGCAATGAAGCGTCACGAAAGAGGTTTATATTTTCTGGTGGCGGTCTTCAACGGCTTCCTGAGACGCCTCCAGCATTTCTTACCTCTGGTTTGTTGAGCCTGACCGGACGGCTCCGGGTTATGGCTGAACTGTTTATTCCGGGCAATGCGCAGAAGGAAGAGACGCTTGCTGCATTTGCACGACGACGTCTGGGGACGGAGGCTTATGAGAAACTGATCGATCCGATGGCGTCCGGCATCTATGCTGGAGATCCTGAAACATTAAGTCTCAGGGCCTGTTTTCCCAAAGTATATGATCTGGAGGTTAACTACGGAGGTCTTATCAGAGGAATGCTGCAGTTGCAGAAGGCGAAGAAGAAAGAGGGCTCCCGGGAAAAAGTTGGCCCTGGTCCCGGGGGTGTTTTGACCTCTTTTCACAGCGGCATGGAGGAATTGATTTATGCCCTGCGGGCAGAGCTGGGTGACAGGATACGGGTCAACCATAACGCAGTCTCGATTATAAAAAAAGATGTTGGTTATGATATTGCCTTTTCAGACGGCACACGAATCTCAGCAGAGATAGCAGTACTTGCTGTTCCGGCATATGCATCTTCGGAAATACTGAAATCACTGGATCCTGCTCTCTCGGGAATTATTGCAGGAATACCGTACCCATCTTTGTCAGTGGTTTGTTTCGGCTACAAGAAAGACAAAGTGAAGGCAGCCCTTGATGGATTCGGATACCTTATTCCTTCAAGGGAAAAAAAGAAGATACTGGGTACGCTCTGGGATTCGAGTATATTTCCGGACAGGGCTCCGGAAGGATTTGTGTTACTGAGAAGTATGGTCGGAGGGGCACGGGCCTCTGAAACAGCGTGCATAGATGATTCACAACTGACCGACGTTGTACAAAAAGAGCTGGCAGATATTATGGATATTTCAGCACGTCCGGATTTGGTTCGCATTTACCGGCATGAAAGGGCGATTCCGCAATATACGACCGGCCACAGGGATAAACTAAATCAGATTGACAACATTTTGTTACAATACCGAAATCTGTATATAACTGGTAATGCCTTCAGGGGTATAGGGGTCAACGACTGTATTGAAAATTCATTTAAGCTGTCAGAGAGGATCTCCGGGAAAGAGACGCCGGAGCTTTGAAGAGAATGCATAACAGGTATAAGGGAGGTCTGATATCATGTCTGATAAAAGAGCGATAATAAAAACGAAACAGGGGGAAATCGAACTGCGCTTTTTCCCTGACGTAGCGCCGAACCATGTTGATAATTTCATGGAATTGGCCAAAAAGGGTTTTTACGACGGAACAATCTTTCACCGGGTTATTCCGGGATTCATGATTCAGGGCGGAGACCCTAATTCAAAAGATCAGGACAGGTCACGGCATGGCATAGGAGGACCTGGATATACGGTAAAGGCAGAATTTAACAACAGATCACACAAGCGGGGGACCCTGTCAATGGCACGGTCTTCAGATCCGGACAGTGCTGGTTCTCAGTTTTTTATATGTGTTGCCGATGCCCCGTTTCTTGATAAACAGTATACAGTATTTGGTGAGGTCGTTCGTGGAATGGATGTTACTGATAGCATTGTGAATCAGCCGAGAGATGCAGGTGATAATCCGAACGAAAGAGTAGAGATGACGGTCAGCATAGTGGAATAGTGTATACAGTGCAGTTATAGTCCTGATACCGTATAATTTGTGTTTGAAAATTTTGTCGAAAAGGTATATGCTATGGACAGACAAAGCATGCATGGGCCTATTGTAAATCTTTCCATCATCGCAGTGCTCGATAGTATTTTCAATGCCATTTGTTTCTTGAATAATTCTTTGTTTTTATCGTGTGTAGCGCCCGCCGTAGATCGAATTTCTATAAATTTCTTCAGGAGGAGGTAGCCTTGAAAGAACAGGAGATTATCGAGAAATTAAAGCAGGAAAACGAAGAGTTCAAGAGGCTTAGCGAAGAACACAAAAGCCTCGACAGCAAGTTGGTAGACATCGATAAAAAAAGATATCTTAATTCCGACGAAGAAATCGAGAGAAAGAAACTCCAGAAACAGAAATTGATAAAGAAAGACAAAATGGCCCAGCTGATAAGGGATTATAGAAGGAATCTCTCTTCGAATTAGGAATTACTTAGATCCGGCATCTTTGCGGTTTCAGCTCAAAAATGCACAGTGCATACTGTTACTGATCGCGTTTCCGGAATATCTTGTTAAGGGGGTTTTCATGAGAAGCAGAACGATAAAAGACGGATTAGAGCGTCTTCCGCACCGGGCACTTCTGTATGCCACCGGAATCTCCCGGTCTGAAATGAACAAGCCATTTATCGGAGTGGCAACAAGCTTTACCGATCTGATACCCGGCCATATCGGTATGCGGGATCTGGAACGATTTATTGAAAAAGGGGTTCACACTGGTGGAGCTTATCCGTTCTTCTTTGGTATTCCGGGTATATGTGACGGCATCGCGATGGGACATAGTGGTATGCATTATTCCCTTGCCTCGAGAGAACTGATAGCAGATATGATTGAAACGGTTGCGCAGGCCCATCAGCTGGATGGCCTGGTTCTGCTGACGAATTGCGACAAAATTACTCCCGGCATGCTCATGGCTGCGGGAAGAGTCAATATCCCCGCTATCGTTGTTACTGCGGGCCCCATGATATCAGGACATCTCAAGGGGAAGAGACTGTCGCTGGTTAACGATACGTTTGAAGCAATCGGAAAGTATAAAAAAGGGCTTTTATCAGATGATGAACTTGGTATGCTTGAACAGTGTGCCTGTCCGGGCGCGGGCTCATGTCAGGGAATGTATACTGCAAATACGATGGCTTGTGTTACGGAATCACTCGGTATGAGCCTCCCGCTCTGTGCTACAGCATTAGCTGTTTCCTCCGAAAAAAGGAGGATCGCCTTTGAAAGTGGAAGAAGAGTTGTCGAGCTCGTTAAGAAAAATATTACTCCGAGAAAGATTCTGAATAAAAGGGCTTTTGAGAACGCTATCCGTATCGATATGGCCCTTGGAGGCTCGTCAAATACGGTGCTTCATATATCGGCAATTGCTCATGACGCGGGGGTTCATCTTCCACTTGAACTGTTTGATACGCTGAGCAGAACATCACCGCATATTGCTAACATGCTGCCTGCGGGAAAACATTTTCTTGAGGATCTCCATTATGCCGGGGGAATACCGGCGGTTCTAAAACGATACAGAGATAGACTAAAAAATAATATCTCTGTTTCAGGGGAAAAGGTATTCGATATAGCTGACGGAGCGGTGATTCATGACACTGAAATAATCAGGTCGCTGAAAAAGGCCCATCATAGAGAAGGCGGCATTGCAATTATGAAAGGCAATCTTGCACCGGGAGGTGCCGTTGTCAAACAGTCAGCTGTTAGCAGGAAAATGATGAAATTCAGGGGTCAGGCTGTTGTTTTTGAATCTGAAGAAGCTGCCATGAAGGCTATCGTTAATGGAAAGATCAGACCTGGCTCTGTCGTTGTCATACGGTATGAAGGACCGAAGGGTGGGCCTGGAATGCGTGAAATGCTTTCTCCGACATCGGCTATAGCCGGCATGGGCCTGAGTGAATCAGTTGCACTTATTACAGACGGCAGGTTTTCCGGCGGAACGCGGGGACCGTGTATTGGGCACATTTCGCCTGAAGCAATGGAAGGAGGCCCGATGGCAATCATCAAGAACGGCGATACCATACGCATCGATATCCCGAAAAGAAGACTTGATATTGTTCTTCCTGCCTCGGAAATGAGGAAGAGACTGGCGTCATGGAAAAAGCCGGCTCCCAAGATACAAACGGGATATCTCTCCAGATACGCACGATTCGTAAGTTCAGCAGGTGAAGGTGCGATTATGAAATGAGTCATGAGAACTGATCTAATTCAGGCCGCTGACGCCTGAGCGCTTGTTTTGATATTTTTTCATTATGAGATAAAAAAATATATGGTACAATACAAGGCATTAGACATACTGCTCATGATCGTAAAAAAGGAGCGTTATATATGAAGCTTTCAGGTGCGGAAATCCTTTTGAAATGCCTTAAGCGTGAAGGGGTCAAACATATATTCGGGTACCCGGGAGGGGTTGTGCTGAATATCTTTGACCTTTTGCACGAAGATAAAGAGCTCAAGCTTATTCTTACAAGACATGAACAGGGAGCAGTGCATGCGGCGGATGGCTATGCTCGGGCTACAGGTAAGCCGGGAGTCGTCCTCGTTACGTCCGGGCCGGGTGCAACGAATACCGTGACCGGAATCGCTACTGCTTCAATGGATTCAATTCCATTGGTTGTATTTTGCGGTCAGGTGCCAACAGCTTTGATCGGGAATGACGCGTTTCAGGAAGCCGATATCGTCGGCATAACGAGACCGTGCACAAAACATAATTATTTGGTAAAGGACATTAAAGATCTGGGGCGGATTATCAAGGAATCCTTTTACGTGGCGACCACGGGGCGCCCTGGTCCGGTCCTGATTGATCTACCTAAGGACGTTACTGGTTCGAAGACGGAATTTGGATGGCCTGACAAGGTGGATATCAGGAGTTATAACCCGACGTATCAAGGCAATGAGTGGATGATAAAGCAGGCGGCGCACGCGATTGCAAAAGCCAAAAAACCAGTTATTATTGCCGGTGGAGGCGTTATTCTGTCCGGCGGAGCGAAAGAACTAAAGGAACTCGCTGAATATACGAACGTACCTGTGACCATGACACTTATGGGTCTCGGTGCATTCCCCGGAACCCATAAGCTTTCACTCGGGATGCCCGGTATGCATGGGACCTACTTCGCGAACAAGTCGATCCAGGAATCCGACCTGCTGATCGCTGTGGGAATGCGCTTCGACGACCGGGTGACGGGAAAGATAAGCGGCTTTGCTCCCCAGGCAAAGATTGTGCATATCGATATAGATCCAACTTCAATACGGAAAAACGTGCATGTCGACATCCCCATTGTAGGAGATGTTAAAAGGGTGCTGGTAATCCTTAATAAGATTTTGAAGGCAGACGTTAAGGAACAATGGAAAGAAATCCGCAAGGCATGGCTGAAACAGATTCAGACATGGAAAATGGATAGGCCGCTTGTCTATGATGAAACGTCTGATGTTATTAAGCCCCAGTATGTTGTGGAGAAAATATATGAACTGACAAAAGGTGATGCGATCGTAACAACAGAGGTTGGCCAGAACCAGATGTGGGCAGCCCAATTTTTTAAATTCGATAAGCCGCGGACACTGCTGACGTCCGGTGGACTCGGTACAATGGGATACGGGTTTCCTGCTGCTATCGGAGCACAACTTGCATTCCCGAATAAGCTCGTGATTGATATTGCGGGTGATGGAAGCATACAGATGAATATACAGGAGCTTGCTACTGCTGTTATCAACAGACTTCCCGTCAAGGTCGCTATTTTAAATAACAGGTATCTGGGTATGGTACGGCAGTGGCAGGAATTATTTTATCAGGGAAGATATGCTCATACCCGACTTGATGAAACGGTTCCCGATTTTGTGAAAATTGCCGAAGCCTATAATGCGGTGGGGCTGCGGGCTACAAAAAAGTCAGAAGTGGAAACTGTTCTTAAGGAAGGTCTGAAGGTGAAGAAGCCGGTGATTATGGACTTTGTTGTTGATTGGAAGGAAAAGGTATTTCCCATGGTTCCCGCAGGCGCTGCGATTGATGAAATGCTCTTTCCTGAAGAAAAAAAGAAGAAAAAACCTGTGAAAAAGCTGAAAGCGGTAAAGTAATGATACCCTAGGTTTTCAAGAGGAATGAGATGAAACATACCATATCAATACTGGTTGAAAATAAATTCGGCGTTCTTTCGAGAATCTCGGGTCTTTTTAGTGGAAGGGGATATAATATTGAAAGCCTGTCTGTTGGAGAAACCATAGATCCTCAAATCTCCATTATGACCATAGTCACCGTCGGGGATGACCGGATTATCGAACAGATTACGAAGCAACTCAATAAGCTTGTCGATGTCATTAAAGTTGTGGATATGACAGAATCAGATCATGTGGAGCGTGAGATGGTTCTGATAAAGGTAGCTCCGCGTTCTGAGGATAAGGCCGAGGTACTGAGACTTACCGAGATCTTCAGGGGAAGAGTGGTAGATTCAAGCCAGAAAACCTATACCATAGAGATCACGGGAGATGATAAAAAAATAGATGCAATAGTCGATCTCCTCAAGCCTATGGGAATCAAGGAATTCGTGCGTTCGGGAAAAATCGCAATTGCGCGAGAAGGCATTAAGAAATAACAGGGGTTTCCTGAAATTCCGTAAGCAGATCGACATGGCACGCCTGCCCGATTATCTGAATACTATTAGTGCCCGGTCTGGATTGCGATTATATAGTTCTTATATGAATATGTCCTGAACCGCTTTTCGTACGGGACCTGAATACAAAGGATGTTAAAGAAAAAGGATATTAAAGAAATTGTTACCGGGAATCATCCTGATCCGTTTTCCGTTCTTGGCATGCATGTCGAAGGTGCCGGTTCAAGAGACCGTGTCGACGTTCGCGCGTTTCTCCCCGAAGCAGCCGAATCATGGATAACTGCAGATGCAACGCAAAAGATATTTCATATGGAAAAGATCCATGCGGATGGTTTTTTTATCGCACACCTTCCGGAAAAGAAAAGCTTTCCTTATACCATCGGTCTCAAAACCCACGAAGGTAAAACGCATTTACGTAAAGATCCATATGCTTTTGACAGAGTGCTTACGGATTACGACCTCCATCTCATAGGCGAGGGCAGTCACTACCGGAAGTTTGAAAAGCTGGGTGCACACGTCATGGAGATTGACGGTGTCCGCGGTGTTCATTTTGCAGTATGGGCTCCGAATGCACGGGTGGTCAGTGTTATCGGAGATTTTAACCGATGGGATAGCAGACGTCATCCTATGCGGTACATTATGTCCACAGGTCTCTGGGAGATTTTTATTCCTGGACTCCATGAAGGAGAGGTGTATAAATTCTATATAAAATCACGTTATGGCACGTATCATGCGGAAAAAGCTGACCCTTACGGTTTTTACTTCGAGATGAGACCCAAGAGTGCTTCAATTATCTATGACATCGATAAATATGCCTGGAATGACGAAGACTGGATGAGAAAACGCTCACAAAAGAACTGGTTTGAATCACCGCTATCGATATACGAAGTTCACCTGGGCTCCTGGATGAGGGTTGCCGAGGAGGATGACAACTTCCTCACCTACAGAGAGCTTGCACAGACACTGATTGAATATGTAAAACAGATGGGCTATACGCATATAGAGCTTCTACCGGTCGCAGAGCATCCCCTTGACGCTTCCTGGGGATACCAGACTATAGGGTATTTTGCCCCTACAAGCCGTTTTGGCCCTCCTGAAGATTTTATGTCATTCGTTGACACCTGCCATCAGAACGGTATTGGAATCATTCTTGACTGGTCTCCGGCCCACTTTCCAAAAGATGGCCATGGACTCGGTTTTTTTGATGGTACCTGTCTCTATGAACATGAAGATCCGAGAATGGGTGAGCACACGGACTGGGGTACCTTGATATTTAATTATGGCCGGAATGAAGTAAAAAATTTTCTTCTTTCGAATGCCTTATTCTGGCTTGATAAGTATCATATTGATGGCTTGAGGGTCGATGCTGTTGCATCGATGCTCTACCTGGATTATTCACGTCGGGACGGGGAGTGGATACCGAATAAATATGGAGGAAATGAAAATATTGAGGCAATCGATTTTATCAAAGAATTCAACACAGTCACGCACCAGTATTTCCCGGGAATACTGACGGTTGCAGAAGAGTCAACAGCGTGGCCCGCTGTATCGCGTCCTGTGTACCTTGGCGGACTGGGATTTGATCTGAAATGGAATATGGGCTGGATGAATGATATGCTTGAATACATGGAAAAAGATCCTGTTCACAGAAAATATCATCAGAACAACGTAACCTTTGGCCTGCTTTATGCATTCACAGAGGATTTTGTTCTTGTACTGTCTCATGATGAAGTGGTACACGGCAAAAAGTCTATGATCGGTAAGATGCCCGGTGACATGTGGTCTCAATTTGCAAATCTGAGGCTTTTCTATGGATATATGTACGGTTATCCGGGCAAGAAATTACTCTTTATGGGTGGTGAATTTGGTCAATGGGATGAATGGAAAGATTATCAGAGCATTGACTGGCACCTTGTTAAGTACCGGCACCATCAACGGCTGCAAAAATATGTCCAGGACCTCAACCGTATGTACGCATCTGAAGCGGCTCTCTACGAGGTTGATTTTGATTATCACGGCTTTGAATGGATAGACTTCAGAGATTCTGATAATTGTATAGTATCGTTTATCAGGAAAGGGAAAAATCCTGATGATCATATCGTCGTGGTCTGTAACTTTACACCAGTACCCCGATTTTCTTACCGGATAGGTGTTCCCGATGCCTGCTATTACCGGGAAATTATGAATAGTGATTCGAGGGAATACTGGGGAAGTAACCTTGGCAATGAAGGGGGAACACAGGCAGATCAGATCCCATGGCATGGCCAGCGGTGTTCGATCAATATCACTATCCCTCCTCTGACAGTCTTGTTTTTTAAGCCCATGCGCTAGCCGATGAGTCGAAATGTACAGATGTTGATCTTTTAGCTTTACTCTTCTATAAAAAAAATAGCAAGATTAGGACGAAATTATAAAAATATATGTATTCGTTTCGTTTCTCACATAGTCTCGTTTTCATAATTATGTCCAGGAGAAACCATGTATGAAAACAGCATCGCCGGGAGCATCTTTTAAGGCAGCATTAACAGAGGAAAAACCTTTGCAGGTTGTCGGAGCGGTTACTGAGTACGCAGCACGCCTGGCTGAAAGGACCGGTTTCAAGGCACTGTACGTCTCCGGGGGCGGGGTTGCCGAAGACCTGCTCGTGCAAGATCGTGAGGGGTACCATGAGAAAGATGGCTGACTGCGACACCTATACGGTACCATCTACCATTGATGATCCCGCAATACTCGATGAAATTCAAACAGAGCTCGGGAGGATAGGATATGCGCAGGAAAAATAGGTGCAGAGCACGTGTGACGTAATAGAACGGCTGAAGACTCTCCTTTATTGAAAGGCAGGAAATGAAACGGTCATTACGATTGGGAGACTTTGAGTTGTTCTGGCTCAGGGGTGGCAGATTTTCCCTTGATGGCGGAGCGATGTTTGGTGTTGTTCCGAAGGTCCTGTGGAAAAAGAAATATCCCTCAGATGAAGACAATGCCATACCGATGATTTGCTATCCGATTCTTATTAAAACACCCGATACGTTGATTCTTATTGAGACAGGCCTCGGGAACAAATTAAATGATAAACAGCGAAAAATCTTCAAGGTGAGCGAAGAATGGCAGATCATTGATGATCTTTCCGGTATTGGTGTGATGAGGGAAGATATAGATTTTGTCATAGTGACCCATTTTGATTTTGATCATTCTGGTGGTATTATTTTGCAGCATGACGATGGTCACAGGGAACTTACGTTTCCAAAAGCGCATCATATGATTCAGAAGAGTGAATGGGAGGACGTTCTTGACCCCAACAGTCGTTCAGTAAACACGTACTGGCCTGATAATTATGAATTACTTCGCAACGGTTCTCATCTTGAACTTATCAATGGGGAAAAGGAGATTGCTCGGGGTATCCGGGTTATCCATGCTGGAGGACATACAAAAGGTTTTCAGATCGTAGAGATTGAATCTGGAAACGAAACAGCCATACATCTAGGTGATCTTCTGCCGACACACCTGCATTTTAATCCTCTCTGGATCATGGCGTATGACAATTACCCGCTGGAATCCATTAAACAGAAAGAGGCCCTGGAACAGGACTATATTAAAAGAGATGCCTGGTTTACGTTCTACCATGACCCTTTTTTGCATGCCTGCAAATTTGATAAAAAAGGAAATGTGCTGGAAAAAGTAGCGTAAGAGCCATGTTCACTTCAGATTCCGAATTGCGCTTGTTCTGCCTGCCTGCTGGCTGGCTCGGTACATTTCAGGAACTCGCCCTGCAGGCTCGGACAGCCTGAAATGCCTAACCCCGAGTAGGGGCGTTGTCCCAACGGGGCTTTACGCCCTCGTCCTCGGTCGCATACCGGGGCTTTTCAAAGGGGATGGACAAAAAACAATTGTCAGTAATCATTTTTCCCCATCTCCTTACCCCTGACCGCTTACTCCTCACTGGTAACGCAGTTACCGCACCTGAAGATCTTCGACAATTTTCTCAAACCGGAAGAATTTGACCTTTTGGTTGAGGCGGTCCTCTCTCACAATAATTGCATCCTTTAAGACGATTAGCCCATCTTCTATCCTGAAAAGTTCAACTGCTGAAGAATTAAAACCTCTATCTGTAACAACGACAAACGTATTACTATCAAGCGACGCAATTTTTCTTCCTCCTTCCTCGGCATATACAGTGCCAGAGCACATTACGGATAAAACGATGATAAACAGCATGATCTTTTTCATGATATTCTCTCCTTTCGCTGCCCTGCTCATTACGGAAATATAAAAATACTATATCAAAGAATGACGACTTTCGATATCGAAAGATTTTTTCAGGTAAAGAGAACAGATCGTTTATAATGAGTCATGACGATTGCGGGACTGGGACAATGTTCTCTGGATTATCTTGCGGTGGTTGATTCATATCCAGCAATAGATACAAAAAAAGAGGTAATCGAGTGGCATGAGCAGGGGGGAGGACCTGTTGCAACGGCACTCGTTACCTTGGCGCGTCTGGGCTTATCCTGTCGGTTTTCTGGTGTTATTGGTGATGATCCAGCAGGGGAAAAGATTAGGCAGTCGCTCGTCCGCGAGGGAATTGATCTCAAAGGAGTTGTTCAGCGGAGGAAAAGAGCATCACAGATCGCTTTTATCGTGATCGAAGAGGGCACGGGCAAAAGGACCATATTCTGGAGAAGACCCGAAGGTTCACCTCTGAGCGAAGAAGAAATTAGATATGATTTTCTCAGAGAGGCTGATTTTCTGCTCATTGACGGCTTGATGAAAGAAGCCTCTATTGCCGCTGCTGAAAAAGCGCGGTCACTGCATATTCCCGTTATGCTTGACGCGGGAAGAATGCGTCCCGGCATGCTGGAAGTAGCACAGCTTTCTGACTACGTTGTGGCGTCAGAGGAATTTGCAAAAGATCTTGATCTTGCCTGCTCTGCCGAGGCTCTTCAAAGGGAGAGACACAGACTTGGCGTGAGGGTCCTGACAGTCACCTTAGGTGAAAGGGGGAGCATTACCGTGACGGATGGCCTGTCACTTGAACTTCCTGCCTTTCCCGTGAGGATTGTGGACACAACCGGTGCGGGGGATGTATTTCACGGAGGATTTATCTACGGGCTCCTGCAGAAGTGGCATCTTCATGAAACAGTTACATTCGCGTCTGCTGTGGCAGCTATGAAATGCTCGGCAATTGGTGGGAGAACAGGCATTCCTGATCTTGAAGAGGTGAGGCAGTTTCTTCAGGAGAGGGGCTCGGATATTCCAATTTGATCTTAATGTATAACATTAATATATAGTATTAAAGTAATTGAAATAAAATATAAAATAACTTATTATTTCAAAAGGAGGATCTTCACTATGAAAAAGTTGGAATCCGTATCGGTATTTCTTGTCTGTTCTGCCCTGCTCATTCTGTCGTGTAATACTGGGGGATGCCGGAAATCTCGGTCAGAAGTCCCAGACTAATTGGATCGGAAGACCTTGCTGTATTTATGCTCATCGTGAACGACGGTACGGGCAGTGATATATTGACGGGTTATTCACTCAAAGAGTTTCCTGCAGCCAGGGTGGAACTGCATGATGTGAAAAATGGTAAGATGACGAAAATCAAGACGCTGAAAATTCCGGCACATGAGATTGTTTCGCTTAAAAGAGGAAGCATCCATATTATGCTTTTCGACCTGCCGGTGGAACAGGAAAAAGAATTGACATTGGTGCTGCAATTCGAAAAGAGCGGTACCATTGAAGTCAACTTAGCGACTAACGACTGACCCATGTAATTTTGATAGGCGAACCCGGATATTCTAAACGCTTTTTCTACACACCCCTCGGGTTTCGGCTGCTTTCCCCTTAGGGGGCCCGCATAGTACAATAACAGGAGAGGAAATATATGCTCAGGCGAATAGGAAAGGTTATCGGGTTAAAGGATGCAGTCGATGAACCGGTTGTGCAGAACAAGCTGAATATCGAACTCCTTGCGACAGTACTCCTGCTGGAAGCTGCACATGCTGATTATGAATGTTCTGAAGAAGAGCTGGAACACGTGATCGAAACCGTCAAATCCTTATTCAATCTCCCTCATGAGCACGTTGAAGAACTTCTTGAGTTTGCGCATAGTGAACGGGGAACTGCAGTGGATCTGTATGAATTTACCAGGCGGGCTAATGATAAAATGAGTCGCGATGAAAAATGTGCGATAGTCGAGGCTGTATGGCGCATCGTATATGCCGATGGACAGATTGACAAGCATGAAGAGCATTTTGTCAGGAGACTGGCAAATCTCTTATGGCTGGAACATAAAGATTTTATCACTGCAAAACTGAGAGCAAGAGATCGCTCATGAAGCAGAACATTCACTACACATGTCCTGATCTGCTCTCTTTTTCCCGCTCTTGACAAGTATCTGTCTGCTTGATAGCATGAAAAAAGCAGGCAACCATTCTGAGAATATGTAATAGGGAGGCATTACTATGAGTAGACTGCTCTATATCGAAGCATCACCACGGAAAGACCGGTCATCGTCTATAAAAGTGGCACGTGCATTTATTGAGTCCTATAGCAGTTCTCATGAAGGAGATACGGTTGAGACGTTAGATCTCTGGGTAACTGATTTGCCGGAGTTTACCGGAGATGTTATTAATTCGAAATATGCAATCATTCACGGGGATAGACATACGCCTGAGCAAAAGAAGGCGTGGGGTTCTGTTGAAAAGGTTATCAATAATTTCAAAAAAGGAGATAAGTTTTTGTTTTCGCTCCCTATGTGGAACTTCGGGATACCATATAAACTAAAACATTATATCGATCTTCTTGTACAGCCTTCGTATACATTCAGTGTCTCTCCTACAGGGGTTTATGAGGGGCTGGTAACTGGTAAGCCAGCTGCATTAATCTACGCGCGAGGAGGAACGTATTCAGCGGGTACCGGGGCAGAAGGGTATGATCTCCAAAAGGCCTATATGGAGCTCATACTGGGATTCATAGGTTTCAGTGATATCCATTCAATAGTAGTAGGCCCTACACTGAATGTCACTCATGATGAAAAGGCAGGAATACTGGACACGGCTATTGCAGAAGCGCAGGCTGTTGCGGCAAACTTCTAGCACACTGCTTTCTTATGTCCAAAGCCCTGATCTTAATCTTCTTCCTGAGCTGGCAGGAGACAATTCAGAAGTGTGCTTACGATACTGATGATAAAAGCTCCTAACAGAGCAGCCTTAAATCCATTGACGGTAAATCCAAGCCCTAAAAAATCAGAAAGGCTGGATGTAATGACCAGCATTAATGCATTGATGACAAAGATAAACAGTCCGAGAGAGAGCATAATGATTGGGAACGTAAAGAACTTAATAAAAGGCCTGATGAAGCTGTTCACAAAACCGAACACTATTGCAACCAGTAACAAGCCCCACCAGTCTCCTGTATAAAGAATGCCGGGAACTAGGTGAACAGCTACCAGAATAGCTATCGTGTTAATAAGCCATTTGAGTAGCTTTTTTTCCATGGGAATAATGCGATCGCCCTACAGTCCGTACTCCTTCCATCTGTCATCGACGAGCTTTTTGATGTCCTGAGACATAAATAATTCGTCGGGCCAATCACGCATCATACCCTCTTCTTTTGTCTTCCTTGTAGCGTCTATACCCATTTTTGTTCCATACCGCGGCCAGTTGGCCGAGTGATCAAGGTCATCTACAGGGCCTTCAGCAAACACTGTATCACGCTTCCAGTCAACGTTGTTCAGAATACGCCAGGCTGTATATGACAGGTTTTGAACGTCAACATCGTCATCGACTATAATAATCAACTTGGCAAACATCATCTGGCCTTTTCCCCAGAGGCCATGAATAATTTTTTTCGCATGTCCCGGATAACTCTTTTTGATTGAAATAAGCACAAAGTTATGAAAAACTCCTTCCATAGGAAGGTTGATATCTTTTATCTCTGGAAAATCGAGACGGATAAGGGGCAGGAAAATCCGTTCAGTGGCCTTTGCCATATAGCAATCTTCCATAGGAGGCTTGCCGACTATCGTAGCCGGATATATCATATCCTTCCTGTATGTTATGCAGGAAACATGAAACACGGGATAATGGTCTGCAGCGGAATAGAAACCCGTGTGGTCACCAAACGGGCCTTCAATGCGCGATTCACCCGGTTCGAGATATCCTTCAATAACGAGCTCGCTATTGGCAGGTACCTCTATGTCAGACGAAATGCATTTCACCATTTCAACCGGATCTTTTCTCAAGAAACCGGCAAAGACCATTTCATCAACAGATTCGGGGAGAGGAGCACTGGAGGCATAGATGACGGCAGGGTCACTCCCAACAGCAATAGCTGCAGGCATTCTCCTTCCAAGAGTTTTATATTTATCATAGTGTCTCGCGCCGTCCTTATGGATGTGCCAGTGCATACCGGTCGTATTCTTGTCGTAAATGTGAATGCGATACATGCCACAATTCGGCCTGCCTGTTTCAGGGTCTCGAGTAAAAACCATGGGCAGGGTAATAAACCTGCCTTCATCTGATGGCTGCCCATCACCGGGCCAGCATTTCAAGACAGGAAATATGCCTAGATCAGGATTCTCTTTTTCAATTACCTCCTGACAAGGGGCATTCTTGACCTTTTTCGGAAGATATTTCGAATACTCAAACAGTTTTGGCAGCATGGCCAGTTTTTCCCGCAACGACTGGGGAGGAGCCTGATGAAGGATGTCTTCAATCCGTTTGGCAATGTCGTCCAGACTGGTCGTTTCCAGAGCGAGGCACATGCGCTCATAGGACCCAAAAATATTTGTGACGACCGGAAATCCCGATTTTTTTACTTTTTCAAAAAAAAGTGCCTGACCACCATTAGGGGACTTACACATCCGATCTGTAATTTCGCTTATCTCCAGAATAGCGTCTGCTTCAGCAGCGACTCGGGAAATAAGTCCTTTATTTTCAAGCACTTTTATGAATTCTCGCAAATCCTTGTAAGCCATATCATTCCTCCTCAGGTGACTAGACCTATATCTTAGCATATCGCCGGAAATGCTTAATAGTGTCACAATAAATGAAAAACTCTTGAAATTAAACTAAATTCTTCTTGACAAGAGGCTATGTCCCTAATATAATTAAGAAAATTCAATGGGGAGATGAAACAATGACAAAAGCCGACTTGGTTGATGCAATTTTTGAGAAGGTAGGTCTATCTAAGAAAGAAGCTCAGGACATTATTGAGATACTGTTCGATACCATTAAACAGACATTTAAAGAAGGAGAATCAATTAAGATTTCGGGATTCGGAACATTCAATGTGAGAAAAAAACTTGCTCGCAGAGGCAGAAACCCCAAGACCGGAGAAGATCTTGAAATCTCACCAAGAAGAGTTGTAACGTTTAGTGTGAGCAACCAGCTCAAACATGAGATTGAGAAGTTAGATGTATAAACCTGCGAGCGCCAAGAAGAAACAGAAATTGCCATTGCCGGACAAATTGTTTTATAAGATTGGTGAGGTCAGCCAAAGAACGGGCGTTGAGTCATACGTTCTGAGATACTGGGAAACCGAGTTCCCGTTTCTGAAACCACGGAAAAATAAATCAGGGCAGCGGGTTTATGTCAAGAAAGACCTTGACCTGATACTGCAACTCAAGAAAATGCTGTATCAGGATAGATATACGATTGAAGGTGCAAGAAAAAAATTGAGCGAGGGGTCATTAAGGGTATCTGAACCACTACCGGCTTCGGATGCCGACAATAGCAATTCCCAGAGTTCTGTCAAAGCTATAGAATTGGTAAAGAAAAGGCTCAGAAAAATGCTGACCCAACTTACATCATAACGGGGCGTGGCGCAGTCTGGCTAGCGCACTCGCTTGGGGTGCGAGAGGTCGCCCGTTCAAATCGGGTCGCCCCGACCATCTTAGAAAAAATTCCTTTTGGTATTTTCATCCTCTGTGCCCTCGTGCATATCTCGTCATGATGGTATACAATATGTATTGGAGGTGAGGTTTGTATTGACTGCGGAACAGCTCCTAAGGCAGGGAATTGATTTGTTAAGGGATAATGACAGGCTGAGTGCACTTGCAAGCTTTGAAAAGGCTTATAGTATAGAACAAACGCCGCAAATTCAGTCCTACCTTGCGCGCTGTATAGCCATGGAACGGGGACAGTTTCAGGAGGCGCTCAGGCTTTGTCAGGAGGCAATTAATCGGGAAACACATAATCCGGTCCATTATCTTAACATGGGCTATGTTTATCTGAATGAGAAGAGAACTGATGAGGCGCTGCGTTCTTTCCGGATGGGCTTATCGGTTGGTGACAGTGATGAGATAAGAAATCTTCTTGAGAAAATAGGCACGCGACGAAAACCGGTTTTTTCATTCTTGTCGAGACGGAATATATTAAACAGAGTTACGGGACTGGTACTCGAACGAATGAGATAGAGATCGCACGAGTGTTTCTGTATTTATTATAATCTACCATGCAATTTATCGCCGACCTCCATATTCACTCACGGTATTCACGTGCGACAAGCAGGGACATGTCTCCCGAAACGATCTGGAAATGGGCTCAACTGAAGGGTATCAGGGTCGTGGGGTCAGGCGATTTTACGCACCCTGCCTGGTTTACGGAGCTTCAGAAAAAGTTGGAACCCACAGGAAATGGTTTGTTTCACCTCAAGAAGATGTATCATGAAGACTCAGTGCCTGCATCATGCATGTCTGACGTTTCGTTTATGCTGTCAGCGGAGATTAGCTGTATCTACCGCAAAGGCGATAAAACAAGGAAGATTCACTGCATCGTCTTTGTTCCGGATCTGGACAGTGCAGCAGAGATAAACAAAGTGCTGTCGGGTATCGGAAAACTGGCATCAGACGGCAGGCCGGTTCTCGGGCTTGATGCGAAAAAGCTTTTGAAGATTATACTGGATACAGCTCCAGAGGCGATTCTCGTTCCCGCTCATGCGTGGACCCCGCATTTTTCTGTTTTTGGCGCGGTGTCAGGTTTTGATTCGCTCGAGGAGTGTTTTGAAGAACTGACTCCCCACATCTTTGCGATAGAGACGGGTCTTTCATCTGATCCTGTGATGAACTGGAGACTCTCTGGACTCGATACGATTACCCTTCTATCCAATTCTGATGCTCATTCACCATCGAAACTGGGGCGGGAGGCGAATATCTGTGATACTGCGGTTTCTTATGAGGGTTTAATACACTCCTTTAAAACCAGAACCGGCTTTATTGGTACTATTGAATTTTTTCCTGAAGAAGGAAAATACCACTATGATGGACACCGGTCGTGCGGTGTGTGTCTGTCTCCTGAAGAGACGATATGCCATAATTATAATTGTCCGGTGTGCGGGAAGAAAATAACCGTTGGTGTCATGCACAGGGTGAACACACTTGCTGACAGGGATCATGGGTTCCGACCGGCCGGCGCTCCCCTTTTTTATTCATTAATTCCACTGGCAGAAATCATCGCAGAATCCAAAGGCAGGGGTGTGAATACAAAGGCTGTTCAGAACGAATATTTTTCATTACTTGAAGCCATGGGAAATGAGTTTTCCATTCTTATGGATGTGCCTACTGATGACATTGCGGCTTCTGGTCTGCCAAGACTTGCTGAAGCGATAGCAAAGGTCCGTGCTCATGAGGTGCACATATCTCCGGGATACGATGGCATCTACGGAAGAGTTACGATTTTCAAGGAGGCTGAAAGAAAAAAAAACGGGCAGTCAGGGCTTTTCTGAGCCTGTAGACGAAAACACCATTATCACTCTATGCGTCATATGATCAATCAAATATGAGATATCTAAGAAAACTCTATGACTGGGTGCTGCAGTGGGCTGAGACACCATATGCGTTACCTGCTCTTTTTCTGCTCGCTTTCGCAGAGTCGTCTTTTTTCCCTGTGCCACCGGATGTACTCCTGATTACCCTTGCAATCGGGATCCCCAAAAAGTCATTTCGATACGCATTCATGTGTACGGTTGGATCAGTGCTTGGCGGAATCCTCGGTTATATCATTGGCTTGACCGTAATGGATACCATTGGTATGCCAATTTTGCGGTTTTATGGCGTTATGGAAAAGTACGAATATATTCAGACACTCTATATGAATTATGATGCGTGGGCGGTCGGTCTGGCAGGGTTTACCCCGATACCGTACAAAGTATTCACGATCGCAGCAGGTGCTTTCAAAATAGATTTTCCCGTTTTTGTCATGGCATCACTTGCAGGCAGGGCAGGGAGGTTTTTCCTTGTGTCAGCATTCATATACTTTTTTGGTGCATCAGTAAAGACATTTATAGACAGATACTTTAATCTGCTGACGATCATCTTCTTCATACTTCTTGTGGTCGGTTTCCTCGCGGTAAAATATCTTCTTTAACTATCGTGTCTGTTCATCCCAGAGCTGACAGAATGACGCTTTTTCATTCGGACGGCATGTCCTGACAATCGCCCATCGTAACGTAATGGGAGCAAGTAGTGTGGTCACGAAGGCCATGACGATTAACGCTGAAAATTGGGTCTGTGTAAGAAGCGGTTCCTGTATAACGCCGGAAGTCATGAGGTCATTGCTGAGCTTAATAACAACAGAAGCAACGACGAGTTCGACGGCCCCGCGTCCGTTCATCCCTAGACCAATTATCGAGGATTCCCAGAAATTTCGTTTGAACACGGCGGCGCCCAGTCCGCATCCGACGAGCTTGCCGACGGTAGCTACGAGGATCAAAGCCATAGTGAACATAATATATGTCCAGTTCCAGCTAAAATGGAGATGAAAAGACAGTGATACAAAAAAGATAGGGAGTAAAAATCCGTAGCTTAAACCAAAAAACCGGTCGATAATGCGGTTGTATATCCTTTCGTCCATTATTTCTTTCCGCACAAACTGTCCCGCCAGGAAGGCGCCGATTATGAAGTGGAGTCCGGCCAGTTCGGCGAAATATGCCAGGATCAGTGCGGCTGTGATGGCGAACGTAAAGGCCTTTCCTTCGCGGTCGTGCAGTTTTCCTGTAAATCGCGGTAAAACGAACTGGCCGAGAACGATCGTTGCTGCAAAAAAACCGACTACCTTGAGCAATATGACAAACATATCCGCAAACTGGACTGTGCCTGATCGTGCGAGGCCTAACAGAATCGAAAAGGCGATCAGTGACAGAATATCATCTGCGATAGCGGCCCCGATAATAATGTGCCCCACGGCTGTTCTGCTTATCCGCATGGAGTGCAGTATCACCGCCTGAACAGCGATGGCGGTTATGGAAACTCCCATTCCGACAAAGAGCGACTGATAGACTGTCCCGTCAAAAAACCGTGTTATGAAATACCCCAAAGCAAAAGGGAGTATAAAGCCCCCTATGGCGACCGAGAGTGCATGCCAGATGTGTTCAAGCAGTTCTTTCGGATCCAGTTCCATGCCCGTATAGAACATGACAAAGAAAATACCGAGCTCAGCCATGAATTCAAGTGTTTCTGAAGGGACAACTAACCCGAGCAGGGGAGGGCCGAGGATTATGCCTGCCAACAGTTCTCCGAGGAGAAACGGAAGGCCAAAGCGGGCAAACACACTCCCGAGAAACCAAGCACCAAGGAGTATCAGGAGAATCGTAATGATAAGTTCCTGGGTGATCATGGACAGACGGTCACTGCGGCTGGAAAGAGAAAGCGCCCTGTTCTGTTATCAAACACGATATTCATCTGATATGCGGAAAAGAATAATTCATTCGAAGCTTTCATTCGACATCATGTTAAAAATCATAGTATGATAATAACATCAATCGGATCCCAGGACAATTTAATAGAGCCTTGTGGCTGTTGATATAATCTTTTTTTCATCACATATCGTGTTTTTTGTAAGCCAGTATAGTACTGTATGGGGGTGTCCATGAGAGTGGTCATACGAATTATCATATGCCCGCAGTTCTGATCGTGTGAGCATTGGAAGACGAAAAAAGATCAGATAGTATGCAAACCAGTTTTTATGTTGCCCATGGAAGATTTCGTGGAATATTCTCCTGGATATTGTCCACTGATCACAAGCGAATCGGATTGCTCTATCTCTGTTCTATTCTTTCGTTTTTTATTGTCGGCGTAACCCTTGGCCTGCTTATGCGGCTTGAACTTTTTGCGCCCGGCCGAACCATTATGGACGCGCAGACCTATAACGCCCTTTTTTCTCTCCACGGGATCGTAATGATCTTTCTTTTTATCATACCCGCGATCAATGCTTCATTTGGCAATTTTTTTCTTCCTCTTCAGATTGGTGCCCGGGACGTGGCATTCCCGCGCATAAATCTTCTCTCATGGTATTTCTATATAACAGCGGGCATTCTTGCGATTTCAACGCTTTTTGCGCCCGGCGGACCACCTGATGCTGGCTGGACATTTTACACGCCGTACAGTATCATCACGACGACGAGTGTCTCGCTTGCTGCGTTTGCTGCGTTTGTTGTCGGATTCTCATCGATTCTTACCGGACTGAATTTTATCACGACGATCCACCGGCTTCGTGCACCCGGTATGACGTGGTTCCGTATGCCGCTCTTCGTCTGGTCGGTTTATGCAACCTCCTGGGTACAGATCCTCGCCACGCCGGTGCTCGCGATAGTGATGCTCCTGCTCATCTTTGAACGTATGTTCGGCGTTGGATTTTTTGATCCGGCAAAGGGTGGTGATCCGCTAATGTTTCAGCATCTCTTCTGGATTTATTCTCACCCTGCGGTTTACGTTATGATACTGCCGGCTATGGGAGTGATTTCAGACATCATACCGGTGTTTTCGAGAAGAACCATCTTCGGGTATAAGGCCATTGCGTTTTCGAGTATGACTATAGCAGGGGTGGGCTATGTTGTCTGGGGACATCATATGTTTGCGAGCGGTATGAGTGAGACCGCACGGTGGCTGTTTTCTTTTTTGACGTTTATCGTTGCAATACCGAGCGGCATAAAGGTGTTTAACTGGGTCGCGACCCTCTATCGGGGTTCTATAATCCTCGGCACACCGCTCTTGTATAGTCTCTCTTTCATATTTCTCTTTTCGATCGGCGGGCTTACAGGACTCATGAATGCCGCGGTTGCCACAAACCTGCATATCCATGATACCTATTTCATCGTTGCCCATTTTCACTATGTGATGTTCGGAGGGGCGGGGTTTGCGTTCTTTGCTGCACTTCATTACTGGTACCCAAAGATCACGGGTCGGTTGTATGATGAAACGACTGCCAGGGTCGCCTGGCTGATCGTTTTTATCGGATTCAATGTGCTTTATTTCCCGATGTTTATACTCGGATGGCAGGGGATGCCGCGGCGGTATTTTGATTATCCCCTTGAATTTACGAATGCTCATATGATCTCGACCATCGGCTCATGGATTCTTGCAACCGGCATTGTTATCATGTTCGTTAATCTGGTTCTCTCGGCCGCAAGGGGAAGAAATGCAGGAAATAATCCTTGGGGCGGAGCCACGCTTGAGTGGCAGGTCTCATCACCGCCGCCCGCACATAACTTTGAAGAGATCCCCCAGATTTCGAAGGGTCCATATGATTTCAACTGAGGGATGATGGAAGCGGAACGGACAGAGCATCTGAATCAGGAACAGCAGCGTGATTACACCGGCTCAAAGATGGGCATGTGGCTTTTCCTTTATACGGAGTTCCTGCTGTTTGGCGGCTTGTTTCTGCTCTACTCGGTCTATAGAACCAGATACGTTGAGCAATTTCATACTGCGGCGGCAACGCTTGACACGGTGCTCGGTGCGGTCAACACTGTGGTGCTTATCACGAGCAGTCTTACCATGGCGGTCTCGGTATCTGCCATCAGGAAGGGGGACCGGAAGCTCTCTGTCTCAGCTCTGTTCCTGACGATCCTTTTCGGGTGCGGGTTTCTCGTCATCAAGTTTTTTGAATGGAAGGCAAAGATTGCACACGGGCTCTTTCCCGGTGCGTTAGAAATGTTCGAGCTTCCGCAGGGCGAGGTCATATTCTACAGCCTCTATTATGTCATAACCGGCATGCATGGGCTCCATGTCCTGGTCGGGGTTGTTGTGCTTCTCGGCATGCTGACACTCTTGATGCGAAAAAAAATCAATGAGAAGGATTTCATCAAACTTGAAAACACGGGATTATACTGGCATCTCGTTGATATTGTTTGGATATACCTATTCCCGTTTTTCTATCTTTTGACATAGGGTTGAATAGATGAACGGCAGAGAACAGGGAGGAGCGATCATCAAGTATCGTGTCTATGTATATGTATGGGGCAGTCTCATCATTCTGACCGGTTTGACCCTTACCGCTGCTGCTCTCGAATTTGGTGGCCTGAGCATCATAATCAACATCCTGATTGCCTCTGTCAAGGCGAGCCTAGTTGTCTGGCTCTTTATGCACCTGAAGTATGAATCACGTCTCTTTAAAGTGATGCTTCTCCTTGCGATGACCACTCTGACAGTAATAATTCTCCTCACGTTTTCGGATGTCTTATTCAGATAAAATGCGGTTATGCTAAACTCCTTTATCCATAGGATCATAACGGCTCAGACCGATATGGGTTCCTCTCCTTCAGCCGAACCCTTTTACCGGATGCATATCGCAGACAGCGTAATGCTCTTTATCCTCGCAATATCAGTAACATTCCTTGTGCTCGTCACTTTTTTTATGATCTATTTTGTAATCAAATACAGAAAGGAGCGGAACCCGACTGCAGAACAGATCGAGGGCAATTTCCCGCTTGAGGTGATCTGGACCGTAATACCGACCATGCTCGTGATTATCATGTTCTACATAGGTTGGGCGGGTTTTAAATCAATGCGTGATGCACCCGAGAACGCAATGCAGGTTAAAGTCTTTGGCCAGATGTGGACATGGCAGTTCGAGTACACGAACGGCAGAAAAGACAGGGTGCTCAGGGTGCCGGTCGGAAAACCGGTCAGGCTCACTCTTGCCTCACGGGATGTTCTGCATAGTCTTTATCTGCCTGACTTCAGGATAAAAGAGGATCTGGTGCCTAGAATGACGAACTATCTCTGGTTCGCTGCGAAGCAGCCCGGGCTGTACCGAATACTCTGTACGGAATACTGCGGCCTCGGGCATTCACAGATGCGAACGGCCCTCGTCGCGATGACAGAAGAAGAGTTTTTGAGATGGTACTCTCCGGGCGAGGCAGGTATTGAGTTCCCGTACCGGGGAAGGGAAATACTCGACGTAAAGGGCTGTATTGGATGCCACAGTCTGGACGGCTCAAAAAAGATTGGTCCGACATTCAAAGGAATCTACGACAGAAGATCAATCGTTATAACGAGTGGTGAGGAACGAGAGGTCATCACGGATGAGGAGTATATGCGGCGCTCAATACTCGTGCCAAAGTCTGATATTGTGAAAGGGTATCCCGCAGTCATGCCGAGCTATGAGGGGTTGCTGACCGTAGAAGAGTTTAAGGAAATTATCGATTTTCTGAAAGGCGATTTCATTGAAAAGCCACCTAAAAAAAAGAAGGTGAAGACCGCAGTAAAGAAGCGAACACAGAAACAGGTGACGGCTTTTCCAAAACCTCGCGCTGTCAAACCGGTGACCGGACCGGAACAGAAGAAAGCTGTAAAGGCTGTTCCTCAATACGACGGGAAACGGACGTTTAACGAACGGGGCTGTCAGGTCTGCCACAATACTTCTAATGCCAGAAAAATAGGGCCGGGTCTTAGAGGTATCTATAACAGGAAGGTCGTGGTCATCACGAACAGAAAGGAACGGGAGATCGTCTCGGATGAAGTGTATCTCAAACGTTCGATCCTCAAGCCAAAATATGATATTGTGAAGGGCTATCCACTACTTATGCCGTCACAGGCCGGTTTTATCAGTGACGAAGAGCTTGATGCCTTGGTCGAATATCTGAAGACACTGAAATGATGCAGGGTAAAACGGCATGGAAATAAAGATAAAACAGTATCTTGAACTCTGCAAAGTAAGACAGGCTTCGTTTACCTCATTCTCTGCAGGATCAGGGTATCTGCTTGCTTCTTCTGATTTCGGCCCTACCATGATATTTGCGGTCATAGGAGTTTTCCTTCTTTCCTCAGGAGGGTCTGCTTTGAATCAATACCAGGAGCGGGATAGTGATACTTTGATGATTAGAACAAGAAAGAGGCCGATACCGTCAGGTAGAATATCCGCTCAGAACGGACTTTATTTTTCGTTATTCGTAATCCTCTCCGGTCTGCTGATTTTTCTTTTGACTGGCAAACCCATACCGGTCTTTCTCGGGATGTTCGCTCTTGTTTTTTATAATGGCATCTATACGCCTCTTAAAAGAAAAACGGCTTTTGCATTAGTGCCGGGGGCGCTCATTGGTGCCATACCACCTGCCATCGGATGGAGTGCCGGGGGGGAAAGGCTTGCCGAACCGGGCTTGATCGCTCTCTGCTTTTTCTTTTTCATATGGCAGATGCCTCATTTCTGGCTGTTTCTGCTTTCCCATAGAAAGGAATACGCGTCTGTAACAATTCCTTCGTTGGTGAAGGTTTTTTCTGTACAGCAGTTATCACGTATCACATTTATATGGCTCTGTTCTGCTGCTGTGACCTGCCTGTTTATACCGTTCTTTGGCAGCGGGTCTTCGCTCGGCCTTCATGTTTTCCTGATATTTGCCTCAATCTGGCTTGTGTTGCACGGCGTTAAACTTCTTAAGAAGGACTGCCGGGATATGTTTTATATATCTGCATTCAGAAGAGTCAATATCTTTGTAATCATCGTTCTATCAGCATTATCGCTTGACCGGATTTTGGTCTAATAACTTTATAATTATTAATTATAGCAAATAGATAAATTATAAGTTATAATTAGCAAGTTGACTTTCGATCATATTCTTGATATGTATGAACTATACTCCTGGGGGGAAAGATATCGGACATCAAAAAAGTAGTCTTCAGTCGGAGACTATGTTCAGACCGGTGTCCAGCAATTTTTTAACGATATGAAGAAAGTGTGTCTCTGTAAGTTTTTCATTCTTTACTATTTCATAATTTTTTCTTTTATGCCGCTTCACGATATCCATCTTGAAGATCATGGGACCTCAGCAGGTTATATTGCAAGTTCAATAAATCGGGACACAAGCAATTATTTACTCTTTATCCATGAGCTTCTGTTTTCCTTTTTTGGCGGTTCATCAGAACATACATTTAAGAGTCCTGTAAAGACTTTGCATGAAAAGCTTGATCAGTATAATTGGCTGAAGAATAATGTTATAAAATCATTAGCTGCAGGAGATTATGATATAAAGGTTAAATTTTTTTCCGTTATTAGGGATCGCTCCGTAGAATATGCTCTTGCAGAGAGAACAAATACAGGAGAATTTCAAGGCTATCACTATCTGTACTCAGGGCTTTCCCCTCCCTCTCTTTAATATCTGAAAGATCAATTCTTATTTCGTACCAAGTATCAATATGATCATATCACTAAGATGTAGAGGTGTCTATGATAATAAAAGAAATAAATATAAATGTAACTGAAGGTACTATGTCAGCAAGCAGAAGCAGAAAAGGTCGAACACAGAGAACTCCTTATGCAGACATTGACAGTTTGGAACTGTGTCCTTTTACTCTTGAGAATGTTCACCAGTGCGTTATACGTGGTCAATCTGATCTCAATAGAACATGTCCTTTTACTCTTGAGACGTCTTTTCAGATGAACAGGATACATTTCAGGAATACGAAAGGATTTCTCTATGCGTGATGATTCCAGGAAGAAGAATGAATCTAAGGGTAAATATGACTTCTGTCCGAAACCAAAGAACAAGACCGGACCTGAAGCAATACGGCGGTTTCACTAGGGGGATGACAGGCCATGAAAAAGAATAGTGTCAGCATAAAAACAGATATCCTGCAGGATCTCATTTTTATCGGCAGGCAAAGAGGGATGCTTACCTATGATGACATACATAATGCTCTTCCCTCTGATTTTTTCTCTGCTGATGAGATCGAGAGTTTCATAGACCTTCTGCATGATGTCGGCGTGCCATTGACAGATAATGAAGAGGCTGCCTGCAATATGGACAGATCAGATCAGCAGACTTACGCGTACGAACGGACAGAAGACCTTGTTCAGACATATTTCCATTCAATGGGAGATATTCCTGTGCTGTCCAAAGATGAGGAAACTGAAATTGCAAAGAGCCTGATAGAAGGAAAGGAACTTATTACTGACATTATTTCGGCATTGCCTCTGTACCGCGTCCTGAGGGTCAGCTTAAATGGCAGAAGAGAAGGAGAGGAACGTGATGATGAAAAAAATGAAAATTCCGGTGATGCCGTGGCTATATGTGTTCACCTCCTTGAGCATTATGCAAGAAAAATTGAACTTCTTGATAGGAAAACTACACGGTATGGTTCTTTAAAGGGCTTAAGAGAACTGATCAGATCAAGGAAGAAAAGGGATATAAATCCTTTCAAACTGATAGCAATCGAAAAAGAGGTAGAAACCGGATATAGACATATTGAAGCTGCAGTCGGAATGAATACAGATGATGTGAAAGAGATGTGGCGTAGGATTAACAATATCCAGCTACTAATTACTGAACTGAAGAACAGGCTTATTTCTCATAACCTTAGATTGGTCATCAGCATAGCAAAAAACTATGTTGGTCGGGGCATACCCCTTCTTGATGTTATTCAGGAAGGCAATATTGGTCTCATGAGGGCTGTGGAAAAATATAAATACGAAAAAGGGTTTAAATTCAGCACCTATGCCACGTGGTGGATAAGGCAGGCGATGACGCGGGCAATCATTGACTTCGGAAAAACGATCAGGGTACCGGTGCATATGATGGAGTTCTACAACAGAGTGAATAAGGCGAGCAGAAAATTACAGCAGCAGCTCGGCAGAGAGCCCCGGCATGACGAGATTGCTGAATATCTGAATGTTTCTGAGGCAAAAGTTGAAGAAGTCTTCAGGGCAATTCAAAATCCACTATCTCTGCAGAAGAAAGTGGGAGATGATGAAACAGAGCTTGAAGATTTTATTGATGACAAAACGATTGCTCTGCCCGATGAAATAGCAGAGAAAAAAATAGTGACCGAGCATATGTTGCGGGTATTTAAGAGCTTAACGCCTAAAGAAGAGATAGTCGTGCGAATGAGGTTTGGCATTGCTGTGGATCAGGAATGTACGCTTGAACAGATAGGACGACATCTTAATATAACACGCGAGCGGGTAAGGCAGATTGAGGTAAAGGCCCTGAAAAAACTCAGGCATCCCAAAAGACTCAGAGCGTTAAAAGTCCTCGCTGATGAAATGTAATTTGCATGGGATGAAGGGGAAAGACCATGCACTCTGAGTGGCGCAGGACGTAAGGGGCTGACACGTCAATAGCCTGAAATCAGAAAAAAAGAAACGTTTTTAGCAATAACTAATAACACAGAGCCTTGGAAAAATTTGTTTTGACTTTGAATAGTAACTGTGGTATCTTTCACGGGGCAGAACGAAGGTAGCAGCTAGTTCACGAGAGAAAGGAGCGGTTGCAATTGTCTGAAAAAAAGCATGTCCCTCTTCCTAAGGAAACAGCGGCATTTTTCTGCGCCAACTGCGGCGCCGTAAGCCTTGACCCGAATACAATTTGTAAAGTAATGGGCAGGGGGAGAAAAGCTGACTGGTGTGGCTCAAAAGGGGTAAAACCCCCTTCATTTTGTGAGAATAAAAGACATAGGGATCGCTGGCAATGTCAGAATTGCGGAACCATAGCAGTCAATCCGGAACTGCTGTGCGAGCCTGAGAAATTGCCGGCATCTGAATAAAGACTGTTTTGAACGGATTATTTACTTGCGGTATTCTTTCTTCACTTCACTTCGAATGAAGACTGGTGGAGGCGGCGGGAATCGAACCCGCAGGCATGCCTATAAAATCAATAACTTATAGCCTGCTACAATACGAGTGCAATACGAGCGCCCCAGTTTATATATATTTCTTTGGCTTTTTAGTGAGTAACTGTTAGGCATCTGTCCAGTAAGTTTCATCAAAATCTGAGAGGTAATCATCGATGGCATTGAACATCTGCCTTCTAAGCAGTGGGTCCGGGGTTCGAGTCCCTGCAGGCGCGCCACTGAAAATCAAAGGTTTCAAGGGATTATTCCACTTGGAGCCTTTTTATGTCTCTGGGAAAAATAGGGGAAAATAGCGAAATTTGCACCCAAAATGCACCCAGTTTAGGCGTGCCTTCATAAGCTTCCCCATCAATTAAACAGTTATAAAGTAGAATTTTCGGAAAAAGGAATATTGATATGCTTGCACTGGAACAAAAAAACGTTTCAGGCCTGATAAGGTTTTTACAGGCGGGATTCCCTGAAATATGCTACAGTATTTTCGGGGATAGAAAGAAAATCATATAATTACTTGTTGGAGAATCCAAATATCTGGAATCCATTAGAAAAGGAGATGGGAATGAACATTTATGTGGGGAATTTGTCCTATGAGGTAACAGAAGAGGACTTGCGGCTGGCCTTTGAACAATTCGGGCAGGTTGAATCCGCCAATATCATAAAGGACAAGTATAGCGGTCAATCAAAAGGATTTGGCTTCGTGGAGATGCCTTCTAAAGGTGAAGCGCAGTCTGCGATCGATGGACTCAATGGCAAAGAGCTGCAGGGAAGAGCGCTTAACGTGAATGAAGCCCGTCCTCGTACTGAACATCGCGGTGGTGGAGGAGGACGAGGAAGAGGTGGAGGAGGACGAGGGGGCGGACGTAGGTTCTAGTCATAGGCATACAACAGATATAACATTGTTAGGAGGGCTTTGCATTCGGTCAATACTACATATCGAAGTGTGGATTACGATGATTTAGACATGCGACATCGATTTGGATCAAAAGTTAACGAGTACACCTGCTACTCTTCAATTCAAGGGGACAGTAAAAACTGCGTATTACCGATTGTAAGTGTTAATCTGAGAA
>CP070737.1:1467222-1514511 GCA_020347665.1 Nitrospiraceae bacterium
ACAAAGATGTATTGCAACGTCAATATCAGGGGGATCATCACCGTCTGTTGCATTACCGACAACGCTTACGGCCTGAATGAGAATACCGGTATCTTCGCTCCCGCTTGAGCCCGGGGCACCTCCCTTGCCGCCTCCGCAGCCGGCAAAAGCTAACAAGGATATTAAAAGAAAGCAGAGCCAGACATGCTTGTTATCCATCTTCATCTCCTATGGTTTATTTTTATTTTTTCCATTTTTTTGCTGTTTATAATACCATACCTTAATTGCGAATAAACTATTCTAAATCAGAATATTCCACAACGTTCGGCGTAATAAAGACCAACACTTCTGTGTCACTGGTAATATCCTGGTTCTTTTTGAACAGGCTGCCCAGAACCGGTAATTCTGAAAGTCCGGGCACCCCGGAATCCACGTCAGTCTTTGATTTCTTGAATATTCCGCCAATCACAACCGTGTCACCATTGTTCACGAGAACGCTGGTTTTCACGGTGTTTCTCAGAATGTTTACCCCACCGGCTGTTACAGCGCCAGGCTCATCTTTTGCTATATCAAGATCCATAAAGATTGCACCGCCCGGAGCAATACGCGGTTTTACCTTCAGGGACAGAAGTGCGTCTATCGCCTTCAGATCTGTCTTGTCAGACGTTGCAATCGGGATATATATCGTACTCCCCTGTGTTATGGTTGCTTCCTGATTGTTCATGGTCAAAATCTTTGGATTCGAGAGAATCTTTGCGTGGTTATTCGTCTCAAGCGCTGAAAGCTCGACATCCAGAGCAAAATTTGCAGCCTTGTTGATATATCCAAACCCGAGTGCACCACCTGATCCTTGACCGACTGCAGCAGGAAGATTCACCAGGAAATTATTCCCGGATGGTGCTGTACCAACCTGACTTAATCCTCCTATGGTGAAAGCATCACTGGCCCTCTGGTCCGAATAGGTTGCTCCCCAGCTAATGCCAAGGTCTTTGGTATAATCCGTGGTCAGTTCAACGATCTTTGCCTCGATCATCACCTGCCGTGCCTGCATATCCTGCCGGTCGATTGCTACCAGCAACTTTGCGGTTTTTTCAAGGTTCTCTTCAATATCGTTTACAATAATGGAACTGCCGCGCTCATCAAGTGTTATGCTGCCTCTGGAACTTAAGACCTTTGCCTTGTCAATGGCATCTTTCAATTTACTCAGGTCCGCATAATTTACCGGGAATATCCGTGTTTTCAACTCCCCGGCTTCCGCACGCGCCTTGTTTGCCTGTTTTATGGATTCATATTCATTCTTGAGTTCAGAAGCAGGCAATATCCTGATAATATTTCCGGACACAACTTTTTCGAGTTTATGGGTTCTCAATACCAGGTCAAGGGCCTGATCCCACGGCACATTTTCCAGTTTCAGAGTAACGCTACCAGTAACCTGCTTGGGATCAACAACAATATTATAACCGCCGATATCGGCCAGCAATCTGAAAATCGATGCCAAATCAGCATCCTGAAAATCAAGTGAAATTTTTCTTCCCACATACTGCCCTTCAACAAGCCTCTCTGTCTTGTCCTCGGACAACATCTCATTTTCTCGAGGTCTGGGAGGCGCGCTGTCAGGTTCTGACTCCATGGCATCAGACCTTTCTTTACCACTGAGCAGAGATATCACGACAGTACTTCCCAGTGCAGACACATCGTAACTGGTTTCCTTCTCCAGATCCAGTACTAGCCTCAGTCTGTCCCTATGATTGCCGGCGCGTATGCTCTTTAAGGGAAATGTTGCCCCCTCGGGAATTGGCGCACGGAGAGAAACAGAAGGGATGTCAACCACGATTCTCTCATCAAGCGGAAAAACATTGGGCTCCATTTTGCCGTCTCCCTCAATGATAACTTTCACCGTATCATCAGCTCGCTTTACTGCCACATGAACAACCTCTGTCGCCTGATCAAGAGATGGCAGGACACTTTCTTCCTGTGCGGAAAGAGCAGGTGCTTCCTTCTCCTCGGGTTCTTCCACTTCCGCCAAAGGCACAGGTTCTTCAACTGCAGCCTCGTCTTCCTCGGTTTTTACCAGTAATGACAGTGTAGTACCTTCATAAAAGGGAATAATCGTTGCCGGTCTCTTTAAAATGATCTCGAACCGTGCTGTACGTGGTGATTCAGCCTGGGATGGAATAATTTCTGCAATATTCGTGCTGTCTGGAGAAAGTTTGCCTGTGAATGTCCCAAGCTTCATATCCGGAATTTCAACGAATGTTCTATACGGGTCGCCAGAGCTGTAAACGGTGTAGGTAAATGGTGCGTCACTGGTCATTTCGACCCTGTTCTGTTCGATCCGGATATCGGTTATGGTTCCAGAATCTTTTTCAAAGGAGGCTTCCTGAACCCCGGGAGTTGTAGCACATGCAGAAAACAGAGTTAGTAAGAATACTGAAATAAATAATTTCATTGGCACTATTTTTTTCATCCTTCCTCCTCCTGACGGAGTTTCAAAATTGTATCTTTATGTTCAAACTCACCTTTATAGTTTTTCACTTTCTCTCTGACAAGAATATAATCTGCTGTGATATCTTCTACCGTTCCTCCATACAGTCCTAATCGTGTTCCTTTTGTAACCGTGAAAGATTTATTATCAGGTAATGTTATAAGCGCATAGAAGCGGCTTTGTCCCCATGCAACTGCAACCAGCCTGATCTCGTCAACATCAAAGCTCTCTATCGGAGGGGCACCAATCTTTATCGTGGGTTTTTCTTTTGCTTCCACGATTAATGATAAAAAAGGATCCCTTCTACCACGCGGATTATAATCAAATATTTCCCGCTCTACTTTGAGTTCCTTCCTTGATATGCTCGGGAGCGTCACCGAAGCAACCGGTTTTGGTTTCGAAGCAATCTTGGGTGAAGCAGTCTCCTGCTTTTTACATGACGTGAATCCTGCCAGGAACAGGATGACTATTATAAATGCACATTTTCTCATCATTTTCACTTATTGAGCTCCCGTTTGGGGCAGTTCTTCTTCAGGAATGGCCGTAAAGGTCGCAGCTGTGAATTGCACCTTTAATATGACCGATCCTTTCTCTTTCGTTGGAGTTCCAAGAAACATGTTCTTAATGTTAACGATCCGGTCTAATCTCGTGAGACTTCCCAAAAAATAGCCAAAATTATGATAGGTGCCTGAAACATTGACAGACACGGGAATTTCATACACAATGCCGCTCGCGTGAGAAGTCCGCTGCCCCGGTTTCCAGGACTGGATTTCCAGACCTGAAGCAATCCCATTATCAGATACCTGTTTCAGAAGGTCGGATATCTCTTTTTCTTCCGGGAGCTGCTGCTTTAATTCTTCCAGTCGAGCTTTCAATATCTGATTTTCCTGCTTGAGCACTTCAAGTCTTGCAGCTTTTGTTTCTGCTTCAGCAATCTTGTTTATCTGGGTATCTATTTTCTTATCAAGCGCCTTGATTTCTTCCTGTTTTGGCATTATTAACAGAAAAACAACGAGGAGCGCGATAATGAGGCCTGGCAGAACAGATATAATCCCCTTGGCCCAGACCGGAAGATTTTTTAAGGTCAATTTCGCTGCCATACTTATATACTCACCTTCATCGATATACTATAGTTGTACAGAGAAAAACCTGTCTGCTTTTGCTGTATAGATTCACGAAGATACACATCTGAAAACATCTTTGATTGCTTTAACTTGTTCACATGCTCGACAACATCTGTATTGGTAAAAGCCGTACATTTAAGATCAAGACCATTACCAGATAGCTGCAGAGTATTGATCCAGACGCCGGCAGGAAGCGATGAGCTAATCTCATCAAGGACTTTAACCGGTATCGTCTTATTCTTACCCAGTTGTTCAATTATTTCTTTTCTGTTTTTAAAGAGGGCATTTCGTCTTTCAAATGCTTCTACTTCTCTTATCTTATCTTCCAGTTTCTTCAGTCTTATTTCATTTTCACGGACCTGAACCTGTCTCGCTTCAACTTCTGAATTAAAATGAGAATACAGCAGTGCAAGAACAACTCCAACAAGCACAGTCAACCCTATTATGGCCAGAAGAAATGCAGGAATCTGTTTTGGTTTTTTTCTCTTCTTTTTTTCCGGAAGAAGATTAACCTTAATCATCTGTCACCTTGTTTTCTCATAGCAAGTCCTACGGCAACGGCCATCATTGGCGCAATTTCTTCCAAATATACACTATCAATCTGTCTTGATTTCTTGATATTTTTGAATGGCTCGGCTATTTTTGTTTCAATGCCGGCTCTCTCGGCTACCAGAGATACAAAATTCGGCAGCAAGGCACACCCTCCGCTCAAGATAATTTCAGAAATCTCTTCCTGTAGCGTTGTGCTTCTATAATAATCCAGCGAACGGACGATTTCAGTGAGTATTTCTTCGGAAGCAGCCTCAATAACAGTTTGGGCATTTTCCTGAGTCACATTTTCAACAGGCTCGCCTCTTTTCAGCCGTTCAGCATTCTCATACGACAGATTAAATTCCCTCTGGAGGGATTCAGTATGAATATTACTGCCCAGCGAACTGTCTCTGGTAAAAACCGAGACACCATTCTTTAGTATGCTCATATTAATGGCACTGGCACCGATATTAAGCAGTACTATATTTTTATCCGGTTCAATTTCATAATTAATCCCATACATATTCTCAAGGGCAAAGGAATCTATATCTACGATTATCGGATTCAGGCCTGCCTCTTTAACAACAGTGAGATATTCGTTAATGACATCTTTCTTAACAGCGACGAGAATGACGTCCATCTGACCTGGGTCCTCTTTCGGCCCCAATATCTGAAAATCCAGACTTACATCATCAATATCAAATGGAACGTACTGTTCTGCTTCGAATTTTATAGACTCTGAAAGCTCTTCTTCTGACATTTCGGGAAGCGTTATCTTTTTGATTATCACAGAAGAATGCCCCGAAATTGATATGACAGCGTTCTTTGTGCTCGTCCTGCTCTTTTTAATCATTTCTTTTAAGGAATCTATGAGACGTAATGAGTCGATTATTGATCCATCGACAATGAGTTCTGGCGAAAGTGAGTGGAGATCAAACTGTTCGAGCTCGTAGCTACCTTTTGCTTCCTTCAGCAAAACGCTTTTAATGTAGCTTGAGCCGATGTCGATACCTAATGCGTTTTTTGTACCTAAAAACATTAGCATATGAATACCAGAAAAAACTGATAATGTCAAGCTTTTTCTAACAAATATTTCTGTTATATCAGATAGTTTTCTAAAAAAATTGAGAATTTAGTTTAAGAAATACTATGGTGGTATTAAAAAACAGGTGATCGTACTAGAGATTAAAAATTCGTTCTGTTTTCAAACTGCCTGAATGAACACAGCCTATTCCGAACACATCTCCCTCAGGCCCTTTTAATTTCACGAGTTCATTCGTGCCAAGTTCACTATTCTTATCGAATGGGATGTGCGCACCGTTTTTCATCCTCTCAAAATCTTTCCTGTCCAGCCGAACTTCTTTTAAAAATGGTAAGGCTGCATCTATTGAATACCATTCATAGGTACCTGACAGGAGATCATCAAAAGATGTCGCATCTTTTATGTCAAAGTGTCCTATTCGTATGCGTTGGAGATGAGCAAGATGGGCACCTATACCAAGCCTCAACCCAATGTCATCGCACAGTGTCCTGACATATGTCCCTTTTGAGCATAAAACCAGTATATCTACAAAGGGAAGGGATATATCTATCACATCAATGCTATAAATTTCAATATCCCGGTCTGGCCGTTCAATTTCGATCCCCTTGCGGGCCAGGGTATACAATGTCTTGCCTTTGATCTTCACGGCAGAATGCATAGGTGGCTTCTGCTTCATTCGTCCTTGGAACATGCTGATTGTTCCAATAATTTTTTCCTGTGTGACAGACGATACATCGTTTCTTTGAATCACAGTCCCTTCTGAATCATAAGTATCGGTCCTTTCGCCTAACTTTATTCTTGCATGGTATTGTTTATCCATATTGGTGAAAAATCGTGTTATCTTTGTTGCTTCATTCAGACATATCAGAAGCACACCGGTCGCCATAGGATCAAGCGTTCCAGCATGGCCGGCTTTTCTTGCTGAAAGCATTTGTTTTACCCTGGTAACTGCCTGACGAGACGTTATACCAGATGGTTTGTTTAGGTTTATCACCCTGTGCATGCTCCATTATATTAACAGAATAAAAAAATCGTTAAGAACCTGTTTTTTCTTCTTGATCTAATTCACATGACATATCTGCTAGATAATTCTCGTCCTTTCGATTAATGTTCGTGAGTTTATTGTTTGCGGTTCGAAGCAGTATAGGCTCTGGATCCAACAGTTCAGAAAAAGATTCTGCAATGTTCTGCAGGCATTTGTTAGGTAATGTGAGGCATGAGCAGGCTATATAATCAATGATGCAACGTTAATCGCCTCTTTCTTAACAGATGAAAGTGTTCCTTTCATCCAGCATCCCGCAGCATTTTTATGCCCACCACCACCAAATTGTTCCGCGATACGTGAAACATCAACGTCACCTTTCGAGCGCAGACTCACCTTCCACATTCCACGACTTTTTTCCTTAAGAAAAAGCGATATTTTGACTTCAGCGATCATTCTTGGAAAATTAGAGAAGTGTTCTGTGTCTTCAAGTTTTGTTTGCGTTTTATTTAGCATATTTCTTGTCACATAGGTAATCGCGATATTATTTTTGATTTCGAGGGTATTCAAAGACATAACAAGTAAGGCAAATCTGTTTTTTGCCCATGTTTCATAGAGGTCTTTGGCAATCTGTCCGGGATTGGCACCAGCCTGAATCAATTCAGCACTTGCCAATAAGAGTTCCGGAGAGGTATTACTGTACCGAAATGTCCCGGTATCAACTGATATGGCTGCGTACAGATTGGTCGCTATATCTTCATCGAACGCAATGCCTAAAGACCGTATAAGATAATAGATCATGAGACCGGTTGCAGCTGCTTTAGGATTAATCCATTTCATATCACCAAAATGAGACCCTGTATTATGATGGTCAATAACAATGGATTTTCCAAAAGTATTCTTTTCCAGTGCGGCTCGTGCAGGATCATTACAGTCAAGAAGGAGCAGTAGTGGGTCATCTCCGGTCATGGTCCCAAGCCTCGCTGTAATCCTTTCATGACCCGGCAAAAAGCGATAAAAGACGGGGATAATATCCCGGGAATAGACAATCGTCTTCTTGCCAATCGATTCAAGTGCCATAGATAGTGCGAGAGCAGAACCGAGAGCGTCACCATCCGGGCTTACATGTACTGCAATTACAAAGTGCTTTTCCATCTTGACAGCCTGGGTAATAGCCTTAGGAACCTTCATGGTTATCCTTGATTTTTTTCAGAAGGGTATCCATTTTGATGCCGTAGTCAACCGATGCATCCAGGCGAAATTCAATCGTCGGCACACATTTCATTCTGAGTCTTTTTTTTAGTAAAGACCGGATGAAGGTCTTTGCAGCATTGAGAATCTCAATCGTATTGTCTCTCTCTCCTTCTTCCAGAATACTCACAAAAATCCGCGCAATTTTCAGATCAGGTGTCATGTCAACACCAGTAACCGTAATAAAACCAATTCTGGGATCTTTTAATTTATACATTATTATATCAGCGACTTCTTCTCTCATGAGATCACTCACGCGTTGAGAGCGCTTATACGGAAGCATCGAGCACCTGCCATCTACCATGCATAAAAACAATCATAACAGAAAAAAAGCCAAAAGAATACACACGAAGAATCTTATTGATCATAATAATGCTTCAGATAGGATTGTATGGTCATTGGGCACTGAGAATAAAACGAATGTAATACCTACAGTGTTGCGGCTATCTTTTCAATTACGTAATTTTCCAAAATATCACCGACTTTAATGTCGTTAAAATTCTCGATCATTATTCCGCATTCATAACCAGACTGAGCTTCCTTAACATCGTCTTTAAAACGTTTTAGAGAGCTGATTTTCCCTTCATAAATTACGATGTTATCTCTTAGCACACGTATGCCATCGCTTGCCCGGGATATGATACCGTCAAGCACATAGGAACCCGCAATCGTTCCTATTTTTGATACCGAGAAAAGCTGCCTTACCTCTGCACGTCCGAGGACTTTCTCATTAAGAGTAGGTTCCAGCAATCCTTCCAGGGCTTTCTTGACATCTTCAATAGCTTCATAAATCACGTTGTAGAGTCTAATATCGACTCCTTCTTTTTCCGCTGTATTTGCCGCCTTTGCCTCCGGACGAACGTTAAAACCGATAATAATCGCGTTCGAAGCTGTCGCAAGCATAACATCAGATTCATTAATGCCGCCAACAGAATAATGTATTACTTTCACTTTTACATCAGGGTGGGTGATATTTTCCAGAGCATCTTTTATAGCCTCAACAGACCCCTGAACATCACCTTTAATAATGATATCGAGTTCTCTGATCTGTCCCTCTTTAATTTTTGAATACAGATCATCAAGCGTCATTTTCCGCGCCCGTTCTACCTCTAGAGACCTCTGTTTTTGTTGTCTCAATACTGCTATCTGTCGTGCTCTTTTTTCATCTTCTACAACAGCGAATTTTTCGCCCGCAGTAGGCACCTCTGAAAATCCCAAGACCTCAACCGGCGTTGAAGGCCCGGCATGCTCTATTCGTGTTCCAGATTCATCAATTAATGCCCTCACTTTACCAACATGCATGTCTGAGAGCAAAGCATCACCTGTGTTAAGAGCACCAGTCTGAACAAGCAGGGTTGCAACCGGACCTCTCCCCTTATCAAGCTTCGCCTCGATTACGGTACCACGCGCCTCCCGGTGAGGATTTGCCTTCAGTTCCATGACTTCCGCCTGAAGAAGAATCATTTCGAGCACATTTTCAATTCCGGTCCGTTGCTTTGCAGACACTTCAACAAATATATTCTGTCCGCCCCATTCTTCCGGCACAATACCATGCTCAGAAAGTTCTCCCTTTACCTTTGCAACATTTGCATCCGGTTTGTCTATTTTGTTTATTGCAACCACAATGGGAACATTCGCAGCCCTGGCGTGATTAATCGCTTCCACAGTCTGAGGCATTACACCATCATCAGCAGCAATAACCAGCACCACAATATCAGTTACTTTTGCTCCTCGTGCCCTCATCAATGTAAATGCCTCATGGCCGGGGGTATCAAGAAATGTAATATCCTTTCCCTTAAGGTTGACCTTATATGCACCTATGTGCTGGGTTATACCTCCCGCCTCTGTCTCCGTAACCTTTGTCTCCCGAATAGCATCAAGCAAAGACGTTTTGCCGTGGTCAACATGACCCATAATGGTAACAACGGGGGCACGTGGCAGAAGGTCAGCTGCATCTTCCTTAACATCTTCTGCAAATGTATCTTCTTCAACCGACGCAAGCTCAAGCTTGACACCAAAGCTATCCGCAACAAGAAGAGCAGCATCTGCATCGACAGGCTGGTTTATCGTAGGCATATAGCCGAGCTCCATAAATTTCTTTATGACTTCAGAAAATTTAAGTCCTATGAGTTCAGAAAATTCCTTTACCGTTGTTCCTTCACGAAGTTTAAGGGTCTTTTTTCGGGGTACAGTGGATGTTATAACCTGCTTCTGTTCCTGTTTGTGAGCAGGCCGGGATTTATCCCCTTTTCTGAATGTCCTCGTGTCGTGCCATCTCTTTGGCTCAATTTTTCTGATGGACTGAAAAGCCCTCTGCAGACTTGGTTTTGATTTGAACTTTTCAATCTTCTCAGCTTCGATTTCCTTCTTGAATCTGTCAGGGAGCTTGATCTCTTCTTCCTGTTCAAGAGCAGAGCTGTCCAGAATTTCATCATCCCTGTCTTTATCAGATTCGAGGTCTTCCTGACGAACCGGCTCTGTCACCGCTTCATCATGTCTTTTCCTTGCCTTCTTCTCAAGCGCTATTCTTTCAGATTCCCGGACATCTGGGACAACTGCCTCTTTCGCTCTTTCAGGTGCTCGTACCGTCGGAACAGTCTTTCTTGTTTTGCTTATTTTGCTTATGTCTTTCTTATCAGCCGGCTTTGCCTTTTTCGAGGGTTTGGCCGTAGTTTTCTTTTTGAGCGTTTTTTGGGTTTCTTCCTTTTGGGGTTTTGCCGTCTTTTTCTTTGCCGGCTTTTTTGCCTTCTCTTTCACAGCTGGTGTTTTGAAGGACTTTAAGAGCTTGGCAACAGTGTCCTCGTCTAAACTGGAAGCATGTGTTTTTCCTTTTATACCAATTCGGGCAAGCTCGGACAGCATTTCTTTGCTCTGTTTATCTAATTTCTTTGCCAGTTCGAATACTCTCATTTTTTTTCGTTTTCTTATTTTGTTATACAGATCCGTGTAACACGTAATTCAGTTATTCCCGTTTATAAATCTTGTAACTATATTTTTAAAATGTTATCATAAAAAACGTTCTTAATGCAATTTCCATCAGGAGGTTAACAAGTTGGCAAGCTGTGTTGCATGTGGAAAGAAAAAAATTGTTGGTAATCATGTCAGTCATGCCAATAACAAATCCAAAAGACGACTGATGCCAAACGTGCAGAAAACCAGGATCCTTACGAAAAAAGGGGTCAGGCGGTCCTACGTCTGCACCAGATGCCTGCGTTCCGGAACCATAAAAAAAGTGGTTTAATGTTAAAAACCGAATCAATCCTGAGACCCATTATTCGAAATCTTGGAATAGAGGAGGGTGTCAGACTATCTCGGTTAAAAAAGAATTGGCACAGTATTTTTGATAAGCCTATTTCACTCCATATATTTCCTTCGAAGATTTCTCAGGGCAAACTGATTGTTAATGTAGATTCACCGTTATGGCTTCAGCAGTTAAGTTATTATAAAAAAGACATTCTAGAAAAGCTGAAAGCGTACGGAATCAAAGACATATATTTCAGAATTGGCAGAACACACCATTCAAAGAAGACCGTAATACAAAGCAGAGATACCAAAGAGCTGTCATCTGACGATATATTATTTATTGCCGAATTAACCGGTCCCATCGAAGATGTTACTCTGAAGGATACCATTCAAAGGGCATTAGAAAAATCTCTCAGAACCAGGAAACCGGGTAGATAAGCATGGGATGAAAAGTCAAGAGCAGCAAAAATGCGTTGTTCCTGAATTAAAAAGCATTTTCTGCCTCACGCACACGCCGTAATGCCATACCGACTAAGCAGATTCTGCCTTTTGTTCGTACAGTAAGATGGGTTTTTCCTTCTTTACAATAGTATCCTCAGTTATCAGGCACTCCTGGACACCTTTCAGTGATGGTATTTCGTACATCACATCAAGCATAATTTCTTCGAGTATAGCACGAAGACCCCTGGCACCAGACTTGCGTTGAATTGCCTTTTTGGCAATAGCTGACAATGCACTATCAGTAAATTTCAGCCGCACATTATCAAATGAAAGGAGTTTCTGAAACTGTTTCGTCAATGCATTCTTGGGTTTTACCAGTATAGAAACAAGAGAAGTCTCGTCAAGCTCGTCGAGCGTCGCAACTACCGGCAGTCTCCCAACAAACTCAGGAATCAGACCATACTTTATGAGATCTTGAGGCTCGGCAAGACCGAGTATCTCACCAATTTTTTTATCGCTTTTACTCACGATATCAGAACCAAAGCCAACGGTTTTCTTGCCGGTTCTTTGCTCCAGGATATCCTCGAGCCCCACAAACGCACCTCCGCAAATAAAGAGTATGTCCGTTGTATCAATCTGTATGAAATCCTGCTGCGGATGTTTACGACCGCCCTGAGGAGGAATGTTCGCTACAGCACCTTCAACAATTTTTAACAATGCCTGTTGAACGCCTTCTCCAGATACATCACGAGTTATTGATGGATTCTCAGATTTCCTGCTTATCTTGTCAATCTCGTCTATGTAAATAATACCTCTTTGTGCTCTTTCAACGTCATAATCTGCAGCCTGAAGGAGTTTCAATATGATATTTTCTACATCCTCACCAACATATCCGGCTTCTGTAAGGGTCGTTGCATCTGCAATCGTAAATGGAACATCAAGTATCCGTGCAAGTGTCTGAGCAAGTAATGTCTTTCCTGTGCCCGTTGGCCCGATCAGCAGTATATTGCTTTTCTGGAGTTCAACATCGGCCTCAGACGGATGGTAAATCCTCTTATAATGATTATGCACAGCAACTGAAAGTATCATCTTTGCCCTTTCCTGGCCAATCACATAATCATTAAGAATGCTGTGTATCTCTTTTGGCGTAGGGAGTTTCGGATATGCTTCTCCCGCAGTGTCGACATAAAGTTCGTCAGCTATTATTTCATTGCATAATTCAATACATTCATTACATATATAAACGGTTGGACCGGCAATAAGTTTTTTAACCTCCTCCTGCCCTTTGCCGCAGAATGAACACTTCAGAACTTCTTCATCTTTTCGTGCCATTTACTGCCTCCAGAAATAATAGCGTAATGTATTCCTTACATAATGAGGTGCCATCAAAGCTGAGCAGACGATGATTACGCATTTCTTTTTACATTCTCATTTTTCTTTGCGGTATCTATAACATTATCCACGATACCATATTCCTTAGCCTCGCCTCCTGACATAAAGAAGTCTCTGTCAGTATCAGCCTGTATCTTCTCGAGCGACTGTCCGGTATGCAATGCAAATATCCTGTTTAGGGTATCTTTCATCCTCAAAATTTCTTTTGCGTGAATTTCAATATCCGTTGCCTGGCCCTGAAACCCTCCCATAGGCTGATGTAACATTATCCGGGCATGGGGAAGTGCAAAGCGCTTACCGAGCGTTCCGGCCGTCAAGAGCAGTGCGCCCATACTCGCTGCCTGTCCGATGCAGTATGTGCAGATATCCGGTTTTACATACTGCATGGTATCATAAATCGCGAGGCCCGATGATACGAGCCCTCCGGGAGAATTAATATAGAGATGCATATCTTTATCCGGATCTTCGGTCTGGAGGAACAGAATCTGTGCTATCACAGTATTGGCAACAATGTCGTCAATGGGACTTCCCAGAAAAATTATTCTATCCTTCAACAGTCTTGAATAGATATCATAAGCCCGCTCTGATCTGCCGGTTTGTTCGATAACAATAGGTATAACACTCATGCTATTCTCCTTTGATAGTCTCGGCCTTTGACAATAACAGGTCGAGAACTTTTTCATCTTTAATATTATTTTTCAGATTATCGAGAGAACCATCCTTTGTGACGAAAAGGTTTATAATCGTTTCAGGTGTCGATTGAAATTGCTGAGCAAGCAGTAATATTCTCGATTTCAATTCTTCTTCGGAAACAGAAACATGCTCTTTTTCGGCAATCATATCCAAAAGAATCATGCTTTTTACATTCTGGACTGCTGTTGGTTTCAGTTTTTCCATCAATTCTGTATCAGAGGCTTCTTTCGATGAAACATCTTCGTCCTTATTCTCGAATGCTCCTTTCGCCTGCTCGATGGATGCCTTCTCATTAATCATCAGCGTTTGCAGCTCTTTTTCAAGGAGTGATTCGGGAATATCAAAGTCGTGAGAATCAACAATCGTGGCAAGCAGTTTAGATTTCTGCTGTTTTGCAGCATTTGCATTTTTTGCATTAAGAATTCCTTCCCTGATTTTTTCTTTCAGCGAAATCAGGGTGTCCTGACCTAATTCCTTCGCAAAATCATCATCAATTTCAGGAAGAATTTTTTCCTTAATCTCTTTGATCGTAATTCTGATGCGGTTCCCCTTATCCTCTTCCTGAATAAGCTCGCCCGTTTGCCCCGAAGCATCAAATGCCGGGATATTTATTTCTATAACATCACCTTTCTGTTTTCCGATAAGCTCATCAAGTATTCCCTTCGGTACCAGATTATTCCCAAGGTTCATGAGCTGATCAGTCCCAGACGAAAGTTCCTTGTTTTCGGCGGGATCCAGTTTTGTGTAATCAATGATAATAAGGTCATCTTCTTGCACCGGCCGATCAACAACACTGACAACAGCCCGATCATCCCTCAGCCTTTTCAGCGTTTCATCAACCTCATGATCATCAACCTGAACAGGAATCTCCTCCACTTTTAACTCCGTATAGGTAAGGTCGCTAATTTTCGGTCTGACTTCAACCGTTAAAGAAAATGACAGGGGCTGATCCTTTTTGATTTCTAACGTATCTTCAAGGGTGGGCATTGTCACCGGAACTAAGTCGGCATCTTTCAATGCTTTTGAGTAGTATTGAGGAACAAGCCTGTCAATAATATCAGCCCTGATATTGTCGCCAAACTTCTTTTCAATCAGATTATTCGGGATTTTCCCTGGTCTGAAACCGGGTATTTTCGCCTTCATCTTTACGTTATTCAGAGAGCTGTTATATTCCTCTCGAATAACAGCGGACGGTATCTCAATCTTCAGACGTTTTTTAGTAGTACTGATATCCTCAACAGTAGTTTCCAATGATGCCTCCGTCAATTTTATTTAATGTAAAATAATATTGTAACTTTAGTCAATTTTAGTATAATCTCTCTTATGCACGTCTATCTGATCGATGGGAACTCTTATGTCTACCGAGCTTTTTTCGCCATTAAAGGATTAACAAACTCAAAAGGTTTTCCCACGAATGCAATTTACGGGTTTACTAATATGTTGCTGCGGATTATGAGGGAAAAGAAGCCTGATGGGCTCGCAGTATTCTTTGACTCAGCCGAACCAACTGAACGGCACAGAATGTTCGAAGCATACAAAGCAAACAGACCGGAGACGCCCTCTGAACTGACACAGCAGTTTCCCGCCATAAGAACCATAATCAAAGCTCTCAATATTAGCATAGTTGAACGGTCAGGGTATGAAGCTGATGACCTGATCGGAACCGTTGCGAAAAAAACTGCAAAAAAAGGAGGGAAGGTATTCATTGTTACCGCCGATAAAGACATGCTGCAACTTGTCGATAAAGACATTAAGATATACGATCCAATAAAAAATAAAATTCTTGATACTGCGTATGTGAAAGAAAAATTTGGCTTAGGCCCGGAAAGGGTAACCGAGTTCATGGCGCTCACGGGAGATGCAACAGACAACATACCTGGCATAAAGGGAGTCGGTGAAAAAACAGCCAAAGAGCTGCTTACCGCTGTTACCAGTATTGATGAGCTCCTTAAATATCCTGATCGGATAAAAAAAGCACGGCTTCGATCATTGATTGTTGAAAATGTCGATATTGTCCGCTTGAGCAAGAGCCTGGCCACGATTGATACAGCAGTGCCGTTAGACCCGGATCTGGAAGTCTTTCGATTGCGTGAACCGGACTGGCGTGAACTTCTGACTCTATTCAAAGAATATGAATTCACCAGTCTCATGAAAATCATACCGGCATCGGGAATTACCGTAAGAGAATGTGAAACAGTTAATTCCAGAGACCAACTGATTCATATTATTGAATCAATCAAACAGGAGATTTCTTTTGATATTGAGGCAACAGGGAAAAATGCCTTAACTGATAGCATTGTCGGCATTGCCCTCTGCAATAAGAAAGAAAAGGCCTACTATATCCCGGTCGCACATACACCCGATCATACATTTTCGGATGAACAACTAAAGAAAAAAACCGTTCTCAGCCTGCTCTATCCCCTTATGCAGAATACTTCTATTGACAAAATTGGGCACAACCTCAAGTATGATGTGATGATGCTCGATCAGGTGCGATCTGAATCGTTTCCGAAGGGCATACAGGTACAAGGCAGGCTTTTTGATACTATGATAGCGTCGTATCTCCTCAATCCCAACAAACCCAATCATGGACTTGATGAGGTATCCTTTGAATATCTCTCAAAGAGAAAAAAATCATTTCGAGAAGTCCTGAAGAAAGGACGATCATTTGCGGATGTTCCTGTAAAAGATGCAACAGAATATGCAGCCGGTGATGCTGCCCTGAGTTACGAACTAAAACAGATTCTCTTCAGTAAAATCGAAGAGCAGAACATGGAGCAGATCTATTTCGATATTGAGATGCCACTTATTCATGTACTTATTGACATGGAGAAGTCCGGGATGAAGATAGATATTGAACGTTTAGACAATATTTCAAAAGACCTGGCGACTGAAATAGATAGCATACAGAAACGGATATTTTTTCTTGCCGGAGAGGAATTCAACATTAATTCGCCGAAACAGCTCAGCACAATTTTGTTTCAAAGACTGGGAATGAAGCCGCTAAAAAAAACCAAAACCGGGTACTCAACGAATATGGATGTTCTGGAAGAACTGGCCGCCATGCATGAACTTCCGAAAGAAGTGCTGACATTCCGCAGTCTTTCTAAACTAAAAACAACATATGTCGATGTATTTCCTGCTCTCGTTAACCGGCATACCGGCAGGATACATACATCTTTCAACCAGACAGTAACTGCCACTGGCAGGTTGAGCAGTAGCGAGCCAAACCTTCAGAATATCCCAATACGTGGAGAGTGGGGAAAACGCATCAGGGAATCATTCATTGCAGAACAGGGAAATATTCTTTTATCCGCAGATTATTCTCAGATCGAATTGAGAATATTGGCTCATCTCAGCTGCGATACAGGTCTTATTGCGGCGTTCAGTGAAGATCTCGATGTTCATACAAGGACTGCTTCAGAATTATACGGCATCACAATAGAAGATGTAACACCTGAAATGAGACGAATAGCAAAAACGGTCAATTTTGGCGTCATATACGGCATTTCTCCTTTCGGACTTTCAGAAACATTAAACATCGATAGAAAAGAGGCTGAAAAATATATAAAGGGATATTTTGAACGGCATCCCGGGGTACAGGAATACATAAACAATGTCCTTAGAGATGCCGAAGGACAGGGTTATGTAACGACGCTTTCAGGAAGACGGAGACCGCTTCCTGAGTTCAGGAATCGGAACAAGAATGTTCGACAGCAGAACGAACGACTCGCAATAAATTCTCCGATACAGGGAACGGCAGCAGATATCATAAAAATTGCCATGATACGTATTCAAAAGAGGTTGGCACGTAAAAATTCAGGTGCCAAAATGATCCTTCAGGTACATGATGAGTTACTGTTTGAATTGCCTGAACCGGAATTGGATACACTGACTACCCTTGTACGGGAAGAAATGGAAGGGGCCCTGGCATTGTCTGTCCCCTTGAAAGTCGATATTGGGCACGGTAAAAACTGGGCTGATGCCCACTAAAATAATTATATATACTTTACGATAATTTTGATAGAATAGTGTATCAAGGGGGAAGGTATGAGCACAAATAAATCAGTATCAAGAAAAGCGGTGAAAACCGGACGATCACGGGGAAAAACAGAGGTCAAGTCCAAGAAAAAGACGAAGGCTAAGGTCAAGGCTAAGACGAAGGTTAAGGTCAAGGCTAAGGTTAAAGCCAAGACAACAACCAAGGCAAAGACAAGGGTTAAGACTAAGGTTAAGGCCAAGACAACAGCCAAGGTTAATGTTAAGACAACAACCAAGGCAAAGACCAAGGTCAAAGCTAAAACAACAGCCAAGACCAAAACTCCGACAAAAGCCAAGACAACGACCAAGGCAAAGACAAGGGTTAAGACTAAGGTTAAGGCCAAGACAACAGCCAGGGCAAAAACCGAGACTCCCACGAAACCAACGGCTCAAACAGCAATCAGGAAAAAGAAAACCAAGGAGCGGTCAATAAGGAGTGCCGGAAAGGGAATAATCAAGAAGATTCCCGACAAAGAAGAGATTATCAGGAAAGAAGAGCCTCTCAAGATTTTTCTCCCGGGAGAAACAAGGGAAGAAATATCGTATGAAACGCCGACGTTCACGCTCCCGGAGGAATATGGAGATAATGAAGTCCTACTCATGCCCGTAGATCCTCATACCATATTTGTAACCTGGGAAATAAAAAAAGAGTCGGTTGAAGATGAAACAGGCAAAATAACGCTGAGGATATATGATGTTACAGACTTGGATTTTGATGGAAGCTCGTGTCATCATTATACCGATGTGGTTTTAAATAAAAGAATAGGCAGTGAATTCTTTGCGGTCACGATGCATGGGAGAGATGTGTTAGTAGAAGTCGGGATTCTTGGTTCGGACAATACGTTTGTTTCTGTGGTGAGATCAAACAGGATTTCTGTCCCTTTTCTTCTTACATCGGATGAACTCGGTATTGCAGAAAAGCTGTCTGAAACAGGCATTCCCTTTGGTTATTAAGAAAATTATTCTGTATTACGTCGCAACTCTACTATTTTTTGTCCTCGGATCAGTTCTTCCTCTGGGTTGTTCTACGACAAATACGTCATCTCTTGCGAAAGAGGAGGCCCTTGAGTATCTCAAAGGAGGAAGCAAATATTATCGTAACGGCGACTACAGGAAGGCGGCTCTTTATTATGAAATGGCAATTGAAATAATGCCTGAACTTGCGGATGCTCATTATAATCTTGGTATTACTTATGAAAGATTAAATAGGTACGAGGCAGCCGTCACGGCCTACAGGAAATCGATCAGTTTAAACCCTGAGAATGCTCATGCCTTTTATAACATTGGGGTTATACGCAGCAAGAGCGGGGACTATCAGGCGGCACGTGATGCATTCAAGCAGGCCGTGAGCATAAAACCAGATTATGCAGAGGCATACTATGGCATCGGCTGGGCATATGGAGAGCTTGGAGAATTTGAAAAAGCTCTGGAAGCGTATAAAAAGGCAGTTGAACTCAATCCATATTTTCCCCGTGCTTACTCTGCTTTGGGGAATATATATGTCATGAGGAATGACAAGACATCTGCCTTTGCAGTATATGAGATCCTGAAGAATATTGATCCTGACAGAGCAAAAAATCTTCTGAATATGATAACAGGGCAGTAAGACGGGCAGGTCCTATCGAAAGCTGTCAACGTTGATGTATCAGCTGCGGGCGTAAAGCATGCACCGCCTTACTGACAGTGCCCGGAGGTCATGCGACATGCTCAGTGTGAAAAATACATTTTCTGCAATTGACATTTTTTTTCATGCTTTCGCACAGCCCTGAAATGCCATGATGGCAGAGAGCGAAATCATATTTAAGAGGGTCACGTGCGTCGAATTGTTTTAATGCTTCCGTTATTTCAAGGGCCATCTTCCAGTCCTGAGAAACGCGCTCTGTAAAACCAAGACACCTGGATATTCTTGCGATATGAGTATCTAGTGGTATCATTAATTTATTTTTTGGTATGCCCGTCCATATACCAAAATCAATATCTTCATCACGTATCATCCACCGCAGGAAAAGATTGGCTCTCTTACATGCACTCCTCTGCGTAGGGGAAGGGAAAAACTGAATAAGACCCCTTGGCTTGATATTCTTACCGTATACTGGAGCAGTATTCATTTTCAAAAACATACTCATGATTCCTGCAAGACCTTTTTCAATGGTACTATCATGAGAACGGTAAAACCTCTTGAAAGCATTTTCAATAGATAAAGACCTACTGAGTACTTTATTCAGCATAAAGAACATACAGATGATATCCGCATTCTCATTAAATCTGTACTTTATGCCATTAAAGCGCTTTGAGTGTTTCTTTGGATCAAAGTGCATCAGAAAATCATATGGACTGACTCCCATCCGGGAAAGCAGTTCTTTTATCACTGATTTAAACTGGTCAACCCTCCCGTAGGCTAAACATGAAGCCATAAATGCAGAAACTTCAATGTCGCGGGGATTTTCATAGCTAAGAGGAAACTGAATGGGATCATGGAGAATCCGTTCTTTGAAATCATATTCCCGGTAAAATCTGTCGAGAATTTTCTTCACGTTTCTCATAAAAAGTACTCAACGGAAATGATCGCCATTACAGGCCAAAGATGACTTCCCGTTCCTCCATGTCGATCCGATCAATCCGCAATGTTAATTCCTGTCCTATCCTGAACGACCGCTTTGTATGCCTGCCATTAAGCCGCATAGTCCTGTCATTATACTCATAGAAATCATCAGTCAGGGATGAAACCCTGAGGAACCCTTCTACATAAAATTCCTTTAGTCTCACTTTGAGTCCAAACGGCGTAATACCAACGATTTTCGCATCGAATTCCTCTCCCAGTCTGTCTTTCATAAACCAGACCTTCATCGTATCAATAACTTCCCGTTCAGCCTTATCAGCTCCCCTTTCCATCTGGGAGGATCTGAATGCGATATCCGGAAGAAGCTTTTCAAGCTCCTTGATTCTCCGATCAGACAGGTCCTTCTTTTCAACTTTTTCCCGTAATATCCGATGTATTATAAGGTCAGGATAGCGTCTGATTGGCGAGGTGAAATGAACATAACATTTCGAGGCAAGCCCGAAATGACCAGCATTCACTGTCGAATATCGTGCCTGTTTCAGGCTTCTCAGGACAATATAATTGATGATTTCCTCTTCAGCAGTGCCTTTGATTGATTTCAGCATAGTTGAAAAATCTTCCGGCCGCAACAGCTTTTGTCTGAACCTGCCGAAGTGCCTGACAACCCTGAACACATCTTCAAGTTTCATAGGGTCAGGCTCTTCATGTATTCTGTAGAGAGTGGGAAGCCCGGACTGCTCCATATACTCTGCAACCGCCTCATTCGCTGCAATCATAAACTCCTCGATAATCATATGCGCAAGATTTCTTTCAGCCCTGACAATCGCCTCGGGGTTCCCCTGCAAGTCGAGCAGTACTTCAGGCTCAGGCAGGTCAAAGTCCAGGCTACCTCTTTCCAGTCGGTTAGACCTCAATACACCGCACAGGTCTGCCATCAGATCAAATTCCTTAAGCAGATAGTTATACTTTTCTCGTTCATCTCTGTCCTGATCAACCAGTATCTTTCTGACAGACGTATAGGTCATCCGCTCATTGCTTGCGATGAGGCTGGGATAGAAGTTCGCTGACAGCAGTTTCCCAAAACGGTTAAAATCCATCTCCACAGTAAATGCCGGCCGCTCCACCTTTGGCCGTAGACTACAGAGATCTTCAGAAAGTTCCTTAGGAAGCATGGGAATCACCCTGTCTGGGAAATAGACGCTTGTTCCTCTTTTTCTGGCTTCAAGATCCATAAGTGTATTCCACTGGACATAATAGCCCACATCAGCAATATGAACCCATAATCGATAACCGTGCTCAATGAGGCTTATTGATATAGCATCATCAAAGTCCTTCGCATTTTCACCATCGATCGTAACCGTAACCAGTTTTCTTAAGTCCCTGCGCTTCAAACGCCGCATTGTTTTACCGGTTTGTCCGTATAACCGTTTTGCTTCCTCTTTGACCTTTCTCGGAAACCGTATCGGCAGGTTGAACTCATCTATTATCATTTCAACGTCCGCACCTGGTGTGTCAGGTTTTTCAATAATGTTTACTACCCGTGCTGTCGCCGGTCTTTTGTCGGTTGGATACGACAGTATTTCAGCTATCACGGTATCACCTTTTTTTGCTTTTCTTCTATCCGCCGGTGCAACATAAAGGTCAAAGGGCATGTTTCTTCCCTTCGGTTTAATAAACAGTGCGGTGCCGCTTTTTTCGAATTTTCCCACAACCGTTTTGTGTGTTCTTTCAAGTATTCTCACTACCCTACCCTCGCGGCGACGCATATTTTCTATCCGTGCAACGACCCTGTCACCATCCATTGATCCACGTGAACCCCCGGGCGGAATAAAAATATCCCTTTCACCAGGCTTTTCCGGAATAATGAATCCATAACCGTCTCTGTGAGCTTCAAAATATCCCTTTACAAGATTCAGATCCTCGGCAGGGGCATACAGGCCTTTTCTGGTCAAGACCAGTTCACCGTTCCTGAGCATTTCCCTGAGGATTTTTTTCAGTGTCCGCGACTCCGGCCTGCTTAAGCCCATCTTCTGTGTGATCTCTTTGAACGATACAGGTCGTGATGTCTTTCGACTAAAAAAGTCTAAAACCCTTTTTTTGTCTACCATTGCGATATTCTCCTAGGAGTAAGCAGCATTATCTTTATCCATAATATGAGAAAATTCCCGTTCTTCTCGGCTGTTCTTAATTCTGTCTCATTTTTTTGTCCAGTTGCCGTCCGGTAGCTGAATCCACCAGCCTTTTTTCGCAGAGTCGCGTCGAATCTCAGCAAACTGCTCGATCGCCTGGGGTCTCACCTGACCTAAATTCGCTTCGGTCTGTGGCAGTCTGTTAATTCTCACAATAGCCTTTGCCATGCCTTCCATAACTATCTGTCGGTTGGCATTTTCAAGAGTTACCATAGTTTTATCATCAGGAACGAGGGTCTTTTCTCGTGGAACGAGGAGCCCATTATTTGCCTCACCTACCATACCACTGTCCCGTAATCGGTCTGTATGAACGATCCTGGCTCCCATTTCTTTATATGCCTGCACAACGTCTGGCATATTCTTTACGATGGAAGCGATCTGATCCGAAAGACCCGGTTCCTGGGCATATGCGGTCGAAGCAATCTCAAACCTGAATGAACGTTCTGGTTCATGAACCGGTTGTTCCTCCCCTTTTTCCTGATCGGGAATCATCAGTTCTTCTTCCAGGGCCTTATAGGCTTCTTTCACATCCTTCTCAGGAAAATAGATGTTTACCGTAATGACGGCACATGAACCCATGATAATAAGGAATGATATTATAAGAATATTGCCTGATCTCTTCATATCCTGATCCTCCTTACATTAGATTTTTGTTTAATCTTATTGATTTTCCTATCTGTTGTTCCGGTCTTCACAGCCCCTACTGCCTATTTTCTTTCTTAGCCTCAAACCGCCTCAACCCGTCTAAGGCGGGTAACCCTGTTTCTACTGCCTACTGCTTACCTTTCTTGGCTCTTGCAGCGGCTTCAACAATCGTCCACGTAAAGTGATCAATTTTTATCCTGTTATTCAGTGGAGCAACTTTCAGGGATAAATCCTTTATGCCAATAAAATTTCTGTTTGATATTTCCAGCTCATTAAAAATGAAAAAACCGTCTTTGATATAGAGACTCATCAGCCCTTTATCAAAGCTTCTATTTCCAAGGTATGCCCTGACAGAAGGGCCTCCCACCTTTCTCAAGAATTCTTTGCTAATCATGGTCTTTTCAGATATATCGCTGTACGTCCAGAAATCCGCTTTACCAATGAGTGCGTCCAGATGAGCACCTGCCCCCTTCAGGTGAGCGATGCCATCGACCCTGCCAGAAATATAACCCCTGATCGGCTCTATGCTGTCACAGAGGTCAGAGAGACTAAGGCCTTTCAGCACAAGACCGACATGGTAGCGAGGCCTGTCAGAAATATCAATTAGTGATGATCCAAAGAGCTTTCCTCCGAATATATTACCACTCAGAGATGCGATGTTCAAAAGTCCGCCTTCCTGTCTGACCCAAAGGACTATATCCTCAATAAGTCTGAACCCATAACGGAAAGCGTCAATGGTGATCCTGCGATGGTCACGCAAGTCCGTTATTCCGGAATGCTGTGTCAGGCGTTCATCAAACACAGTCCGGTCAAAATTGGGGAGCTTGAAGCGTGTCTGTTTAGCAGTATCCGTACTATATGATACCGGTATGCTACCATTAATCGGTCCAATAGCATATTTCCCGAATTCCTCTTCAAAAACAAAATCTTTTATCGTGAGATCTCCATTGACGCTCATGTCCCTCCTGTCAAGAAAAAGCTCCAAATCCGCTTCAATGGTACCCTTCAGTCCAGCGTACAGCATCCTGTCAGGAATAATGTCCCAGAAGGAATTTCTGATCTCACTGATCCCGGTTTCCGGAACCAGTATGTTCACGTGATAAGATCTTCCCTCAGAAAAAACATCTTTGACAGATCCGGACAGCCGCGGTGATAACACACCAGCCGATGGTTCAATCTTAAATTGGATATCTTCACCAGTTGCCAGAATATCAGCCTTCAGCGACGCATCATCTGTGATAGTTTTTCCTCCATCACGTTCATGCATTGATATCGCCCTGGCGTGCACCGATGCCTTGCCAACCACAGAATGAAGATCATGGATTGATCCACGAAAAACCGCCCTGTCGAGTCTACCTGAAAATACATAAGGAACATGCATAAATGCAGATCCTGCATCCGACAGAATAGCCATATCAAGATTCTCTGTGTGAATTTCCATAGACAAGGGAAACAGTTTCGAAGGTGATAATCCTTCCGCCTGCACCCGCACTCTGCCCCCACCAAGCAGTGAATCAGAAACTGACAAGAGCAGTTTTCCTGAATTAAATACGCCTGTGCCCGAAATCTTTGCTATCTCCTTGTCCTTGATAAAGAAAGCAATGCCCGAAAAATTGAATGTTCCTGATATGGGTTTGGCTCTTGTAATGTAAAGGTTAAGATCTGCAGCTTTCACGTTCATTTTTTTCGAAGGATACGCCGTATCAATCTCTTCCATCTTGACCATGACATGCCTTTTGTCTTCGATCCACTTTATTTCAAGCATGCTAAAAGAGCCTGAAAACCTTTTTGTAGTATGGTGCAGATCATTGATTGAAAGAATGCTGTTTGCATACTGAACGCGGAACGTGCTATCTATATTGTTAAATGAATATGTTCCATATGACATAGCATCAGACAGAAACGATGCATCTGCAGAAAAAATACTATCCTCCATAGACCCGGCTAGAGTAATGTGGGCATGCGAAATAGAAGCTGATTTCTCTTTTCCCATAGAAATGTGAACGGGAGAAAGGTTAATGGACGATGCCAGAGATATTTTTTTTCCCCTTTGCTGAGCATGAATGGAAAAGTCGATACCCAGCGGCTCTCGGAGGGATACTTCAGGGACATTGCGTATGCGTGCAGATATATCAGCTGATGCGTTAGCCAATCCTTGAGCTCGAGAAAGCTCAATATGGGCCTGAAGATTGTCTGCAGCAAAATCCGCCTTTTGTACATATCCATTCCGGAGCCATACAGAACCTGACATTTCAGGCAGTAGCTCACGAAATGTTCCTCTAAATCGTACGTTATCAGAGCTTATTTTCCCTCCCACCGTCAGTCCGTTATAGAAATTAATATCACTGAGATCCAGTTCATGTATCTGCATTGTCCCCTGATATGCTCTCGTGTTGAACAGATCACTGATTTCTCCCTTGAGAGAAAAAACCTGCTTCCGAGAAACTGTTAAGATGGTTTTGTTGATAAACACGGTATCCCTGGCAATATCATAATAGGTAGCGATATCAAGGCCAACATGTTTCACGTTCACCGGCCGGAAAGCAGTGCCGCCATCTGTCATCCTGATCTTTGCGGCAATATGTGCGCCCCTGTTAGTGTCCCCCTGTACTGCTATGTTCAAATCTGTTTTCGCTTCTGTAAGATCAAGGTTATATGTTTCAGACAACTCTCTTAATACGTCACCATGGACATTTTCCGCTGAAATCGCAATATCAAATTTCTGAGGGCTGTCCCTCATATATGCCCATCCGTCAAGAGCCATCTTTTCTGATGCATTATGTGTTACTGCCGCATGTAACAGGGTTTTGGTACCAGGATCTGAAGATATGTTCTGAATATCCAGATCAACCGTATACGTATAGGTATCATCCTGTTGATATCCAATTATTCCGGAAACGATACGAAAGCTGTCAATTTCATATTCATATCGGGAAGCAGTCTTTTTTCTAAACCAATGTCTTAATGTGTCCGAAATATTCATCCGTCCCTCTTTATTCGTCACAAGTATCAACTCCGGAGAAACCACTGTAATGCCACGAGAAGAAAAACGTCCTGATATTAAAGCCTTTATGTCTGTTTCCAGAAATACCTTTTTTATCGTTAAGAGGTTACCCGGCGGAAAAGACTCCGGGTTCTGAATCTGTATGTCATACAGATATAATCCATCTGGATAGGTGAATGAAATATTTCCTATAGAAACCTTATGTCCTATGAGTAATCCCGCCCTGTTAGATAGTTCTGTCAGAAGAGCGCCCTTATGCTCCCTATAGAAAACATAAGAGACAGCTGACGCGAGCACTACGATACAGACAATGAAAACAAACGCGATTCTGCAGCTTTTCTTGCCGAAAATTGCCATATAATATTGTACAATGGGGCTGCTGGAAATATTGTTGATGTCGGAATTATACGTTCACAGGAACATGCAGGTATGACTATTTTTGTTTATTTTACGGGATGTTATCGATAAAATAGCATCTGATATAATGAACCGCATAATGTATATTTTTTGGCATTTTTATTTTTGATCTTTTCAAATGGGTGCAAAATGTATATAATCAGTTATATAAAAAATTGCCATGAATCTCCTGTTGATATGTGATACGACTTTTCATGAGCTGAAGAATGTCCTTGAAGGAGAAGGATATTCTGTTAGCTTATGCCTTCTGAAAGATGCTCTTGACGTTGCCAAAAATCGCTCTGTTGATCTTGCACTTATCGATTGGGGAGACAAGTCTGCAGATGGACTCAAAACCCTGAGGGATATAAAGGTAAAACGCCCTGAAATACCGGTAGTGGTAATTACAGACGCTGGTTCTGAGGATGTTGCTGTCGCATCCTTTCGGCTCGGAGCTAAAGATTACTTTAAGAAACCGATTAATGTACTCGAGCTGAAGGAGGCCCTGAAAAATCTGGTGCGACTGCGTGGCATTGCTCTTGAAAAAAGATTTCCACATATGAGCCGGGAAGAGTCTGTTTCTGCGCTGCTCGTTACGGCTACCACGAGTATGTCGCCGAATATACTTCGTGTGTTAAGCTACATGGCGGATAACCTTTCAAAACAGATAACACTTGAAAAGCTGGCTCAGGAAGCAGGAATAAGTAAATTTTCTCTTTGTCGTAACTTTCAGAAGGAAGTCCAGATGAGCCCCATGCATTTTCTTACCACCATGCGTGTTGAAAAAGCAAAGAAACTTCTGAAAGATAGCGCCCTGAGCGTATCCGTAATTGCCCTGGAATTAGGGTTCAAAGATATTGGAAATTTTATCAAGAACTTTAAAAGTGTTACCGGAAGTACTCCGACCAAGTACAGAAAATCAATTAAGGCCCAGCAGCGCTAATCGTCCATATTCTTTTCAGACTCTTTGCCTCATCGAATGAAGACCTCCCATTCTGTCTGCTGCATTACATTATCGGATACCCATTCTTTGCCACAGGCTGCAAAAGTATAAATCTGGAATAAGCGGAATCATAATCGAGCGGAAAAAAGCGGAAATATAAAAAGCGCTATGGCGGTCAGCTTCATCAGTTAAGCACGTCATGCGGAGCCGTAAAAAACCACTACAGATGTCTTGCTATCACGCCGGTAACCGGAACACATTCGTAAACATATTTCTCAGGATTCCTTCCAAAACAGATACCGAGACTTTCAAAAAGAGAAATCTCCTCAATGTCAACGCCTCTTCTTTTGATCACTTCTTCGGTCGGCTGGCATGAGATGTTCTGTCCATCAACGTTCACCACGGTATTCGCTGTCATGCCTTCCAGTAAGAGAAGCACCGCAGCTGCACCTGCTTTATAACCGAAACTGACATCAAAAGCAGATGAATGGCCGGATCGCACAAGATGACCAGGTGTCACTTCTCTCACCTCAGGAATCTCATAGACCCCCGGGGCGAACATACCGGTTCTTTTCATGAAATCTTTTATGTCCCCGTCCCCCTTCAGTCTTTTTTCAAGCTGCTGTCTGACATATTTCCCGGCACCGGCAAGTTTTTTATGCCCAAATGCATCTACCCCGGCAGATTCGTCATAAAGGAGTTCCCCGGAGGCAGTCTTAATGCCCTCCGCAACAACAATAATATACGTACCCGCCTTGACGTCACTTCTCTCAACTCGTGACATATACGTAGACTTCATGTGATCATACACCTCGTCAAAATCAACCGGTATCTCCGGAATCAAAATGCAGTCGGCTTCAGCTCCTATACCACCGCGGAATGCAGTATGTCCTACATACCTGCCAAAAACTTCAATTGCCAGAATTCTGTTATGACTCAAGCCAGTTGTCCTCAGGTCTCGGGTAAATACAGCAATCCTGTTTATGGCAGAATCCCCGCCAACACTATAAGACTGCAGATCCAGATCCATCGTCTTTGGCACATGGATACACGGAATTCCCTGTCCCGCGAGGTCAACCACCACACTCCCCGTATCATCACCGCCACTGATAACAAGTCCGTCTATCCCGAACTTGTCAAGACCTTGTTTGATTCTTTGATATTTATGTGGATCGTCAATTTTTTTGATCTTTACTCTGGAATGTCCGGCCTCGGATCCAGCCAGTGATGCCTCTATTTTGCTTACCCGATCTGCGTTCAGGACAACAACCTCTTCCATATCTGCAAGGTTATACAGGCCGGCATAGCCATTCGGGATTACTACCGATTCTATGCCTAATGCATATGCCTCACGCGCAATCCCCTTAATCACCGCATTGAGTCCGCCACAATCACCGCCACTTGTTATGACACCGATTCTCTTTATTGCTGCCATAAAAATCCTCCTTTAGATATCGTGAATTCGTCTCTCACTCCCCTCACAATACCCCTCCATTCTCGATAAGCGCTTCCACCGGCTGAAGTCCGTAAGGACTTCCCTGTTCTATTGCTGTCAAAACCGTCCCGCCTCCGGTAAAGAAGTAGTATTGTGTATTATCAAGCACAGAGAGATACAGCCCCGGGCAAAGATCCTTGAACTCCTGCAGGGTATCGCCGCCCCCGTACATCTTCAGTGCTGTTCTGTTCAAATCGATTGTTCTGTCCAGAGAAGCAGAGCCTTCTGCAAACTGAGGCGTGTATCCCATGACTGCATTCACAAATATCGTTTTTGCCTCCGAAAGAGTGTTATAAACCCGATCGTCGGTAAACGATTGAGGATCAATGTCGAGGACATATTGGTATCGCTTACCACGTTCGAATTTTTTGGTAGATATCGACCTGTATTTTCCCTCTATTTTCGCTTCAATCGTTTCAGATTCGATGAGATAGGGAAGTTCTATGATCTTGTTATTCCTGCGATCCTTCTCAACAAGATCCTGTGCCGCTTTTACATCACTTTCCTGAACGCCCGCTATCTTTATGTCGTATTTCGCACAAAGATAGGTATTATAAATTACACCTCCGAGGATCAACTTATCGACTTTGTCATACAATGCATACAGAGGCTTGATTTTTGTGTCGTATTTTGCACCGGCAATAACAGCGACAAACGGCCGTTCAGGATTTATGACGGAATGAACGTTGACAATCTCCTGCTGCATTAGGAATCCGGCAAAAGACGGAAGATATTTCGTTATATTAAACGTAGACACATGGGGCTGCCACGAGCCGAATGCATCATTTATGAATATATCAGCAAGCCCCGCGAGTTGAAGCGCAAAATGCTCCCGCACTGTATCCGTTCCTTCCTCTCCTTGAAACCAGCGCGTATTCGGCAGGTAAATACCCCCTATCTTTCGCTTGCGGAGATCACGAATCGCGTGATTTATCGATGTATCAAGTCCGATGATGCCCTGTTGCGGGGTTACGGTGAATTCAGGAATATGAAAATTAATATGCAGTTTTCTCTCTAAATATTCAACTATTGGTCTCACTGATTCATCATCTCTGCAGAAAATTTCCCCTGTCTTTTTATCTCGCGGACGGCCAACATGGGTCATCAGAATAGGTCTTCCACCCCGTTCAACAATATTGTAGAGTGTCCCGAGTGTCATATCTATTCGATAGGGATCACGGATCTGACCGGATTTGACAACATTGTGATCAAATCTGACGAGAACAACCCGGTTTTCAAGTGGTGCATTTTGTATGACGGGAAGTCGCGGATCCAGAGTACTCAATACAAACCTCCTGTTCTAAAGCCTTCAGATCTGAAGCAGACAATACATTTTACCATACAACTCTTTGAACTCAAGATATCTCTTCATGATATTCCTGGAGTGACATGATGCCCATACTCTTGTTTCTGAGCCTGTCTATTGCGGTTACAACAGCCTTCGCACCCGCAACTGTCGTTGTATAGGGAATGCCATACTGCAGTGCGCTTCTCCTGATCGACAGTGAATCCTTCTGAGCCTGTGCACCAAAAACCGTATTGATAACAAAAACAACTTCCTTGTTCTTGATTAAATCTACAATATGCGGCCTTCCCTGCGTAACCTTATTGATCACTTCTACCTCAATCCCTTTGGTGTGCAGGTACGCAGCGGTACCCCTCGTAGCGACAACCGAAAACCCGGCAGCATACAGTTTCTTTACCAAATCATAAATACCCGGCTTATCTTTGTCTCGAATGCTTATCACTATTTTTCCCGAAACAGGAATCATATTATTCGCTGAAGCTTCAGCCTTGAAATACGCTCGTCCAAAGTCTTTATCAATACCCATGACCTCTCCAGTTGATTTCATTTCCGGGCCGAGTATCGTGTCTACGCCCGGAAATTTGTCGAACGGGAAAACAGCTTCCTTCACGGCCACATGCCTCAAGATCCTTTCTGATGTCAGGCCAAGTTCCCTGAGTGTTTTCCCGGTCATAACTTTCGCAGCTATTTTTGCAACCGGAATGCCCGTAGCCTTGCTGACAAACGGTATTGTCCGGGATGCCCGTGGATTCACTTCAAGAATGTATACTTCGTTTTTCTTTACCGCAAACTGCACATTCATCAACCCTATGACTCCTAGCTCCCGTGCCAGTGCCTCCGCCTGTCTCTTGATTTTCTCTATAACACGTGTATCAAGTGAATAGGGAGGAAGAGAACAGGCTGAATCACCGGAATGAATGCCCGCTTCTTCTATATGCTCCATGACACCGCCGATATATACGTCTCTTCCGTCAGAGACCGCGTCCACATCAACTTCAATAGCGTCATCCAGGTATTTATCTATCAGTATCGGGTGTTCTGGTGATGCGTTTACAGCATGACGCATATAATTTTGCAGCGAAGCTTCATCATACACAATTTCCATTGCTCTCCCGCCAAGAACGTAAGAGGGCCTTACCATCACTGGATAGCCTATGTGCTCAGCAGCCCGCAGTGCGTCTTCAACCGATAGAACCGTCTCGCTATCCGGCTGCTGAAGGCCCAGTTTATGGAGCAGTTCTTTAAACCTTCTTCTGTCTTCAGCGCGGTCTATAGAATCCGGCGATGTGCCAAGAATTCTTATTCCTTCTTTTTCAAGAGGCACAGCAAGTTTCAAAGGAGTCTGGCCCCCGAATTGAACAATAATCCCAACCGGTCTTTCCACTTCAAGAATATTCATCACATCCTCAATGGTTAATGGCTCAAAATAAAGCCTGTCCGATGTATCATAGTCCGTACTCACTGTTTCTGGATTACAGTTAACCATAATGGTTTCAAACCCGAGTTCCCGCAGGGCAAAGACCGCATGGACACAGCAGAAGTCAAATTCTATTCCCTGTCCAATCCTGTTCGGTCCTGAACCAAGAATAACTATCTTTTTCCTCTCTGTTGGATTCGATTCACATGCATGGATAGGCGTTGATACGTTCTGCTTCTTACCTCCTGCCGTCAGCCCCTCTAGGTCTAATTGATAAAATGGTCTCTCATACGTGGAATACAGATAGGGCGTATATGCCGTAAACTCTGCGGCACAGGTGTCAACAATCTTATAAGCGGGTTGTATGTGATATCTTTTCCGCATGCTTCTTATATCCTGCTCGTCCATATCGACAAGCTGGCCAATTCGCCTGTCAGAAAATCCGTACTCCTTGGCCTTCTGCAACAGCGCACTGGGCAGAGAGACAGGGGTGTGGCCCTCACCGCTCCGTGCCACGTGTCCGGCGAAGCTATTGTGCGTAGGCTGGAACCGTCCTGCTTCACACTTTTTGATCTCTTCCTCCATATCTATAATCTGCCTGATATTATTAAGGAACCATGGATCGACGCCGGTATATGCATGAATTTCTTCCATACCGATCCCGGCACGAAGAGCATCGGCAATATACCAGATCCTTTCAAGACCGGGGATTTTAAGCTGCTTTGTAATAGACTCCGGATCATCATTGAGAATTTCCAGCCCATAGCAGTCAATTTCGAGACTTCTCAATGCCTTTTGAAGTGACTCCTTAAACGTCCTTCCAATAGACATCGCTTCTCCAACAGATTTCATCTGTGTGGTCAGCATCGGCTCAGCTTCGGGAAACTTTTCGAACGCAAAACGTGGAAATTTCGTTACTACGTAATCAATGGCTGGTTCAAATGACGCAGGAGTCTCCCTTGTGATGTCATTTCTGATCTCATCCAGCGTAAGACCTACAGCAAGTTTTGCTGCGATCTTCGCTATCGGGAACCCCGTTGCCTTTGAAGCAAGCGCAGAACTTCTCGATACCCGAGGATTCATCTCTATGACAACCATGCGCCCGGTAACCGGATCCAGCGCGAACTGAATATTTGAACCACCGGTATCAACACCAATTTCACGGATGATCGCTATTGCAGCGTCGCGCATGCGTTGATATTCCTTATCGGTAAGTGTCTGCGCAGGCGCAACAGTAATTGAATCACCCGTATGTATGCCCATGGGATCAAAATTTTCTATTGAGCATACAATGACAACGTTATCCTTTTTGTCCCGCATTACCTCGAGCTCATATTCCTTCCATCCAATAACTGATTCCTCAATGAGAATTTGCTGAACAGGGCTGAGTTTTAATCCTTTTTCAAGAAGGGCTGTATATTCCTCGATATTATATGCAACACCTCCTCCGGTACCTCCAAGCGTAAAGGCCGGCCTTAAAATAACCGGGAAGCCAATATGTTCTATCGCTTCCAGACCTTCATTAAGGCTCATCACAGCAGCGCTTTTCGGCACTTCGAGCCCTATTTTTCCCATTGCATTTTTAAATGATTCTCTGTCCTCAGCCTTCTTAATCGCATTGAATTGCGCGCCTATCAGCTCAAGATTATACTTCTCTAATACACCATTTTCGGCAAGCCGTATTGCTAGATTCAGGGCTGTTTGCCCGCCCATGGTTGGCAGAATCGCATCGGGCCGTTCCTTCTCGATAATCATTTCAAGAATTTCTTCTGTCAATGGTTCAACATAGGTTACATCAGCAGTTTCTGGATCCGTCATGATAGTCGCAGGGTTTGAATTTACGAGTATCACCGTATAGCCTTCGTCACGCAGGGCCTTACAGGCCTGGGTGCCTGAATAGTCAAATTCGCAGGCCTGTCCTATCACGATCGGTCCTGAGCCAATAATCAGTATCTTTTGTATGTCGTTTCTTTTCGGCATGTAATCCTTACATAAAGAATATTACCTGTTCAAATAGGAACTGATGATCATTCGCACCTTCTCAATACGTTCCGGAGAAGCATCAGTGTAAATCAGTCTGTCGGAATTATCCGACAGTTTTAATTTCATCAGAAAAAGAAGAGTTTCTTCTCCAAATCCCGGGATCGACATCCCATGCTGGGCTGATATTTTTTCCACAAATGCCACTCCATCCGGATTTTCAACATTGGTCTTCTTCGTCTCAACCGATATACCTGTAATATTTTTCAGGGGAAGTATTTCCCGTTTCCTGTTCATAAGACCTGCAACGAGCATAACGGCAGTTTCCGCACTGCGGCTGAAAATCACCTCAATATATCTGCCTTTAAAAATATACGTTCGGAACAGGGGGAAAGCACAAACAAAAATAATAGCACTCACAACATACGCTACCAATGATTTCTCTAAACCCGAATAAAGCAATACATAGGCACATCCCGCTGTCATCATTGAGGCAAGTACAGAAGTCAGTTCCCTGTTATAAATGTCACTGTGCAGCACACTACCCCGTTCAGCTGTGAAGTGAACGGTTCTGAAAATCAGTTCTTCCTGCGTGCCCTGTATACTGTATCGCTGGCTGGAATTTCCTTTCACAAAGTACTGCCTTCTATCACATCACGAAATCTTGTAAAAAGATGTGTAGAATCATGCGGTCCCGGCCCTGCCTCTGGATGATGCTGAACAGAAAATATGGGCAGATCTATGTGCTGCATGCCTTCTTCAGTCCCATCGTACAAGTTCCGGTGGGTCAATTTCACCTGCCCGTCGAGGCTCTTTATGTCAACACAATAATTATGATTCTGTGATGTTATTTCAACCGCCCCGGTCAATAAATCCTTGACCGGATGATTACCACCATGATGACCGAATGTGAGCTTGTAGGTTGCCCCTCCTAAAGCGAGTCCAAGGATCTGATGCCCGAGACAGATGCCAAACAGTGGCTTTTTTCCTATCAGTTTTTTTGTATTTTCGACCGCGTACGCAACAGTCTCTGGATCTCCCGGACCATTGCTGAGCAGAATCCCATCAGGATCCCGCTCAAGCACCGCCTCTGCCGGCGTTCGCACGGGAACAACAGTAATGTGAAAATTGGCATCATAAAGATTTCTTAGAATGTTCAGTTTTACACCAAAATCGTATACCACCACTGTTTTCGTGGGCAACTGCGAAATGCTGACTGCGGCATGTTCTTTCGTGCTACCGGGTTCTTTATCGTTCGGATTGCTGGATTCCAAATGCCGAATGTCTGCAGACTGCCATTTCCACGTCCCTTTTTTCCAATGATACATGTCTGCGGTAGTCACCTCTTTTACCAGATCGAATGCCGAGATGCCGGGGTGTGCAGTCACCTTCCTGTGGAGACTTATCGGGTCCATATCCTCTGAGGATAGTATTCCCATCTGTGCTCCATGGTTTCTTAGGTGCGTGGTCAATGCCCTTGTATCTATTCCCTCAATACCGATAATGTTATGTTTCCTTAAATATGATGATATGTCTGATACGGAACGCCAGCTGCTCGGAACATCGCATGCTTCTTTCACAATAAAACCCTCGGCCTTAATTCCTCCCACAGACTCAATGTCCTCTTCATTCACACCATAATTACCAATCTGCGAATAGGTCATAGTCACAAGCTGTCCTTTGTACGATGGATCTGTCAGAATCTCCTGATAACCTGTCATAGAGGTGTTGAACACAACTTCACCGATTGCTTCACCTTTCGCCCCAAAATATTTCCCCTCAAAAAAAACGCCGTCAGCCAGAACCAGGAGTGCATCACCACTCATACAGTTTCCCTTTACTAATCGTAGCGACCGGCTTTCCTTTGACATTCCATCCGTCAAAAGGAGTATTTCTGCCTTTAGACAGAAACTGCTCGGATCGAATCGTATATTCTTTATGAACGTCAAGAATTACAACATCGGCGGTATGACCGACCTTCAACTTTCCCTTCTTCAGTCCAAGGATTCGTGCAGGATTCTGAGCCATCTTCTCGATCAGTTGAGAGAACGTTATGGTACCTTCTTGAACGAGTTTCAGACTTAAACTCAATGCTGTATCCAGCCCTGAAATACCCGAGGGGGCCCGATCAAATTCCATCCTTTTTTCATCTCTATGATGAGGGGCATGGTCAGTTGCAATGACATCAATAGTGCCGTCTTTCAGCCCCTCCTGCAATGCCTCCAAATCTTTTCTTGCTCTGAGCGGAGGATTCACCTTTGCGTTCGTATTATATGTCTGGACAGCTTCTTCCGTAATAGTGAAATAGTGCGGGCATGTTTCAGCTGTCACGGGTATTCCCGATTCTTTGGCCTGCCGGATCAGCCTGACTGACCCTGCCGTTGACACATGGGCAATATGTAGTTTTCCTTTTGTAAGTCCTGCAAGCGCAATATCCCGTGCTACCATGGTCTCTTCAGCCTCGGACGGTATCCCCCCCATACCCATCGTGAAAGACAGCAGACCTTCGTTCATAACACCGCCCTCTGTCAGATTGCTATCCTCGCAGTGAGAGATTATCGGTACGTCATACGTTTTGGAATATTCAAGGGCTCTTCTCATGATCAGACTGTTCATAACCGGTTTGCCGTCATCGGAAAAGGCAATGCATCCTTCAGAGAACATTATGCCCATCTCTGCAAGCTCTTCACCGTTCTGATTTTTGGTAATCGACCCAACCGGATAAACCGTACATGCACCTTCCTGAATCGCCTTTCTGATAATAAAGTCGGTAACACTTGAGTTATCATTGACCGGATTCGTGTTTGGCATTGCGCAGATATTGGTAAAACCGCCGCTCACAGCAGCCATGGTACCGGTTTTGATTGTCTCCTTATATTCATATCCGGGTTCTCTTAAATGCGTATGCATATCAATAAGTCCCGGGATAACAAAAAGGCCATGCGCTTCAAAAACCCGCAATGCTTTTCTGCCGGAGGGTGTCGTTTTAATCGGTCGTGACTTTTCCTTTTTCCCCCCGGAATCCAGTGCAATCTCTTTGATCTTTCCGTTCTCAATAATGATATGCCCTGTCCCGTCCAGTCCTTCTGACGGATCTACAATGTGTCCGTTTTTAATGAGTATATTCAACATACGAGATCTCTTGTCACGTCATGCATACGGTCACTGGAACAATTATTCTTCGTTCCATCTCGGAAAAAAAGCATAAACACACATACATTAAAAGGCTTCATTCTCTTATCCCTGCAAGAAGAAACATCACTGCCATCCTTACAGCAATCCCATTCGTGACCTGATCAAGGATAACTGACTGAGAACCGTCAGCAATTTCTGATGCTATCTCTATCCCTCTGTTCATGGGACCCGGATGCATGACAATCGCGTTCTTCTTCGCTGATGCAAATCGTTCAGACGTGAGTCCCCAGAACCTAAAATATTCAAGAGTAGAAGGAAAGTATCCACCGGTTTGTCGTTCTTTCTGAATCCTGAGCATCATGACAACATCAACAGTATCCAAACCAAGTTCCATATCATGATACCGCTTGACTCCCAATGATAAGATTTCTTCAGGTACCAGTGTCGGAGGCCCTATCAGCCTCACTTCAGCACCGAATTTTTTGAGCAGGTAGATATTCGATTTTGCGACCCTGCTATGCACGATATCACCAACGATTGCTATTTTAAGGCCTTCAATCGTCCCCATCCGTTCCTGTATCGTAAACGCATCAAGCAGAGCCTGGGTCGGATGTTCATTAATGCCGTCACCGGCATTAATTATTGAAGCAGTCACATTTCTTGAAAGGAGATGGGGAGCTCCTGACGACGAATGTCTAACCACCATAAAATCAGCACCCAGCGCCTGCACATTCAAAGACGTATCAATCAGACTTTCTCCTTTAGCAACACTGCTTGTGGTTGCCGCCAGATTAAGGACATCAAGGCTGAGTCTTTTTTCTGCAAGTTCAAATGATGTCCGGGTCCTCGTTGAGGGCTCAAAGAAAAGATTGACCGCTGTCTTACCCCGTAAAGCAGGAACCTTCTTTATATCTCGTTTCAAGACGTCCTTAAATCCCGAAGCCGTATCTAAAATGAGAGTTATTTCATCTTTTTCAAGCTCTTTTATCCCCAACAAATCCTTGGATGAGAGTTTCACCCGATGAAGCCTCCAATGCTGTCTTTATGTTCCGGACAATATTCTCTATATCTGAAAGATCTCACAGGGTTCATTCTATGGTAACCGTATCTTTAGCTCCCTCTTCTTCAAGAACAACTCTCACCACTTCACCCATGGACGTAGGAATATTTTTACCGACAAAATCAGGTTTGATCGGAAGCTCCCTGTGCCCCCTGTCAATAAGAACTGCTAGCTGAATATTAGCGGGCCGTCCGATATCCATCAGAGCGTCCAGGGCAGCGCGTATCGATCGCCCGGTAAATAATACATCGTCAACCAGCACAACCTTCTGATCATCAATGCGACACGGAACAGAAGTCTTTCTGACAGCCGGTTGCTCTGTTCTAATATTCAGGTCATCCCTGTAAAAAGCAATATCCAGAGAGCCGACGGGGATGTCATTGCCTTCAATCTCCTTGATCTTCTTTGAAAGCCTCCCGGCCAGGTGTACGCCCCCTCTCTGGATGCCAACAAGACAAAGGTTGCCTGTACCTTTGTTCTTTTCGAGAATTTCATGGGCTATTCTGGCAAGAATTCTGTCGATATCCTGTTTATTGAGCAGTTCTTTAGACATATTCAGGCATAAAAAAACCTTCCCATGATCGTACTGAGAAGGTTGCAGACGATTCTTTTCTTACAATGCAGAGCACGCTAACTCCTTTGCCTTTCTAGTCTCACCGGACTATCTTTAAAAGCAACGTTATTAAATCATAAACCCGTGAATGCTGTCAAATTAACAGAACCCCTTCTGAAAACTGTCAGCTTATTTCCCCCAGTCCTGTTTCAATTTTGTTCTGTGGTGAATATATTTTTCAGCGGACAAAGCTGCCACTGCACCACTGGAAACAGCTGTCACGACCTGCCGTACCATGGTACAGGTCACGTCACCAGCCGCAAACACACCTGGCACAGACGTCTGCATCATGTGATTGGTTCCAATACAGTCATCTGCCTTTAATTCTACTGTCCCTGAAAGGAAATCAACAATAGGCTTGTTCCCCTGTAAATAAACAAAAACCCCGGAAACATACAGCTCCAATTCTTTTTTATCTGCATCGATCACAATTATTTTTTCAACGGTCTCAGTTCCTTCAATCGCCTTAACAGCTGTTCCTGTTTTTACCGTGAGATTCTCAGCGTTCAGGGCAGTGCGATCATCTGCTTTCAACTCCTTTGTTGGAGCAATAAGATATACCGTCTCGACAAATCTTGTTAAGTAGCCGGCCTCTTTGACTGCTTCGTCAGAACTTCCCACAACACAGACCGTTTTGCCTTTAAAAAAAGCTGCGTCGCAAACTGCGCAGTAGCTGACGCCCCGACCGAGAAAATCGGCCTCTCCCCTGATAGAGGGCTTTCGTCCCATAGAGCCCGTGGCTATGATGATTGTCCTGCCTTTATAAGCGGTTTCCATGGTATACACTTCCTTTGATTCACCATCCAGCCGTACGCCCACGACCACAGTTTCAACGATTTCCGCTCCGAACTTCAGCGCCTGTTTTTTAAAAGTATCAAGGAGTTCTGCCCCGGAGACTGGCTCCAGAAAGCCCGGATAATTTTCGATATGGCTTGCATACGCAAGAGCTCCTGCAGTAGATGATTTGTCCAATACGATGGTCTTCAGTTTAGAGCGGGCTGCATATTGAGCAGCAGACAATCCTGCCGGCCCCCCGCCAATGATGATAACATCATACAATTCCTGAGTTTCTGACATATAGCCTCCCGAATGAGCCAGACATATGAATTATTTAACCATACCCAGCAGGAACTTGTCAGTATCAACCAGTTGGATAAGCGTATCCATGCTTTTCACCAGCAACAGAAGAAATGCCTTGGGAGCACGACTGTTCCCGGATGGCTGTTCAAACCATTCAGTCAGGTGTTCAGCCTTACGGTATTGAAATCGTTTTTCAATAACCAGGCAAGACTCCGGAAGCACCCCTGTAATGGAGCACTCGGTGCTGAAGTGCTGCTGTTATTCTTTCGGTCCCATCTACAGCATTTCTTTTGCTTCAGGTAACAGCACAGATCGCATTATATATCGTCTTTAGCATGGTATCGAGTGTCTCCGTACTGATACTCAGAGGTGGCATAATTACTATCACATTTCCCAGCGGTCTGATAAAAACACCGTTGTCACGTGCATGATGCGTAACGTTCCATCCCATTTTCTGTTCCCACTCATACGGCGTTTTCGTTCCCCTATCTTTCACCAGCTCCACTCCAGCCATTAATCCGCAGTTTCTTACATTACCGACATGGCTGAGTTCTCCCATCTCTCTGAGGCGAGTTTCAAAAATGGCGATCTTCTGTTGAATGTTATGTAAAATCTTTTCCTTTTCAAACAAATCGAGACAGGCGCATGCAGCTGCACACGCAAGCGGGTTGCCGGTATAGGAATGGCCGTGAAAGAAGGTCTTCAGCTCCCGAAATGATCCCAGAAATGCGTTATAAATCTCTTCTCTGGCAACCGTTGCTGCGAGTGGCATATACCCACCGGTAATCCCCTTGGACAGGCAGATTATGTCCGGAAGCACATTTTCATGCTCACACGCAAACATTCTTCCGGTACGGCCAAATCCTGTTGCAACTTCGTCAGCTATGAGAAGCACATTATAGGCATTACACAATTCACGGACCCGTGCAAGATATCCCTGCGGAGCTACGATCATCCCTCCTGCTGCCTGAATTAACGGCTCTATTATGACCCCGGCTATTTCGGTGTGATGCTGCTGCAGAATTTCTTCCATTTTCTGGATACATGCATGCCCGCATTCAGGATAATCCATGTCTGAAGAGCATCTATAGCAATAGGGTGATGGTGCTCTGTATGTTTTAAAGAGAATCGGTTCGAATGTCTTATGGAACATATCTATTCCACCGACACTGACCGCACCGAGCGTATCACCGTGATAGGCATTTTCAAGTGATAAAAAAGTGTGTTTCCCTTCAACAGATTTATGTTTCCAGTACTGAAATGCCATTTTCAGCGCAACCTCAACCGAGGTCGATCCATTATCAGAATAGAAGACCTTATTCAGTAAAGACGAGTGCATGCTAAACGAACTTCTCAAAATACCGACAAGCCTTTCTGCCAGCTGTATTGCAGGGATGTTGGTCAGACCAAGAAGCGTGGAGTGTGCGATATGACCCAATTGCTCACTAATCGCATCATTAATCTCTTTTTTCCTGTGTCCGAAGATATTCACCCATATCGAGGATACACCGTCTATATATTCTTTCCCACGAATATCCTTGAGGTAACTGCCTTCACCTTCAGAAATAATGACGGGTTGTTCATGTGCCCAGTCCTGCATCTGGGTAAAGGGATGCCAGATATAGTTCTTGTCAGCCTTTTCCAGATTCTTGTTCTCGTTCATAGTATGTCCATCGGTTTCCAGTATCTTCTGAACAGCAGAGTGTCTTATCGTGGTACATCACTACGCTCATTCTGTTCAGTCCTGCTTCTATATCGCATGTAAGCAACCAGTCCAGGAATACTGCCAACAAAAATAGAAAAAAACCAGGTGAGCGACAGCGATGTCGATACCTCAGGACTGACCCCAATAAGACCTAATAATATCATAAAAGCGCCTTCCCGGACACCAAGACCTGACACGGAAATCGGTATCGACGTAACGGTGACAACAATCGGCAGAACAACGCACAGCACCAGAATCGGAATATTTTTCCCCAGGCCAAAGGCAAGCACAATAATCATAGCAAAATTCAGGAGCTGAATTATAAGAGACAGCAGAAAGGCCTTCATAACGGCGTCCTTTTTTGTTTTCATTCTTTTAAAGTAATCATAAAAATCAGTTACACCCTTGAACCGCCTGCCAACCCTCAATCCAAAAAACAAGAAACTTCCAATAACAAATGCGATGAAGATTACCGGTATGATCCATACAGATTCAGATGTGCCGAAATATCGAAGTGCAAAGGGAAAAGACGTTATCCCGATAATCATCAGGGCAGTATAACCGATATAGCGATCCATAAAAATTGAAGCAAGTGTCAGGCTTAACTTCTTTGCATCTTTATTCAGATAGTACGCCTTGACCGCGTCCCCGCCAATAATACCAGGGAGAAAACTGCTGAAAAACGCACCAATCATATACAGCGAAAAAAGCCTTCTGATACTGAAGGCTTCTGTCAGAAGGAGTTTCCAACGAAAAGCAGATACAAGCTGGGCCAGAATATATATAAGCGACGCTGATAAAAAATACACAGGATTTATGCTTCTGATGACGGAGAGAATCTGTTCTGCCCCTGCCTTTGAGAAGACGAGGTAAAGGCATATGACCGTAACAGATAACTTTAAAAAAAATACGAATGTTTTATTCTTATTTAGAGTCAATTATTTTCTTTATAACGTAAATAGGTTTTTTCTGAGTTTCATGATACACTCTGACCACCATTTCACCAAGTAATCCCATGCCGATAAACTGCACGCCGACAATAATCAGCAATATGCCGAGCAGGAGGAGCGGCCTGCCCCCGATATCCTTGCCGTAAAACAGCTTCTCAATGGTAAGATACAGCGAAATGAGAAAACCGAGAAAACCGCTGCCAATTCCGAACGGTCCGAAAAACTGCAATGGCTTGGTTGAAAAGCTTTGAAGAAATTTAACCGTTATCAGATCAAGTATGACCCGCAAGGTACGTGTTAAGCTGTATTTTGAAGCGCCTTTCCGTCGGGGATGATGAGCTGTTTCAACTTCATCAATTGTTATACCGTACCAGCTCGCCACCGCCGGAATAAACCTATGCATTTCACCATAGAGATTGAGGTTTTTTATCACCTCACGCCGGTAGGCTTTCAGGGAGCAACCGTAATCATGTAGCTTGATGCCGGTCACTTTACTGATGAGCCAGTTGGCTATGAATGAAGGCAAGCGTCGAGAAAAAAATGGATCCTTTCTTTGCTTTCTCCATCCACTCACAAGATCATGATGTTTCGTGCGTTCAAGCAGTTTGGGTATGTCTCGCGGATCGTTCTGGAGGTCACCATCCATCGTTATAATAATGTCACCGTGTGCATGCTCAAATCCAGCGGCAAATGCGGCAGTCTGTCCGAAATTCCTTCTCAGCACTATTATGACAACATGATTATCATCAGACTGTATGTCCTGCAATTTAAGCAGGGTATCATCAGTACTTCCGTCATCAACAAACAGTATTTCATATTCCAACGCGAGAGCATCAAGAACGCTCTTCAGACTTTTGTGAAGTTCCAGGACATTTTCTTCTTCGTTATAGAGAGGTATAACAACCGAAACATTCATGCTCATTCTCCGCGGATTCAATTGTAACGACTTCAAATCAATATGTAAAGGAGTTATTCAGCGGTTTCCCTGAGTTCACTATTGTTTTCGAAGCACTTTGAATTCCGGATGACTAAAAAACCGGTGGAAGATGATTCAGCATAGCTACGCAAGCATTTCAGCAACCTTTTTTCTCAACTCTGCTATCCTGAAAGGTTTTTCAATAAAATGATCTGTTTGATCTTTCCTGAACGACCCGCTCATTTTCAGGACTTTTACGGACGGTGACGACTGCGTTACTTTTTTGATAACATGCTCAATCGTCATATCTGTCAGATAGAGATCGGTAATGAGAAGATGGAATGGTCCTTCTTTTAGGGCTGCGCGCAGATCCTCTTTATTCCGGGCTACTGAAATGATATATCCCTCTTTTAAGAGGGCTCTTCGAACTGCATTCAGCATCAGGGGCTCATCATCTATTACAAGAATCTTTGCAGACATCGTGGTAATACTCTAACACGTTATTCATCAGCAGGCAAATAAAGAGCAGGACCGCTGACGCGGTTAGAGTAAGGCGTAAGGGGTAAAAAAAGCAGTAAGGAGGTGGCACTACGCAGAGGCAATAAAGACAGGCCCGGCGACGTGTCATCTATTTTACTGTTCAATGAGCTGCCAGTTGGCGAAGCCCTTTTTCTTTTCGGACAATGTTTTTCCCCGCAGCCTGATTTCATGCTTTTGCGGGTGTGTTTTTACCGTGACATAAGCGCGCACCATATTCGCAATAGTTGCCTCCTGAAACGTTATCTCTGTTCCATCCTGAAGGTATATCCGTGTTCTTATATGCTTATGGTGGTCCGGTATCTCAATGATTATTTCTTTCACATCTTCGTTCTGTATGATCATGCGACATCTCCTTCTTTCCACTTCTCTAGATTATCCCTTATAAATCGTATAACTGCTTTGTGTTCTTCTGCACCACGCCCCCGAATATGTATGGGTGCGCCGAATGAGAGATAAGCCTTTTTATTCAGGTCAATCGGACCAAAATCCTTAAACAACTTTCCAACTCCCCAGGCATCTGTTTTTATTGCTATGGGTATGACAGGAACACCGGATCGCACAGCCAATTTTATGCCCAGTGAGTTAAAATCTGTTGGATTGAAAATAATAGAGCGGGTGCTTTGAGGAAAAATAATAATGGATTTGCCGTTCCTTATTTTTTCAGTTCCCTGTTCAATCACTGTTTTCAGGTCTTCACGAGGGTTCGTTCTTCCAACGAGTATCGGCTCCCTCGAACGCATAACAGGACCGAAGACAGGCATGTCAACAAGACTTTTCTTCACCACAAAGGTAGTCGTCTTTACCGGTTGAACAATACAGGGGAGAACCAATGTTTCGAGCGTGCTCATATGATTCCCGACAAATACAACAGGCCCGTCAGCCTCGTGGATATGCTCCATGCCGGTGATTTCAATCCTCAGACCGATGTTTTCGAGTGTCTTCAGGACGTCAAAACTGCTTTCAGCCCATGCAGTATCATCATATACACCTTTGAGTGCTCTCCTGCCGTTTATCCAGAATATCCAGATAATCTGGGGATAGAACATGAATTTTGGGCTTAAGAAAATCTTTGATAGTAAAGAGCGGCGTCTCTCTGGGTTTGTTTTATAGGTATTATTGTCAGCTATCGGCAATCGATTACTCCATAACGTACGGACATTATCCTTTCAAAGCCCATGCGCGTATTGCCTTTACCATTGCTTCGACAGTTGCTTCTTTCGGCATGATAGCCGCTTTCAGCCCTGCCTGTTCAAGAGCCTTCGCGGTTACCGGGCCTATGACCGCTATCGTAACGTTATTAAGAAGCTCACTGGCATCTTTCCCCATAACAGCAATAAAATTATTGAATGTGGCAGCACTCGTAAAGGTAGCAATAGTAATCCGTCCCTCCTTGAGGAACCGTCTCAGTCTCTTGCCGTGCTTATCAGGCATAATAGCCCTGTAGGCAACAGGAACGTCAATCTCTCCACCAAGTTCTCGTACCTTGTCGGGAAAAAGTTCCCGTGCTACCTCTGCACGGGGCAACAGCAGTTTGATGCCGGATAATGGTTTAATCTTTGAATCTTCTGAGTGAGCATATGTCTCAGAATTGTGCACTGTGCACTGCGCACGTTCTTTAATAAACGCCTCAACCAGTCCTTCGGCCATAAACTTTTTGGGTACCATATCAACCTTCAGGCCCATCTTCCTCACCTCACCTGCAGTTTTCTTCCCTATTGCGCAGATTTTTATTCCCTTCAGTTCCCGTATGTCGATGTCTCTTTCAAACATCCTGTTGAAAAAATATCTCACGCCATTGGAACTGGTAAATATGAGCCAGTTGTAGGAATGCATGTGGTCCATGGCTTTGTCGAGCTCCTCATAGGTATCTGGAGGAGCAATTTCAACAGTGGTAAATCTGATTATTTCTGCTCCGAGTTCTTCAAGCTCTTTAAATTCCCCGGAATGTTCCCTTGTTACCAGTATCCGATGGCCAAAGAGCGGTTTTTTTTCATACCAGTTCAACTCCTTCCGCAGATTCACCACATCTCCAACAACCATAACAGCAGGCGGCTTGATATCCTTTTCTCTGACAATCGATGCTATGTTCTTGAGTGTACCTATAACCGTTCTTTGATCAGGCCGTGTACCCCACCGTATGACAGCAACAGGTGTATCCCCGCTTCTCCCGTTCTCAATAATCTTTTTTGTGAGCACATCAATGTTCTTAACAGCCATCAGAAACACAAGTGTTCCGACACCGGTAGCGAGCTTTGCCCAGTCAATAGAAGATTCCTCTTTTGTAGTATCTTCATACCCCGGGATTACGGCAAAAGACGATGAATATGAACGGTGTGTCAGCGGTATTCCCGCATATGCCGGAGCTGCAACAGATGAGCTGACTCCCGGTACGACTTCGAACCCTATACCCTCTTTTGCAAGTACCTGTGCTTCTTCACCGCCCCTACCAAAGACAAAAGGATCACCACCCTTAAGCCGACAGACCGTTTTCCCCTCTTTTGCTTTCTCTACAATAGTCGCGTTTATTTCTTCCTGTGACAGGGTATGTTTACCCCCGCGTTTTCCAGCATAGATGAACTCGGCATTGTGGTTAATATAATTCAGGACCTGAGCGTTGAGGTGGAAATCATAAATAACAACGTCTGCTTTTCTCAGGCAGTGCAATCCCTTGACCGTAAGCAACCCGATATCCCCCGGACCAGCCCCGACAAGATAAACAATCCCCTTTTTGTTTTTCATGAGGAACTTATTTTAGCACAAGAGAAACGGTCTTATCGAAATGAGGTATGGGAATAACGCATAGACTTGGCGAAATGCAATGGCGGAAGCGTGTGGGAATCGAACCCATACCACCGCCTTTAAAATCAATAACTTCTAAGAGTGCTGGTGACGGTCTCAATATTTGCGATCTTCAAAATCAATCAACGTGATATGTTTCAGGTCAGTAATGACTCTTCCTATAAAAATGGGGACAAGAATCGCCGCAGCACTGCAGATTACGACGTAAAGTTATAGTCTTTACTGCCTTTTGACTTGAGAAGGTAATCAGGAACGGAGAAAATGCTTTTTCACCCTATGTGGCAGGAATCGGGCTCGGTCTGACCCATCTCGCAACGTTCTACATTGTGAGATGGGGGTTCTCTAGGAAGTCTCAAGCACGTTTAACAAACCGCAAGATCTTGAAGGAAGTACGATGAGTCCTACTCGAGCAAAGGATTCGTCGCTGTGATAAAAAGGAACATCAATGTAGGAAATTGGGATCGTCTGGAAATCAACCCCGAGCACTTTACGGGTATAATTCCGGAGTGTCTCCGGTGGTGGTTTGGATTTTTTGGTGTCCCAAAATACAAGTAATGGACACTTCGCAACTTCAGAGTCATCGAAGACCATATCGATTCCAGGATCAAGGACGAGGCTTTGAGGAAACTGTAGACGCAGATTTCCTGCGTTAATGCGCCTGGCGGCAATGATCACACCGTAGTCGAAGCCCAGGGCGCGCGCTTTGTCTGCAATGGTGCGGTATGGATAGTTAAAATCTGTATAGGGATCAATAAATGAGGCTCCCACAACCCGGAACACCATGGCAAACAAAATCAGGCTGGCAGTCGCAGTACAGATCCTAATGAACCATTTGCGGGATTTGAAAGACAGGGACTCCTGTTTAACATAAAGAAAGAAATAAACCGGCACAACGAATAGTAAGGGTTGCATCCAGCGCATTCGGAAATTGCTGATGTGAAAAAAGAGAACAAGTGCTATGAGTAAAGCAAAAAGTATGATGAAGTAACGGAATAGTGGGAACCATGTTTCTGTGTGAACACGGGCACGATTTTTCAGAGTGAAGGCTCGAGGGAACAATGCTAAACATACCAGTAGGAAGGGCATGGGAAATAAGATACCTGCAAGAACCAAGCTTCCGAGGCCTTTCAGCACGATTTCAAAATCAGCGGTATGTAGGTTTTCCATTGAAGAGGTCCCGATATTTTGGTTTAGAACAGACCAGATAAGACAGGGGAGCGCTATCAAAAGTGCGAATGAGAAACTTATCAGCATACGGCGGTTTAAGAGCTTTGTACGTTCGGCCCTTAAAGAAACCAATGAAAGAAACATGGCGAAAGGAAATAGGAGATAGTTATATTTGGTAATCGCAC
>CP070737.1:1514611-1548110 GCA_020347665.1 Nitrospiraceae bacterium
TATAGATATACAGCACATCACCAAATCTGTACAATTGATACATTATTTGATTGATCCGTCTAACTTTGGAATACAGTTGTTCCAGCTTTGAAACAGACGGATAAATGAATTGTCCTTGTGGTGAAAAAAGCAGTAATTGGAAGAAGTACATGAAATAGCCCAAACAGGGCGTTTTACAACACCACAGGCAGTACAACCAAACGATGTAAGACGGCTAGCCGGAAATGAGCGAGCGAACCTTCTTTAGATTTTGCCGGTCATCTCTTTCTGTCTTTTTGGGGGTCTCAAGAATAACTGGTACCTGTAAAAAAAATGGATGATTCAGGAAAATCCGGAATCCTTTTTTCCCTATTTTCCCTCTCCCGATATGTTCATGTCTGTCTACCCCTGAGCCAAACCGGCCTTTAGCGTCATTCAGATGTATCAGCCTGACCCTATTCTTTCCTAATGAGGATTCTATTTCTCCTGACAGAGCATCAACACTGATCTCTGATCTCAGATCATAGCCAGCAGCAAAGGCATGACAGGTATCGATACAAACACCTTTTATAAGACGCCCGGGGACCTGTTCTGTTATTTCAGCCAAATTTTCAATCCTCGAAGTAATATCACCACGTTCTCCTGCCGTATTCTCCAATAAAAGCCCCGCCATCCACGTGCCGCGTCCAGCTACTTCATTGAGCCTGTCGACAGCCCTTTTTCGTGCAGCTGCCGGATGATCTCCGGTGGCACTGCCGGTATGCAAGACAACATAGTCTGCACCGATTTCATCAGCTATGTGCATCTCCTGAACCATCATTTCCACTGATCTGTTGACAAGACTAGTCTCTTTTGTAGCCAGATTAATAAGGTAAGATGTATGAATCACGACCGGAGAAATGTTATAAAGACGCCTGAGTTTTTTAAATGCTTTAATATCTTTCGGATCCCGCTTTTTTACAGCCCAGCCTCTTGGATTATGAGAAAATATCTGCAGTGTTGTTGCACCGAGTTCCCTGGCTCTTTCCAAACTGCATGCAAGTCCTCCCGCAATTGAGGTGTGAACCCCTATCCGTCTCATGTGCTTATGATATTATAAGCACCCCTTACATAAAAATGTGTATGATTTTTCAACACGCTGTGCCGGAAAATCATCGCATCATCAATGACTCCCTCCATGGATGAGGACTGGCAGACATCTTACACAGACATATTTCTCATTACCTTCATGTACACAATGAAGATAAACCTTACCGTGTTCCGCAGTGCCACATACATAACAGTGTACTGACATGTTAATCCTCCAGTTCGTTTATTTCTTTAACAAGCTGATCGGGATCCAGATTGTGCATCATCGCGCCAAAAGCAATTGATTCCATATTAATTCCGGGACAGGTAAAACATCCCCCCCCAAAGTATTTCTGGATTATGTCCTTGGCGCCCGGTTTATCCCGTATTACATCTCCGATTACAGAGTCCCTCGTTATCATCTTTTTCGTATCTGTCATTTCTATCTCCTTTTTTGTCTTATATGTCACTCATAGTCTACGAGAAAAGGATTAACGTTGGTATGACCTACATCATAGAAAAGCACAAAACGCAGAGCGCAGTGCGCATCCAGCCTACGCTCTCTAGCTCCGGCGGACAAGTGGGGCAAGGCGTAACGGGAAAAGACTGCTGCTTGCTTAACGCTTAACTCCATACACTCAAAAAATCTTCTAACGTTCGTTTTATTCTATCACCTGGCCTTATGACCTGCATCATAGAAAAACAGGTAAAAACTGCGTTATTCTTAGGCAATATGAAAAACCGGGGGAAACACTATGGATAGATTTGCAAGAAACTTTATTGTTTTCAGTATTATGTATCTCGCTTTGGCATCACTCTTGGGAGTAGCGATGTTATGGTACCCATCGCTCATGGCTTTGAAGTTTGTTCACTCCCATCTGAATATGCTTGGTTGGGTCTCTATGATGATCTACGGAGTGGGCTACCATATATTACCGCGTTTTTCAGGAAAGCCGCTCAGATATCCAAAAATTGGGGAAATTCAGTTCTGGACAGCAAACATCGGACTCATAGGAATGCTAGTTTTTTATACGATATATATTTATCATCCTGCTCTATCCTATAAAATCATCTCCGTAAGCTTTGGTGCTCTGGAAGTATTCTCGATTTTCCTGTTTATTTATAATATGCTTGCGACGCTGTTAATCGAGCAGGCAACATAACTATATCAAGGCCTTCAGGGAATCAATATCCTTTATTACCAGCTTACCGGATTGTACGGTAATGAATCCTTTCTTCGAGAATTTACTCATTGTCCTGATAGATGTTTCTACCGTTGTACCAACCATCTCGGCAATATCCTGTTTGGTCAATTTCATATCTATCATAATGCCTCCGGGTACTTTTACCCCTGCCTTTTCTGACAGTTTCAAAAGAAGCGTTGCTATTCTTGATTCTACTTTTTCCAGAGCAATACTTTTGAGCATTTCGTGAGAACCTTTAATCCGGTCTCCTATGTTCATTGCAATGCAATACATCAGGTTCGGATATCTGTCCATGATTTTCAAAAGACTGTTCCTTGAAATCTTGTAGACGCCGGTATCCTCCATTGCCACTGCATTGGCCGGATAGGGAAATCCCCGCAGAACTGCAATTCCACCAAAAATATCCATTGGCGAAATAACCTCTAAAATTATCTCTTTTCCTTCCTGGGAAAGCTTAGTAATTTTCACCTTTCCTTTAGCAACAATATATAACCAATCAGATGGATCACCTTCTGAAAAAATGCTTTCCTTTTTTTTGAATGTCTCCTTGAGCAGGTAAGGATATATTTCCTCTGCTTCTTTCTCATTGAGACTGTTGAATATGGAAACTTCGCTTATGTTAAACATGACGACATACGATACTCTCTTTCCACCTTGCGGTTTTTTTCGGCTATTTCATGAAATATAAGGAAAAATGGCCGAAATAATACAATAAATATGCTGCTGAGAACAATATGTGCAGAATAATCATATATTATTATAGTTTCTAAAGTTAGAATTTATAAATTATTTAATTATTTTCCTTGACAATTGAATAAAAGTTTGATTATATATAATTGTTAAGCGCCTCGTTACCTCCCCTAAGCTGCTGTCCACATCCCACGGGCAGCAGCATTTTTTTTAAGATTCTACCAATTCATAGGCACTGCTGCCAAGACCAAGACGTTCCGCCTCTTCAACCTGCATCATATAAGGCTTTTTATGTAATGTCATTAAAATATCCTCACCCTCACGCACCTTTTTATCCTGCGCATACGAGCCGGGTAGTGGTGATGAGCTTCGCAGCATATCAATACTGGCCTTTTCGATAGCTACAATATCTTCAGATATGAGGATACCTAAATCCTGGATTATTGGAACATCTGCGGTTGGCATGCAGTCACATTCAGGCTGAATTTCAGTAAGTACATTTATAAAAATTATTTTTTTATCCCCAAAAGTACCCATCACAGCCCGTGCCGCCTCTGCAAGAGAATGCATGAATCGCTCTTCATCGCCGGGGAGGGATATCGATTCGGATTGACAAACACGCTCACACCGTCCACACCGCCAGCAGGTATCGCCGTCCCAGGCAAGTTCCTCATTCTGAAACACAAGGGCGTCAAGCGGGCAGATATCACTGCATTGATAACAGAGCTCACATTTTTCCGGGTCCCATATCAGCTCGCCTTCACCAAAGGTATGCATGGTACCTCTTCCACATCTCCATCCGCACGTGCGATGATAACCGCTCACGCATCCCATAGCAAGGTTCTTGATGGCTCCAGCATATCCGGAATTGATATGTCCTTTCACGTGAGAACAGACAACCATTGCCGGAACATCATGAATGACAGAGGCAACGGCAATCTCCCCGATAATCTCTCCTGCCTTAATCATAATATTGTCAGTTCCATAGAGCCCATCCGCTAGTATCACCGGGGCATTGACGGAGAGATGATTAATACCATGCTGATTCGCAACCTCCAGATAGTCCAGGCCCATTATGCGAACAGTGTCCGTAACAAAGGGTTTGGCACCGATTCTTCTGAGCGCATCGGTAACCTTTCTGAGAAAAACCGGTCTGATAATGCGATGGGCTCCCTCAGAGCCAAAATGGGTTTTTATCGCAACCCATTCATCAGGGCTGAAATAATTCATCAGACCTATTTCCTTCAATAGCTGTTCAAGCTTACCCGGCATACTATCACCATATTTCCATTTCCTGGCCCGGGCCGATGCAAAGTAGACTTTTGCCATATATCCCCCTCTAAAATTAAATCCGAAACCTGCCTGCCTGCAGGCGAATTCTAAAATCCCAAATATCCTATAGCAATCAGTATCTTATTGTATGCTACCAAAATTTTGCCGCTGATTCCATTGATACATCCTGACCGATCATGATTCTGACAGGCTTTTGTCATACAACTCTTTTTTACTTATCCTATATTCCTCGCCAATTCGCTTAACCGCTTCCTTTCTACTAAGCCCTTTCTTCATGAGTGAACGGATTTCTTCCAGGGCATCTTCAATGTTGAGTCGTCCATTTCCCGTCCTGCCTTCCAGTACCACGACATATTCCCCGGTAATTTTGGACTGTTCAAGATACTCTTGTATCTCTAAGAGATCTCCCCTGATAATTTCCTCAAATAATTTTGTCATCTCCTTGACGAGCACAGCTCGCCTTTTTCCAAAGATTTCCACCATATCAGCAATAGACTGCAGTATACGGTGAGGTGCCTCGTACAATACCAGTGTTCGCTTCTCAAGACTCAGTTCCTTTAACACTTTCATTCTCTGAGACTGTTTTGGCGGAAGAAAACCCATAAAAAGAAATTCATCAGTTGAAAAACCTGAGATAGAAAGTGCTGTTATACAAGCCGTGGGCCCTGGCACAGGCACTATGGAAACCCCGTTCTCTATTGCCTTCATAACCAATACCATTCCCGGATCTGATATGCCCGGCGTTCCTGCATCAGATATAAGCGCGACCGACTGCCCGGATTTGAGCCTGCTGAGCACCTCTTCCGCCTTTGTTTTTTCCTTTCCTCCCCAATAGCTTATCAAGGGTTTTGATATTTCATAATGATTCAGCAGTTTCAGGGAATGCCGGGTATCTTCGGCAGCAATAACATCCACTTCTTTCAAAACCTTTAAGGCACGTAATGTAATGTCTTCAAGGTTTCCGAGGGGCGTAGCAACGATATAAAGAATGCCTTTCACTGGACATTGAGCAACTTTCTGAGTTTACTGTCAATGTGGATGATCTCATTCAGATTGTCACCGGTAAGGTCCCAGGAGTATTTTCCCGCCGTGCTTCTTTTCAGCTTGATTTTTACCGGTTTACCCGGATGTATATGCCGCAGTTCTGGTTTCTTTTCGAATTGAAAGTCCTCATGTTCTGCCGCGAATGCCAGGGAAAAAGCAAGAATCGATGATACCAGTACAATGATCTTCAGTTTGTTCATCAGTATTGCGTTCCTTTCTTTGGCTTAAATAATTTCACAGGCGATTCCTGCCAGCCGATATCATATGATTGCCCGCAGTTTGGACAGATGAGCCGTATGGAGACTTCCGTATCGTCCCTCTTATGAAAAGAAACATGAAATCCTCTTTCATACTCGCAACTCAAACAAATCCTGAAATCTTCCATCAGAAACTCCTATATTTGTTTGTAATGGGAAAACGTCGGTCCCTACCAAATGCCCTGCCACTTATTTTTATACCCGGAGGTGCCTGTCGTCTTTTATACTCGCTCTGGTCAATCATACGAATTACTTTCTGTGTGCACTCATCCTGAAAACCAATTTTTCGAATATCTTCAAAGCTCATCTCATCCTCAATATACGCTTTTAAAATGGGATCCAGTTCAGGATACGGAGGAAGCGTATCAGTGTCCCGTTGGTCATGTTTAAGCTCTGCTGTTGGTTCTTTCCTGAGCACCCTGTTCGGGATCACACGATATTCCCCTTGCGAGTTCCTCCACGCACAGAGGTCGTATACAAGTGTCTTTGATACATCCTTTATCACTGCAAACCCCCCGGCCATGTCACCGTACAGTGTAGCATAACCGACACTCATTTCCGATTTATTACCAGTTGCAAGTACCAGCCATCCAAATTTATTAGAAAACGCCATGAGCAGATTTCCCCGTATCCTGGCCTGCAGATTTTCCTCGGTTGCATCAGGTGGATACTCCCTGAATTCCTTTTTCAGCACCTTGAAGTATCCATCAAAAATCCCGTCAATAGGCAGCTCTTTTACAGATATCCCGAGATTCTGAGCGAGAGCAAAAGCATCCTCCCTGCTTTCTTTAGAAGTGTACTGCGAAGGCATAAAAAGACCATTCACCCGTTCTTTTCCGATTGCATCGACTGACAGCACTGCTACAAGCGACGAGTCGATTCCTCCGCTCAGTCCGATGACAACGCCGGGGAAGTCATTCTTGCGGACATAGTCTGCCGTCCCCAACATGAGTGCTCTGTAAATTTCTTCTGTACTGCTCAGAAACGGACTGACACGCGGGCGTACAGTACGACGCCCGCTCTTTTGCAATCGCATTGGTAGAGAAATGGTTTGAACAGGCTTCGTACTTTTTTTGTCGACTGACGCAGAAATATCCTTTTTTACTTTCCGGTCTTTTCTCGCTGCTCCGATATCAATATCAACAACAAGCAAATCTTCCTCAAACTGTTTTCCCCGTGCTATCATATTCCCGGTATGGTCATATACCATACTAAAACCGTCAAAGACCAGTTCATCCTGACCGCCGACCGCATTCAGATATGCAATAACAAAGTGCTTTTCTGCTGCCCACTGCCTGAGCATTTCCTCCCGTTTCTGAGGTTTCCCCCTTTCATAAGGAGAAGCATTGATATTAATAATTATATCTGCATTAGAACGCGAGAGTGTATGAAGCGGTCCATTCCTGTGCCAGATATCCTCACAAACTGTTACACCTACTTTTATACCATCAAAATCATAAAGCGGGAGCCTTTTACCAGCTATAAAATACCGGTGTTCGTCGAAAACCCCATAATTCGGAAGGATTATCTTATGATATGAGTCAATAATTTTGCGGTCGGAAACAATAGCAGCAGCATTGTGTATATTCTTTCCCCGGCTCTCGTCAACAAATCCAATTATGGCTGTAATGTCCTGAATAGCAGAACTCAGCCTCTCAACCTCTGAAATATTATCAGCAATAAACTGACGTTTCAGCACTAAATCTTCAGGAGGATATCCGGTCACTACAAGCTCCGGGAATGCAACAAGATCGGCCTGGCAGCGTTTCGCTTTCCTGATGTACTCAGAAATCTTCCTGCTGTTTCCACGCAGGTCACCAACAGTAGAATTCATCTGTGCAAGTGCCAAACGTAATATTTTCATTGTAAGGTCCCCTGCCTAAGTAAATGATAAGAAAAAGCACCTGCTTTGTAAACCCCGAACCACAGACATAGGTGACGTGGCTGTGTGGCTCTTCAGGACTTAATTGATTAGTTATTCATGTACATATCGGTAGACACGTGTGGATTATCGAGTACACAGGGAAGAACCGCCTCGAGTGAGTTTTTTCCCCTGTTCTTATCACGGAATCGGCATGAGAAAGTCAGGAACAGCATTCACATGAGCTGTATATCACAAAAGAAGAATCCGGGAATTACACATACGTTCTGCCTTAAGCCAGCAAAAATCATCAGTGGCCGTTTTGACCCAAGCAGTTGGTCTTCTGCTGTTTCTGCTCCAGGATTCCTTCTGGATTGCATTTTATACAAAAATATATTCCCTGAATAATCTTCATCTCGCCGAGCATTATCGCTTCTTTGATCCCGTATCCATTGCGTCGTTTCATAACGGTTGTCTTGGGCCTGAGATAGGCAGTGCCGCAATTAAGACATATCCAAATAAAATTAAACCTGGCTGCTTCAACGCAGTTTTGACAAAGATATATTCTGTTACCCGGCATGACTTCTATAAAAGATGAAGTATACTCATCTTTACAAATATTGCATTGATTTATGTCCTTATAATAAGCGGGCATATTGTCACCTCTTTCCATACTGTCATAACCTGTATAAAAAACATTCTGCTTTCTGCTATCCGCTTCTGAAACAGTCCAATTCTATCCTGACCACCTCCTGTCTGCGTCACAGTACTCATATAATAAATGTGCAATTATTGTGCCATTTGTGTCTGTGCGACGGAGTATGTGATAAATCGTTATTTAATAGCCACTTATGGTTTTATGGAGAATTATTGTTCACGTCCCGTATGATACCAAGATGAAACAATAACATCTTTTGTCCTTGCTCGGCCAAAGGTCAGGACTCTTTGACTGGGGACTGGAGATGCTGTACGGGATATGTTCACACATGAAAAAGAAAATAAGAAACAGGTCTTAATGATTCAGATCGAAAAGACGAGGGGATCAGGAGGCAGGTTTTCACAGGTATTACAATTATTTCTGAAGTAAAGGTCTTTTCAACAGCCTGTGGAGACCTGACCTCCCTTACTTTCCAAATACTGTCTGTAAAAGATCTGTCACCCGGGCTGCAGGATCTGTTCTAATCTTCTTTTCTTCCTGTCCGACCATATAGAACAGACCATCGAGTGATTTATCCGTCACATAGTGGTCAAGGTCAAGAGACCGCTTGTCCATAAAGGGGATCGTTTCATATCTACCCATCATGTTTTTATATGACTTTGTTGCGCCGACCTCATCCATGCTCGATGATATAATCGGTTTGAAGGCTCCATACAGTCTGTCATGCGTCTTTTCCTCAAAAAAATCAGTCGCAGCTGTATCACCCCCATTAAGGATCCCGACAGCATCCTGGATAGTCATCTCACGTATGGCATCCCCAAAGATGGAAGCTGCCTCTGGGGCTGCCTTCTCTGCCGCCCGGTTCATACTGAGCACAAACTCGTCAACCTCTTTCTGAAAGCCCAGTTTGCCCAGCACATCCGCAACATTCTGTATTTTTTCCGGCATCAGGATTTTTATGAGACTGTTTCCAAAGTACCCGTCAACCTGCGAAACATTCTGAACAGCATTCTCAGTGCCGATTGCCAGTGCTTCTTTGAGACCTGAAATTGTCGTGGACTCGTCAAGACCGGTGCTGGATGAACTGCCCGAGCTTTTAAAGATGCTGTCGAACAGTCCAGCGTAACTCACCGATGAAACAAGCACCACCGAACACAAAAGCAGAAAAACCGTTTTTTTCACGTTGCCTCCTTTTATATTACGAATGAACAAATAGTCTGTGTGACCGGATTATATCCATTATGGTTTTAACGCTGATGTGCAATGGGGACACCGCGACGCCTTAATGGGAATTTCTGTGAAACAGAATGTGCAGTCTTTCGTCGTCGGTTCAGGAGGCGGTGCTTCTTCTTCTTTCTTCATCTTGTTGAGTTGTTTGATCAAAAGGAATACCGCAAAGGCTACAATAAGAAAACTGATAATGGTATTGATAAAAACACCATAATTGATGGTTACAGCACCAGCTTCCCTGGCTGCAATAACGGTCTCATACGGGCCTGATGTCGCTCCCTGCTTGATAACAAAGAACAGGTTGGCAAAGTCAACATTACCCAGTAACAGTCCAATGGGCGGCATGATGACATCTGCAACGAGAGACTTAACAATCGTCCCAAAGGCCGCACCGATAATGATACCAACCGCCATATCAACTACATTGCCTTTCATGGCAAATTCTTTAAAATCCTTCAACATGCTGAAACCTCCTCTTTTGAAATCTAAATGGGAAAATTCCCCTAAAACCCCTTAAATTGAACATATCACAACGATGAGGGCAATGCAAACATTTTTAAGATATTGATATTTCTCAGTAATACGCGAGATAAAACCGGACTGAACTCATGTTAAGACGCTGTTACGCAGTATACAGCTTTTGCATCAAGACAATCTTGAGGTAATATATAAGGAGTTACCAATAAGGGGGTAATCATGAAAGCTGTCTGGAATGATGCGATAATAGCAGAAAGCGATTATACCGTTGTTGTCGAAGGAAATCACTATTTTCCGCCTGATTCAGTCAAGTGGGAATACCTTGAAAAGACTGATCATACGTCCATATGTCCCCGGAAAGGAACAGCAATATACTATTCGATAACAGTTAATGACAAAAAAAATAAAAATGCTGCATGGTCGTATCCCGAACCTTCAAAGGCTGCGGAAAACATTAAGGGATATCTTGCTTTTTACGGCAGTGTTGCTGTCATGTAATACAAAAAATGATCCCTGATCATTGACGATGAACCAGAAAAGACCCTCTCTAGAAAAAAAAGGTATCTGTGGTATATGCAGTGCCGGTTGCTGGATCATAGCTGAATACAATGACCATGGCAGAATTGTAAACGTGCGTCCGGACAAAGGCTCTGAAATGGGTATCCTCTGCACCATTGGGAAATATTCACCGGATATCATTTACTCGCCCGACAGACTCCTGTATCCCATGAAACGAACAGGCACAAAAGGGACCTATAATTTTGAACGGATATCATGGGATGAAGCCTATACGACAATTACAGAAAAATTGCAGTCCATAAAAAAACAATACGGCGCAGAAGCAACTGCAATTTACACCGGGGTCGGGACTTTTGAATTATCGCTCTGTGATGTCTATCAGCCAAAAGGTGTTGCTGTATCGTCCGCAAGCAGTATCCTGTTCCCCTTTGGCTCGCCAAATACCATGGGAGTCGGGTCCCTCTGCTATGTATCGTGTGGGATGATAGCACCGCACGTCACCTGCGGTGAAATGCTCATAAATATGTTCAATGATATGGCACACAGTGAGCTGATTGTTGTCTGGGGGACAAATCCTGCAACTGATCTCCCCCCTGTCGAATTAAAACGGATAATGGAAGCGCGTTCTCATGGATCAGCTGTTATCGTTATTGACCCCCGAAAAACCATGACAGCGAAAATTAATGGTGCTGAATGGATACCCATACGGCCCGGCACAGACGGAGCGCTCGCTCTCGGCCTCTGCAACATAATCATAAAAGAAGAGCTCTACAATGAAGATTTTATAAAAAACTGGACGATCGGCTTTGATGATTTTGCGCGGTATGTCCAGCATTTCAGACCTGAGGTAGTCGGGCAGATAACCGGGATTCCCGAGAAGAGCCTGCTGTCACTGGCCCGTAGGCTGGCACAGGCCAAGGGCGCGTCCCAGCTGATGTACACCGGCCTGGAGTACGGTAACAGCGGTGTGCAGTCCATTCGAGCTTCTCTCGTCCTCTGGGCTCTGGCCGGTCAGCTCGATGTGCCCGGCGGTCGGTGCTTCAGAATGAAAAAGAATACATTTCCCGTTAACCGGGACGGACTCATAGAAAATCGCGACAAAGGAGTCCGGATCGGGAGGGCCCGTTTTCCGGTATACGTACAGTATCGCGACGAAGCCCACCCGAGCGACGTTCCTGATTCGGTTCTGAACGGTAATCCCTATCACATCCGTTCACTTATCATACAGGGTGCTTCAATCACAACGTCCTGGCCAAATCCCGACCTCTGGAAAAAAACCCTCGGTGCGCTGGACTTCCTTGTGTGCATCGACCGTCAGTTAACCGCGGACGCTGCTTATGCTGACATCCTGTTACCGGCCACCACCTATTATGAAAATGAATCGTACATGGTTTATGGCTCCCTTTTCAGAATCAGGGAAAGAATGATTGAACCTCTTGGTGAAGCGCGAAGCGATTTTTTTATTATGGCAGAACTGGCGAAAAGACTCGGCTATGGCCATCTCTATCCTCAAAATGAAGAGGAACTGTTTCGATATGTGTTGAAGGGCTCAGGCTTCACCTATGAGCACGTTAAAAATGCCGGCGGCATGGTGGCTGTCAAGACCGAGATGATGCAGTATAAGAAATGGGAAAAGGGACTGTTGCGCTCCGATGGGCAACCGGGGTTCAACACTCCTTCGGGTAAATTCGAAATTGCCTCGTCAGTACTGGAAGAGTATGGATATGATCCGCTTCCGGTCTACACTGAACCGAGGGAAGGTCCTCTTTCAAGACCGGACCTCCTGAACGACTATCCACTTGTGTTTAACTCAGGTGCACGCGTCAGGACCAGTTTTCATACCCAGCATCATGGCATTGAGAAACTCAACAGGCAAAGACCCGAACCCTCGGTAACCATAAATCACGAAGATGCCGAGCAAAGGGCTATAAAAAATGGTGATTTGGTGCTCATCAAAACACTACGTGGTTCCATAACCATGCGCGCTCTGGTAACCGAGGATATCGTGAAGGGTGCGATTGACGCCAATCATGCCTGCGGGAGTCCCGTAGGACCTGAACCATGGAGAAAACGCAATATAAACTACTTGACCGATAGAGACCAGTATGATCCTATCTCTGGATTTCCCGTGTATAAGAGCTTGCTCTGTGACATAGAAAAAGTTGAAAGTGGCAGTGATGCCGTAATCCCTGATTCCGGGGAGATCAGAGCTGATGAGATTGCTTCCGATAAGGCAGGAAAAATCAGGAAGGAGATCTATCTTGACCATAATGCGACAACACCACTTCATGATGAAGTAAAAGAGGCAATGACCGGTGCATTGGACAGTTACGGGAATCCGTCGAGCATACACGCAGCAGGAAAACGGTCGCGGACGATTGTTGAGGATGCGCGTCGTACTATTGCACAGGCTCTGAACAGTACATCCCGCCGTATCATTTTTACCGGAAGCGGGTCTGAGTCAGATAATATCGCTCTCAAAGGCATTGCATTTGCTCATAAAGGCAGGAAAAACCATATTATTACCTCATCAATAGAACATCCTGCCGTGCTGAATGCGTGCCGGTGGCTTGAAAAATACGGCTTTTCCGTGTCCTACCTTTCGGTAGACAGAAACGGCATTGTTGATCCTGATGAATTGCGATCCGTCATAACTGACAAAACCTGTCTCGTCAGCATTATGACTGCAAACAATGAGACCGGTTCTATCCAGCCGATACGTGAACTGTCAGAAATAGCACATGAGAAAAAGTCACTGTTTCATACGGATGCGGTACAGGCATTCGGTAAAATCCCTCTTGATGTTGAAGAACTCGGTGTCGATCTCCTGTCGGTCTCAGCACATAAATTGTATGGCCCGAAAGGGATTGGAGCTTTATATATCCGTAAAAACGTGCGTCCGGAAAACCTCATCAGCGGCGGTGGGCATGAATTCGGCCTGCGCGCAGGAACAGAAAATATTGTGGGCATCGCGGGATTTGGTAAAGCAGCAGAACTCGTGCCCGGCTTTCTCGCTGAAATGAAGCGTATAGAACCGCTCCGCGACCGACTGGAAAAAGGAATTCGAAAAAGTGTTAAGGACTACAGACTGAACGGGCACCAGTCCATGAGGCTCCCGAACACTCTCAATGTAATTCTGCCAGGTTTTAGAGGTGAGTCAGTTGTTCTTGCAATGGAGCGGCGCGGCGTCTATTTTTCTTCAGGGTCAGCATGCAGTTCAGGTTCAGCCAAACCGTCTCATGCCCTGCTCGCAATGGGTTTGTCAGAAGAAGATGCTCACTGTTCATTGCGATTTTCACTCGGTCTTGCTAACAGCGAAGAGGACGTTGATTTGACGATAGCACATCTGGAAAATACGATAACTCATTCCAGAAATACCGTGCACTTTATGCCATGCCGTTAGAAAATAAAATGAGTTTATATGCGGAATGATAACATAAGTACGAAATATACCGTCATAAAGAATGGTAAGATCGCCCTGGCAGATCTTAATCAACAGTTTTCTGAAGACGTCCTTCGAGGTCTTTCACGTTCTGCCAAGGCCCTGCCGTGCAAATATATTTATGACGAAACAGGCAGTCAGCTCTTCTGCAGGATCATGGAGCTCCCCGAGTACTATCTTACACGCTGTGAGACAGAATTACTGGAAATGCACAAGGATTCCATTGGTTCGTTGATAGACGGTGAACGGTGTAATCTGGTCGAACTCGGTGCCGGAGATGGAAAGAAAACAAAGATACTACTCGAACAGTTCCTGGAAATGGGTATTGATTTCCAGTATTGTCCAGTGGATATCTCTGAAAGTGCGGTAAAGCAACTGGCTTCAGAATTAAACGATAAATTTCCCACATTGGAGATGAACGGGCTTGTCTCTGATTATTTCGATGGTCTCAGGCTGCTTTCAAGTCAGAACCATGCGAGAACCGTCGTGCTTTTTCTCGGATCCAATATAGGTAATTTTTCTCCTCAAGAAGCAGAAGCATTTCTTATCCGCCTTCGTGACTCACTGAACCACGGCGATCTCGTTCTTATCGGGTTTGATCTGAAAAAGGCGGATATAGGATTGATTCTTCGTGCTTATAACGATTCCTCGGGAGTTACCGAACAGTTCAACCTGAACATCCTGAAACGTATCAACACTGAGCTGGGAGGTAATTTCGATATCGGAAAATTCAGGTACCTGAGCACCTGGGATACTCAGAGCAATGCGGTAAAAAGCTTCCTGGTCAGTACGTGCGATCAGACCGTGTATATAGAAGGACTGGACACATCATTTCTTTTCAGGGACGGGGAGCAGCTTCATACAGAGTCATCGCATAAATTTTCCGAGCACGATCTGTCACGAATGGCTGCAAAAATTGGCTTTGACGTAATCAGAAATTTTCATGACAGCAAGAGGTATTTTGCTAATACCCTCTGGAAGGTGAAAAAGTAGGAAGTAAGCAGTAAGAAGTATGCGCCAAAGACAGGTATAGGAAAAGGCAAAGAAAAGAATAGTGAACCGCAAAGACGCAAAGTACGCTGAGTTAAGACACAACGAAAAGAAATGTTTTATCAATCGCAGTAATTATATTCATAATCCCTTTAAATGATAAACACTTACCCCTGCGGGGAATAAATTCTAACCTCTCATCCACGAAGTGGCAGATAGTTTTGATTTGCTGGGATTGCGCAGCATATCAAAAAGACAAATATCCTGGCGAACTTGGCTTTTGAGTGAGCAAAGCAAACGGGCGGTTGAGTAATGTTGTTGCTTTTTTCTCTGTCTGTACCTGCTTTATTCTTTACCTTTACCGGTCTTTACTGTTTCTCAGACGTTTTCCGCCATCTCCCAGACGCCGCACGGACAGATGCCTGCACAGAATCCGCAGCCAATACATTTTTCCTCATCCACGATGTATTCATACGAACCGTCTTCATGCTCGATCCTGCTGATCGCTTCCCAATAACAGGTCTCTTCGCACATATGGCAATCACGGCAGGTAGCACATGACATGCAGAGGTTCGCTTCTTTTTTGGGCTCGAATACATCAAATCGGCAGAGATCATAGTATTCGGTCTTGATGCGTTCATACGGAACCACCTGCCTGACTTCGTGCATATAGTCATATTGCATAAGTTGCGCATGTATAACATCAGCAGCTATGCGACCCTGCCCTATGGCATGGGTCACAAGCCCTGGCTTTGTTGCATCACCAATGGCGTAAACCTTTATGTCAGAGGTCTGGCCGAGTTCGTTCACCACAATCCATCCCTTCTCCGTATGAATGCTCGGCGGGAGAAAATCGAGTATGGGAATTTCACCGATAGAGATGATCACGATATCAGCATCCAGAGAGGTTCCGTCAGTAAAATGAATCTTCTGTGCTTTTTTATCATATTTCTCAGTAAATCTCGGCCAGAGAATTCGAGTCCCCTTTTCCTGAGCCATCTCCATCTCATTCCCGAATGCTGCCGGTTTCTGTACGTCAACAGCAGTAACCGACGTTGCGCCACAGTTATACGCTTGTAAGGCTACGTCCATCCCGACATTTCCTGCCCCTATGACAACAACCTCTTTTTTCTCTAAACTGAAGTCCTCGCCAAAATTAATCCCCTTGAGAAAATCAATCGCAGACAGTGCATGCTGTGAACCGGGGAATTTGATGGTTCTGGGCTGATGAGCACCACACGCAACAACAACGATATCATGATCTCTTGCGATCTTCTCGAATGTCTCAAGATTAATCTTCTTGCCTAGATGAACAGTAACACCGACCTCCTGAAAGCGGGAAAGCTCCTTGCGGAGGACCTTGTTGGAAAGCCGTTCCCTCGGTATACAGAGCTCGAGTTTACCACCAAGCTTCTTTTCAGCCTCATAGAGATCAACACTATGACCTTTGAGCCCCAGTTGCCAGGCTGCTGAGAGCCCGGCAGGTCCCCCACCGATAACTGCTATGGTATATCCCGTCTTCTTCGCCTGTTTCGGCGGCGGCTGTTTCAGTGCAAGGCTGCCGAATTCTTTTATGTTCAGAGGCTTGTCGAATGCGCCCCGGGTGCAGCTCTGCATACAAAGGTTCGGGCATATCTGGCCGCACACGGTTGCCGGAAGAGGACTGTACTGCAATACCAGATCCAGGGCCTCTTTCATCTTGCCCTGTCTGATAAGAGACGCCCTTTTATGGGATGGTATCTGTGTTGGACAGTGATAGGCACAGGGAGGCAGATATTTTTCATTATTCCATACCGGTCTGTTTCGCCTGTTTTCACCGGTCGTTATATACGGCAGAATAGTCTGATCGTGAGTTATATATTCAGCAAAGATGCCGCCTTCACCGACTTTTTCATACCAGTGACTTTTCCTGAAATCAGGCATGGCCATCTTGACCTTTTTCCAGGAACCTTTTTCCGCGGGAGTCAGAGCAACAAGCTTCTTCCATTCATCCGGAGAACGGCTAAGTTCTTCGCGATAATCTTCCCTGTCTATAGCTTTAAGAAAGTCTTTCATATGTGTCGTGAGCCACTGCCAGTCCTGCGGCGTCAGGTCAGCAAGTTTTACGTCACGTTCACTATACCCCTGGCTGGCCCCACGAAAATAGATCGTTCCGCCGACCATTCCAACACAGGGCCGGTATCCGATAACGTTTTCGGGATTTCTCGGATTAACTCCGCAAATGACCGCAATACCACCTGCCTTAAATTCCGCAAAAGAGTCTCCGACATCCCGGAAGTACCACGACTGCGGCGGCTCAAAACGGGGATTATACTTCATCATGGTATCACAACGTGCACCGCCACCTCCCTGTACATAAAGGATGCCCTGCGCACCAGCATTATGAGCGCCGTTCGTGACATCTCCGAGCACCGTTATCCTTGCACCGCAGTTAATCCAGCCTACATCATCAGAAACACTTCCCCTGACAACAATCTCTGTGCCGGGCATGCCCATACTGCCAAGGCGCTGACCCACAGGACCTTCAACGGTAATCGTGACCGCTTCGTCACGGGGCCAGATACGTCCGCCAATGCCGTGCTGTCCATCAGCAACAATATGTAATTTCTGCGCGCCGTCACTCACCGCCTGCTGGATCTGTTCCTCCAGGATTCGGGAGCTGATTCTTGTGCCGTTAACATTTCCGCGGATCGTGACGGTTCTTCTCTGAGGCCGCCCAGCCGTCTTTTTCTGTGTCTTCTTTTGTTTCATGTTACCTTTAAAATTTTGCTTTACTCTCTCGGATAAACCTGTTTTTAGTTCTTGCTTTTTTCTTTACCTCAACCTTAGCCTAAACCTGTTTTTAGCATGCATGATCTATTTTCAGCCGTTCTGCCATTGCCTTATCATCTATGCTCAGACCGTCTGACATTCCGATGGGAAGTTCAGTACTCCTTCCCATCGGCGCAAATATCTTTCTCATTTCAGTATCTGCACTCCTGAATACCTGAACAACCCTGTCCGCAATCCTGTCAGGATCGAGCCTTCTGTACAGCTTGGGATCCTGCGTAGTAATGCCTCTCGGGCATCTTCCGGTATTACAGAGGTTACATCTGTTGTACTCATCACCGAAACATTCGGCAGTCGACTGCATGACATATTTCCCGATAGAAACCGCAGAGGCGCCGAGCATAATCAGTGCCGCAGCATTCGCCGCAAGGTTTCCCCTTTTACCGACTCCGCCAGCAGCGATAAGAGGAAGTTCGTTCTGCTTCCCTTGGCGGACAAGATCAAGGTAACAATCGCGTATATTGGCAGCGAGCGGATGACCCATTTTATCCAGGGAAACATTGTATGCAGCGCCTGTTCCCCCGTCCTCACCGTCAATACTCAAGGCAGCTGCATACGGGTTTCTGGCGAGATTATTCAAAACCGCCCGGGCAGTCTTTGAACCAGAAATCTTCGGGAACACAGGAACCCTGAATCCCCATGCCATTGACATCGACTGGATCATTTTGGCAACCGCCTCTTCAATAGAATATTTTGTCTGGTGCGTCGGTGGTGATGCCAGGTCAACATTCAGAGGAACACCCCGGATGCCGGCGATCAGTTTCAGGACTTTATACGACATAAGGAGTCCACCGTCACCAGGCTTTGCTCCCTGTCCATATTTAATCTCTATGGCGCACGGGTCCTCCACCATATACGGCAGAGCGTGGATGATTTCATCCCACCCAAAATAGCCCGAAGCAATCTGCAATATGAAATATTTCAGGTACGGTGACTTCAGAAGCCGCGGCGGCATACCGCCTTCACCAGAGCACATAACAACAGGCATATTTTCCACTTCGTTCAGATATGCAACACCCATTGCCAGACCTTCCCACATTGGCGGAGAAAGCGCGCCAATCGACATACTGCCGATCATAATCGGATAAATTTCACGCACCGGAGGAACAAACAGCTCGTCTTTCCTGACAAACAGTTTTCCATCCCTTGTCTCAAGGGGAAGCGTTTCCTCAGAAAGGTTCCTTCCAAGGAGTGTCCTGATGCGAAATTCATGTCTTCCTGCATCAAGTGCCGGGTCTGTTAACATTGATATTCTTGTAAATTTCAAACGTTCAAGCGTTGAGAGCGCAGGATCATTTCTTCTCCCACCCCGCTTATACGAGTCCCCGCCTCTATTCTTGAAATGGAGAAATTTATGCTGTGGATTAAATTCAGGCTCTATTGCTTCGTTCGGGCAGACAAGCGTACAGGTAGCACATCCGGTACAGTAACGGTTAATGTCTTTTACCTGTTCAACAATATGAAGAATCCTTTTTTTCGCTGCAGGTTCGGGTACCGGCCCTTCAGAGCTTACACTTCTTTGAATCTTCACCGTCGGTTCTATCGCCTTGACAGGACAGACAGCGGTACAGTTTCCGCAGCGCTTACACCGGTCATCACGCCATCTGATGATGTACGGAAATTCTTTTAACGACAGCTGATGGTTCCCGTCTAATAATCCAGCTGATTCCATACGTTCACCTCCCCTGCGCCGGGTGGGATGATTGCCATATCATATTTCATCGGAAATATATCCAGAGAATTGTCCCGTTCCGGCACAGCGCTGTCCAGTCCGCATTCTTCGGACATGAGTGCATATTTCCCTTTCACACCTCCGACAACTCCTGGTCGAAGCTTTTTTGCGTCCTGTACCATGAAGCACGTGCCATCCGGTGTGAATCCGATATTACAATTAGGCCCGTCAATGCACAGCATTCTCAGGGACTTCTTAATCAGATCAAGTGCCTCCCGGTCCGATCTCTGCTCTATTTCAGTCGGCTTGAGCGGGGTTATAACATCCTTGAAATAGGTCAAAGGATACCCGAGCTGTCTGTGGAGATAATGCAGTATGTGGGTTAAGACTTCACTGTCACTGTTATATCCGATATAGCCGGGGAATCCCCTGCTCATGAGAAACTCCCTGATAGGAACAAATGCAGTATTTTCACCGTTTGTCATAGACCCGTAGCCCTGTATAAAAAACGGATGACAGGCGTACAGATTAATTGCATAGTTTGTATTCTGGCGTCCCTGAGAAAATACGATCTTTGCCATGAGCGAAGATTTCTCGAGCCCGAAAAACTCACTGAGCTCGAGCGGGTCTCCCACCTCTTTGATGGCAAGGATATCCGGATAAAAAGAAAAAACTATGATCGATTCATCTGCTTCGCCCATCGCACGCAAGGCAAGCCTGGTTTTGAGAAGCAGATCCTCCTTTTCGGGGAATGGCCGGTCCACATAAGACTCCGGATACTGATAGACCTTTGCAAAATAGTTGTCTCTCCTCTGTATCCCCGGCACGTCTTTGATTGATGGTGCCCAGACGTGTTTAATATGGAATCCCTGGGCCTCCATATACCGGTCGACCGTTTCATGACCGCGCTCAGAACAGATTGCCGAAAGTATAGGATACTTCTTCAGTTCTTCAAACTCACCGCCAAGGTCTTTCAGAATGATGCCCATGCCCGAACCATCATGGCCTTCTTTCATGGTCTCAAGAGCGAGGACATTTTCCATGGGTGAGATATATTCAGAAGATGTTATTGCAGCCAGTCTGCACATTTTGGGGTCAGCACCTCCTTCATTTTCACGCCGAAAGAAAACGCCTAATTTCAAGGACTTATATCTTTAAATCCCGTTTCTCTAGGCGTTTATCGCATTTAGACGGCAAACGGTTACCGTATGTTAATATTACTACATCATCATGCCCGTGTCAACTCCCCTTATTGTACCTCTTTCCGGTAGATAAAAAAACGGATATTTCGCCGGAGAGCACCATCATGAGCAAACCTTGACATATAATCAATGAATGGTTTAGATTAACGGAAACAAGTAACCGGTAGCCTATTGCCGTTCTTGTTCAGAACACTAAGAAACACCGATAGTCTCATAAAAGAATAAAGGGGAGGTATCGGTTGATCAAGACGCCAGAATGTAACCGTGCTTCGAAGACAACAGCATAATCAATCATATTTTTCTGTCCATGCCTTCACTCATCCTGTAATCATGTTTCTGGCATCATCATGTAAACTCTCTATAAAGGAGGTGATGAGGCAGATTTTGAAAGAATTACAGCACGCTTACATCTCTGGAATTTTTTTGTCTTCTGATATAAGAAATACTTAATTTTTCCATACAGAAGCAAAAGAATACTTAATTACATGCTCTTTTTTATCTAAGAAAATTTAATTCAAGGAGGTGCACAATGAGCTTCAGCAAACCCAACTACAGCGCGGCAACACTCACTACTACAAGAGTTACCCCGGCTCCTGTGTCAGGTATTTGCGTAACGTGCGTTGACGGGTGCGAAGGACCGTGTGAGATCGGTCGTTCAGCGCTAAAGGGGAGAGAAGTCATTTATCCTGCTCCATTCGGCACAATTACCTCAGGTTCTGAGAAAGACTACCCGGTCGACTTTTCCCACTTTAATATTCAGGGAACAGCTGTTGGTGCAGTCGGCGTAGAGGCTGATCCTGACATCGCGCGATTTCCAAACGTCGATACGAAGACTGCAGTCGGCGCTGATGGCAGCATAAAAATGGATTTCCCCGTTTTTACCGGTGCGGTTGGTTCTACTGATATCGCGCGGATTAACTGGGAAGATGCGGCTGTTGGCGCGGCAATATCCGGCGTGATCGTTGTTGCAGGTGAAAACGTATGCGGCATGGACCCACAGGCTGAAATCAAAAACGGCAGGATCGTCAGGTCACCTGAAATGGAACGTCGCGTCAATGCTTTTAAACAGTGGTATACCGGTTCAGGAGGCATTATTATTCAGGCTAACGTTGAAGACACCAAACTTGGTGTGCCCGAGTATGTAATAGAAAAACTGGGTATAGAGATCTTTGAGCTGAAATGGGGACAGGGTGCAAAGGATATCGGTGGTGAGGTCAAACTTCGCTCTATTGAGAGGGCCCTGCAGCTGAATGAAAGAGGGTATATTGTTCTTCCCGATCCGACACTTCCCACTTCTCAGGAAGCATTCAAGGCAGGCGGAATCTCAGAATTTGAACGTCATTCGCGTCTCGGCATGGTAGAGGAAGAGTCATTTCACAAGTCTGTTGAGTACCTGCGGAAGGTCGGAGCAAAATACGTTACGCTGAAAACAGGGGCATACCGTCCGGCCGACCTTGCACGGGCCATAAAATACTCTTCAGACGCCAAGATTGACCTTCTCACCATTGATGGTGCCGGAGGCGGAACCGGCATGAGCCCCTGGCGCATGATGAACGAATGGGGTATCCCGACTGTTCAGCTTGAATGTCTTGCCTATCGGATGTGTGAAAGGCTCGCCAAAAAGGGAGCGTATATACCACCCATGGCTATAGCCGGTGGCCTGTCTCTCGAGGACCATATTTTCAAGGCCATTGCTCTCGGTGCACCGTATGTCAAAGCTATCTGCCTGGGACGCGCCATTTTTACAGCGGCCATGGTCGGTAAAACGCATGGAAAGCTGATATCTCAGAAAATGGACCTGGAGGGCGAAGATATTGAACAGGGTTATCTGCGCCTCTTCGCTGTCGGGGCAGAACTCAAGGAACGCTTTGGAAAAGACTTTGCAAAACTGCCACCCGGAGCAATCGGCATGTATTCCTACATCGACAGGATGAAGCAGGGCCTCCAGCAGTTAATGGCGGGAGCAAGAAAATTCGCGCTCGAGCATGTTGACCGGAACGATCTCGTAGCTCTGACAAAGGATGCTGCCGACGTCTCAGGGATCGATTATGTAATGGATTCTGACGCCAAAGAAGTCGATGAGATTCTTGGCTAAATGTGAGAAAGAAACAGGAGGTAAACAAAGATGTTAAACACCATATGCAAGCATAATTGTAAGTCGTGTTTTGCTCTGCCGGTCTGTGCCGTGCATGCCATAAAGGATCAGCAGGGATCTATTTTTGTCGAGACAGAAGAATGCATCGGCTGCGGCTGCTGCAGGACTGCCTGCGTAACATTCAGTTATGACCGGGCGCTTGAAGAAAAAACCGTTGAATGGCTTAAGGGCGTTGGCTAAACGAACAAAAGTGTGAGAACGTGAAAAATGAATGGATGGGTTGGTCGTTGTCTTAGAGTAAACCTTACCGAGGGCAGGCATACGGTAGAAGAACTGAACCCTGCCCTCCTTGAAACATTCCTCGGAGGACGCGGTTTAGGGATCACGGTTTTTTCTCATGAAGTCTCCCCGGAGACCGAGCCCCTGTCACCTGAAAATAAACTCGTATTCTCTTCAGGCCCATTGGTTGGCACCGGTGCTGTCACCGGTGCATCCTGCAATGTCATAACCATGTCATCGCTAACAGGCACTATTGCATGTGCAAAGATGCGGGGACATTTCGGCGCAGAAATGAAATATGCAGGCTTTGACATGATCATTGTTGAAGGAAAGGCAGAAACCCCGGTGATTCTTTCGATATCAAATGATACGGTTAGGATCATTCCTGCACTGGAGTACTGGGGACGCCAGACATCTGAAACCGAGGATATGTTTAAAAAGAGCCTCGATAACCAGTGGGCGGCACGAGAAACATTTCTGGTTTCGATTGGACCGGCCGGTGAGCGCCAGCTTCCTATGGCAACAATAATCAATGATCGGTTTCTTGCTGTCGGCGGTGCCGGTATCGGTGCGGTTATGGGGTCAAAAAATCTCAAGGCCATTGCCGTAAAAGGCCAGCACTCGCTGGAAGTGGCTGACGGGGACCGGTTCGTCCAGGTGGTCAATACCCTGATCAATAAGCTGAACAGCGCTCCCCTGACATCTCAGTCCATGACGCAGTGGGGGACAGCGTTTCTCGTCGGGCTCTGCTATCAGAAGGGGATTCTGCCAAAAAACAATTTCCAGCAGTCATCTGTTTCACTTAAGAATATAAGTACGGATGCTCTCGAAAATGCCTTTGCCTTAAGAAGCCGGGGATGTTTTGCCTGCCCCATCGCATGCATTAAGAAAACAGATATGAAACATCATGCGTATGAAGGCAGGGGCATGGTGCCGACTTATCTCGCTATAGGCTCTCTCGGTGCAAACTGTGGCATCAGTAATCTTTCTGCTATCGGGATGGCAAATATGCTCTGTGCTGATATGGGGCTTGACCCTGTTGCTGTTGGAGGAACCGTGGCAACGCTCATGGAGCTTGTGGAAAAAAAGATCGCTACAGCCGAGGAGCTGAAAATCGATCTCAGGTTTGGCAATGAAAACGCCGTACTGGATACACTACGCCTGATAGCAACAAAAAAGGGACATGCTCAGAGACTGGGGCCGGGAGCAAAAGCCATTGCCGAATCGTACGAACGACCTGATGTCTTTATGGGTGTGAAAGGTCTGCCGCTGGCACCGTTTGATCCCCGTGCGATTCAGGGGATGGGTCTTCACTTTGCAACCTGTAACTACGGACCTCATCACCTTTACGGGTATACGTTTATCGATGAACTCCTGAACGTTCATGAGGATAGTGACCCCTCCGGGATTGAAGGTAAACCTGCTCTGACAAAAAGGTACCAGGACATAACAGCTGTCATGGATTCTCTCGGTCTCTGCAACTGGCCTCTCATGGGGTTAAAGTTCAAGAATTTTGTTCCCATGGTGAACAGCTGTCTTGGAACACATTATACGGCTGATGATCTGCTGTTAATTGGCGAGCGAATCTGGAACGCTGAACGCCTGTTCAACATGAAAGCGGGGCTTAACGCATCCGATGATATTTTACCGAAACGGTTTACTGATGAACCGATTGCAGATGGTCCGGGAGAGGGCCAGGTAAGCCGTGTCAATGAAATGCTTCCGGAATACTACCGTGAGCGGGGATGGGATGAACATGGCAAGCCTCTGCCAGAGACAGTGAAAAACCTGGGACTGGAGGACTGATAATGCCGAGAATAAAAATTGATCATGTAAAATGCACAGGGTGCAGGCATTGCGAGACAGCCTGCTCTTTGAACCATGTCGCAAATACGGCAAATCCGCGCCGTTCCAGAATACGGGTAATGAGGGACGGCAACCGCTATTACCCGGTAATTTCAGGTCCTTTTGTTGATGCAGCCTGTACCTCGAAACAACTGATCGAAATAGAAGGACAGCACTATGATATGTGCGCTTTCTGCAGGGCTTCATGCCCTGAGAAACCATATTTCATAGAGGCAGAGACCGGAATTCCTCTGAAGTGTGATTTCTGCGGTATCCCGCCGAGTCCTTCATGTGTGAGGTGGTGCAACACCGGGGCCCTGGAACTGGTGGAAGACTGACATGATGAAACAAATGACAAATGACTAAGTTCGAATGCCACATTCAGTACTGAAGAATAAAAACTAAGAAAATCTTGAAACGCTTTTCGTACTGATGTTATTGAGTGTAGTTTTATATTTGTAATTTGGTTTTTGACATTTTATATTGAATAAAAATCTTTTGACGTTATGACGGCTCATAATAACTCAAAAAACTATATCGGCGCTGTTATGGTTGTCGGAGGCGGGATTGCCGGAATACAGGCATCCATGGATCTGGCCGATCACGGCTTCTCAGTGTATCTCATTGAGAAGGATTCAGCTATTGGTGGGCTCATGGCTTCACTTGACAAGACATTTCCGACCAATGACTGCTCTATATGAATACTTGCTCCCAAGCTTGTTGAGGCCGGTCGGTCTCCGAACATAGAAATCATAACAAACGCTGAACTGAAAGAAGTGACCGGCTCTGCGGGGAACTTCAGAGTAACCGTGGAAAAGCGTCCCCGGTATGTGGATGAAACAAAATGTACCGGTTGTGGGTTCTGTTCTCCTTATTGTCCTGTGACGATACCGGATCCGTACAATCAGCACCTTTCTCAAAAAAAGGCAATAGATATCCTGTATACCCAGGCCATCCCATCAACATACTGTATTGATCCGGATTATTGCCTTTTTCTGAACAGGAAAGAATGTAAACAGTGTTCAAAGGCGTGTCAGAGCGGGGCAATCGACTTCGGCCAGAAACCGGAGATTGCAACGTTTCAGGTTGGTGCGGTTATTCTGACTGCTGGCTTCAAAGACATAAACCCCGCGCACCTTGATATGTACTGTTATAAGGAATCACCAAATGTGGTAACCGGTGTTGAGTTCGAGCGCATCTCGAGCGCTTCAGGTCCTTACCTTGGAAATATCTCAAGACCATCTGATCTCAAGAAGCCGGAAAAGATAGCTTTCATTCAGTGCGCTGGTTCCCGTTCATCAGTTTCAGGCAATAATTATTGTTCATCTGTATGCTGCAAGTACGCGGTAAAAGACGCTATTGTAGCCCTGGAGCATGAACCTGACATCGATATCACGATATTTTTCATGGATATGCGTATGTACGGAAAGGGTCTCGACCAGTTCAGTGAGCGCGCACGAGCGTCCGGTGTTACGTTTATCCGTTCCCGGGTATCCGAGATAAGACGCGATAAGAATACGGAAGATCTGACGATTACCTACGTAACAGAAGATGGAGCGCTCCGGAAGGAGACCTTTCATCTGGTAGTATTGCCGACCGGTCTCAGGCCGTCAGAGGGTAGTTTTGCCCTGTCCAGGGCAACCGGCATCAGTCTTAACGAATACGGGTTTTGTTCTACGGGTCTGTTTGATCCCCTTTTAGCTGATAAAGAAGGAATCTTTGTAGCAGGCGGCTTTCGTGAGCCCGTTGCCCTGCCTGACAGCGTCATACAGGCCAGCGGAGCAGCTGCATGTGCCTCAGAACTTCTCTCATCCGTACGCGGCACACGGATATCGGAAAAGGAGTTTCCGCAGGAAGGTGCTGATGATGAGTCCCTGCGTATCGGGGTATTTGTATGTCATTGCGGAAAAAATATTGCGGGCGTCGTTGATGTAGAGAACGTAAGGAAGTATGCCGCGGATCTTCCCCAGGTTGCAATGAGCACGGAGAACCTTTACTCCTGCTCCGAGGACGCACAGACAATTATCAGCGAGACCATTAAGAAAGAGAATTTAAACAGGGTAGTCATTGCCGCGTGCACGCCGAGGACCCATGAGCCATTGTTTCAGGAAACCCTGAGAGAAGCAGGATTGAACAAATGCCTCGTGGAAATGGTAAACATACGGGATCAGTGTTCCTGGGTTCATTCCCACGAACGACAGGAGGCCACGACAAAGGCAAAAGATCTCATCAGTATGGCAGTTGCCAAGGCACGGCTCATAAAGCCCCTTGACGAACTGACAATCGATGTCATTCCGCGTGCCCTGGTTATCGGAGGCGGACTTTCTGGTATGACAGCGGCACTCTCGATAGCTGATCAGGGATTCACCTGTTACCTCGCCGAGAAAAATTCCGAACTTGGCGGAAATCTCAAAAACCTCTATTACACACTTAGAGGAAACGATCCCGGGCACTGTCTCAAACAGATCATTAAACGTGTTTTGAGTCATGAAAAAATAACGGTATACACAAACGCTGAAATAGAAAGCATTGATGGATTCATTGGCAATTTCAGAACCGCCCTGACCGTCGGAAACAGTGATAAGAAAGAGACTGTTGAATTGCGCCATGGTACGGTAATCCTCGCCACAGGAGCAAAAGTACACGAACCGGACGAGTATCTGTATGGAAAAGATACGAGAGTGTTGCTCCAGCATGAACTCGAACGGAATATTGCTTCAGGAAGTTACGTGCCTGCTGATCGAGATTCAGTTGTCATGATTCAGTGCGTCGGATCCAGGAACAAAGAACATCCGTACTGCAGCAGTATTTGCTGCAGTACGGCGGTGAAGAATGCTCTCAAGATAAAAGAGCTAAACCCTTCGACAGACGTCTATATTCTTTATAGAGACATGAACATGTATGGTTTTCGCGAAAAATATTTTACACGCGCAAGAAACGAAGGGGTTGTCTTTATACGATATAACCGGGATAACAAGCCAGAGGTTACAGAAGGAGAGGGCAGTTTATGGGTCAGGGTCAAAGACCGCATTCTCGGAAATGATCTGAAGATACCTGCTCACCTGCTTGCGCTGAGCACGGCGATTGTACCGACACAGGACAACCGGTCTGAAAAGGCACTTGCTGTTCCCTGTTCTTCTGACGGGTTCTTCATGGAATCGCATGTCCAGTTAAAGCCAGTAGATTCATATATAGACGGCATTTTTATTTGCGGGATGGCGCATTTTCCGAAATCAATTGATGAATCAATAGCACAGGCCAAGGCAGCAGCATCAAAGGCAGCTATTCTGCTTTCAAAAGGTCACGTAAAGGCAGAACCTATTATTTCAGTATGCGATTCGTCAAAATGCATAGGGTGTACCCTCTGTATAGCGTTCTGCCCCTATGGAGCCATCCAAATGGTAAAAAAGGAGAAAGGAAAAAGGGCTGAAATTATTTCTGCAGCGTGCAAGGGCTGCGGGGTATGCGCGACGTATTGCCCGACAAAAGCCATTTCCATGGGTCGGTTTACTGATGAACAGATCAATGCCCAAATCGAGGCCTTTGGAGCAGCTATAGGGAAGGATAGCAATTAATGTTTTTTAGTGTGCATTTCTTATACAGCTCTGCTTCTTACTTGTTACGATATTTTGGAGGAAATCGGAGATGAGCTTTCATCCTAGAATTCTCGGCTTTCTGTGCCACTGGTGCTGTTATGCTGCGGCAGACGCGGCAGGCGTGGCCCGGCTCCAGTATCCGCCGAACATTCGCGTAATCAGGATTATGTGTACCGGCAGGATCGAACCTGCTTTTATTTTGAACGGGTTTATGAACCGTGCCGACGGTATCTTTGTGGGTGGCTGACACCTGGGAGAATGCCATTACCGGTCCGGTAATTACGAAGCCATGAACAGATTCGAACTCATAAGAATGATCCTAGGACAGCTCGGGATCAATCCTGAACGTTTTGCAGTCAAGTGGGTCTCTGCTGCTGAGGGCATCAGATTCGTACAGGTCATTTCACAATTTACCGGTACCATTCGCGACATCGGGCAACTGGGACAAAAAGAAGGTATTGACCTTAATGCGCTTCGATACAAGATAAAACCCGCTTTACGGGCTGTGAATGAAAGAACGCTTAGAATGGTTTTTGCAAAACAGGCAAAACAGATTAAGGATGGCAATACTTACGGAGAGTTTCCTTCAAGAGAAAAACTTGAGGCCACGTTTGTCCGCGAAAAGACTTTGTATGAAATCCTGCTCTATCTGGAAGAAAAAACCCGTACAGCCTCTGAACTTGCCGGGCTCCTGAAGATACCGGAAGAAGAGGTACTATCGTACGTGGACATGCTGAGAAAGAAAAACATATGGGATGGAGAATTATGCCAAACATAAAGCCAGACAAAAATACAGGAGCTCACAGGAGCTCAGGGGTTCGTGAGGTCAAGAAATTCGATGAGAGTATATAATTGTTTCTGCCTGATCACTGTCATTCCGGAATTCCGGAAACCTTTCTTTGCTTTAAGAGACTAAGATGAAACCGTTTTCACTCGATAAAGCTAATCCCGAATTTAAGAATGATGTAGCTGTCAAGATCGGGCTGGAGGAGATCAAACCGTGTTATACCTGCGGTTCCTGCTCGGGAATCTGCCCGGTGCGTGAGGTTATTGAGGATTTCGATCCTCGCCGCATGATCCATATGATCGTGCTCGGAATGAAAAAAGAGCTTCTTTCATCTGATCTTATCTGGTTCTGCTGTTTGTGCAATTCCTGTTATGCGGTCTGCCCTCAGGGGATCAGGTTCAGCAGGATTGCAAAGGAGTTACAGCACATGGCTGTTCATGAAGGATATGTCGATGAAACCTTTCTGAAAGGACTGGAAACCATCAACAGCTCTCTGCAGGACTTATGCAGAAGGACATTGTTTCACAAAGTCAAACAGGGTTTCTGGGGAATGCATACCATGCCCTGCTGGAAGAAGAATACTGAAAGTAAGGAATAAAGACAGGCTGAGGCTAAGGTTAAGGTTAAGAAAAAGATAAAGCGACAGGCATAGATAATAATAGCTTGAAATATCAGCTGTTTCTCCCATTGAAACTTTTAGGTGAGAACGGTCGCCCGCAGGGTTAAACATTTTAGGCTGTCTGAGCCTGCAAGGCGAGTTCCTAAAATGTACCGAGGACGGCCGGACGATCCGTTAAGAAAGTTTCGCGGGTGCCCTTCTTTTGGTTCGTTTTCTTGGGCAAGCAAGAAAATGAACTCGGGTATGGGACAAAGGTCGAAGTTTAATCATTCGCCTCAGGCGGGTCCGTCGAGGCGGATAAGCAATAGGCACTAAAAACATGAAGTAAAAGGCAAAGACCAAAAAGTAAGCACAGAAAAAAGCTTGGGGTCAAAAAGAGAGAATGGACAAAGCGGCAATTGACAGCATAATCGAAAAATATGAAAGCAAACACGAAAATATTATTGCTATTCTGCAGGATGTACAGACTCTTGAAAACTATCTGCCCGAAGAGACACTCAGGTACATTGCCCGGAAAATGGAACTCTGTCTGACAAGAATTTTTGACATTACAACATTTTACAAGGCTTTCAGTCTGGTACCGAGGGGCCGGCATGTCATCAAGGTCTGCTGTGGCACTGCCTGTCACCTGGGCGGGTCAGTATCAAATATCGACCAGATAAAAAGAACTCTTCGTATAAAGGAGGGGGAGCCCACAGAAGATCGCATGTTTTCATTTGAGACCGTTAACTGCCTCGGTGCGTGTGCCCTTGCCCCTGTCGTTGCCGTTGATGATGAATACCATGAAGCAGTAGATGCAGGAAAGATAGAAAAAATTCTTTCGACGTATGAACAGGAAGAGGACAAGTGAAAATATGTAACAGCCTTTCGGATCTGGAGAGTTTCCGGGACCGTCTTATAAGTGAGCGGCGATCTGACAGAATAGTGCTGAGGACCTGCATAAGTACGGGCTGCAAGGCTCAGAAGTCTTCGAAACTGGTTCAGACACTCAAAAGCGAGATCGACAGGCAGGGACTTCAGGACAAAATCGAAATCAGAAAAACCGGATGTCATGGATTCTGCGAAATGGGCCCGATCATGGTCATTGAGCCCGAGAATATCTTCTATTGCAGGGTAAAACCGGATGATGCATCTGACATTATTTCCAGCATTGTTTCGGACGGTGCTGTTATAGAACGGCTGTTATGGAAGGATCCAGCAACAAAGGAAAACATACGATATGAAAGGGAACTCCCTCTCTACAGAAAACAGAAAAAGAATGTGACGTATAGAAGCGGAAGAATTGATCCAACGGATATTGAGGGCTATATTGCAGAAAAAGGATACACTGCGCTTGGCAAAGCACTTTCAGAGATGGCACCCTCTGATGTGATTCAACATCTAATCGCTTCAGGACTCAGGGGGCGGGGAGGAGGAGGCTTTCTTACCGGGATAAAATGGAAAATCTGCAGTGAGGCTTCGGGAGACATAAAGTACATTATTGCCAATGGGGATGAAGGTGATCCCGGAGCGTTCATGGACCGCAGCCTTATGGAAGGAGATCCGCATAGCATCATTGAGGGAATGACTATCGGGGCTTATGCGATCGGGGCAGAACAGGGATTCATTTATGTGAGAGAGGAATACCCGATTGCGATTGAACATCTGTCACGAGCACTGAAGCAGGCTGAAGAATACGGCCTTCTGGGTAACAATATCCTTGGCACTGGTCTCAACTTCACTGTACAAATCACAAAAGGAGCCGGCGCTTTTGTCTGCGGTGAAGAGACAGCGCTGATCATCTCGATTGAAGGTAGAAGCGGCACACCAAGATCACGACCACCCTATCCCGCCCTTTCCGGACTGTGGGAAAAACCAACCATCATAAACAATGTAGAAACATTTGCAAACGTGCCCCTGATTATTTCAACCGGGGCTGAAGATTATGCGAGTATTGGCACGGAAACCAGCAAAGGCACAAAAGTGTTTTCCCTCGTTGGAAAGGTTATGAACACCGGCCTGATCGAAATAGAGATGGGAACGGCTCTTCGTGAGATTATTTTCGGCATCGGCGGAGGCATGAGGAAGAATAAAGAATTCAAGGCTGTTCAGACAGGAGGCCCATCGGGCGGGTGCATACCAATGAGCAAGCTTGACATGCCGGTTGACTACGACAGTCTGAAAGAAGCCGGCGCAATCATGGGATCCGGAGGCATGATCGTCATGGATGAAACATCCTGCATGGTTGATGTAGCACGGTATTTTATCGACTTTCTTATGTTTGAATCATGTGGAAAATGCACACCCTGCAGGGAAGGACTGAAACAGATGCATCAGATACTCACAAATATCTGTGAAGGTCTTGGGGAGGAAAGAGATATTGAGACACTTATGGCGCTCGCTCAGTTGATGACGGTCAGCTCGCTGTGCGGTCTCGGAAGTACTGCGTCCAATCCGGTGATGAGTACAATCAGGCATTTCCGCAATGAATACGAATCACATATTTATGTAAGAAAATGTGTAGCGGGCGTCTGCAAGAAACTGTTTGAATATGTTATTGATGAAGAACTATGTAACGGGTGCGGCTTATGCAGAATAAAATGTCCTGAAAAAGTAGTATCCGGTGAAAAAAAGAAGCTTCATGTTATTGACAGCGGGAAGTGTATCAAGTGCGGAATATGTATTAATTCATGCAAATTTGATGCGGTTAAGGTGATATAGGAATAAAGAGCTTTGCGTCATGAAGATACCGATAATCATTGATAATAAAATGGTTAAAGTTGATCGGGGAACGCCGGTTCTTCTCGCTGCCAGAAAGGCGGACATCTTCATTCCGACCCTCTGTTACCACGAGCTCCTCGAACCATACGGCGCGTGCCGACTGTGTATCGTGGAAGTTGTTCAAAACAGGCAGCGACGGCTGGTAACATCCTGCAATTACCCTGCGGAGCCGGGCATGGAAGTCTTCACTGATACTGACCCGGTGAGAAAGATACGAAAGGTCCTGGTTGAATTACTGCTCGCCAGGTGTTCTGAAGTCCCGGTGGTTCAGAAACTAGCCAGACGGATGGGCATCGAGACGTCGGAATTAAAAAAGAAAGAAACAAAGGAATGCGTCCTGTGCGGCCTCTGCGTGCGTTTCTGTGAAGAGGTTGTCAGTGTCTCTGCAATCGGGCTTTCAAACCGGGGTATTGAACGCGAAGTAACTACTCCGTTTAAAACTGCCTCTGATACCTGTATAGGGTGCGGTTCATGCTCCTATATCTGCCCGACTGGCTGTATTGAAATGGTCCCTGACAAAACGCCTGGGATGCGCGAGATGCACATGGGAAAACTCACCCTGGAGCCCTGCACGAACCACTATCAATGTGAGAATTGCTCGACAGATCAGCAGTTCCTGAATAATCTGAAAAAAGAAGTCACACGGTTCAGAGATACATTTTCACGATTTCGCAATCAGGAATCCTGAATATAATTCTTCAGGACGAATTCAGCAAAATGCATTGAGCTGGTAAAGGCCGGAGAAATGGTATTCAGAAGGTGGAGACAGCTTCCGTCTTTTATTATCAGATAATCCATTACTAATTCCTTCCTGTTCCATTCGACAAGCTGTGGCCGTATCCCTGTTTTGTCAGATGCGATAATATCTGCAGGCTCAAGCCCGTTCACCAAAGATCTGGCATCTTCATAAAAGAATCTGAACACGTATTTCTTTGGTTCCGTAAGAACGATCCTCCTGAATCGTTCATTCGAAAAAAATAACATCACATCTCTGGCTAAAATACCAAACGCTTCTCTGTCAATACCTTTCAGCAGTCCGTAATTTTCTCTGCCCAGGGCAGGGATGGCTGTCGGTCCGATAAATACTTCACCGTTTATATCC
>CP070737.1:1548210-1580311 GCA_020347665.1 Nitrospiraceae bacterium
GTAAATTACCGTGAAGTCGATGAAAACGGCGATCACGTCGGCGGCCCCATGTATTTCATAAAAAACGGTATGGGAAAAAACTGGGCCTGGCTTGGTGTCCTCTTCGCGTTTTTCGGAGCCATAGCTGCCTTTGGCATCGGGAACACGGTCCAGTCAAATTCTATAGCCGGAGTATTACAAAAAAATTACCGCATTCCTGAATGGATATCCGGTATTGTTCTTGCGTTATTCGTCGGCGCTGTGATTATCGGGGGAATCAAGAGAATCGCGCGCGTCGCTGGTAAACTCGTCCCGTTCATGGCAGTCATTTATGTTGTTTCGGGCCTTATTGCCATTTTTATGAACGTTGACCGGGTGCCGGCTGCATTTGGTGAGATCTTCAGTCAGGCCTTTACCGGAACTGCTGCTGCCGGCGGATTTATCGGCATGGTCGTTAAAGGGGTAGCCCGTGGTGTCTTTTCGAACGAAGCAGGACTTGGCAGTGCGCCGATAGCGCATGCAGCCGCAAAAACAGACGATCCGGTCAGGCAGGGTACGATCGCCATGCTCGGGACGTTTATTGACACCATTGTAATCTGTACCATCAGCGGACTCGTTATCATGCTCAGCGGTCTCTGGACAGGCGAGTTGAATGGCGCGCCTCTTACCTCAGCTGCCTTTGAGCGGAGTCTGCCAAACCTTGGCAATCACGGGGTCGCGATCGGGCTTACGCTGTTTGCATTCACCACTATGCTCGGATGGTCCTTTTATGGTGAAAAGTGTGTTGAATTCCTTTTCGGCACAAAAGTGATTCAGCCGTACCGTTATCTCTGGATCATTGCCGTCTTTTTCGGGACGGTGCTCAGTCTTGATTTTGTCTGGCTGCTTGCTGATACCCTGAATGCCATGATGGCGATCCCAAACCTGATCGGCCTGCTCATGTTAAGCCCGGTGGTTTTCCGGATCACAAAGGAATACGTGTTTAAATAGAGGGGGAATGCTTCATTCAGTAGTTATTCATAGGTGATCCCCTTGCTATCACGGGGCCACCTGCCATGTTCCGTAATCCTGTCGTATTCATCATTGTTATGCTTGATCGTCCCTGCATATTCACGGACTATTCTTGAGGTTTCCTTTTCCACGGCCTTTCGTATCTCTTCATCGATGTTCATACCCTCATGGTAATCAGCAGAAAGGACAATTTCTTTGATCCCCGAGATTTCTTGAAAGGCACTGGTGCGGGGCACAGGATCATTAATCATGTCCACATGATCATGTTCGTGCACAATGAGTTCCTGCATAAAATGTTCCCAGAGGAGCGCATCCTGCTTGCTTAAGAGCAGATCCTCCGGAGGCAGGGGAAGCAGCACACGTATATCGGATATTAATTCAACATCAGACATATTGAGATTCACATAAACGTGTTCACCATCTATCCGATACGATGACTCGAATGCGTATGACAGGCTGAAGGACCATTTTGTTTGAGCGGCGAATCTCTTCCTCTTCTTAGAATCGAAGGGACCACGTGCTTTTACCGACGCGATGAGTTCGTGGAAGTTTTTTCCGAAAACGTCATAATACCCGTAGGCAACATCCTCCCTGAATTTCAGATTTGTCTTTTTGTCGGCTCGGTGATGACGGGGAGTTTTTTTCTTTAACCCATACGGGTCGTCAGTTACGATAAGGGTGCCGTCTTCATCAAAGTACTGATACACTGTTGCCTGGGCAGGAAAAACAGCGAAATAAAAGAAAAAGAAGACCACTGCGGAAATGAAGCTGTTTCTAAAACATATCATTTTTTATATTATACGACATTTATCTCTTGCCCTTAAATTATTTTTTAATCTCAACCTTACCCTTATTTATGCCTTCTGTTTTTATACATGGTTTCTCAGCATGAGTTCCAAGGGATGGGGGTGCAGGTAATACTGCCTTTTTAAGTACGGTTCTTCATATTTACGAACATAGTGTTGTATAAGGGTTACGGGTAAAATAAGCGGAACCAGTCCTTTGTGATAATTCCCGATTATTTCAAGGAGTTCTTTTTTTTCATCCGGCGTCAACACCTCTCTAAAGTATCCCAGCATATGGGTGAGGACATTGACATTCTTTTTGACAGTCGCCTCCAGTCTAAGGCCTTCTATCATATGCCGGAAATACTCCTTAAACAGGTCTGAACGTCTGTATTGTTTTGCATTCGCAACGATTTTTCCCAATATGCTGAGATGGTTAGGACTATGGGCCATGATCAGGTATTTATGATCCGTATGAAATGAGACTAGGTCTCCCGCTGCCGCACCGTTCGAGAGAAAATTCTTCCACCGTTTATACACAAAAATCCGCTCCATAAAATTTTCTCTAAGTCTCGGGTCATGCATTCTGCCGTCATCCTCCACCGGCATGAACGGAAAATAATCCATAAATGCCCGGGCAAAGATTCCCCTCCCCTTTTTGCTAGGTATTCCTGATTCACTGTAGACCTTTACACCGGCCATGCCTGAGCTCGGTGATCTGCCCTTAAAGACAAAGCCGCACAGATCCATCTTTTCAAGTTCCGCAAGCCGCTTGCGTGCCCATTTTTGCATGCCCTCAGTATGATCAATACGGGTTTTTCTCGTTACAAGGCGCGGATTTTCTGGCGTGCCAGTCAAACGCATTGCTTCCCGCGGAACAGGAAGGCCATATTCAACTTCCGGACAGACAGGAACCCACTCTACAAACTGTCCCAGGGTGTCGGTCAGAAAATGATCGCGCTTATGGCTCCTGTCATACCGGACCTGTTCGCCAAGAAGGCAGGAACTTATGCCGAGCCTGATCTTTTCTGTCATATGGTTCGCTCTCTGTTTCTTTTCATGCACTTGCACACGTATGAATCCGCACGTGCCTTCACGCTCTGTCCACCATGCTGTTTATGCGCCTTCTGTGATATGTGTTTTGGGAAATATATTCTGATTGTATCGTAATGAAATATTTTTTACTACTGTTTTACTTTAATGACCTGTCCAACATCCAGGCGTGTTGATCGCAACCCATTGAGCTGTTTTAGCCTGGCAGGGCTCGTATTAAATTTCTGAGCAATGAGCCAGAGAGAATCGCCTTTCCTCACACGATATGTCCCGTTAGCAGACAGCTTTGGAGCTGATGCAATCTTTGAATACTGTTTTCCTCTGACAGGAATTTTCAATCGCTGTCCTTCGCGTATGAAATGCTTGCGTCTGATCCCATTGGCATTGGCAATCCTCGTTACACTCGTACCGTATTTCCTAGCAATTAACGATAATGTTTCACCCCTCCGCACACGGTGATATACATACGATCGCTGAGGAGGTTTCCAGACCGGTATTGTGTCCAGGCTGGCAAGTAATTCAATACCGGTTCCGTGCGGAACTTTAAGATAATATTGTGAAGGAGGCGTCGTCCGATGCCTCAGTTCCGGGTTCAATGACTTAAGACTTTCGAGCGGGATATTCGTTTTCGCTGCTACATCCTTGAGGCGCAACTGTCTTTTCAGTAATACATCTTCCGAGAGGAACGGTTCATAAGGATCTCCAAGATAAAAACCATATTTTCCCGGTTCATTCAAAATATGGAGTGTTGCCATAAACTTTGGAACATATCGCGCTGTTTCATAGGGGAGTCTCTGGTACAGGTCCCAGAAATTGTCAAGATAATTTACTTTCTGATTGCGTATAACCTTCAGCACCCGTCCTTCTCCACAGTTATACGCAGCAAGAACTGTTGTCCAGTCTCCAAAGATGCTATGCAGTTCTTTCAGATATGCTATTGCTGCGTCAGTGGCTTTTTCAGGATCAAGCCGCTCGTCGATCCACGCATCCCGCTTAAGACCATATTTATGGCCTGTTGATGGGATGAACTGCCAGAGACCGAGGGCGCGCGCCCGGGATAATGCCCTTACCTTGAAACCGCTTTCGATAAGGGGAAGCCAGGACAGCTCTACAGGAAGCCCGGCCTCTTTCAGCTTTCTTACAATATTGTCGCGGTATCTTCCGGATCTCCTATACGATTCAATGAAAAACTGCTTTTTCGCGTTCTGGAAATACCTGATCTCTTTTTCAACATGCTCGTTCATAACAAGCGGGATTTCATTATGGCTTCCGTTCACTGCCACATAACGCGACGCATATATTTCAAGAATTCTCTTTGATATGGTATATCTCAGGTCGTCGACATCCTGAACCATCCCGGGGTTATCTTCAGGATCGATCTTTAAGATCAGTCCATAGGCCTGATCAAGATTCTCCATGGATTTTTCAAGATCTCCCTGAGCCCAGAAGATCTGTGATGATTCATAATGTGCGAGTGCCGTCTCAAGCAACTCCTGCGCCGTCTGGCCATTGTCTGCCTGAGGCACTTCTTCAAGGACCTCCGCCTTTTCAGACTCTATAACCTCGCTTTTTATTGCTTCATACAAAATTTCTTTTTCTGAAGCAGAAGAATCAGCACTTGTTTTTACAGGCTGATCTTTATCGTTATTCTGAAACTGGGAGTCTTTTTCTGCATTTTCTGGAAGGGCATTGGTTTTTTCATTGTGCTGAAGATCAGACGGGGATGGATACCGCCCTGTTTCGTAAACAGAACCAGAGGTTGAACAACCCATCAGAAGAATAATGACCAGCAGATACGATATATATAAATGAGATGTTTTCATATTAATTAATGAAGTTATGTATAATAAATTATATTTGTCTAGATGGCAAGTTTTTATCTATTCAGAACTGATATCAGGCTATTCGTATGCCATTATGGAAAAAGTGTATGCCTTTGTTATCAAACGAAAAAGTAATGTCTTGTCCTTCTCGTCCCTGGAACCCGGACAGAATTCGAGCGGTTATCCCAATACCAGCAGCACGGGCGTAGATAATAGTCTCAGATCCTAAATGCTCAACAAGCTCGATGCGCGCGGTGAGTGGCCCTTCGTCCGGAGTCAAGAACTCCGGACGAATCCCCATAATAATGTTCTTACCGATGTAATCCTTTAATGCGGGCCTGTTGCTAATGTCAATGGTACAGGCAGGCGACCTGAAAAACTGCTTCTCATCCTTCACAACCACTGATCCCTCTATAAAATTCATCTGTGGAGAACCGATGAAACCCGCAACAAAGACATTTGCCGGTCTTCCATACAGATCATCAGGTGTCCCGATCTGTTGAATAATACCGTTATTCAGCAGAATGATCTTCTGGCCAAGGGTCATTGCCTCTGTCTGGTCATGGGTCACATAGACAATGGTGCTTCCGAGCTTTCGGTGCAGTTTTGCCAGCTCAACCCTCGTAGCGGTCCGAAGCTTGGCATCGAGATTTGAGAGTGGTTCGTCAAAAAGAAAAAGGCTTGGGTTCCTGACGATTGCCCTCCCAATAGCAACCCTTTGCCTCTGGCCGCCTGACAACTCCTTGGGCTTTCTCCGGAGCAGGTCCGCTATATCCAGCAAATCAGCTGTTTTCTTCACCACGGCATCAATCTCATGCCCGGGTGTCTTCTTTATCCTGAGCGAAAATGACATATTTTCATATACATTCAGATGAGGATAGAGGGCATAGGATTGGAAAACCATCGCAATATTTCTCTCTTTCGGAGTAAGCGTGCTCACCTCCTGTTCGCCAATGTAAATTTCCCCTTTATCCTGCTGTTCCAGTCCTGCAATGAGCCGCAGAATGGTTGTCTTGCCGCAGCCGGATGGTCCAAGTAGTATGCAGAACTCTCCTTCGGAGACAGCAAAGGATATATTATCTAATACGGTAGTACTGTCGAATGATTTTTTGAGATCGTTTATTCTCAGTCCGGTCATAATTATCCTTTTATCGCCCCCGCAGACAGTCCTCTGACAATCCTCTTCTGAAACAGGAAAACAAGCAGCACGAGCGGGACAGTAGCTATGGTCGAGGCAGCTGCGATCTCACCCCACGGCAAAGTATACTGCCCCTGAAATAATGCTATCCCTACCGGAAGTGTCTGAAACTGCTTTTGCGTCATTATCAGGAGCGCAAAAAAGAACTCGTTCCAGGCATATATAAAAACCAGTATGGCAGCCGTAAAGATTCCCGGTGCAGCAAGCGGGAAAATAATCTTAAAGAGCGTCTGCAGGTGTCCGCAACCGTCAATCCGGGCGGCGTCTTCGAGCTCTCGGGGCAGTTCTTTAAAAAAGCTTGCCACGATCCAGACACCGAGTGGGAGCGTAAGGGTCACGTAGGGAAGAATAAGCCCCTGATATGAATTGAGCCATCCAAATGCGTCGAGAATCCTCCAGACCGGTCCGGCAATAGATATCTGTGGGAACATGGAAACGATAAGGAGTCCGCCCAGCATAAGCCCCTTAAAACGCATCCTGAGCCGCGCCAGTGCATAGCCGGCAAAAATCGAGATGATGATAGTGACAAGCGTTGTCATTCCGGCAACAATGATACTGTTTTTAACATAATGGAGCAGCTCATACTGTTCTATGCCCGATTGATAAAAATGCAGGCTGCCCGACGGAACGAGCACCGGCGGGATCGATGTAACCTCTACCGTACTTTTCAGGGAAGTATCAACAAACCAGAGGAATGGCAAAAGGCTCAAAAACACAATGATAACCACGATTACATAAAAGAATATTTTTCTCATATTCTCTCCTCAAAGAGCCGGGTGCCCAGCACTCTAATATACGCTAACGAAATAAAGAGTGTTATCACGAATACGAGCACAGATATGGTTGAGCCGTATCCCATAAGCCCCTCTGCAAAGATCTTTTTGTATCCGTAAAACTGAAGCACATTTGTTGCGTCAGCAGGACCTCCCTGGGTCATCACAAAAACAAGGTCGAATACCCTGAACGCATCCATGGTCCTGAAAAGGAGGGCAATAAGCAATGCAGGCCTGATGAGCGGCAGGGTTATCTTTTTAAATTGCTGCCATGCGCTTGCTCCGTCTATTCGCGCTGCTTCATAAAGCTCATCAGGGATCATCTGGAGGCCGGCAAGGATCAGAAGGCCGGCGAATGACGATGTTTTCCATACATCAGCCACCACAATGGCAGAAAAGGCAAAGACCGGATCCGCAAGCCATGCTTTATAGTGAGAGACCTGTGATCCGTAGATGGCATAGTTCACCAGACCATACTTGTCATGAAAGATAAACCGCCACATCTGAGATGAAACAACCGTTGGTATTGCCCATGGCACCAGCACAGCGGCCCTCACAACACCTCTGCCTCTGAAGTGCTGGTTAATAACCAGTGCGATACACAGACCAAAGAGTATTTCGAAAAAAGTCGAAAGAAAAACGAACAGGAAGGTGTTAATCATTGCGTGAAGGGCAATTCGGTCAGCAAATAATTCCCGGTAATTCTCGAACCAGATAAACGGCTGTCCCAGTCCGGGCAGGCCGAGGATTATCCTGTGCAAGCTGAGATAGAACGAATACAGTAACGGATAAAATGCAAAGACAGTGACAAAAAGAATAGAGGGGATAATGAGACTAACGGCAAATATCTTTTCTCTTGCAATAACACTCAATCGCACAATGCCACTCAATAGCAACCATTATTCCGTTAAAGAAAGTATTTTGTCTATCTCCTCAGATGCCTCTTTTGCCTCTTTCTCTATGTCTGAATCAGAATCTGATATGGCTTTACTGAAGTATCTCTGGAGAATATTCGAGATTGCGGGGTATAGCGGAGACCGCGGCCGGGGATACGCTGCTAAGAAAACATCCTTCATCTCTGCAAAGTGTGGGTTATTCTGCAGGATTTCAGGATCATTATACAGCTCTTTCCGTGCTGGTGCCTTCCCTGTCTTTATAGAGTACAGTTTCTGTATTCTCGGGCTTGTCAGGAATCTGGCAAATTTCCAGGCTGCCCCTTTTTTATTTGAATAATTACTAATGCCAACCTGCCAGCCCCCTAAGGTTGAGACACTTTTTCCCCCTCTAAAATAGGGAAGCTTTGTTATGCCAACCTTACCAACAATTCTCGAGTGCTCTGGATTGTTGGCAATTTCCCACGCGTACGGCCAGTTTCTGTGAAATACAGTTTTCCCCTGTATAAAGAGATCAAGTGATTCCGGTTCCTGATAGGTAAGCACTCCTATCGGCGCACTGCTTCCGATGATTCTGTCCCTGACGAACCGCACCGCTTCGATTGCGGGTTTTTCAGATAAGGCGCTTTTCCCGGTTTCAGGATCGAGTATCAAGCCGTTATTGCTGAGGATATACTCCATCATATCGCATACAAGTCCTTCATATTGTTTGAACTGTCCGGAAAATCCATAGATTTCAATGCCCAGTTTTGTTTCGCCCGGAACAATCTTACTTATCTGTCTGGCCATTTGCTCCCAGGTCTTTGGCGGAGAAAAGTGGTATTTTTCAAGCAGATCTTTTCGATAATAAAACACACCGCTATCTATAAAAAAGGGAATGCCGTAAATGCTGCCGTCATGGGTATTGGCCATTATGGTGCTTTTCAGGAATGTTTCCTGCTCGGTATGAGGAAAGCGGTCATCAAGCGGCATGGCCCAGCCAGCAGCAGCAAATTCAGGAGGCCATATGACATCCATGAGAAAAACGTCAACATCCTGTGACTTGTTTTTTAATTTCTGCGTGAGCAGATCATGGAACGCGGATGAAGAGTGAGGCCCTATTTCTCTGACGACTTTTATGTCAGGATTTTCTTCATGAAAAATTCGTAATATCTCTTCCCATGCTCCAGGCTGGTTTGGTTTCCAGGTTACAAAGTGAAGTGTTGTTATGCCCGTTTCTTCCCTGGCTTCTTCTTTTTCCTTCTGACAGGCAATAGTAACCGGAATAATGACTGCCACTAGAGATAGAAAAATTATTTTCTTAATAAAATGAGCTTTCATTTCCCTTTGGAAGGTCATTCACTCTTCTCATTTAGAATATTTAGCATGAGGAATCTTACGATGAAAAAACGTTATATTCTCCAATGGATTATATTACTATATCATATTCCCGTTTCAATAAGAAGCATATTCCACTCACGAGTGGAGCTCGTTTTCCTTGTGCGGATCATGAAGCATATTCAACAGAATAGACTGAGAAAAGCTCACCGTAGCATGCTTTCTTATAAGGACAATAGCAGCTCTGTCAGTTTGTGAGCCCGGCTTCGTTGCGGTGGTTGGCATGCAATGCCCTGAATCCCAACAGTCCTCTAACATCTTCCAGGATGCCATAGAGCGACGGAATGAGCAGCAGGGTAATACTCGTGGCAAACAATACTCCAAAAGCAAGGCTTATTGCCATCGGGATGAGAAACTGTGCCTGGACACTCGTCTCTAAAATCATGGGAATAAGACCGAAGAATGTTGTGAGCGAGGTTAACAGAATCGGGCGAAAACGCCTCTGGCATCCTGCAGTGATTGCATTTATCAGACTGGCCCCCTTTCTGCGGGTCTGATTGATATAGTCAATAAGCAGAAGCGAATCATTCACAACCACACCGGACAAAGCCACGATGCCGAACATGCTGAGGATACTCAGGTCAAAACCCATAATGAGGTGCCCGAACACAGCCCCTACCACACCAAAGGGGATGACGATCATGATAAGCAGCGGCTGGCTGTAACTTCTGAATGGTATCGCCAGCAGGGCGTATATTCCAAATAAGGCAAGCAAGAACCCTTTCTTCATACTGTCAATCGATTCCCGCCGCTCTTTTTCCTCGCCAACGAGGTCATACGTCAGTCCCTGGTAATCTCCGGTCAGTTTGGCAAGCGCATTCTTCTTCACATCAGCAAGGACTTCGTCAGCATTGGCAATACTACTGTCCACACTTGCCGTGACATTAACAACTCTTTTGCGGTCGGTACGGTTGATTGAGCTGAAACCTCTCCCCTTTCTAACATCCGCGGCAATATACAGGGGGATTTCCCCTCCTTCAGCGGTCCGGATGCGCATGGTCTCCAGATCCCAAAGGCTTTTGCGATCTTCTTCAGGATACCGCACCATAACTTTGACTTCATTTCGGCCGCGCTGGAGTCTGAGGGCTTCTGACCCAAAAAATGCACCGCGCAACTGTCTTCCGAGGTCATCTTCAGTAACGCCAAGGGTTCTGGCTTCGGGTTTCAGCCGTATTTTGAGTTCCTGGTTGCCCTTTGCAAAATTATCAGTGATATCGCCAACTCCCGGATATTCCTTTAATGAGTCTTTCAGATAATCCGATGCTTTTTCAAGTATAGTGAAATCTTCATGAGCAAGGCGTATATCAATGTCATCGCCGAGATGCACGAGATTCGCCCTGAAGGTGAGTGTCTCGACACCGGGAATATCCCCTACCTTTTGACGCCACTTTCTGGTGATTTCAGCAGCGGGAATACCCCTTTTCTCACTCGGCGAGAGATACAGAACGATATTCGCAAGGTGAGAGCCTGATCCTGCATCACCGCCAATGGGCCCTGCCTCGGCAAGGATTCCTCCAACCAGGGCATACACATGCCGGAGGACAGAATCCCCTTCAGGGCGTCCTTTGTCATATTCTTCTAACAGTTCTATCCCCTTGTTCACAATATATTCCTGCACCTGAGCAGTGTCCTCAACAGGAGTTCCCCGCGGCATTTCAAGATACACAATGATCGCGTCTCCCTCAACCTCTGGCATAAAGTTGAATTTTATGAGACCGCCGCGGACTATGCCGACGGTAACCAGCATTATTGAAACCGCAACCGCAATGGTTACATAGCGGTTGCGGAGTGATTTTTCGAGCAGTCGGGCATACGGCCCTTTGATTATATACTCAATCCACCCGGTAAATCCTGTCCTGATCCGCTCTATAGAACCGGAAATGCGCCCTGATGCCTTTGACGCGCGTCCGAGAGACAGATGCGCCGGAAGCACAAAGAGAGATTCGATCAAAGAAACGATCAGGATAGAAATCACCACCAGAGGAATAACCTTGATGAACTTTCCCAGTATCCCGGAAACGAACAAGAGCGGGAGGAATGCGGTCACTGAGGTGAGCACGGCAAACGAAACCGGCCGGCCAACCTCCAGCGCACCGTCAATCGCGGCATTCATGAATGACTTTCCTTTTTGTCTCTGTTCGAATATATTTTCACCAACGATAATGGCGTCATCAACAACTATTCCAAGTGCGAGAATGAAAGCAAACAGTGAAAGCATATTGAGCGAGACACCCAGTGCCGGCATCAGGAAGAGGGCGCCAAAGAAAGAAATGGGGATCCCGAGCATTACCCACAGGGCCAGCCGTATACGGAGAAAAAGGCTTAACACAAAAAAGACAAGGATAAGCCCGATAAACGCGTTCTTCTTAAGAAGGTTCATCCTGCTTTCAAAAAGCTCTGACATATCATTCCATGTCGCTATCTGGACATTTCCCGGGAGCACTTCTTTCTTCTTATCAACATAGTCTCTCACCAGTTCAGAAATTTCTATAGGTTTTTGTTCGCCTACGCGGTAGACCTTTATCATTGCGGCAGGCATGTTGTCGAACCGGGCGAGTTCATCGGTCTCCCTGAAGGTATCCTTCACACCGGCAATATCTTCAAGCAGTACTTCTGTACCGTCAGGATCCGTAATGATGCTGATCCGTCCATATTCAGGTCCGAAGTAGCGCCGCTCCTTGGTCCGGATCAGGATCTCACCTGCTGCTGTCTTGATCTTGCCGCCCGGCAGGTCCAGCGATGCCCTGTTGATTCTCCGGGCGACCTGATCAAGTGTCAGGTTATATTGGCGCAAATTCTCTTCAGGTATTTCTATGGAAATCTCATACGGACGGACGCCGGCCAGATCGACCTGTGTTATCTGGGATATCTGAAGCAGCTCATCCTGCACGATTTCCGCCTGTTCCCTTAGGCTGCGCTCAGAGACCGCTCCATAGACAACCACTGAAATAACCTCATAGCGGTTGAGGACTTTGGTCACCACCGGTTTTTCAGCGTCTTCAGGAAACGTGATAATGCGATCAACTTCTGTCTTTACATCCTGCAGTACGTTATTAGCATCTTCTCCAGCCCTGATCTCTGCGGTAACCGTACCCATGCCTTCAGCAGCGACTGACTTTATCTCTTCAATACCGTCTACTCCGGTAAGATTCTCTTCAATTTTCAAAAGTATTCCCTCTTCCACTTCCTCAGGTCCTGCACCCGGATATGCAACACTCACCTTTATCATGTCGAGCGATATTTCAGGAAAGACTTCCTGCTTTATGGAATACCCCAATACGATCCCGCCGACAACAAAAACCATCATAAGCAGATTGGCTGCGACATGGTTCTGGGCCATCCATCGTACAGCGTTTTTCATTCAGCTCTTTCTCCTGTCTCCGTCCTCAGTTTCATTCCGTCTACTGCTCCTGCAAGAGACGTGATGACAACACGGTCGCCATGGGTCAGTCCCTCTGATACCAGTACCGTATCCCGATCACTCCGCACAATGGTAACCGGATGCATACGCAGCATATTTTCATCATCCATAATCCAGACTGTTTCATTGTCACGGACAGCCGCTCTCGGAAGTGGAAATACTCCCGAGAGTTTATAACCTTTTATCTCAGTTTCTACAAAAGCACCGGCACTTAAAACTGCTCTCCCAGCTTCTTTTGTCAAACGATTATAAGGGTCTTGAACACCGACGACCACCTTCATCATGCGGCTTCGGGTATCCACCTCACCGAGCGAACGGATAACGTATCCATGCCACGTATGCTCCTTATCTGCCCTGTGCTGACGGATCGTTGCGGGTGAGCCTTTTCCCGTTGTGTTCCATCCCGGCACGCGTATCCAGCCCAGGTCATCGGGCGAAAGGGGGAGAACAATTTCAGCGGTATCGGTCCCGGCAATAACAGCGACGCTCATTCCACTGTTCACATACTGTCCAAGGTCAATGGCTTCTGAACGCACCCGACAGTTAAAGGGAGCACGTATTTTAGTTCGTAACAGGTTCAACTCTGCCTGTTCTATCGTAGCTTCTGCTGCAGCAAGGGCTGCTCGTGCATTCTTGAGCTGCGGTTCATATACTACAAGAGGATTGGGCTCTTCCTGTGTTTCCCTGTTGAGGCGGTCCCATTCAGATCGGGCAACACGGGCCTGACTTTCAATGATAGCCAGATCATATTCTGACCGTGCCCGTGTCCCCTTTGCCTGCTCAAGAGCTATACGGTAGTCCGTGTCCTCTATCTCGATCAAGAGATCATCCTTCTGTGCAAATCCCCCGGCAACCATCGAGGGTGATATATATGTTATTACTCCGTTCACCTGTGGAATAACATTGACTTCCTGCGACGGCTGTACCGTCCCCGTAGCGGAGACAATGATATGCCTGTCTTCTTTCTGTACGGTAACGGTATTCACAAGCGCTCCCAGATCTTTTGCAGGCTCTTTTCTCGGTTCAGGGCGGATTGCGTTCAAAAAAATCATAAGGCCTACTCCGCAGATAAGAATAAGGACCGGTAAAACTATTCTTATAATCTTTTCTCGCGCACTCATTCGTCAGTTTCCTTTCGGCTGATATCAGCATGGAATCGATTTTCCAGTTCCCGGGTCATCCATGTGCCTCCGAGGGAGCGAGCAAGCTGAATGCGGTCAGAGATCATCTGGCGCTGTCCCTCTAACAGACTGCTTCTGGCATTAAAGTAAAGGCCCTGCGCGGTCAGTACCGGCAGATAATCACTGAGGCCCATCATATATCTCTCCAGAGAAAGGCGAAGGGCACCGGATGCCGCTGCTTCCCGATCTTTAAGCATGAGAACTCTCTCTCGTGTCGTGCGTGACCTGACGAGTGCATCTTCAACATCCTTGAATGCCGCGAGTACCGCCTTCTGGTAGAAAGCGACATTTTCTCTGAAAACAGCACGGGTCCGATCCACTTCAGCCTTTCTTCTTCCACCATCGATAATCGGCTGGGCAATGTTCGCGGTAAGATTCCAGAAAGACCCGGTAATATCACCAGTGCTAAAAGCAGTGCTCGATTTTCCATAATTACCGAGGAGGTTAAAAGACGGAAAACGGTCTGCAATGGCAGCAGCTACCTGCTCGTCACTTGCCTTGATCCGCAAAAAAGCAGACTGCACATCCGGTCGTCGTGCAAGCAGTTGAGACGGGAGTCCCGCAGGAAAGGCTTCAGTTACGCCGGGAATGATGGCAAGCTGTCCTCCTGTTTTTCGGTCAGGGTATCGTCCGATCAGTACTGAGAGCGCATGCTCAGCAACAGCCAGACTGGCTTCGGAAAGCTGCCTGCTTGCCCTGACGCCCGCAAGGTTCTGGCGGGCCTGATACACATCCAGGGCGGATACAAGCCCCTCTCTGTAGCGCCGTTCTACCCGATCAAGGGTATCGGTAAATGACGCAATGGTCTGGTCTGCCAGAACGAGCTGGGCACGTTGTTCTACTGCAAGATAATACAGGTCGACCAGTTCTGCTGACAGACTCAGATAGACTGATTTCACCTCTTCCTGCGTAGCCTTCATTTCAAAGTCCGCAGCCTGTGCGCGGGACCGCAGTTTCTGCCAGATATCCAGTTCAAATCCGGCTGCCAGAGACAGACGGTAGCTGTCTCCTATATTGTTGCCGAAAAAGCCGGGCGTATCTTCCCGGCTGCCCTGCACTTCACCATTCAGGGATGGATACTGCGCCGCAACAGTAGAACGGCTCACCGCTTCCAATTGCTCAAGCCGGGCGTACGCCTGAGCAAGATCAAGGTTCTCTGAAAATGCCTCTTCCATCAGAATGTCGAGTTTTGAGTCATGAAAGGTTTTCCACCAGTATTCGATCGGTTGACCAGAGTGCTCTTTTCCTGCATCCTCTCGGTACGAGTCCGGAGGGATCACGGGGAGATCCACTGACTGCCGGCTATGGACAGAGCATCCGGCAGTCAACAATAAAAAAACAGCATAATTGATGTACGTTACATATCGTTTCATTTGGCGTGCATCCCCGCTGTTATAAAAGGGATAAACATGCTGATAATAGTTTTTGAATCATTTTCGAGCGGCATTTTTATGGTATCCGAATGAAACCTGCCGCAGCATATGTGCATGGTCTGCGAAAAAGCCCCGAACATAAAATGAAGCCTCCATAAAAGCGTTTTTTCAGACAGTTCAGGAAGGGCTTCATGAAATGTTTCGAAAATAAGCTGAAACAGAGGCCATATCAGTTTCATAAAGACATTTCTTACCGTATCGTCTGGATCAGAAAAAGACCGTCCGACAAGCGCTACAAAATCCTCTGCACCGGGACTTGACTCTTTGAACTGGAGTGTCGGCTCGATAAAAGCACGTAACAGTTCTTTAACCGGCGGTCTTTGCCCTTTTTGCAGGGCACTGTCTCTGACTTTTGTGATTCTTTCAATGCGAACCTGATTCAGGGGAATCAGCCTTCTTTCCATAACTGCCCTCAGAAGAGCTTCTTTAGAACCAAAATGATAATTAACCGCTGCAAGATTAACCCCGGCCCTGCCGGTAACATCTCTCAAGGATGTCCCCTTGAAACCCTCATGAGCAAAGAGATGCTCAGCAGCATCAAGAATCCTCTGTTTTGTGTCAACCTGTTGGGTTTCAAAATTTTCCTGTTTCATACGTTTGATTAAAACATATGTTTGAATAAAAGTCAAGGGAAAAATCGAGACGTATGAGAATCCAGAAGATTTTCTAAGCTATTGATTTTAAAATGCTTTTAATGCTGTGGTTCCTACGAGATGCCTTTTGAAGAAAATTTATTTGGTAGAAAAGCTCTTTTGCCGTCACCTCAAATCACTGATGATCAGGCGTATCTCGTCTGCCTGCTGTTCGATGCTCTCGGTCAACCTGAACTGAACAAGCGCCCTCTTCAGATTATCGTCTGGCTTGTTTACCTTGAAGTAGATATTTCCTTTTAAATAATCAGTGAAAAACCTGAGTCCTAATTCAAAGGGTATCAGACGTATTGCATCGTACATAAACCGGAAATCATTGTCAGTCAGAAAGCTGCCGGCTGAGTTTATGTATCCTTCCAGCACGGCCCTGCAGTAATCAATTCTGAAGGAAACCTCCCCGAGTCTACTGCCCTCTTCATTTGATGTATTACAGCAGGACCTGAGGCAGTCGCCGATATCATAATGAACCAGCCCGGGCATTACCGTATCCATGTCGATTACGCCGATCGCCTTGCCGGTTTTGTCGTCAATCATGATGTTTTCACTTTTAGGGTCTCCATGAATTGGTCGCACCAATAACAGTCCTGCTTTTTTTGCATGCTCCAGAACAGATGCCCATTCCCTTCGATCACGTATGAAATCCATACAGTAATGTATTTCATCTGAATCCTCTGACAGCCTGCGGGACATTATCGTTTTCTCATACGTCTGAATATACAGGGGAGTGATATGAAATCCTTCAAGGATATCATAGAGCTTCTCAGTTGCAAGATTACTTAACAGGTCGTGAAACCTCCCGATTCCGAACCCAATCTCCTTTGCATGGGAGATACCCGTGATGGTGTCTCCGGCAAAGGCACTGATAAAGCTGAAAACCCGCCAAAAAGATCCCTTATCATCAAGAAAATAATCTTTTCCATCATGAGTTGGGAAAATACCGGGCACCTTCCAGGTTATACGCGGATTTGATTGCCGTTCATATGCAATCCGTTTATTGATATGATCTAATACGAAGCGCATATTAGACATAATCCGGTCCGGGTGCTGAAATACATGATTATTTATGCGCTGCAGGATAACTTTTTCTTCTCTGTCTGATTCAATGGCTACGATATAGGTGTCGTTTATCCTGCCTGAACCATACAGCCGAACATCGAGGACTCTCCCCTCCAACCGGAACTGTTTCGCTGTGCTGACAAGGTACTCTTTTGGGTAGTCCATAAAGAATCGTTAACCCATCAGGATTTCATAAGAAGCATTGACCCGGTATCAAGGCCCAGTTCCCGGCATACCACATCGCATTTAGCCTGAAAAAGGAAAAAGGCTATCCTGCCTGTCTCTGATACGGTCTCGAAATTGCCCTGTCCCTTACAGAGCACCAGATCTGCATTGTAGAATTCTTTCTGAAACTCTGGCGTTGTCATCGCAAGGATAGTACCAACAGCGTCAGAACCATTATCAATAATTTCACAGATACGATCAAGGCCTGTCTGCTCTGCGTCGTCACGGGTCACATCATTAAGGACAGGACCACCTTTTACAACGGCCTTTATTTTTTTGCCCGACGATGCCAACACGTCTATGAGCAGTTTATCAAAGACTACTTCTCCGGCATTATCCAAAAGGTAGAGAATAGTGTCTGCCTGCTGGACTTCATGGTGAAACGTCTGATAATCATCCACACTGATTGTTGTTTTAAGGGACCGGTGAATCGCGCCATCTATATCAACTGCCGTGTAAATTCCAAAGTCAATAATATTGCCTGCTATTGCAAGCCGTGTCGCCGTCCAGAGCGGATCGCTGCTCTCCTGTACCTTCTTCTGTAATAAAGGAAATTGTCTTATCGCCACACTGTTATATTTTTTTTTGATACGCTCAAAAGGATCGGCATCAAGCATTTGTCTGATGGTACGGTGAATAAACGTTGTGGTATATGCAGGAGGTCTGTTCATGTCTGCATTCCGGGCAATGGCGAGCACCTCCCGCATGATGTCGCCATGTAATTCCTCGTTATTACCTGAAAACTGCCTAAGGGCTATGAGCGTCTGCCTCAAGAAGCAGGGAAAGCAGTCGATCTGTGTCTGCATTATTGCTTTTTTCTCAGTTTCTTTGCCTTTATCTCAACTTCTTCAGACATGCGCTGTCTGTGTTCAAGCAGTTTGCCAGCTAATTTCCTGTCCTTTCGGGACAGAATCTGAACCGCCAGCAGTGCGGCATTTTTTGCGCCTGCTTTTCCAACCGACATCGCTGCAACCGGTATCCCGGGAGGCATCTGGACGATACTCAAGAGGGCATCGATCCCATTCAACGAAGAAGAGTCGATCGGCACACCAATCACCGGGAGCACCGTATACGATGCAACCACACCGGGGAGGTGCGCTGCCATTCCGGCACCTGCTATGATCACCTCTGTACCGTTCTTTTCCGCCTCTTTGACTATTTTTCGGGTCCGCTCCGGTGTACGGTGCGCAGAAGCCACGGTCATATGATACGGTATAGCAAAATCATCCAGAATTTCAGCTGATTTTTTCATAACTGAAAGATCTGAGTCACTGCCCATCACGATCAAAACTTTCGGTTTCATGATTTTCTCCTTGGCCATATGCACTCCACAAGTCTCTGCAATCAGACTATTGCATTCACACTCAGCAGGGTACAGATCATTACCGGCTTTTGACCGCCCTGTCAGCGATGTCTTTCCGATAGTGCATTCCCTTGAAATGTATCTTGTCGACTGCTTCGTACGCCTTTTTCTGGGCATCGGCAATCGTTATCCCGGTCGCCGTAACACCAAGAACCCTGCCACCGGATGTCACGAGCCTTTCTTCTTTATACGCTGTCCCTGCATGGAACACATAGGTCCCCTCAAGATCATTCGCTTGTTTAATCCCTGTAATAGTATCGCCCTTTCTGTATGTGCCCGGATATCCCTCAGATGACATCACAACGCAGACAGCAGGGTCTTTTTTCCATGAAATAGAAATTTCATGGAGTCTTTCCTCGGCAATTGCCATTGCAATCTCCATGAAATCAGTTTCAAGACGCGAAAGTACCGGCTGCGTCTCCGGATCACCAAGACGGCAGTTGAATTCGAGCACTTTCGGTCTCCCCTGGTCTATCATAAGCCCGGCATAGAGAATCCCTTTGTATTTCATACCCTCGGCTTTGAGGGCATTCACCGTGGGAGTCATGATACGCTCCCGAATTACGTTTTCCAGACCATCGGTTACTACCGGGGCCGGGCTATAGGCCCCCATCCCACCGGTATTGAGACCTTTATCATCATCAAAAATACGCTTATGATCCTGCGAACTCACCATCGGCAGAATAGTTTTTCCATCGGTGAAGACCATATATGACGCCTCTTCTCCTGCAAGACATTCCTCAACAACCACCCTGTTGCCCGCATCTCCAAAAGCCTTTTCTTTCATGATGATTTTCAGGGCATCCCGTGCTTCATCTAGTGTGGACGCAATGAAAACGCCCTTGCCTGCTGCAAGACCGTCAGCCTTAATGACAATGGGAAAGCCCTTAATTTTTATATAATCTTCCGCATGGATATAGGATGTAAAGACTTTGTATTCTGCTGAAGGAATACCATATTTCTTTAAAAGGTCTTTACAGAATACCTTGCTGGATTCGAGTTGTGCTGCCGCCTGGTCAGGGCCTACGATCTTTCTTCCTTCCTTTGCGAATAGATCAACAATACCCTTCGAAAGGGGATCTTCAGGCCCGACAATCGTGAGGTCGATCCACTCATACTTCACAAAATCCAGGAGCGCGTTAAAATCGTTCTGGTTTACATCAATGCACTCTGCAAGTTCGGATATGCCTGCATTTCCCGGACAGCAGTATATTTTATCAACATGCCTGCTCTGGGAAAGCTTCCAGACGATTGCATGTTCTCTGCCTCCACCCCCAATGACTAGAACTTTCATGTGCTGTGCCCTTTCATGTTCATGGTTTTTAAAACACTTTTAACGGTATTCACTTCAGGCGCCCCTTATAACACTCTGTTCTCAGCGTTATGCGGTCTATTATACTTCATTTGTTTTTCAAATACCCTTTTTCCAGCATACTCGTATAGCTGCCGTCTCCAATTATTATGTGGTCTAATACTTTAATGCCTATCGTGTCTCCTGCAGACGACAGCTTTTCCGTAATCACAATATCCTCACTGCTCGGGGTCGGATCGCCGCTTGGATGATTGTGCACAAAAATCACTGATGCGGCAGACTCTTTTATTGAATCCCTGAAGGCCTCGCGCGGATGAATTAAGGATGCGGTAAGCGTTCCCTCCGATACCCTGGAATCACGAATCAGCCTGTTTTTTGCGTCCAGCATTGCACAATAGAATGCCTCTTTTTTTACGTTCTGTAAAAGCGGATAATAATATGCGTACACATCGTTACCTGAGGTAAAGACAGGTCCTTTCAGCGCAGATTCTCTCAGCAACCTGCTGCCCAGTTCAAATGCCGCCTTTAACTGGGCGATCTTTGCCTTTCCGATCCCGCTCAGCTGCTCTAATTCTTTCACCGAGGCCTGTTCCAGCTTCTTCAGACTGCCGAATGTTCGCAACAATTCAATACCGAGTTCCATGGCACTTTTTCCCCCGCCCCCGGTGCGCAGAATAATCGCAAGAAGCTGAGCATCAGACAGATAGCCTGACCCGGCATTAAGCAGTCGTTCCCGCGGCCTCTCTTCTTCGGGCCAGTTCTTGATGCTCTGATGTGCCATGGAATAGAAAGATTGTATCATCACGCTCTTTTGGAGGTAAAGGGAAAAATCATTCGGTCGCACTGCCGTAATCAGTTGCCGTCTGATATCCGATTGAACCTGCTCATTTGCCTGTGATAAGATAAGCCATGCCTGTGTATGTCTATGAAGCCATTGACTCTTCCGGGAAAAAAATAAAGGAGACTGTTTCGGATTCGGATGAAGCATCTCTCAAATCATCCCTGAGGGAAAAGGGGCTTGTTCCCATCAGTATAGCGGTCTCTAAGTCCAAGAAGACCACATTATTCAAACGGATTACCCAGAAAGATCTTCTTACATTCACCCAGGAACTCGGCAATCTTCTGGATTCGGGTCTCCCCATAGACAGGGCCCTGTATGTGCTTTCCGAATATGCCGATAAGAAGGCCTTCCGGTCTATTATCAGAGAGGTATATGTCGATATTCAGAAGGGAAGTTCTCTATCAGCTGCCATGGCGAAACATAAGACCTTCCCCCGGGTTTATATTAATATGGTCAAAGCGGGAGAGGCAGGCGGCATACTTGACGCAGTCATTCGGAGGCTTACGTCTTTCTTGGAAACATCTATTTCGTTTACAGAGGAAATCATATCGGCATTGATATATCCTGTTCTTCTTACCCTTGTCGGTGGTCTGGCCATTACCGTACTTATGGTCTACGTTGTTCCAGAGTTCGCACAGATCTTCGCCGATATGGGCCAAACACTCCCTCTTCCGACCCTCATGTTAATTGCGATAAGCACTTTTTTTGCATCGTATTGGTGGGCTTTTGCCGCACTCGTGGTCCTGGGTTTTTTTCTCATTCGTTACTATGCCAAAACCGCTGAAGGCAAGCGTTTTTTTGATACACTCAAACTGAAAATACCTGTTTTGAATAAACTGACCATGAAGCTGGTAATATCCCGGTTTGCCAGAACATTCGGCACCCTGCTTCACGGCGGAGTACCCATACTCCAGGCAATCAGGATATCACGGGACGTAGTTGATAACGAGATTATCTCACAACAGCTGGCCGTGCTGGAGGATGGCGTAAATAAAGGGAGGGGCCTGTCTCTGCCATTGAGGGAGAGTGGTGTTTTCCCGGGCATTGTCACGCAGATGGTCACGGTTGGTGAAGAAGCAGGAAGGCTTGAAGAAACATTCCTGCTGATAGCCGAACGGTTTGAATCAGATACCAAGAGCCTTATAAAGCGATTTGTCAGCCTCTTTGAACCGTTTCTGATTTTGATTATGGGACTGATCGTGGGATTAATCGTTATCTCGATGCTGTACGGCATCTTCAGTATCAATGAAATACCACTGTAAGAAGTAACGCGCTCTGCGCATCCGGCCTAAGCTCAATAGCTTCGGCGGACAGGCAGGACAAAGCGCATAGCGGTATATACAGTCAGGAGTAAGAAGTTTGCGATAGACACAAGGAGGTTTGCATGAATAAAAAGGAAGTTCGGAATCGTCTTAAGGATAAGAAGGGATTTACACTTATTGAACTGCTCGTGGTTATGGTTATTATAGGCCTTATCGCAGCGCTTGTTGGCCCCAACATCTTCAAGAATCTGGGCAAAGGACAGCAGAAAGCAGCGCGGGCACAAATAGAACTGCTGGGACAGGTTCTGGACAGTTACCGACTTGATGTCGGGAATTATCCCACTACATCCGAGGGACTCAACGCACTGATCACGAGTTCCGGAGCTGAAGGATGGGACGGGCCATACCTGAAAAAAACCAAGGTACCACTTGATCCGTGGAAACATCCGTACCATTATCAGTCTCCGGGAACAAATGGTGACTATGACTTATTTTCATATGGTGCAGATAATGCCCCGGGCGGAGAAGGTGATAGCAAGGACATTGCGAGCTGGGAATAACGGCTTTACCTTAATAGAGCTGATTATTGTTCTCGTTATTATCGGTCTTGCCGCATCTATCGTCATATTCTCTGTGAGCAGACTATATGACACAACAGTATTCAGAGAAGAAGCACGAAAAATATATCAGACAATAAAATATGCAAAAAAAATAGCATTACTCGAACGGAGAAATACGGAGTTTAGAATTGACGAAGAATCCAACTCTTACTGGATTGATTTTGGGAATGACAGCCCGACAAAAACATATTCGTTGCCTTCCCGGTACAAACTAACGGGAGAAACGGTATATTTTTTTCCGAAAGGCAATTGTTCCGGAGGGGTCTTAAACATCCAGAATGAACAGGATAAGAAATATCAGATTGAAGTTGATCAAGTACTCTGCAAGCCATCGATCAAACGGCTTTAGTCTGCTGGAGGTAATTATTGCTTTTGCCATTTTTGGAGTCGCGATCGTTACCATATTTCAGCTTTTTTCAGTAAGTCTCCGCTCTGTACGGAAAGCCGATGATCACGCTAAGGCACTCATTTATTCAAAATCCATGATGGACGAGGCTTACAGCAGTGCTGATCCCACTGAAAGCTCGTCGAACATTGAGTTTGAAGGATATTTCGAAGGATCACGGGATGTAACGCTTAAGTCGTTATCAGAAGACGAGAAAACAAAACTGTATGAGATCTCGGTAACAGTTACCTGGCCGCCATCAGGCACATTGCGGCTTACCGGATTACGGACAGTGTATGATCCTCAATAATAATAGGGGTATAACCCTTCTTGAACTTCTCATCGCACTTTCTCTTGCTGTCGTTATCCTGATAACACTGTTTTCAGGAATGAGGGTAGGATACAAATCCCAGGCAAGCGGGTCTGAAAAGGCGGAACTGACACAGAAGATTCAGATTATCAGTGACAGAATTGCATGGCTCATACGCGGCTCATACCCTTTTGTCTTAAAACAACCTGACGAGCAGGAGCTTTACTTCAATGGTGAGTCTGACCGCCTGGGCTTTGTAACAACCAGTATTGATGAATATGGAACAGGGCCTGAAGACACCGCGGGGCTCAAGTGGGTCAGTATTTATAAAGACGACGACGTACTAAAGATACGAGAACATGTTTATTTTCTTGAAGACGTATGGGAAGACAGCGGGGGCAAGGAATATACCCTTCTCAGTGATCTGGACGATATCTCATTTGAATACTTTGATATCCCTGAAGATGAAACAGAAGGAAGCTGGTCAAGTGAATGGGATACCGATGAAAAGAATTATCTGCCTTCGGCAATTAAAGTCTCGCTGAGCTTTATGCATAACGGACAGACAGTCGTTATACCTCAAATTCTTGTACATGTTAATGCGACGAGCAGAGAATTCCGCAAGTAATTAGCGTGGCCGCAGAACAGCCGTCTCCGGGTACCTATATCGTCATGTCTGTGCATTCAATTGATTTTGTGGCCGTGAAGTATCTGACCGGTTGTAAAATTTCCCTTTTTTACATTAGTATGTACAGAAATTATTTTCATGTTTTTTGGAGATTATACCTAAATGAAAACAACTGATGCTGATATAGATACTGATAACCCTTTTACCCATGTGCCAGCCAGTAATATACTTCTCTTCAAACAGATAGGACTCCCATTAAAACACTCCAAGGTCGGAAACCTGGTTTTGCTCGAGCGGGATGGTTATAGAGGAGTCCTAAAGGATTACAGAAATTATGGATTTTTCTATTCACTTTTTATCGGTCCTTTTCTGGTAAATCGGGAAATACGCATTTGTAATTCCCTGAAAAATATTTCTGGAATCCCGAAGATTTACTCTCGCATTGATCGTGCTGCCTTTATCGCTGAATATTTGGACGGTGTACCGGCGAATCGAATGAGTCCATCTAGAATTTCTGAGACATTTTTCAAAAATCTGTCAGCCCTGGTCGACGACATACACGAACAGGGATGGGTACATGGTGATCTCAAGATCTCGAGCAATATCTTAGTTATGCCGAACGATAAAGCGGGCATCGTGGATTTTCAGACTGCTTTTAGCAGGAATGGTTCTTTTAAACATATCAGGAACTTTTTCTTCAATCAGTTTGTTCTCTTTGACCGGTTAGGCATCTTAAAGCTCAAGAATAAGTTACGGCCTGATCTCCTTACTGAAGAAGAAAAACATATGCTGAGCAGGAAAACATTTCTTATGCGTATTGCACGAACATACCGGTGGTTTGTCAGGAAACTGGTTAAACGGTAACCGTTATCGTATTTCCGAACCTTCGCTAATATCTTTTTCAGGAATAATGATCACCGGGTTTCCCGCGGCATCGGTCGCAGCAAGAATCATTCCGTTGGAGTCAACTCCCATAATTCTGGCCGGTTGAAGGTTGGTAACCACGACAATCTTATTCCCCGTCAGATCCTCGGGTCGATAGGCAGCCCCTATACCTGCAACAATCTGGCGTTGTTCACCAGTGTCAACATTCATCTTTATCAATTTTTTTGAGCCCTGAATACGTTCAGCACTCAAAACCTTACCAACCTTTAATTCAACCTTTGAAAAATCATCTAGTCCTATCATGGTCCCAGCCCCGACGTCGGGTTTTTTCTGTTTGCCTGTGGTGACCGCAGCATGTCCATCCCCTTTTGGCCGTTCAATCCGTGGAAAGAGCTGCTCTCCCTTTGCAATTGCCGTATCATATCCGGGACGCCAGTTCCAGGAAAAAACTTCTGAAGGACCCTTTTTATCCGGCAGATGCCCTGTGGCTTCTTCAGGAAGCGACTTGAGACCGATCTGTTTCCACATATTTTCTGCAGTATCAGGCATAAAAGGATAGAGCAATAATGCCGTCATTCTGAGGGCCTTCCAGATATCGTTCAGAATACTTTTTACCGCGTTCATGTCGTTCTGTTTTGCCCGTTTCCATGGTTCTGTCCGGGCAATATGATTGTTGGCAGCCCTGATGATATCCCAAATATGATCAAGTATCAGATTGAAGCGGAGATGAGACCAGTGATTATCGCTTCCAGCTTCCATACTGTATGCTTCACAGTTTTGGCGAAAGGTATCCGAATTCTCCTTCACTGATGATTGTAACGGTTCATCTATTACGCCCTGAACATATTTTTCTGCCATAGTGAGAAATCTGCTGACGAGGTTTCCGAGGTCGTTTGCAAGATCAGTATTCACCCTGTTAATAAACGAAGTCTCCGAAAAATCGCCGTCCAGACCAAAAGGAACTTCCCGGAACAGAAAGTATCTCAAAGCATCAGTTCCATACCGGTCAACTATCCTGTTCGGATCAACAACATTGCCCACTGATTTGGACATTTTTTTCCCTTCGACCGTCCACCATCCATGCGCAAAAATATTGTCCGGTAACGGAAAATTCAGTGCCATCAGCATCGTGGACCAGTATACAGCATGGGTAGTCAGGATATCTTTACCTACCAGATGATGAGAAGCCGGCCACCAAAAATCCCCGCGAGCGGCCTCCGCTCCATCCGGAATAAGATAGCGGGTAGCAGAAAAATAGTTCACTAGAGCATCAAACCAGACATACGTAACAAACTGTTCGTCAAACGGAAGCGGGATACCCCATGACAGCCTCTGATGCGGTCTCGAAATACACAGATCGCCGAGCTGATTATTCTTCAGGAAGCCAAGCACCTCATTTTTTCGCGTCTCGGGTAGAATATAAAACGGATTATCCTCAATATACCTGATTAGTTTGTCCTGATATTTCGACATGAGAAAAAAATAGTTCTCTTCATGGATTTCCTCTACCCCTCTTCCGCAATCAGGACACTTCCCATCCAGGAGATCCTTTTCAGTCCAGAACCGCTCATCAGGTGTACAGTACCAACCGGAATAACCCTTCTTCTCGATTTCGCCTTTATCCAACAGCATCTGTATTAATCCCTGAACTGTTTTAACATGTTCGGGATCAGTCGTTCGTATAAAAGCGTCATGTGAAATATTAAGTTTTGACCACAGCTCCCTGAAATTCTCAACCATTACATCAGCATGTTCTTTGGGGCTACGGCCTTTTTCACGGGCAGCCTGTTCTACTTTCTGACCATGTTCATCAGTGCCCGTAAGAAAAAAAACCGTTTGTCCATGCAGGCGTGCGTAGCGGGCAAGAATATCTGCTGCAATAGTGGTATAGGCATGTCCGATATGGGGCATGTCATTGACGTAATATATCGGTGTTGTTACGTAAAACTTATTATTCATTTCTTCTGAAATTTGCCCCGGTGTCTTTTTCTTCTCCGCCTTCTCCTCTTACCTCTTCTTGATCGTATCTGTTCTTTCTGATCAGGCTTCTCGTCAGGGGGGGACGGAGCCTGTTCAGCAATCCCTTCAGGAGGGTGAGGCGTTTCAGGAGATCGCTCTTCGGGTATGAGCGTTGGAGAATCCACAGCGTCCTGTTCATAAACTATCGGGACCGCGGTATCATCCGCATCACCGGTTCTTTTCTGTACGAATTCGCCGCACTCAAAGCCCAGGCAACACATCAGCCTGCCGCAGACACCAGAGAGTTTATTGGTGTTGAGCACCAGTTCCTGCTGCTTTGCCATTCGTATGGAAATCGGCTCAAACGAGGTCAGAAACTGTCTGCAGCAGAGTTCCTTTCCGCATATTCCAGCCCCTCCTACAAACTTTGCCTTATCGCGCACCCCAATCTGTCTCATCTCAATTCTGGTTTTGAACTGTGCAGCAAGGTCCTTAACCAGTTCCCTGAAATCAATTCTTCCGTCCGCTGTAAAGTAGAAAACCACCCTCTTCCTGTCGAGGGTTACCTCAGTATAGATAAGCTGCATCGGGATACCACGCGCCATAATCCTCTCGAGGCAAAAATCCTGCGCTTCGCGAGCGAATGAGTCATTTTCTTCCTTCTTCCTCATATCCTCTTCTGTCGCCCGATGCAGTACTCTTTTCAGCGCACGTTCCGGCTTTTCCACAGACTGGCTTTCAGTTACTATTGTCCCGATGCTCAGTCCGAACTCTGATTCAACAACAACAGAGTCACCGATAGTGACTTCGAATCCGTTCAATTCGAAATCATATATTCTGCCGCATTTTCTGAATCTGATACCGACTACCTCAGGCATGCCAAAGCCCTAATTCCTTTCTCAGAAGTGACGCAATGTAGTTCCATGTAAGAGACTTGTTCCTGTTGTAATGTAATGACCTGCGTATCGTGTCAATTTCCATATAGCAATATATTATAACGCTTACATCATGGGAATTACCCAGTTCCAGGATATAATCCAGCTGGTCAATATTAATAAGCCGAGAAGGTTCTCCCGTGATTTTTACAACGGCGATATCTCGCAGTAAAATCAGAATGAGCTCACACCACCGCTCCATCTCTTCCCGCGAAGCCCAACTATCTTTCTCTGCCTTCAGCATACTCTTCAAGAGTTTCAGAAACCACTCCCGTTCCTCGAGCATATCACGAACAATTGCAGCTCCGGGGTTTCCCATTGACAACCGTGCGACAAGTTCGAGGTTCTCTTCGGCAACTTTTTCCGCGATAATCTTTTTACATGACGAAAGAGACAGGCTGACAAAGGTAATTGTGGAACACCGTGAGCGTATGGTATCCGGCAGATAATCAGGTTTTGAAGAAACAAGAATGATAACACTGTCAGGAGGTGGTTCTTCAAGGGTTTTCAGGAATGCATTGGCAGCAGAAATATTCATTGCCTCAGCATTGTCCACAATGACAATTTTTTGTGATCCTTCAAAAGGCCTGAATGAGAGGGCTTCATCTATTTTCCTTATCTCATCTATTCTTACCTGCCTGTCTTCCGGTGATATGAACAGAACATCCGGATGCGTACCAGAATCGATCTTTCTGCAGGACTCACATGCGTCGCATGCATCATGACTCAGTTCGATGACCGCCTGATGAGCTGCATGATCACCGGAAGGCAGCACCCCATCAGCCGCAGCGTTTGTCAGGCAGTTCAGGGCCTTCGCAAAATTAACTGCAGCGGTCTTCTTCCCGATTCCCGATTCTCCAGCAAAGAGGTATGCATTTGCAACCCGGTTCCTCTGCATCGCACCGACAAGCATCCCGATTGCCTTCTGCTGCCCTATGATATCTTTGAGTGCCATGTCAGTGCCTTAAAAGTCAGATCTCTCTCGATGTAAAATAGGAAGTGACGATACCAGCGATTCTATTATGGACAGTATCGATGTCGGTTGAGCCGTCAACGGTTACAAAACGCTTCTGTTCCTTTTCCGCGAGGGCAAGAAATCCCTTTCTCACCCTTTCATGAAATGATATATGTTCACGCTCAAGTCGATCTGTTTTATTGATGTCTCTGTTGCGTGTCAGCCCTGTCATGACATCAAGATCAATCAGAATCGTTATATCAGGCTTTAATCCGCCAGTCGCAATTTTGTCAACAGACGCTATGATGTCCAGATCAATACCTCTTCCATAGCCTTGATACGCTACGGTAGAATCGCTGAACCGGTCAGAAATAACAACGGATCCTCTCTCAAGTGCCGGCATAATAACCTCCTCAACGTGCTGGATACGTGACGCATTATACAGAAAAAGCTCCGCGACCGGCTGTATGCCCTCGCTTTCCAGAGACAAGAGGAGTTCCCTGATCTTTACGCTTATCGTTGTGCCACCGGGTTCTTCCGTTCGTATGACACGATAACCTTTATTCTTGAGAAGATCGGTCAGCAGCTGTACCTGCGTAGATTTGCCCGTGCCTTCAATCCCCTCAATAGATATAAAGACTCCTTTCATGAGTATTCTTCTTTCAGAGTCATCAGCAGCTGGAATACTTTCAGTGCTTCATCCATCGCCAGCGACCCGGTCCCGCACGATGGTGTCAGCAGTGTCCTGTCATAAACAAGAGACTCGGGTATTATTTTGGTCACTGTTGCCATGCTTCTGTCAAAACGGATCTTTATAGACTCTGGATCTTCATCATGGATTGATTCAGATGTCGGCACGATACCCCACGCGAGCATGCCGCCTTTGTCAAGGAACTGTCTGAGTTCTTCAGGATAAATCACGAGAGTATCAATGTAATCATATGCATCGAAGCTGACGACGTTCGTCCCGCTTTTCATGACAAGCGGCCAGTCAGCATTGCCACAGCAATGAATCCCTGAAATGCCACCAGCCAGACCGATCGCTTCCACGGTATCCTGTAACAGCCTGAGCGCCTCTTCGTTGCTTACACCAATATAGCCGGAGGTTCCCAGTGCAGAAAGGATAGGTTCATCCACAAATATTACCACCGTGTCAGCGTATTGTTTCAATACATCTATCTGCCACCGGAGCTTTGCCTGTAACAGCATAAGAGATATCTGCCTCAGTTCTTCGTCAAAATAAACCGCCTTCCCATCCTTATCCTTCAGACCCAGCGTAAACGTAAGGGGCCCGGTAATATGCCCTTTTACATGAGTAAGCCGTCTGGATTTAATCAGGTTCAGAAAAGTATGCAGGCCTGCAGCATAATCTTCGGAAATAGCTATCCTGCTTTTTTCTGTCCAGTTTTCATAAAACCGGTCGAGTTCATCAGAACCGTTTTTTTCGATCCAGACCGCTCTTCTTTCATTGTCGATCCTGACGAACGGCATACCTTCGGAGTATTGCGGAATCATCAATTCATTAAACGACAGCCGGGGCAATTGAGGCCAAAAAGGAATATCGAATATATCAAGAATTACCCTGCATGCCTCTTCAGCACTCTCATACGGCAGACTTCCGATTCCCGTTGTTAAAAAAGGTTTTAACATCTATGAATAATACCCTATTGATCGAAGTAGTTTCAAAGTCTTTCATCGTATTCAGCTTTTATTTAATCTTCTTGAGATGATGCTGTTGATCATGTGGATAACGGTTACATTCCGGAACAAGCGTTCAGAATATTTCCCTATGCATAAAATCAATTGCCGTCCCAAAAGCGAAAACCCCGGGGCAATGCGGTACGGAATACGCCGAATCATGACGGATAATTCTGTTTTTTACATCCGGTATGTTATGAGGATCAGACAATAAGAGGGCTGAAAAATGAAGGGAAGACAGTATTACGTCTTATAATACGACATATTTTATGACCTCTATTTATTCCTTCTCCGCTGGTGCTTTGTTTTCTTGAGAAGTTTCTTGTGCTTATGTTTACTCATCTTCTTTTTACGCCATTTTTTTACGTTTCCCACGTACTCACCACCTTTTTCATAATAGTGTAAAGAGCAGACACTGCGGTTTGCTCAGCAAGAAAATGTGACCGCACAATGCTTACTTTTTGGCTTTCTTGTGCCTACGGATACGGTTTTTTTTGCCGTATTCCCGGGCCTGATCAATGAATGCCTCTAACTGAATTTCCGTTGTCAGGGATTCAGTCCCATCATAGGGAATACTTAAACAGGGAATCCCGAATTCTTTATTCAAGCCGCGCATCATTCCGCTGACAATCGTGCCGGGCATACAACCAAACGGCATGGCATTGATAATGCCGGCTGCCCCGTTGTTTATGAGTTCAATGCTCTTTCCGATGCTGAGGATAGCCTCTCCCTCAAATGAGGAATGAATATAGGGAGCCGCATTAAGCAATAATGTTTTCGTGTCGGGCTCATGAAGCGTCTTTAAGAACCCATCAAAACCTTTCCCGAATTTCTGCTCTATTCTCTTCTGAAAATAGCGCTTTATCAAAAGGTTAATGATACCAGACCAGTCCTTTTTTATCAAGGCCTTACGATACCCCACAAGATTTACATAGCTTATCCATTCTTCAACCGGCGCAAGGTATGCCTCTCCGCCGAGCTGTTCGATCTTTTTGATAAGGTCCTCATTCGAAAATTTGTGGGACCTCACAAAGATTTCACCGATGATCCCGATAAGCGGTTTTTCATCCTGAGAACGCGGCACATTTTCAAAAGAGGTCTTTACCGATCGCAATACATCGTCAAGGGTTCCGTCAACTCCTCTCAGCGAATCATATATCTTCCCGAGATATGTTTTATAGAGTGTTTCAGCTGAGCCCTGTTCTTTTTCATATGGTCGGATTTCGTGGAGGCATTTCGTGAGCAATTCAATGGCGATAATTCCTTTCCAGGATGTCATGGCAAAATCACCACCAACAATGCCGAGATGCCGATAAAAATTTTCGTCCTGATTCGGTGAAAAAATCGGCACATTCTCGTATCCAAGATCCCTCAAAACAAGCCGGTGAAACACATTGTATTGACCGAATCTGCAGGGACCCGAACCGGACGGCATAAAGAATGCAGATCTTTCAGCGTCAAACCCCGGCTCCATGATCTTCTTTACCATATCACCAGTTGTTACCGCACAGGGATAGCATTCTTTTCCCGATACGTACTTCTTCCCTACATCAACGGCTTCCCGGGATGATTCAGGCAGCATTTCCGCAGACACTCCGCATGATTGAAATGCTGCTGCAAGGGCAATCGCATGGTCAGACATATGGGGAATATAGACAGTCCTCTTATGAGCAAATGAAATGTCGTCAGTCCCGTTGCCGATCCGAACGGGTCGGTCCTCGGCATCAATCTGTTCATGTTCGATACTGTCCAGAAATGCCTCGCATCTCGTTATGGCCCCGGCATCCGCGCTATGCTCATCAATTTCCAGGTACAGGTATGGTTTTCCGGACATTTCTTCATCAAAAAATTTAATAATAAAAGAGTCAGGACCGCACGAAAAGTTACCGATAAACAGCGCATACAGCAGGGGATGTGAGCGGATAAGCCGCGCAGCACCCAAGATTCTCTGGCCTGACCGCCAGTACATATTCGCCCAGCTATCAGAGACATCTGACTGTTCAACAGGAAGAAAATCCATTGGAATGGCAAGAACTCCGAGATCAGCGAGCTTTTTGGGAATATTCAGATTGACCCCGCTGTCAAAGGCA
>CP070737.1:1580411-1643160 GCA_020347665.1 Nitrospiraceae bacterium
GCTTTCAAAGAGATGATGGAACAGGAATTACATCATATCGATTACATCAAGAAAATGAGGGAAAATATTGTTAAAACTTCGTGATGGAATTGTTGAGTTATACAAAAAGGTCGCTACCTCTTTGCCTCCTGATGTGGAAGAAGGTCTCAAACAGGCGTTCTCGAATGAGCAGGAGGAGACAAAAGCTAAATCAGCCCTGGGCATAATCCTCGAGAATATAAAGATGGGGCGCGACACGGCGCGGCCTATTTGTCAGGATACCGGGGTGCCGGTCTTCTTTATAAAAGTTCCGGCAGGGCTGAGCCAGATTGACATAAAAAATACGGTCCTTGATGCCACGCGGATTGCCACGGAGATAATACCTTTGCGGCCAAATGCTGTTGATATTCTCACGGAAAGAAATTCCGGCGACAACACCGGCATCGGTTTTCCGATCATATACCTGGAAGAGACAGAGAAAAGCACGCTGTCCATTGATCTCATGCTCAAGGGAGGGGGTAGCGAAAATGCCGGGCAGATTTACAAGCTTCCGGCTTCTGACCTGAATGCTCAGCGTGATCTTGATGGTGTCAGCAAATGTGTTTTGGATGCAGTCCAAAAGGCCCAGGGAAGAGCATGTCCGCCATATCTTCTCGGCGTTGGTATCGGGGCATCAAAAGATCAGGTCACCCGTCTTTCCAAAGAACAGCTTATGCGAAAGCTGAATGATAAAAACGAAAGTAAAGAGCTGGCAAAACTCGAGTCAGATCTTTTGACTAACATCAACAGGCTCGGGATCGGCGCCATGGGATTTGGAGGGAATGTCACAGCCTTAGGCGTTAAGATCGGTGTTAATCACCGTCACCCGGCTTCGTACTTTGTTGATATATCAATGGGCTGTTGGGCAACAAGGAGGGGACGCCTGATATGGTAGCCTCGATAAATCTTGCGGTTCCTCTGTCAACAGAAGATGTCCGCTCACTGAAGGCAGGAGACTTTGTACAGCTCAGCGGGGACATCGTAACCGGCAGGGACAGAATTCATAAATTTCTTCTGGAACAGAAGCCGCGCGTGGAAGAAATTCCATTTCAATTATCCGGAAGCGTCCTGTACCACTGCGGTCCTCTCATACAAAAAAGCGGTGAGGAGCAGAAAATAATTGCAGCGGGACCAACAACAAGTATGCGCGTTGAAATGTATGCTGCTGACGTGATAAAGGAATACGGATTGAAGGGGATTATTGGAAAAGGAGGCATGGGACGGAAAACCCTTCAGGCGTTGCAGAAAAATAGCTGTGTGTATTTCCATACGATTGGAGGTGCCGCCGTATATCTTGCGGAGAGAATAAAAAAGATACTGGGGGTATGGAAACTGGATGAGTTCGGTGCTGCAGAAGCCATGTGGCACTTAGAGGTAGAAAACTTCCCTGCTATGGTAACCATGGATACCCATGGTAATGATATACACCATGAAATTGAGAATATGTCGCTAAAAAAATTCGCTGAATTTATCGGAGGGGAAGACAGGCAGGCTGTCAAATAATTTCCTGACCGGGATGGCTTACATACGGCATAGGCTCCTCGACTTTTAAAGAATACAGAACCTATGATAGTGATAGCGGGTGCAACAGGTTTTGTCGGAGGGCATCTCACACACCACCTCCTGTCCAGAGGAGAGCGGATAAAAAGCTTTGCCCGTTCAGACCAGTCTGCGCAGGTGCTTTCCAATAAAGGCATTGAGGTAATTCGCGGCGATATTACGGTAAAAGAGACGCTCCACAAGACCCTGGATGCCGATGATTTTGTCATTCATCTGGTCGGGATTATAGAAGAAAAAGGCAGTGCCACATTTCGTTCGATACATGTTGATGGAACTGCCGCGTTCATTAAAGAGGCACAGAGGGCCAGGGTTCGTCATTTCTTCTATCAGTCCGCGCTTGGGGCTGATCTTAATTCGTGGTCGGGCTATTTAAGAACAAAGGCAGAGGCTGAAGAGATTGTCAGGAACAGCGGCCTTCAATACACGATATTCAGACCCTCACTCATCATCGGTCCCTGGGACGGATTTACTAAAAAGCTGATTGACATGTTAAAGATTTCACCGGTAATACCTATGCCCGGAGAAGGCGCTGCGCGATTTCAACCGATCTTTATAAAAGACTGGCTGAGGTGTATCGACAAAGTCATTGCAGAACCAGGTCAGTATAATTCGATATTTGAAATAGGTGGACCTGAACATATATCGTACAAAGAGATTGTAACTATCCTTGCAAAGGCCGCTGGATATCAGAAGCGATTGTTTCAGATACCGATGGGAATCATGAAGCTTGCGACATCCCTCTTCTCCATGTTGCCCGTTGCCGCTCCCATAACATCAGATCAGCTGAAGTTGCTCGAAACGGACAATATCGGCAACCTGAATGCCGTTAAAGAATTTTTTGGTTTTCAGCCTGTCCGCTATGAAGAGGCCATAAAATCATTTATTTGACGATAAGGACAGCACAGTGGGCATGATCAATGATTTTTGCCGAAACACTGCCCAGAAGAAATTTTGATGCACCGTGTCTTCCATGGGATCCGGTGATGATGAGATCAGCCTTGATCCTCTTTGCTGTCTTGAGTATCTCCTCAGCAGCATCACCCTGTTTTATTACCGTTTTTACGGTCCGTAATCGACGCGCTCGCTTCTGAATTTTCTGCATTGTTTTTTCTGCGTCCGCTCGGATTTTCTCGAGTATCCCCTTCCGGTCCACCTCCACTAACTCTGTGAGATAGAGCTCGGGCGCCACTGTCATTATGGTAACTGCTGAATGAAACTTTTCTGCTATCTCGAATGTTTTCCTTAGTGCCTTTTCAGCCGACCTTGACCCGTCGTATGCCAGCAGGATCTTCTTCACGGCTACCCCTCCTTTCTCTTATACGTTATTGTACCAGAATTCCTCTGTTTCTTTTTTTATTGGCAAATGATAGCAAATAATGTATACTAATTGATTCATGTTCGGACTGACTTGAAAGGAGACATATCTATGGATAATCGAAATTATTATTTTACCTCTGAATCAATTACCGAGGGTCACCCTGACAAAATAGCAGATCAGATATCAGACGCCATTCTTGATGCTATATTGGCGGAGGATCCTGTTGCCAGGGTTGCCTGTGAGACCCTTGTTACGACGGGGCTCGCTTTTGTGTCTGGTGAAATTTCCACAACATGTTACGTGCAGATACCCGACATTGTGAGAGAGACCATCAAAGAAATCGGTTATACGCGAGCTAAGTATGGTTTTGACTATGAGACCTGTGCAGTCATCACGTCCATAGATCAGCAGTCTTCTGATATTGCCATGGGCGTTGACACCGGCGGCGCAGGGGACCAGGGACTGATGTTCGGATTTGCCTGTAATGAGACTGAAGAGTTAATGCCCATGCCGATAATGCTTGCGCATAAGCTTGCCATGCGGTTAACTGAGGTGAGAAAACAGGATATCCTTGAATATCTCAGGCCGGATGGAAAAACCCAGGTTACTATCGAATATATCGGCGGAAAACCGAAAAGAATAGATACGGTCGTTGTATCTGCGCAGCATGGTCCTGAAGTCACCCTGAAGGAAATGAAGGAAGACATTATAGAAAAAGTTATCAGACCGACGTTACCGGGTGAACTGCTTGATGAAGAAAATATCAAGTACTATGTTAATCCGACCGGCCGTTTTGTGACAGGCGGGCCCATGGGTGACACCGGTCTCACCGGAAGAAAGATTATCGTGGACAGTTACGGCGGCGTTGGAAGCCATGGCGGAGGCTGTTTTTCAGGAAAGGATCCGACAAAAGTAGACCGCTCGGGGGCATATATGGCCAGATACGCGGCAAAAAACGTTGTGGCTGCCGGTATTGCCGACAGATTTGAGATACAGCTTGCATACGCGATCGGTGTGCCTGAGCCGGTCTCAATTTTTGTCGATGCCTTTGGCACGGCGAAAATCCCCGAGGAAAAAATCATTCAGATTGTCAGGAATCACTTCGATTTTACTCCAAAAGGTATCATGGAAAAACTGAATTTACGAAGACCTATTTTCAAAAAAACGGCTTCTTATGGCCACTTTGGCAAGCATGATCCTGATTTTACCTGGGAACTGACAGACGCTGCTGATGCCCTGAAAAAGGCCGCGGGCCTGTAGCTCCAGGGCTGGCAGAAGATGCATCCAGCATGACAATTCGGCATACATTATTTATTACATAAGATCTGAAGCGATAATGGAGGAAACATGGTAAAACACGATGTAAGCGACATCAAGCTGGCGAAGAAAGGAAAGTTGAGAATTGAGTGGGCTGCAAAAGAGATGCCGGTCCTCAAAAGTATTACAGCGCGGTTTAAAAAGGAGAAGCCCCTGAAGGGAATCAGAGTAGCAGCCTGTCTGCATGTAACTACTGAAACAGGACATCTCATGGAAACCCTCAAGGCCGGGGGAGCCAACGTCCATCTCTGCGCGTCTAATCCATTGAGCACACAGGATGATGTGGCTGCTTCTCTCGTAAAAAACTCCGGGATTCCGGTATTTGCCATAAAAGGCGAGAATAATAAAACGTATTATAACCACATAATGGCTGCCCTGTCCGTGAAACCCCATATTACCATGGACGACGGTGCTGATCTCGTTACGGTACTCCATACAAAGAGAAAAGATCTCTTAAAGAATCTTCGGGGAGGGACTGAAGAAACTACGACGGGTGTTATCCGACTGAGGGCCATGGCAGAGAAGGGCGTACTGAAATATCCTATTATAGCGGTTAATGATGCCTATACAAAATACCTCTTTGACAATCGATATGGCACTGGCCAATCAACGATTGACGGTATCCTGAGGGCAACAAACAGGCTGTTGGCAGGCTCTGTCTTTGTGGTCGCGGGATACGGCTGGTGCAGCAAGGGAATAGCCATGAGGGCCAAAGGAATGGGCGCACGAGTCATTGTGACCGAGATTGATCACTTACGCGCGCTTGAGGCTACTATGGACGGGTTCGAGATCATGCCGATGAAAAAAGCAGCCAGAATTGGTGATATCTTTGTATCAGCCACCGGTGATATTGATGTTATACACAAAGACTGCTTCAAGCTCATGAAAGATGGAGCGATTTTCTGCAACTCCGGGCACTTTAATGTTGAAATATCCATCAACGAACTCAGGAAAATGGCTAAATCAAAAAGAATGATGCGAGATTTTGTGGAAGAGTACACCCTGAAAAATGGCAAGCGAATATATCTGCTGGGAGACGGAAGACTCGTTAACCTTGCTGCTGCGGAAGGGCATCCTTCAGCAGTAATGGATATGAGTTTTGCAAACCAGGCATTGTGCGCCGAGCACATGTCAAAAAATTATGGAAAGCTCAAAAACACGGTCTATAGTGTTCCTGATAAGATAGACACTGATATTTCACGGCTGAAACTAAAGTCAATGGGGATATCAATCGATACGCTTACACCTGCACAGAAGAGATATCTGAAGAGCTGGGAAATGGGAACGTAAAACGGATAACAGTTCACAGACAACTGTCAACTGTTATCCGTTTTTTGTCTGTTATCTTTATGAAGAATTGGTTATTATAATAGCATGGAATCGGGACGCATTCTTTCAGTAAATATCAGTACTAAAAAAGGCGTCAGAAAAAAGCCCGCCGAATCTATTACGATAAAGCCTAATTTTGGTGTCGAGGGTGATGCCCATGCCTCATCTGAATGGCACAGACAGGTGAGTCTTCTCGGGATGGAAAGCATTCAAAAAATGCAGAACCTAGGTCTCGATGTACACCCGGGGGACTTTGCCGAGAACATAACAACAGAGGGACTCACCCTGCCTTCCCTGCCCGTCGGAACAAAGCTCTCTGTAGGAGATGAGGTAGAACTTGAGATAAGCCAGATCGGCAAGGTATGTCATGATCGGTGTGCCATATATTATCAGGCAGGTGATTGTGTTATGCCAAAAGAGGGTGTTTTTGCAAAGGTTTTGAAAGGCGGCACCATCAGAAAGAACGACACAATAAAAGTTCAAAGAGCGAATAAAGAAAACACGGGTACAGAAAAAAACCGCAACGCAAAACGCGAAGCGCATAACGGAAGCTGATATCTACTATCTGCTGGAGAAGATCATTTATGATAAGGGTTGCCATTCTCACCCTAAGCGATAAAGGTTCGCGCGGTGAACGTGAAGATATCAGCGGACCGGCCATTAAAGATGTCATTACAACGGTCAATGGACGTGTCGATTATTATGAGGTCATACCTGATGAGAAAGATTTGATTAAAGAAAAGCTTATAGAATACAGTAATAAAGTAGATCTTATCTTAACAACTGGAGGCACAGGCCTTTCGCCGCGCGATGTTACGCCGGATGCAACATTGGATGTAATTGAAAGACCGGTTCCGGGGATTGCGGAAGCGATACGGGTTGAGGGCTTTAAAAAAACAGATCGCGCAATGTTATCAAGAGCCGTTGCAGGTGTTCTGGGTAATTCTCTCATCATCAATCTTCCGGGAAGCCCCAAGGCAATACGAGAAAGCCTCGACGTCATAAAAGGAGTACTGCCGCATGCAATCGAAAAGATACGGGGAGGCACTGACGACTGTGCGATACAGGAGGACAATACTCCATGAGTGAAGTCTCTTTCCCTCTTGCTTTTTTGGCGGGTGTACTTTCATTTCTTTCGCCATGTGTCCTGCCTCTTGTACCGTCATACATTTCCTTTATCACCGGAATATCATTCGAGGATCTCACGAGTAGTACTGATCGAAAAAGGATTCGGTTTCTCACAATGACAAATTCAGTTGCTTTCATCCTTGGATTCTCATCGATATTTATCATGCTTGGCGGATCATCTTCCGTCATAGGAAGATTCTTGTTTACTTATCAGGACTGGTTCAGGATTATCGGGGGGATTATCGTTATTATTTTTGGACTGGCTGTTGCCGGATTTCTAAAGGTCGGTTTTCTCTCTCAGGAAATGAAATTTCACCTCAGTGGAAAACCGGCCGGTTATATCGGCACCTTTTTTGTGGGCATTACATTCGCTGCAGCGTGGACACCCTGTATCGGGCCCATTCTGGGTTCCATTCTCGTCGTTGCCGGATCCAAGGGTTCTGCTGTATACGGACTGAAACTCCTTGCAATATATTCCCTCGGCCTGGCGATCCCGTTTTTTCTTTCGGCGCTCGCTTTTAATTCCTTTCTCAGTTATTCGAACAGAATACGTAAGTACATGAAAGGCATTATGATTGCAAGCGGACTCCTGCTCATAGCATTCGGGTTTCTCCTTCTTACAGACAATGTAAGCCAGCTTACTTCTTACTTCCCTGATTTCGGAATTGATTTATATTAACAGCCGATAGTTTGCGGATTCCCCTATATCCACTTCAAAACCAGTAATCCCCATAAGAAACATCCCGAGAGACAGATACTTTTTTGGAGAACAGTTAATCTCCTGGATTTCATAATGAAATAAAAACTAACCGGAGCTGTGACGAAGAAGCCTGTTATGAGAAGCCATGTGGGAACACGGGCTTCGGGGGATATTCCTGAGACTACGGAACAAAACGGACATTCAACATCTCCCTCGAGTCGCTGCCCACACTGTACGCAGCGCGTAATACCGAGAATGTCATCTATGTTATCCTGATTCATGTAATCTCTCTATACTGGTACTATGATTCGTCCAGCATCCTGTAGCCAAGTTTCTGCATGCTGTTTCTTATAATCTTGGCAAGATCAGTTTCTGGAATCTTGTCTTTATCAAAAAGGATATCAATCTTTCCATCAGCAACTAAAATTGAATCAACCCCGTCTATCGTGCCGATAAACCTCTGTAACGCCAGGCAACATTCTGCACATACTTCCTTCTGAACATTAAAAGATACGGTATCCATTTTCTTCGTTACGAGCAAGCTTTTTTGCTGCGACAATTCCACAGTTCGGACAATCATGCAGCCGGACAGGATTATCCCGAGTGATTTTTATTATCACATAAGCTCGTGCATTGCACAAGCTCAGTGCTGTTATCGGAAGTATCTCCTGCAATTCTGTAGTATATTCCCGGGGAAAATGTACCCGGTTTGCTGTGGTATAATAGGCCAAAATCCTTTTTTACAGATTCGCTGAATTCATTTTTTTGTTCTTTATGGAGGTCATAGAACTTGGAAGAACGTTACGATCCTAATTCTGTCGAGCCGCGTTGGCAGGACTTCTGGGCGCGACAAAATATTCACAAAACTGACAGACCTGAGTCGCCGAAGAAATTTTACTGTCTGGAGATGTTTCCGTATCCATCAGGGAAGATACATATGGGACATGTACGCAATTATGCAATCGGTGATGTTATAGCGCGGTATAAGAAGATGCAGGGATATCATGTCCTCCACCCGATGGGATGGGATGCATTCGGTATGCCGGCGGAAAATGCTGCTATAAAACACGGGGTGCACCCTTCTAAATGGACCACAGAAAACATTACTTCAATGAAGACACAACTGAACCGACTCGGTTTGAGTTATGACTGGGATAGAGAAGTCACGACATCCAGTCCTGATTACTACAAATGGAATCAGTGGTTTTTTCTCAAGATGTTTGAGCGCGGTCTTGCGTACAGAAAATCTTCATTTGTTAACTGGTGTGGTTCCTGTGCAACGGTTCTTGCCAATGAACAGGTAATCGATTCACAATGCTGGAGGTGTGATAGTGTAGTAGTTCAGAAAAAACTTGATCAGTGGTTCCTGAAAATAACTGACTATGCAGAAGAACTGCTTCAGGCATGTCATGAACTCCAGGGATGGCCTGACAAGGTGATCCTCATGCAGAAAAACTGGATAGGGAAGAGCTATGGTGTAGAGGTAGATTTCAGGATTGACGGTTCAGATGAGTCTATCAGAATATTTACTACACGCCAGGACACCCTTTTCGGAGCCACATTTCTCTGTCTGTCACCGAACCATCCTATAGCACACAAAATAGCCGATAATACTGCGGAACTTGATGTTATCACGGGCAGTTACGGGAAGAATGATGAAAAACTGGGACTCTTCACTGGGAAGTACTGCATTAATCCGATGAATAATGAAAAGATCCCGATTTATATTGCTAATTTTGTTTTAATGGAATATGGCACGGGTGCAATAATGTCAGTGCCTGCTCATGACCAACGTGACTTCGAGTTTTCCCGGAAATATGGCCTGCCGGTTAGGGTTGTCATTCAGCCTGATAAGCCCGGTTCTGAGTCTGCAGTCCACAGTTCACGCTTAGCGGAGGCCTATGAGGACGAGGGATTCCTGGTAAATTCAGGGACATTCAGTGGATTAGACAGCGAAACCGCGCGGGAGGAAATTGCCCAATTCATAGAGAAGAATGATTTTGGCAAGCGCGTAGTCAATTTTAAGCTGCGTGACTGGGGTATATCTCGCCAGCGTTATTGGGGCACACCCATTCCAATTATCTACTGTGATACATGCGGTGCTGTACCTGTTCCTGAAAAGGACCTGCCGGTAATCCTTCCCGAGGATGTTGTAATCACCGGAACTGGTGGTTCTCCACTGCTCGAGTCAACGTCATTTCTGCACGTACCCTGCCCTGCCTGCGGCAGTCAGGGAAGGCGTGAAACAGACACCATGGATACCTTTGTAGATTCCTCATGGTATTTTATTGCGTATTGTTTTGATAAAGGAAATATCGACCTGAAATCTGAAACCCGCCTGTCGGCAGGAACGGTCCAAACCCGGCCTGCCGGCAGGCAAGGTCCAAAATCCGAAATCAGTTACTGGATGCCGGTTGATCAGTATATTGGAGGGGTGGAACATGCTGTCCTGCACCTCCTCTATTCACGTTTTTTTACCCGGGTCTTGAGAGATCTCGGACTGCTCCATTACAGCGAACCCTTTACTAATCTCCTGACGCAGGGCATGGTTATCAAAGACGGTGCCAAGATGTCAAAATCAAAAGGCAATGTCGTGGATCCTGATTATTTGATCGAGAAATACGGCGCAGATACGTCAAGATTATTTTCCTTGTTTGCTGCACCTCCTGAAAAAGACCTTGACTGGTCAGATAAAGGGGTTGAAGGAGCAGCGCGTTTCCTGAACAGGATATGGAATATCGTTTACCAGCAGCTTGATAATCTGTCAACATCCCAAAAAACATCACAGAATACTTTTGACCTCACTGACATGTCCGAGCCCGGCCGTAATCTCATACGGAAGGTTCATCAGACTATTAAGAAGGTTACGTCTGATATTGAACGGGCATATCACTTCAACACAGCGATAGCTGCGCTCATGGAATTGGTCAATGTGTTACATGCCTTTCATCCGGTTGAGAATAAAGACTACGCAGTCATGAAGTCAGCATTGGATAATCTGCTGATACTGCTCTTCCCTTTCACGCCGCATTTTGCTGAAGAACTCTGGAGCTGCTTAGGCAATAAAGGCAGTTTATCAGAACACATCTGGCCTTCCTGGGACATCGATCTGGCAAAAGAAGACGAGATTGAGCTCGTTATCCAGATAAATGGGAAACTCAGAGGAAAGCTTATGATACCGGCAAATCTTTCTGACGCAGAGATACAGGGGATTGCGATGCGTGAAAAAAGGATACAGGATATAATAGGTGCAAAGGAAATCAGGAAGATTATCGTAGTCAGGGGGAAACTGGTCAATATTGTAACCGGCTCATAGCGTATGGAAAGAAAACGTGCATACGGTATTCTCATTGTATCTTTCTTTATTTTAACCGTTGGTTCTGGATGCGGTTATAGCGTTTACCGGCAGGCCGCGTTACCGTTTAAAGACATTTATATTCCTCCGATAGAAAATAAAACCCTTGAACCAAAACTGCAGGACAAACTGCATAAAGCCCTTATCATGGAGTTCACGAAGCATGGTGTGCAGATTAATCCCTCTTCCGGAACGACACTCACCGGCACCATTTATACGTTTGAAATGTTCACATTATCCGTTAAAAACGATACGACTGTAGAGTACCGCGTGAATGCTGCGGTAAACTTCACATTTCAGAATGAGAACGGCGAAATGCAGGAGATAAAAGATATCAGATCGCCTTTTATTGTTTCATTTTCCAGTAGCGAAGCCCTCAGTGAAACACTCGCAAACAGAGATGTTGCTGAAGAAATGGCCCTGGAGGATGTGGCAATGCAGATTGTTGGATTTCTCATATACCGATGAGTTATCGAGCTTTTCTGGATGAATGCAAGAAGGGCCTTCCATTGCCGGGCTATATGCTGGTTTCCTCTGATCGCTTCCTGCAGAGCGAGGCTGTCACAAAAATAAGAAATCTCGTCCCTGACTCTGAAAGAGACTTTAATTTCCATGTGTTCGATGTGGCTATGGCAGCAAACGCAGCTGTGCCGTTTGAGCAGATCATTGACGTCCTGCAGACAGTACCGTTCTTCTCGGGGAAAAAATACGTTATCGTCGATAACTGTCAGAAGCTGTTAAAGAAAGACCGTGAGAGCCTGCAGGAGTACGCGAAACATCCCGCTGAAAGCTCAGTCCTGGTCCTTATGCATTTTGGCTCGGTTAAAAAAGGATTTAAAGATTTGCTGAAGAATATAAAACCGTTTACTCTTGATTTACGTGAAAGTGAAATCCCGTTCTGGATCAAACAGCGGGCTCAATCCAGGAATTTCACCCTCTCCCGGAGCGCCGTTGAACATCTGCTCGGCACGATCGGCACGGACCTTGGTATGCTCGCCTCTGAAGTCGACAAGTGTGTCCTGATAGGAAAGCCGACTGTTAAAAGACAGGACATTATCGACATCGTCGAAGGGAAAAGATCGTACAATGTCTTTGACCTGGTTAACGCGCTACGGACAAGAAATACTGATAAGGCTTTCAGGATTTACAGTGTATTGCGGGAAACTGAAGAACCGTACAGCCTGCTCGGTGCACTGAACTGGCACTATGGTCAATTGCTCTCAGCAAAAAATTCTCCCAGAGAAAAGAAACAGCTGTATGACATATTCAACATTCTGAACCAGGCCGACCTGCACATTAAGAGTTCAGGAAGTTTTTATCCGATAGAACTTCTGCTCGTAAAGCTCCTCAGACTTTCAAAAAACCCCCGATAGATTTATCATTTATCTGAAATTCTCCGAAAATTAATACACAAAAAGCATGCGATAACGATAGCATAGATACTAAATATTGATCGCCACTTCGGATTCATGCTGTTTATAGTGCATATCATAAGAAGAAGGCATCTCACTAGAGTCTTTCCTCTTTAATTCATTGCCGGACGCATCTCTATATATAAGCTCGTCGGTATACAAGTCATATTCAGGCAAATCAGGATCATGCCATCTTTCCAGAAAGTAACAGTAAAAAGGCATGTAAAGATCGCCAGGGTTCTGGTTGTATTTGAATGTATATTCAGGCATATCTCGCATCTTCTTTCTTTATGTAATGGCTTCTCCACATGGCAATGAGTCCCAATATTGTCTCTTTTCGGGATCCCGCCATCATGAACCAACACTCTATCTGTAATTTCCGTCTTTCATTGACGTTCAGGCAATATTGATAAGCCCTGATTCATGCATCCTCTGCGTTTTTGCAATGCGCGAAATCTCGTTTAAACCATCCTTTACTTTGCAATTTTGACATTCGGAATTAAATCTTAATGTCAACATGTTTGATATGCAACTCTTACAAAAACTCAGCAGGGTATCTGTGTTACGTACCGCTATACACTGGTCAATTTCCTTGGATACCTGCTCGCGTGAGGGATAAAAGTTAACTCTCATATGCCTCCTCCCATTTGCGTTATTCGATAACAGAAATTGTGGCTCTGTTTTCGTCATCTATTCATTCGTTCGCTTTAGAGAGCAAATTCGATGCCAGGAAAGCTTACTGTCGCTATCCTATTGATTTATTAAATAAATAGAGATGGTTTGTTAATATGACAGCTTAAAACAAAAATAATTGTGTATGAAATAACCTGCGGCAATACGATGCTTTCTTTCTTCAGAACTGTAATTGTTCAAAAAAAACAAGGAGTTCTCCATTGTATGCCTTTACATACACCTATTGTATTAGTTGAAGAATTGTTCCAAGCAACAAAATAAATATTTTTTTAAAAAAGACCTGTGTAAGCAGTGAGAGCTGCGGGTGACACTCATCAGAATACCCGCCATGCAAGGTCTGATCTGTATGCATGTGGAATAAAGCACAACACTCTGTCGGAAGAGAAACGGTAATACGTATAGCAGTTATAATTTCTATTTGCAGATGTGGTAGTCCTCACAATTGGCCTTTCTATTCTTCAAATAAATGCATTAACGTTTGTCAAAGCTTTGTTATGAATCCCATTTGAAAAGCCCCGGTATGCGGCCGAGGGCGTAAATCCACGTTGAGGTAACGCTCCTATTCAGGATTAGGCCGTTCATCAGGCTGTCTGAGCCCACAGGGGGAGTTTCTGAAATATACCGAGCCTGCCTGCAGGCATACAGGGCCGACCAAAGAACGGTAAGGGATTTTCAGGGGGTGCGTTTTTTTCGGCACTTTGGAAAACATCAAGAAGATGTTTTCCAAAGTGCCAGGGGTTCGGGGCAAAGCCCCGCAGTGTGTCGGGGAAAGTCAAGAAATGTCCTTACTTTTATATTACTAAATCTTAACTTATGCAGGCATGACCCAGGCATGATACGATGAGAGTGGCTACCTGTTCTTAAAATCAGCAGGATTAATGCGGTACTTCTTCAGCAGGTTATAAAAATCGGCACGATATTTGCCGGCATGTTCTGCTGCTTTACTGACATTTCCATCAGTAAGTTTCAGAAGATCAGCGAGATACTCTTTCTCAAAAGACTGACGAGCCTCTTTAAGGGTTTTGATTGACTCAACAAAACCTCTTGTCTTCAGAATATGGTCTTCCGTAATGACATCCTCATGTGTCATAGCAACCGCATATTCAAGGGCATTTTCCAGCTCTCTCACATTCCCGGGCCAGTCGTAGAGCATCAGTCTCTGCATCGCTAAGGGGGTCAGGCCTCGTACCAGTTTACCTGTTTTCTCGCTGAATCGTTTCAAAAAATAATCTGCCAATACAGGGATGTCTTCTTTCCTCTCCCTCAATGCCGGCAATTTGATAGGAATAACATGAATTCTGTAAAAGAGATCTTCTCGAAAGTTTCCGTCTCTTACCTCTTCCTCCAGATCTTTATTTGTTGCAACGATGACTCTGACATTTACGTTCACTGGTTTATTCCTTCCCAGAGGATAAAATTGCTGATCCTGAAGAACCCTCAGTAATTTTGCCTGAATTGAAAGAGGCATATCTCCTATCTCATCAAAAAAGAATGTGCCGGTATCAGCCTTTGTGAGCAGGCCTTGGGTGTTTTTCACCGCTCCGGTAAATGCTCCTTTTTCATGTCCAAAAAGCTCATTCTCCAGCAAATTTTCAGGAAGTGCAGCACAATTGACCGCCACAAAGGGATTATTACTTCTGGCGCTGGACAGATGAATTGCCTTTGCAATCAGTTCTTTGCCTGTCCCACTTTCTCCGTACAAATATACATTCGAATCAGTCTTGGAAATCCGGTGAACCTGTTCAAGGACTCTTTGCATTTTTTCGCTTCTGGCTACAATGTTTGAAAATTCATACTTGTCTTTCAAGAGACTTCTGAGCCTTTCGATTTCAAAGGTCAGTCTGCGGTTCTCAAGCGCACGCTCTATCTGAATAGTAAGCTCTCGCGGATCAAACGGCTTTGTCAGATACGTAAAAGCTCCCCGTTTCATTGCATCGACTGCACTTTCTATAGTTCCATGTGCCGTAAGTATCATAACCGGCAGTTCAGGATTTATCTCATGGAGCTCTTCCATGAGAGATATTCCATCCCGATGAACCAGCTGAAGGTCGACAATTGCCATATCAAAGGCCTGGTCATGTATTGCTTCCCGCGCACCAACTTCAGACAATGCCGTAGCAACTCCATATCCCGATGACTCAAGCCTCATCTTGATGAGTTCAAGAAGGTTTTTGTCATCATCGACCACCAATATCGTCCCTTGATTCATAGCCATGATTATTGTGTAAGTTCCTTCTTTTTTTCTTCGATTTCAATATCCGCCTGTTTAGATTTTTCGATCACTTCAAGAAGCCCTATCCATATTCTAGCCTCTTCGACTAAATTACTCTGCGGGAAATCATGAACTAATCTCTTAAACATTTGGAGAGATTTTTTATAGTTTTTCTTCGGATTATCATTATGGATGTAAATCAGTCCTATATTAAACAACGCTTCATCACCCGGCGGCCTGTCAGGAAGAAGAGCAAGGACCTCTTCGTTTATGTTTAGATAACCGTCGTAATCGCCCTGACCAAGAAGCTCTCCTGCTCGCTGTATTTTTTCCTGTGAGTCTTTTTTTACCTTAAATTCATGCATGGTCGCACAACCCAATAAAGAAAAGATTATGAAACCGGCAATACAAAGGTAAAAGTACTTCCATGCCCTACTTCGCTTTCTGCCCAAACCGTTCCTCCATGATCTTTAATAATATGTTTGACAATTGCCAGACCAACTCCCGAACCCTTAAGCTTGTTTGATTTCGTGAGGGTAGCCTGTGAAAACTTATCAAAAATAGTAGCAAGGTATTTACTGTCAATACCGGGACCCGTATCAATCACAGACACTTTAACACCAGCCTCGACAGGCTCGGCCAATACAGTAACCAAGCCGCCGTCCGGAGTAAACTTCACCGCGTTTCCAATAAGATTCCGCAATACCTGGAGTATCTTCTCTGTATCCACCTTTATGTGAGGTAATTGACACATATTCTTTTTAATGCTGACATTCTTTGATGCTGATAAAGGCAGCATCCCTGTGATGGCGTTTTGTATTAATGGTACAAGATCAACATATGTGAAATGATACATCATCATTCCAGCTTCTATTTTGGAAATGTCTAATAATGAATTGACAAGTTCAATTAATCGGTTACTCTCTTCGGCTATAATGGACAGTATCCTTTCCTGCTTAACCGAAATTTCACCGCCAAATTGCTCGCATAAGAGATTTGTTCCTTCCTTTATTGACGTAAGGGGCGTGCGTAATTCATGAGACATCAATGAAAAGAAATCAGACTTCATCTTATCCACCTCTTTCAACCGATCGCACATAGAGTTAAGAGCTTCAGCCAGCTCCTTCATTTCTGGCGGAGAAGAAACCTGCACATTCTTCTCAAAATCACCTTTCGCAATCTTTCTAATTTTACTTTTTACTATCAAAAGAGGTTTGGTAATATTTTGGGTAATAACAATAGAGATAGCGACACCAAATACAAGGGAGGTGGCAATGATAACCATAGCCAAGTCACGTGATTTTTCTCCTGATTCAGCTATATTTCTTATCTTTTCATAGGTATGAAGCTGCGTATTGTCTTTCAATTGCCTAAGCATCACGGTTATTTCATCCAGTATCTTCTCTTTCTCTTCTTTGAATCTGACGTGAGGGTATTGTTCGTTCGTCTTTAACAGGCTTGCTTCTTCACTGAATAATGAAAGATATTCATTATGAAGCTGTGTGATCCTCTGCAGGATATGCACGTCCTCATCAGAATCCACCAAAGAATGTATTGTGCCAAGATGCACAGCAAATTCATCTCTGGATTTCAGGAAGTTCTTCAAAAGAGCTTGATCGTTCATAATAATGTATTTCTTTTCATATTCAATCTGAGACAAAAGAGTATCAGTTAGTTTTTTGTGGATATCTAAAACACGATTATCAACGCTTAATATGGACTGCGTCCATGTATTGAATTGTCGCAGCTGATAAATGACGTAGACATTTGCAGCGACGACCAGAATGAAGATAATCAGGTAGCCTAATACAAGGCGAGAAAAAATTGTCAGCTTCATTACTTTCTATATTAAATCTATCCGAATGGCAGAAAATGCCTTTCTTTTTTTGGATTGATACGAATAATTACAGTCTTCTCATATCAGGTTATGTATTATACCATTTTAAAATATCAATATTTAAAGTGCATACTGTTGACATACGATTCGATGGCATCAACGATGGCACTTCTGCCAGAAGGCTTTGCTGGGTCATCGCAGGAACCATGCGCTAAGGAGAGTTTCATGGCACATGTGCAAAAAAAACACAGGAATTGTGTACTATGCAATTTTTACATCGCGGTCAGAGAAGAAGAAGAAGAAGAAGAAAAAAAGGATACTTTTATACCAACATCGCTCCTGCTGAAGAGACGTGACGCAGAAGCATGATATATATGCACGTGCTATTCTTTATACCGTGAGGCTTTCCGGAAGAAATATTACGCAGATGCTGGTTTTTCCAGCATATTAACTTTTTTTGTTAATTTTGATATTTTTCTGGCTGCGTTGTTTTTATGGATAACGCCCTTTAAGCGGGCAGTGTCTATGGTCTTAACCGCCGTTTTCAAGGAACGATCGGACGCCTCCTTATCTCCGGCGCTCACCGATGTTTCAACGGCCTTTATAACATTCTTTATTCGTGTGCGTTCCATCCGGTTCCGCTCATTCCTCTTTTCAGCCTGTCTGGCCCTTTTTAATGCAGACAGATTCTTCTTCTTTACGACTTTAGCTGGCACTCCTTATCCTCCTGTTTAAAGAATTCTATTTTATACCATACCGAAAGTCTTTTTATCAAGACAATGAGGAGCATAGGGCGCACATTACTCCCCGATCCCATGTAATTTCATAAAGTTAGTTCTGCCTCTGGTTGAAAGCGGAGAGCTGGTGATGATCACGATACTGTCACCTGATTTCACGATCTTTTCCTTTAACAGCGCTTTTTCAACTGCTTTCAACAACTGGTCAGTGTGAGCCGCTGGTCTCATGGGCTTAGGGATCACGCCCCAGACAAGAGGGAGTCTCGAAAGAACTTCTGGAGAGGGAGTAAACGCAATAATCGGCACGGTAGGCCTGAATTTTGATATCAGACGTGCGGTATACCCTGTGCGTGTAAATGAAACAAGAACTGTAGCATGAATGTCCGTCGCCGCACGACAGGCTGCATCAGCCAGGGCCGCAGCATACGAATTGCCTCGATCATAAACAGATTGCACCTGCTGGATTTTTTCTGTATGCCGGATTATCCGATCCATCATTTTCAGGGAAGCATTCGGATATTTTCCAACTGACGTTTCCGCCGAGAGCATAAGGGCATCCGTACCGTCCAGCACAGCATTAGCCACGTCAGTAGTCTCAGCCCTTGTTGGTCTGAGATGTTCAGTCATGGATTCAAGCATCTGTGTTGCCGTGATGACCAGTTTACCTTTCTTATTCGCCCGGTTAATCAGGTCTTTCTGAATTAACGGCACCTTTTCAGGCAAAACCTCAACCCCAAGATCACCTCGTGCGACCATGATACCGTCAGAAATTTCTCTTATCTTCCCAATATTTTCGAGGGCCTCTGGTTTCTCAATTTTTGCTATTACGCGAATAGCAGGTGCCTTGCGCTTCATCCATGTTTTTACCTGTTTTATATCTGAAGCTGTTCTGACGAATGAGATCGCAACATAATCAATCTTCATCTGTAATCCAAAGGCTAAATCTTTCCTGTCTTTTGCCGTAAATGCCCTTTGAGATATTTTCATGCCGGGCAGATTAACGCCTTTCTTGTCTGTAATAATGCCACCTTCAATGACTCTGGCGATCAGCCGGTCAGATGTCTTTTGAACCACCCGAAGCTGGATTAACCCGTCATCAAGAAGAATCCGATCACCGAGTTTTGCATCTCTGATCAGATACTTATAGGACACATATATCGTAGCCCCATCTCCGGTGCCATTGCCTGAAAGCAGGGCAATTTTCCGCCCCCTCTTGAGTTCAGCCCTCCCATCCCTGAACCGACCACAGCGGATCTTTATGCCCTGTAGATCCTGCAGAATCGAGACCTGTCTCCCATACCTTCGGGCGCCTTCCCGCACCAGTTCGATAAGCCGGCGATGAGATTCATGACTTCCGTGAGAAAAATTCAGCCGCGCAACATCGAGGCCGTCGCGAATCATCCTGAAGATGACCTTTTTGGTAGCTGAAGCAGGACCTAACGTACAGACTATTTTGGTATACCGGTGGTTCATAACACAATCATACTCAGCACTCGCCGCCTGATACAGCTTCTGCAGTCGTTTGTTTCAATTCAAAGCTGCTCCGGTTCCATGTAATGTGCGTTTCCCAGTCTCTGCCTCGCTCCTTGCAATCCGACCGGAAGTGCGCTCCAACACTGCCCTTCCTTGTGAGCGCCGATTCTATGATAATATCCGCTACCGTCAGCATATTCTTTAATTCCAGTTCACTTCTCGTGAAGTATTTCCCCTTGATTATTTCTCTCCACGAAAAGAGGGTTGCTTTTCCCGCGTGCAGGGATTCGGCACACCGAATAATCCCGGCCCGTTCCCACATCATTTTTCTTAACTCCCTTTTTATCTCGTCGCATTCCTCCAATGATGCTGCATCACGCTGATATGAGAGACCTTTTTCAGGACGTACGGTCGTCCTCACGGCGGCCTTCCCTGTCCGCGCCCCAAATACAAGCCCCTCAAGAAGGCTGTTAGAGGCAAGCCTGTTTGCGCCATGGACACCCGTACAGGCAACCTCTCCGGCCGCATAAAGTCCCTTGATCGTAGATTCCCCATGAATACTTGTTTTTATGCCACCCATGATATAATGGGCTGCCGGAGATGTGGGTATGAGATCAGAGGATATATCAATGTCATACCTCAGGCAGGTTCGGTATATCATCGGAAACCGTTTTTTTACGAAATCCTTACCCAGATGCCTCAGGTCCAGGCAGACATGGTCACTTCCAGTCTTAACCATTTCTGAAATTATGGCTCTCGAAACCACGTCCCTCGGCGCAAGTTCAGCCTTTGGATGATACTCCGGCATAAAACGTTTTTCATGTATATTTAATAACAGGGCGCCTTCACCTCTCATTGCCTCACTGAGCAAAAAGTGGGGTGCGCCGGGAGCATAGAGGCTGGTTGGATGAAACTGAATAAATTCCATATCCTCCAGTTCAGCCCCTGCCCTGAACGCAATGGCCATTCCGTCGCCTGTTGCCACGAGAGGATTCGTTGTTCTGGAAAAAAGCTGCCCGGCACCACCCGTCGCAAGGATTGTAGCCCGTGCGTACAATGCAACAACCTCCCCTTTCTTCAGAACATAAGCACCATGGCACTCTGCATCATTCATGATCAGATCCATAGTAAAGGCATGCGGATATTTTCGGATTGAGTCTATAGATCGCACCTTGTTGAGGAGCACCCGTTCCAGTTCCTTGCCTGTTGAGTCGCCATGAGCATGAAGGACCCTTCGCTTTGAATGAGCACCTTCAATGGAGAGCGCAAGCTTCATGCCCTCCCGGTCAAACGCGGCACCCCATGATATCAGTTCCGCAATGCGATCCGGTCCTTCTTCAACAAGTGTTTTAACCGCTTTTTTCCTGCAGACGCCGTCTCCAGCCTTGAGGGTATCCTCGTAATGGATCCCCACCCTGTCCTCATCACTCATGACTGCTGCTATCCCGCCCTGCGCGTATTCCGTGGTGCTTTCTGACGGCTTGTCCTTTGTCACCACGAGAACACTTCCGTGCGCTGCCAGTTCAATCGCAGCCCGCAGCCCGGCCACTCCACTCCCAATGATAAGGAAATCCACGGTTTCGCTGTTCATGAAAACAGCATACCCCTATGAGATAATGGAAATCAAGTATAATCATCAAGAGAGTAATCCGGATTATTCATACTGTTATGTCCGTGAATATATCACCCGCTCCGCTACGCAGATGGTTATCATGTTGCCTGAAGCGTTTGTCTATGCTATTTTGATTTCACAAGGAGAACGGGCTTTAATCTGCTCTCTCTGCATATTGCAAAAAGAGATGAAAATACTTTAACATAGTACATTACTATTCAGGAGGACAACAGTGAAGACTGAAACTCACCCAGACTATAAGGAATCAAGCGTTGTATGTGCCTGTGGCGAGACATTCACCACCCGTTCAACAAAGCCCAAAATACGCGTTGACATCTGTTCGAAGTGTCATCCTTTCTTTACCGGAAAACAAAAGATCGTAGACACGGAAGGACGTGTCGAAAAATTTAAGAAAAAATACGCAAAAAAGTAGATAGTATTTATTGATTTTAAAAAACAGGAAACGCGACATGGTTTCCTGTTTTTTTATGGGACGGTGTTACTCAGATGAACAAAACGGGTAAAATAAAAAATATTGGCGGTCAGGCAGTCATTGAAGGCGTTATGATGAAGTCTCCGAAAAGCTGGACTGTCGCGGTCAGGGATCCCAAAGGCTCCATTCACCTGAAAAGGGAGCGTCTTGCTCAATTACCCCGGGTGCTTAAATTGCCGGTAATACGGGGAGTTTTGGCATTAGTTCAGGCAATCACTCTCGGGATAAAGGCGATCGAGTTTTCAGCCAATAAGGCCTTTGATGATGATACCGAACAGGAACTCGGGAAATGGTCGATTACGCTGACGATCGCCGTAGCTATAGGACTGGGGATCGGACTGTTTATTCTTCTGCCCCTTTATGCGACAAAGCTGTTGGGAATTATCGTGCCCGCAGTTGCTTCGAATTCCATCCTCTTTAATCTCACTGATGGTCTTATTCGTGTCGGAGTTTTCTTGTTGTATATCGGCCTTATCGGTTTATGGAAGGATTTCGCGCGGATATTTGAATATCACGGAGCAGAGCATAAGGTAATTCATGCTTATGAGAACGGTATGGAGTTAACACTGGACAATGTCTTAAAGTACAGCCCGCTGCATCCCCGCTGCGGGACCAGTTTTCTGTTGATTGTGATGGTTGTCAGTATTCTGGTTTTTTCATTTATTCCTCAGGATTGGTCTTTTGTGTATAAATTTCTTTCGCGTCTCCTGCTTGTACCTGTTATTGCCGGCTGTTCCTACGAATTACTGAAGCTGTCGTCTCGATTTGAACACAATCCAGTCATGCATATGCTCATCAAGCCCGGGCTTATGCTTCAGCGTCTCACAACGAGAGAGCCTGATGAAGCAGAACTCGAAGTCGCCCTTAAAGCATTGCAGGAAGTATTACTGCTGGAGGAAGAACATGCTCGTTGACAAACTGCAGGAAATTGAAGATAAATATGAAAAGCTCACCATGCTGCTGAGTGACCCGAAGGTCCTCTCTGCTCCGTCAGAACTGCAGAAATACTCAAAGGAAAACGCCGGCCTGCAGCCTATTGTTGAGAAGATAAAGGAATACCGGAAGCTTCTCGATGACCTCCAGAGCGCCGAAGAACTCCTGACTACCGGGGATGTTGAGCTAAAAGAACTTGCCCGGGAAGAATTAGAGGCTTTAAAAAAACAAAAGCCAGTTCTTGAAAATGAACTCAAGTTCATGCTTCTTCCTCAAGATCCTCGAGACAAAAAAAGCGTTATCCTTGAAATACGGGCAGGTACCGGGGGCGAAGAGGCTGCGCTGTTTGCTGCCGCATTGTTCAGGATGTATACCAAATATGCCGAATCAAAACGCTGGAAAGTTGATATTATAAATATGCATGCTACTGGACTTGGCGGCATCAAGGAAGTCATGGCTACTATCGAAGGGAAAAACGTTTACAGTAAGCTAAAGTATGAGAGCGGCGTCCATAGAGTCCAGCGGGTACCGTCCACAGAGACATCCGGAAGAATACACACGTCTGCAGCCACGGTTGCCGTACTCCCCGAGGCAGAGGACGTTGACATAAAAATCGAGGAAAAAGACCTCAGAGTTGATACCTTCTGTGCTTCAGGTCCTGGGGGTCAGGGGGTCAATACGACGTATTCCGCAGTGCGCATCGTTCATATTCCAACCGGGTTGATCGTACAGTGTCAGGACGAACGATCTCAGATAAAAAATAAAGAAAAGGCAATGAAAGTGCTTCGTTCACGGCTCTACGAGATCGAAATGGAAAAACAGGAACAGGAACGTGCGCAGAACAGAAAGCTGCAGGTTGGTACCGGTGACAGAAGCGAGCGAATAAGGACATACAATTATCCCCAGAACAGGGTGACTGACCACAGAACCGGCCTGACCGTTCACAAGCTTGAACAGGTTCTGGAAGGAAACTTCGATGAAATCGTAGATAATCTTGTGACGTATTTCAATGCCGAACGCCTGAAAGAACTGTAACGAGTCGCAAAGCGCAAAGCGCAAAAGAATGAAACTGCTTGACGCATTAAAACCCGCGACGGAATTTCTCACACAATCCGGTATTGAAGATCCTTCTTTGAATGCAGAGCTCATCGTTTTTCATGCCACTGGTATTGACCGGCTTGCGGCGTACCGTGACAACCCCGACATCACTGAAGAGCAGAGCAACATAATAAACCGGTTTCTGAAACGCAGGGCCCAGGGAGAGCCCGTGCAATACATTACCGGTTCTGTGGATTTTCTCGGTCTTATGGTCTCGGTTGGCAGAGGCGTACTCATCCCCCGGCCTGAGACCGAACTGCTTGTTGAAAAAGCGATTACAGAAGTCAGAAGTCGAAAAAAATCTCACAAAGATAGTTCATCATTCAGAATTCTCGATCTCTGTTCAGGAAGCGGATGTGTCTCTCTCGCACTTGCCCGCGCGTTTCCTGACGCAACTGTGTACAGCACGGAAATTTCGCGGACTGCGCTCGATTATGCTGTAAAAAATGCAAAAGCAAACCATATTGTCAATACGGTTTTTCTGCATGGCTCCCTCTTTGAGCCGGTTGAAAGACAACTGACCTTTGATCTGATTATTTCCAACCCGCCGTATATAAAAACTGCAGATATGAAAGATCTGCAGCCGGAAATTAAAGACTGGGAACCATGTGAGGCACTTGATGGAGGCACGAACGGGCTTGATTTTTACAGACTCATTTTCAAAGATGCTCCCCTTTTCTTAAAACAGAGCGGGAAGGTGATGCTCGAAATAGGATGCCACCAGGCCGTCGCTGTGAAAGAAATCGCAAAAAAATCAGGGTTTCAATTTTTTTCGACCCATAAAGACCTGGCAGGAATAGAGAGAATAGTAATAGCAGAACGGTAAAATATCAGTGCATAATCGGATCACCTGTGCATTTCTAAGCAATAACATAATCTCGCTTTATCCCCGGAAAGGGCAGGTTATTCTGTATACATCATTTTACTCCATGAGCCGGTCTTTTTGTTATCTGGTGTCTGTCAAGTATGCGGATAGTTTTACCTGTCATCTCCAAGAAGGCATTCACCTTCACTTTTGATTTGGAATACCGGTAGAATATTTAATATCCTTTTTTGGGAGGTTTCCCTGGACAAACTCATCATCAAAGGCGGTAATCGCCTTACAGGAACAGTTGAGATAAGCGGGGCTAAAAACGCTGCCCTTCCTCTTATGGCTGCATCTCTGCTGGCAGCAGGAGAACACGCACTCCATCGCATTCCTGACCTAAAAGACATAACCACCATGGGAGCGATGCTTGCCGACTTTGGAGCAGTATATGCATTTGATAAAAACAGTGTTTCCCTGGACTGCAGTTCAATAACCCATCACGAAGCACCGTATGAACGCGTAAGCACCATGCGCGCATCAGTGCTCGTCCTTGGACCCCTTGTTGCCCGCCTCGGAAAGGCAAAGGTATCCCTTCCCGGGGGATGCGCCATCGGGGCACGGCCGATCAATTTGCACCTCATGGGTCTCGAAAAAATGGGGGCCACGATCGAACTTGAATCAGGATATGTCCTGGCAGAGGCCAGGAAATTGAAAGGTGCGTCGATTTATTTCGATACCCCAACGGTGACCGGAACAGAAAATATCATGATGGCTGCAACGCTTGCCGAAGGCACGACGCTCATTGAGAATGCTGCGAGGGAACCTGAAATCGTTGACCTTGCCAATGCACTCATCTCGATGGGGGCACGGATTACCGGTGCGGGAGAAAGCATCATAGAAATCGACGGGGTATCATCACTGAAACCGCTCGATTACACCATCATACCGGACCGGATAGAGGCAGGTACGTTCATGACCATCGCAGGCATAACCAATGGGGATATCACTCTGAGAAACTGTATTTCGGAGCATCTTGATGCGGTCATAAATAAACTGGCTGATTCCGGCATTACGGTTGATCCCGTTGAAGGAGGACTGAGGGCAATCGGGCCGTCACAGTTGAATCCGGTAAACACCAGGACCATGCCCTACCCCGGCTTTCCGACTGACATGCAGGCACAGTTTATGGCGCTTATGTCTGTTGCAGTGGGAACGAGTGTCATTTCCGAGAAGATATTCGAGAACCGGTTCATGCATGTTGCAGAATTACGAAGGATGGGTGCTGACATCACTACTGAAGACGGAACCGCTACGGTTAGGGGTGTAAGAACATTAACAGGCGCCCCTCTCATGGCAACGGATCTGAGGGCCAGTGCATCGCTCATCGTTGCTGCGTTACGGGCTGAGGGCGAGACCGAGATACACCGTATTTATCATCTCGACCGGGGATATGAACATATAGAAGAAAAGCTCGCGAAGATCGGCGCTGATATCAGACGGGAAAGAGAGTAGGAACTGAACTCAAATAACGCCTGAACGGGCATTCCCTGCCATTCATAATAAGCACATATCCCGACAACCCTCCTATTAAGCATCTTATAGGTATTTATTACCTAAATGGCAACAATATTACATAAAATGGCAAAAGCGACATAATTTGAATTTTGTTGATATTTACGTTATTCTGCGTAGCGTTATTCTGCGTAGCGTAATGGAATGGATAACTCTGCTTTTTAAAGGGCAGTACAAAAAAACCAGTGCCGCTCCAGTGACTATCGCTACTTTCCCGCAGCTATGATTCTGCATAAAAATGGTGATCAAGAATGTGTCTGCACCTTTTGACAAACACTTTTCAAAGAATTGAAGCTATGAGGAATGCCTCTTGCAATGTTTATCGCTTCGGATCAGCAGCTCTAAATGGTCAAATGGGGGTCAATTGTCTGCTACAGGTAGATTCGGGAGCTTTATGGTCAAGAGCACAGCTTTATTGATATTTTCCCTTCGACGCCGCATCGTTTTGTTCTCCTGGAGAAGACAGTTCAGTCAATAAAACAAAAAATTTCATCTAATGTACCGCTAAGACCTGAATTGAAAAGCACGACTGATGAACGAGATGCAGAAGAATAGAAACAGGAATGTATTGATTATGAAATGATAAGGATGGTGCCGAAGGGGGGACTCGAACCACACGCCATGCCTCTTAAGATATTGATTTTGAATAATATTCTTCAGCTAAGGAGTGCCTCAGTGACGGTCTGGTGACGGTTTCCCATTAATAAGGCCTTCTTCTCCAAAGTTCTTATAACGTCTTTTCCATTTGTAATAGACTTTTCGAGAAATACTAAAATATCGGCAGGTTCTTGAAATATTTCTAGTTTCTCTGGCGTGGTTTAGACCTGTTAATTTTCGTTTAATATCTCTTCAAGCTTCAGCCATACGCTACCGCCTGAAAGATCTGTTAAATATTAACAAAACGGTCAAGAGAGGTCGTGAGTTCTAAACTTTAATAAATAACAATCAAGTATAGAATAGTCCAATTTCTACTTTTTAAGTCTTAAATAAAGGCTCAAATGACCATTATCAGAGAATCCAAACTCTATAGTCTCCCTTATAAATATAGCAACGTCATCAGCAAGTTCTTTTAATTTTTCTTTAAGCGTTTCAACTCCTTCATCCTTTATATCATAAAGCTCTAGGATATCTACAATATCATCAATTTCACCAGTGTTATAACATTCCAGTTCAATCCTGTCTTTGTCTTGTAAATTCTCTTTCTCAATTCTAGACTTGGCAACCATTATCTGATGCTGTAATCTTTCCAGGCAGATTCCGTAAATTTTTACGCCTTCAATTTTCATCTTCCATTTCCTTTTCTTATTTTTTTATACCTTTATTTCACGTGTGTTGTGCACGTATGGGTGTTCGCCATGCTTCCGATACTTTTCGTTTTCAATTATAATGGTTTAACTATCCTTTTGTCTTTTCTATTCTTCATAATCAAACAGTCGAGACACTAATTAATTGACCCATGGTCACTCTTTCATCATCAATCCTTTTGTATAACAAGTGATAATACAGTTTTTTTCTTCTATCAGAAATTACTGTTGAATTCAATATGAATATGGACTTATTGTATCGCGCATTGGTAACAGTGCCCTCATTTGCTCATGCCGTGTAATGTCCTGCACTACTAGCATTGATTTTGTCTCCGGTTATGGTAAAATTAATGATAGTAGAAGCGATCAGAGGAGGCTGGTGTTATTGTGTTTATCGAGAGCGTTGCACATTTATCGTTAGATCCTCAAAGAGCAAAGTTCTGTCATCTCCTATCATCTTTTTTTTCTTGGGTTCATTCTCAATAAAGGGGTTAAGAATTGGGTACTCTAAAGGCGCGTGTCCTGACACCTCTCACGGTGGCTTTATGCATCCTGCTTGGCGCTTTTATTTACAACGTTTATCAAACTCAACAACAGTATATTTTAGACGATGTACTGCAACGTTTAGAATCGGTTCAGAAGTTATTTGAAAAGCAATTGACCTCTGAAACGGAAAAACTCAGTGCAATAATTGATTTATTGTCAGGAAACGAGCATATACAGTCTGCATGGCTGGCCCGCGATCGGACGGCGCTGCTGAAGATTAGTTCTCCCCTCCTCTCGGAACTGAGTGAAAGGCTGCAATTTACCCACTTCTATTTTCACGATGGCGATCGGGTGAACTTCCTGCGCGTGTATAATCCGGAACGGTTTGGTGATATCATCAATCGTTTCACTTTAATACGAGCACAGGAATCGGGTCGACCGAGTTCCGGTATCGAGCTTGGCAAGTTGGGAACAATGACCCTGAGAGTGGTCCATCCCTGGCGAATCGACAGTCAGGTTGTTGGCTTTATTGAAATGGGTGAAGAGATCGATCACATCATACATAAGTTGCAGGATATACTGGACGTCGAATTATATGTTTCTATTTACAAAGAATTTCTGAAGCGTGAGGACTGGGAGACCGGCATGCGGCTCTTTGGTCATGAGAGCAATTGGAATCAGCTCTCCTCGTCGGTGATTGTCAGTCAGACCCTGACTGAGATCCCCGCGGACTTTAGTGATTTCTTGCAAAAAGGACAACATAGATACATGGAATTGGTCAAAGGCATCAAATTGGTTATTGGTAAACATCGCTTTAGTGCTGGAGTCATTCCCCTGTTTGATGCTGGCAGTCGAGAGATAGGAGATATAGTCGTATTATATGACATCACAGAGCTTGTTTCCTCATCTCGCAGGACGATTGTTATTACATTTCTGATAAGTTCAAGTGTTGGTTTGGCACTTTTCATCTTCTTCTCCAAGATACTTGGAAACGTGGAGACAGAGCTGGGGAAACACCGTCAGCATCTTGAGGAACTCGTGGAGGGACGCACAGACGAGCTGAGAAGATCCAATGAAAATCTCTTACAGGAGATCAATGAACGGGGACGAGTGGAGGATCAACTAAAGAAAACCCAGACAAGTCTCAACAAGGCCCAGCAGATAGCCCGTCTGGGCAACTGGGACTGGGATATTGTTTCGGGTGAATTCTGGTTATCCGATGAAACGCACCGAATCTTTGGTCGTGAGCGTGAGGATTTTGGAGCCACGTATGAAGCATTTTTGGATAACATTTATCCCGATGACAGGAAACTTGTAATAAAGTCTTTAGAAAGGTCCATGCACGACGGCATTCCATTAAACTTAAATCATCGTATTGTTTTGCCAAATGGAACAGTGCGGATTGTTCACGAACAGGCCGAGTTAACGCATGACGAGGCTGGCAGACCCGTCCGTTTGCTCGGAACGGTACAGGATGTTACCGAACGAAGACAGATGGAAGAGGCCGTACAGCGTTCTCGAAATTTGGAATCTCTGGGTGTTCTTGCCGGGGGTCTTGCTCATGACTTTAATAATCTTCTGGCTGCTGTTCTTGGGAATATTGAACTTGTCAAAGACGATATTGCCGCCGACACCGAGAGTCAGGAGATGCTGACCCACGCTGAGGAAGCGTGCCTTCGGGCACGACATTTGACCGCACAGTTGCTCACTTTTTCCAAAGGTGGAGAACCGTTGAAGGAAATTATTTCAATGGATAAATTAATGAGAAACTCGTGTGAGTTCATGTTGAGCGGTTCGAATGTCAGATGCACATATGATATAGCGGAGAATCTTAATCCTGTAAAAGTCGACAGGAGACAAATGGAGCAGGTTTTCCAGAACCTGCTCATGAATGCCAAGGAGGCCATGCCGGAGGGAGGCACTGTTAGGTTACAGGCAGAGAATTTCAAGGTAGATGGGATAGGCACTCTCCCTTTGAATCAAGGAAAATACGTTGAGATTTCAGTTGAAGATGAGGGAACCGGAATAACTGCAGATATCCTTCCAAGGGTGTTTGAACCATATTTCAGCACCAAACAAAAGGGAGATCAGAAAGGCATCGGGCTCGGTCTTGCAATTTGTCATTCAGTGTTGACGAAGCATGGAGGACATATCAGCGTGCAATCCACGTTAAACAAGGGTACGTCTTTCAAGATATATCTTCCCGCTGCATTAGAGGAAAGCGAAAAAGACGAGGAACGATACGAGCGTGTAAGGACAGGTTCTGACAGAGAAGCTCGAATCCTGCTTATGGAAGATGAAGAAGCTCTCATCCGGCTTGGAGAGAAGATCTTGCGCCGTATGGGCCATCGGGTCGATTCTACCAGGAACGGCAATGAAGCTGTCGAGCTATACATAAAGTCCAAGGAGTTAGGCGAAGCATACGATCTGGTAATACTGGATCTGACGATTCGGGGAGGCATGGGAGGACAAAAGACCATGAAAAAACTGATCGAGATCAATCCGGATGTAAAGGCCATAGTTTCGAGTGGTTACGCTGATGATCCTGTCATGGCTAATTACGAAGAATACGGCTTTAAGGCGGCTATTGCTAAGCCGTTCACCATTGCCAAGTTCAAAGCAGTTATAAGAAAAGCTTTCGGGTAAATATAACCATTATCCAAAAAAGCTGCATCAGTACAATAATGCCGTCTTCTGAAACTATAGATGTGTTCAGTTCACACTTTTTTTGTTAATTTATATTCTTATTGATTATTAATTAACACGCTATGTAGGTGGTATCGATTTTGAAGATTGCGTATTTCGTTTGTAACCTTCCGTGTTAGATGCGTTTCTAAAATTAAGGAGTACAGAAAGGAAGAAACAACGACTGGTATAGTATTTTTTTGTCTATTTCCCTGACATATTAACTAACTGATTCTGATTTTTCAGAGACAGTTTTTTGAGGTCCGTTCTCAAGCTTTCTACGTCGTGATGGGCATATTTTTCGGTCATTTTCACGGAAGAATGCCCCAGTAATTTTGACACCTTGAATAATGATGTTCCTGTATTGACTAACTGCGAAGCAAAGCTGTGACGGGTGGCGTCATAGAACCTGAGGTCGTTTCCTAACCCTGCATCCCTCCTTGCTTTAAACCATACTCTATCTAAAGCACTATTGGTATAGTAACTCCCTGTTCTCGGATTAACAAAAATATAGGCTTCAGGCAGACTGTTGTTGACTCTGTCTGCAATATAGTCGTACATTTCCTCGTGCATAGGAATTGTCACCGATTTTGATCTACTGCCGTTCCTCTTTTCTCTGTAAATATTATTTGAAAAAGTTGCTGATATGGTTATAGTCTGAGTGTTTAAATCCGCATTTTTACATCTCAATGCTCGTGCTTCAGAAGGCCGACACCCATGCAACAGGAGAAACGCAATAATAGGCTTGTCTCGATCAGAGATAAGCTCAAATAAGGCATGCTGGTCCTCTTGTGACATCCATGTGTATCGATATTCGGGAACCTTAACCGCAGGGAATGCAGGAATGCTGCTGATAATCTTCAAGTCGTTTTTACAAAAACGCAGGAATGTCTTGAACAGACTGAGAATATTCTTTACAGACTTTTCAGAATATTTGAAGTTTTTTGAAATGTGATCTTTATATCTGACTACATCACTTTTTTTCAGCTCTCGTATATCTTTTGTTTTAAAGAAATCCTTCGCCAGTTCCACGTGCTTTTTATAGTGCCGTTTGTATGATGGTGATATAGACTCAATCTTGTAATTATAAAATCTGTCAAGAAGATCGGCAATCCAGTATTTCTCTATTTCCTTTTTTACGTACGCAGTTGGATCAAAACTGTAATTTCTTATTTCGTAATTCATTACTGAGAGGAGATGAGCTGCACGCGGATAAGAATCCAGGGGCTGGCCAGATTTGTCCCTGAAAATTCGTATCCTCTGACCATTATGATGTAAATCTATGAGGAATCTTTGGGGCATAATTCTACACGCACGACAAATAATACCCAAATTCCTGTGCATGGAGATGGCTTTAGATACGTCGGTAAATGGGCCCCGGCATTGGGGGCACTTCCCCCTCGCCCTGATCGTGCCTTTCATATTTCCCCCCTGCTGATACTACGTGAGAAGATAATCCATTAATTCTGAATTTGTCAAGCCTATTGTATGTCCTCATACGTTTTTTGCGCTAAACGCAACAGAACATATCAGGGCAGGCATTCTGTTCCAGTGACGGTTGATATGTAAAATAAAGAACAGAAAACTTATTGATTATTAAAGGAAAAAGATAGTGCCGAAGGGGGGGATTTGAACCTACAGTGCACTTGATAAGTTGCTATTTCAAAACCACTTATCAGCCTTTTCCCCTCAGTTGACAGGCTCCTCATATGCTGACTGAATTATCTCTTCATTCAGCCTGTCTCAACTCCTTTCCTTTTTTGAGCATCATAGACCTAATATTCAGGGTTTTCTCTTGAATTTTATCGAGCTCAAGGGTATGCCAAAGCTGGGCTAATCCCAAAAGTTCGTTGTCAACTGCTTTTGAAAAATCAGGGCTCTTTTCCAGCAAACCTTTAGATTTCAAATGGCTGTAATATGAATTGATGAAAGACAGTCTTTCGACTAGATAGCTTGCCAGTGACGGAATTTCCGGATGGTTTTCCGTAACTGCGTTATGACAATGAGAGCAAATATTAGTCAAAGTATCAGGTTTCGGAATAGATGTGTTAATCGAGCCGTGGCAGTTGATACAGGTTGGCGTAGGATGCAAACGGCCTGTTTTAATCAAAATTTTGTAATGCCGGGTTTTCTTATAGTTTTCAGCATTTGCTTTGTGACACCTTCCACACATTAATGATATCTGCTCATATTCAACAGGGGACAGCAGCTGTTTTATATCTTTTCCATGAGCTTCCTCCTTATCAGTCCGATCCGGATTTCCTCTATGACAATCAGCGCAGGTTACCCCTTCTCGAGCGTGTACCGATAATTCCCAGTCGAGAAAATAATTATAGATTTTTTTGTTTGTAATGCGAAAACCGGGTTTACTGTGACAGGCGATACAACTGTTTGCAACATCCTCTGCAGAGACTGTGTTTAAAGCATAAACGGCTACAAAAAAGAAGGTTATGAATGTTATAAAAAAATAAACATTTAAGAATCTACCTTTGAATCCCATGGCCCCCCCTATCTTTTTAGAAAATTATTGATTTTGGACATCCTTTTATATTTATTTAAAAGGAGTCCGTAGCCTCATTATATTATCTTTTCTCACCATAATACAATCAAAAAATGATATGTATTGTCAAGGGGCTAACAATGAGATATCACTTATTCCTAAATCAGTGCGTATGGATTAGGTTAGTAAAAGAAGAGAAGAAACGGATCAATGAAAGAAGATTAACGCTGATCGAACAAATGCAAATACAGAGATTTTCAAGCAACTTCTCAGACTCTCGACCGATTCATTTTCTTGATGGTAATCAACACCATTTAACATTGTTTGACACATGCAATAGTAGATTGAAGATATTTTCAATATGGTTTAAAAGGTTTTTTAGCCTGATTTGCCTCTGGTAACAGTCTGATGGTTATCTTTTAAAACATTCATCCATATTTTCGATAAAAATTATCGAATATGGATGATTAAATCTATGTATACCCATCTTGCATAATAACAGGGAGAGTGCCAACAACTGATAGTCAACAGCCCGCAGCAGCCCGATTGTGAGTGAAAAACAGGACGATGAGATGGCTCTTGCATTATTATATAAGGCACGTGGGATACATGCCCCTTACATAGTGCTGTTTAAAGTGTGCAGGCCGTTCATATAGTAATGAGTAATAATTGTTTATCTCTAATCCTTCCTGAAATATTTTCTTCGCTGCGGAAGATGACTTGTAGGAAAATTTCCTATCGGATAGAAATCCGTATCCTTACAGGCTGAGAAGTATTCGGCCTACCGAAGAAAAAGTTAAAAACCCTACAAAATTTAAATCAGAAATCCTACATAAAAATAATACTTTTTCCGATTCCATCGATGAATCTTTTCAGGTAGATTAAGAGCATGGATTCCTACAGAAAAAACCTCAGAGGATTACAGGTGGGGGTAAAACAAAGAATGAAATTTCAGTACAAGAGGGGCGAAAGGGAAATCAGTTACAGGGCGACCGAGGGCTGATAGGAGGAATGTAATAACAATGGAATCAAAGGAAAAAGGAGGTAATGAAAACCATGGAAAACGCTAACGCATCAACGGCAGCCGTTACACCGGAATTTCTATCCCGCATTTCCCGGGGTATTATCGAAATTCAGAAAACACCCAAGAAGTTATGGTTCCCCGTGGGAATGATGTTGGGGCTTCTGATGTTTTCCGGTCTGCTTTACGGCGCTTATAATTTTCTGTTCATTGGCCATCAGACGCTGGCCAACTCAAAGGAAGTCCCATGGAATCTGTTTATAGTAATGTACGCTTTCGCCATCTCAAGCATCGGGCTGAGTTACATCGCTTCTTTCGGTATTGTTCTGGGGATTAAACAGTTTGACGTAATTGCCCGGAGAGCGCTTTTTCTGGCCATACTCATCATAAATGCCGGTATGATAAGCGTTGCGGCGGATATGAGACAGCCCCTGCATGCCGTGTATCTCATGTTGACCACCCACGCCACTTCCCCGCTCGGAGTGGTGGCCATTACGATTAACCTTTACCTTCTGCTCATCATGGCCGAGCTGTATCTATTAATGAAAAGGGGGCATGAAGACCGTCTTGTCAGGATAGTAGCCACCGCCGCGTTCGGCACAGCCCTCATAGTCCACAGTTTTCACGGCGCCATCTTCGGGCTTGCCCATTCACGCGGGTTCTGGAGCGGCCCGTATTATCCGATATACTTCCTGCTGTCCGCGCTTTTCTGTTCGTCATCGATTATCCTTCTTGTCACCTATTCTACATATAAGGTGACCGGCGTTAAGATTACAGCCAAGCTCGAAAATACCCTCAGGGACATAGGCAAGCTGCTGGTCTATCTCCTTGGCATCGGCATGTTCTTTCTGTTCTGGAAGATGACCTATGCCTGGTATGTCGACAAACCAGAAACCAGTCTGCTCTTTGCGGGTCCGTATGCAATAAACTTCTGGGTCTTTGAAGTGCTGCTCGGGTATTTGATCCCCATACTTATTATAGTGATCTCGCAATATAACCTTAAGATGATGGCGTTTGCCGCCTTCCTGGCCCTTGTCGGCCTCTTCATGAGCCGTTACGACTTCATAATAGTCGGCCAGCTGAATCCATATCTCGGGTTCGCCCCGTTCGGCAGCGAATTGGGCGGTTCAATCAGCCCATTAGGATTGGCGGATTACATGCCAAATTTTGTTGAGGTCGCGACCGGAATCGGCCTGTTCGGCATGGTATTGACGGCGTACGTATTAGGGTGTAAATTTCTGCCCCTGAGCAAGGACGAACTGGAGACCCATGAACTTCAGCCGCACAGACACGGCATAGACCTGGATGACCTCTTCGAGAAACCAATGGTTCCGGAGCCCCCGCCGCCCCCGGAGAGGAGATGGACAGGAGACCCGGAGGAGAAGGACTGGGGAGGAGAGAGGATCTAAGCATATGATTCGGTCATTAATAATAATGAGTGAAAGTCCTTCTAAGGGCCAGGACTATGGTTATTATAATGCGTATTTAGATGAAAGGAGGGGGAGAAGATGTTAAAGGTCTTGAAATTATCCGTAATAGTTATCTTTTTGCTTGATATAGCCGGTCTTGCACCCGTTGCACGCACGTATATAGAACCGTCATTTAAGGCGGTTGATGGTGACGTCATGTACCAGTGGCACAGAACTGACAATGAAACCGAATGGGAGGACTTCACGGTAAAGTATCAGGGCAGGGATTACTGCAGGGACTGTCACCCGGATCAATACGACAGGATTACGGCGTCGAAGCATGCACTGATTCAGTGCGAGAACTGTCACGGGCCGGCAACCAGCCATCCCATGGACCCTCTTAAGCTGGTTATCGACCAGAGAAGAGAGCTATGCCTCAGGTGTCATTCGTACTTGCCATACAGACCTGCAGAATATGCAGAGCTCTCGACAGGTCCGATTCCCTTCAAGATGAAGGATCCCGAAGAGCATAACCCGGGAATTGAATGTGCAAACTGCCATGATGTCCACAACGCAGGGTTCAAGGCGTTTTAAGGAGGTGAGGGGAATGAAAGATAAAATAATGTATGAAACGAATAATCAAACAAGGAGGGAATTTCTCAAGCTGGGCGTAGTGACCCTCGCCGGAGGCGCAATAGCAACGCGCCTCGGGATATTCGATTTTCTGAAGCCCGAGGCAGTGGCCGAGATAACAGAAGGCACCGGAAGGAGATGGGGATTTGTCGTGGATACCACAAAATGCGTGGGCTGCGGCATGTGTGTTCAGGCGTGCAAACTCGAAAACGGTGTCCCATTCGATTCCAATGTGTCCCGGACGTGGGTTGAAAGGTATATACAGAAAACGGACGGCGAGGTAATAATAGACTCTCCGAATCTCGCCCGAGATGGATTTATAACGAATAATCCGCTCGGGGAACAGGTTCCGGAGGAAAATATCGCAAAGGCCTTTTTTGTACCGAAACTCTGTAACCACTGTGATCATCCGTCATGCGTAAAGGTATGCCCGGTCGGGGCTACCTACAAGACCCCAGACGGGGTCGTGCTGGTCGACAGAGAGTGGTGCATAGGGTGCGGTTATTGCATAACGAACTGTCCCTACGGCGCGAGGTTCTTTCACCCCACGCTGCATGTCGTAGATAAGTGCACCTTCTGCTACCACAGGATAACCAATGGTATGAATTCCGCCTGTGTCGAGGCATGCACGTTTGGAGCAAGGAAGATTGGCGATTTAAACGACCCGGACAGTGAAGTGCACAAAATCGTTAATACCGAAAGGGTCGCCGTCTTAAGACCTCATACGCATAACGAGCCGCAGGTCTACTATATCGGCCTTGACCATATCGTGGTATGAAGAATCATCATGCGCATGAGGAACAGACAAATTTAAAAGGAGGCGTTCGCAATGATTAGTGCGTTTACGGTTATGTTTGCGCTTGCCATGCTCGTTGTTATGATATTCGGCATCGCGACCATTTCCATTAGGCAGTAGCGGTTTCTGTTTCGGGGGCGGGACTGGTAGTGCTGGTGTGCGGTATCCGGCCTCGACCCGTAACTGAAGCAGGTGGCTGTCTCCATTAGCGCGAAGATAAGGCGTTTAGTCTTTTTGATGACAAAGGAGAGAGGATAAGTAATGACAAGCATACTTATAGCCGACGACCATTCAATCGTACGCGAGGGGCTGAAGCAGGTCCTCGTGGATACGCCCGATATGGTCGTAACTGATGAAGCGAAAGACGGCAATGAAGCGCTCTGCAAGGCACTGGGAAGTGATTTTGACGTGGTTGTACTGGATATATCGATGCCCGGTAAAAACGGGCTTGAGGTTTTAAGGGAAATAAAGAGCCATAAGCCAAAACTTCCGGTTCTGATCCTCAGTGTGTATCCGGAGGACCAGTATGCGCTTCGGGTTTTAAAAGCCGGTGCGGCGGGATACCTTTCGAAGGAAAGCGCTCCCGACGAACTGATAGACGCCTTAGAGAAAGTAGCAAACGGGACCAAATATATATCTTCTGCTGTCCTTGAAGAGATAACCGATACGCTCGACATAAATACAGAAAGACCGGTTCATGAGAGACTTTCCGACCGTGAGTTTCAGGTCCTGCGCATGATTGCCTCAGGCAGGACAATAAGGGAGATTGCCGAAGAACTGGGAATAAATATAAAAACGGTCAGTACTTACAGGGTGCGTATACTTGAGAAGATGAGAATAAAGAATAATGCTGAACTGACACATTACGCAATAAAAAATCAGCTGGTCCACTGAACAGAGATTTAATAAACAGTATCCGCCCTTAGTCTTCATTCCTGTATTACCTTTGTCAGGCCGCAGTGCACGCCGAATCTTTCCGCCAGATATGAGTCGTTCGCTCCATAAACTTTCAGCATATTCAGTAATATACCGGCCGAAGCGTCACATAATTTCAACCCTTACCAATTAACCTAAAAATGAGGTAGAATATGAACGGGAGTATTTATATATTTCGCTAAGAGACCTTGAAAATGCATACATTCAGGATGATGTGCAATGATCATCGGTAAACTTCTGAATAAACCCCTGCAGTTTGTTTTTATCATCGCCTGCCTTATAGCATTGGCATATCCCGCAATTAACATATTTATCGTTTTCCCGTCATTTAAGAATTTACTGGTCAGGGACGCCGAAGATATCGCGGGGCAAATAGCGCGGCACTTTTCCAGAGAAGCAGTTTCATTCAATAATCTGAAAGATACTCCCGATTTCGCCGAAGAGGCCAAAAGGTTCGAGGAGGAGTACAAACTGGAGCAAATGAAGGTTTACTCAGAAACCGGCGTTATAGTGTATTCTTCCACTCCAGGAGAAATAGGAAAGATCAATCAGGATGCATACTTTCGAGAAATAGTCGCGAAAGGGAATAACTATTCCAAGCTCGTTAAAAAAGACTCGAAAACGTTTGAAGGCCGTGTAGTAGATGCCGACGTGGTGGAAGCATATGTACCGGTAATTGAAGAAGGCAGGTTTGTCGGAGCCGTTGAGGTATATTACGATATCACGCTCAAGAACCAGGCGATAGTAAAGAAGGTATTTTTATATTCAATTATACCTTTTTCCTTGATGTTCATTTTACTGATAGTAGTTGCCGTTGTTTTATTAAAAGCGGAAAAAACAGCCGTTGAGCTACAAACCGGAGAAATGTACATCAATTACTTATCTCCTCTGTATCTTCTGCTCATAACCACAATTGCGATTTTCTCCGTGGAGTCGATAGTCATGCTGTTTCTCTCCGTCTTTCCCCCCATTTCCCCGGTTGGCGTGGCACTACTGGATTCTTCATTGTTAATAATGATTATCGCTCCTGTGTTATACTTTTCTCTGTTAAGACCGTTAAAAAAGCATATTGCTGAACGCAGGCGAATGGAGGAGGTGGTGAGGCGGAGCGAAGAGAAGTATCGTTCTTTGGTGGAGTCAACCGATGATTCTATATATCTGGTGGACAGGAACTACAAGTATTTATTCATAAACAGAAAACATTTATCAAGGATGGGTTTATCGGAAGAAGAAGGTATTGACAGAAGCTACCATGATCTTCATTCGCCTGAAGAGATAGATAGTTTTGTAGAAAAGGTCGATAAGGTTTTCGAAATGGGACAGGCTGTGCAACAGGAACATATAAGCCAGAGGGACAGACGTTATTTCCTACGGACAATGAGTCCGCTAAAGGGCTCGGAGGATGAGACGGTTGCCGTAAATGTTATTTCAAAAGATATCACAGAGATTAAGCGCTTCGAGGAAAAATTGAAGGAACTTTCCCGCCATCTGGAAGCGGTGAGGGAAGAGGAGAGGACTAATATCGCCCGAGAGGTCCATGATGAACTCGGACAGGCATTGACAGCCCTCAAGATGGACGCATCCTGGCTGAACAAAAAATTGCCCAGAGGCGAGGAACTGCTCATCGAAAAGACGAAAGCCATGACAAAGACCATCGGCAACATTATTCAGAGCGTAAAGAAAATATCGTCGAAGTTGAGACCCTCGGTGCTGGATCACTTCGGCCTTGCAGCGGCAATCGAGGGGGAGGCGATTGAACTGAAAGAGCGGACCGGCATTGATTGTAAAGTTACTGTGGAGCCCGAGGACATAAGGCTGGACAAGGAACACTCTACAGCGATTTTCCGTATTTTTCAGGAGGCGCTGACGAACATTACACGTCATGCGGAGGCAACGACTGTGAATGTCAGCCTCGAGCTGGATTCCAACAGAGTGACTCTGACGGTAAAAGATAACGGGAAGGGGATTACAGAGGATCAGCTTTCAAAGCCCGAATCGTTTGGCCTCATGGGGATACAGGAGCGCGCTGACTCTTTAAGGGGAAAGGTAAAAATTAGCGGCACTCCCGGCAAGGGAACGCAGGTGAAGGTAGTTATTCCACTTGACGGCAAGGAGAAGGGAAATGCTGAAAATACTCATAGCCGATGATCACGCAATTGTGCGAGAGGGGCTGAAACAGGTCCTTGCGGATACGTCCGACATGGTTGTATCCGATGAAGCGGCCGATACAGAGGAAACTCTCAGAAAAGCACTGGGTGGCGATTTCGATGTGGTTGTACTTGATATATCGATGCCGGGCAGAGGAGGGATTGAAGTTCTAAAACAGATAAAAAGTCAAAAACCCAAACTTCCTGTTCTGGTCCTGAGCATGTATCCGGAGCAACAATATGCCCTTCGGGTCCTGAAGGCTGGTGCGGCGGGATATCTTACGAAGGAAAGCGCGCCGGATGAACTGATTGACGCAATAAGGAAAGTATCAAAGGGGATGAAATACGTCTCTGCCCATTTGGCAGAGGAGATTGCTTTTGCCCTTGATTCAGACGCTGAAAGGCCGATTCAGGAGACATTGTCGGACCGCGAGTTTCAAGTCCTGTGCATGATCGCGTCGGGCAAGACCACGGCAAAGATTGCCGAGGAACTCGCGTTGAGCGTAAAGACGGTAAGCACCTACCGGTCACGTATTCTTGAGAAGATGCGAATGAAGAACAACGCCGAATTAACCCATTACGCGATAAAAAACAAGCTTGTGATTTAAAAGAAAGGACTTGAGTTATATGAAAAAGGCCTTGATATTGTTTCATGAGAAGATCCTGGATGTAACAAGCGAAGAAATAAAACGCTTAGAACTGATTGGCAGGCCTCACGGTTAGGGCAGTTATTGTAATGATTCGGGGTATCGAAGTCCGATATCCAGAAACAGGAAGCCGAGAGTGAGTCCGGCGGTAGCCTCGGGGAAGAGTATGCACCCGGCAATGAACGTGGCCAGATAAGCGGCGCTGATGCGCCTGCTTACGCCTTTGCCTTTAGGCGTGGAGATTGCGACCTCGACTGCGCCTCGTACAGCCCGGGTTTTTTCACTCATAAGATTCGCCTTCATGAGATGTAGTCTTTATCCTTATTTATTCGTAGTCCCAATTGGTAACTATATGTAATATTCCTTCTTATACCATTCTAATACTTTTTCTCCTTTTTTTGTAGTCTTTTTTCCTATTTGACCAGATATTTGCTGGGTTGTCACGTCTGAATGGGCATTTATCTCCTTCAGTTTATTCCTGAAATTCAGTCTCTTTTCAGACGTAATCAATTGATTTATATGAAAATAACCGGCAGGCATCTGTTTTTTCCGTTTGACCGGACGGTACGACAAATATTCTTATCTGGGATAAATAAGATATTCTTGAAATAGCCCAAATTTCCTTTTCTGGTCCTGAGCATGCATCCGGAGAAACAATATGCCCTTTGGATACTTAAGGCGGGCGTGGCGGGATATCTTACCGAGAAAAGCGCGACGGATGAGGTGTATTAATAAAATAAGCATTCGTCATAAAACCATTCATCCCTTCAATCAACCTGTTTATCTGCAAAGCTACAGGTTCAGCAAATCGTCACAACTAACTTTTTTTGGTTGCAAACGATAATCCAAGAAAAACATTTTCCTGTTATCTGGAACATCAAATATTCGCCATTCGTGAAAATTGCACTTATTAATCTGTAAACTCAAAATTGGTCAAAAACCGTCAAAATTTCCTTTGTACTGCTTTTATTCTACAAAAATACAGCTTCATGTCCGACAAGAAAAACTGTGTTTGCCGGACAGACAGGTCATTTCATCAATCATATAATTAAAGCAATTAGATAGTGGACATCCAGATAAAGCTAAACCCTCCGTGAGAAGGGGTCAGAAAGCGGCGGGTGCTGATTGTATCAAAGCATGGCCGAGCTGCCGAAGGATAAACCTTTGGAAAAGTCGGTTTTTTTATTAACTGAGTATTCATGAAAGAAAGGAGATGCCTAATGTGATACTCATTGCTCTGTTAACACCAGTCTTTTAAGCATCAAAGAGGGAGGGGGAAATCACGGGAAAAAGAATAGCAATAGCGCTGTTTGTATTGCTTTGTTTCACGGCTGCATTTGCTGGTGATGGCCCTAGTATCAAGGGGCAGACGCGTGAAGGCATTCAAATGGCAATGCAACAGCATGTCAATAATAATACAGTAAAGGGAGGTTTATACGTGAGTTGCTCCGATTTCGCAGACAGTGAAGGGACATCATATTGTGTGGGGTGGCTGCGGAAGAAAATGGGAAGTTTAGAGTAGTAGACTCAATAGTGCACAAGACAGGCAAGCAGAAAAGGAGATATCACTCAGTGAGTTCTCAAGTGAGTCCCGGATGGCACGGCGATCACTGCGACGACTAGCCATGATAGTGTGCTGATGCAGAGTCTTCAATAAGACTCTGCCTTTTTTTCTTTTAATATTTCGATATATCCTTACCCCAAATTAATGGATACCCCATATATTTTGTATTATTTTGATAGGAGGTGTCTATGAGGTCAAGGAAAGAGATGGTGCCGAAGGGGGGACTCGAACCCCCACAGCGTTTCCGCCACTAGACCCTGAACCTAGCGCGTCTACCAATTCCGCCACTTCGGCAATATGCGCAATATATATTCTAAGCGCGACTACCTTCGGTAGTCAGGCCTGCCTGCCGGCACCTGTCTGGCAAGCGGTAAAGGCAGGACTTCCTTCGGCAGTTAAATTTACCAATTCCGCCACTTCGGCAACGGATTATATTATCTTGCACCGAGAACGTCTTGTCAACAGGAATGCGTCTTCGTGAAGAAAAGCCTACTTCTTATCGATGAATGAAATAATCGCTTCAGCCTTTCGAAAACCAGAACGTACTACCCCGTCGGGAAAGATCAGGGCTGGTGTGCCGCTTATACCGAGCTTCTTGGCAAGCTTTATATTGTCATCTACTTCATTTGTTTCGCACGATGGATCAGGGATCGTCTTTTTTGCGAAAGCATCTTCCAGCATCTCAAGAGACTGTTCACAGAGAATTGATTTGCTCTTTTTATATGCTTCCTTGTGATTCGGTAACGGATAGAGGATGATATAAAAGGCAATATCCTTTCTCTCTGCCACAACCTGCTTCATCTCCGGATGAAGTTTGGAGCAGTATGGTCAATCTACATCATCAAATACCACGACACGGTGCTTCGCCCTCTTATCACCGATCAGCAGTGCTTTCTCATACGGTATTAACGACAGATCAACTTTATTGATAAGGGCAAAGCTTTCCTCGGTCAGGTTTTTTCTGGTTCTGGCATCAAGAAGATTTCCCGCAATAATATAATTGAGTGATTCATCAAGATAAACAATGCCCTTCTTGCCTCGTGATTCAAATCCGACCTCCCATAAATCGTTAATCACACTCTTTTTTACGTGTATGATTGTGACGTCCGGGACGAGATTGATTAAGGCATTTCTCGCCTGATCATGGGAAAGCGAGTCAGCCCGGGCAGTTGCTGTTACTGCCACTGCTCCCGAATCAGAAATCGTATCCGCTTTCTGTGATGAAATGCTTTCAGAACTCTGCTGACACCCCATTAAAACCAGAAGCATTACAGCAATACTGAAGAATCTCCGACTGGACATTCAGGGATTATACCACAACCTTTTATCAGGGATGCAACAATACCGTGTGATGTATGACAGTGCGGAAAACACTGTGCTAGGAAACATCAGACAGTTTAAGAACTGCTTTGTCCGTTACACCACCCTGGATTATTCTTATCCTGATCTCCCAATTTCCTTTCATATTCAATTGAACATTTTCCACATGATAAGAACCATCGCTCTTCTCAGTAATAGATACATTTTCACTAATACTATGGGCATGTTCAGGCATCCATGGTACGATCAAGATCCTGGCATCTTTAACATTCTGGCCTTCTCTGTCACGAACAAGCAGGTCAAACATATTCATACCAACGGTAAAATCATTCTGGATGCTGATTTCGAGCGTGAAAAGTCCTTTTTCTGTTTCAAGCTGATATTTTCTTGCATTTTCCGACGGATTGATCACTTCCGGGGGTGCTTGACTGTCCTGCGCTGCAGGTACGAATGAAGCAGAAAAGCAGATTATCTGCAACATGATAAGATATGCCACAAAAGGCCTTATTCCCTTGTTTACACACATCGTTATCACCTCCATACTGCTATACAATATTTTATTTATTTATAATTTATTATAGCATCCCTTAAGGACTATTTTTCAGTCAGAGCCTCACTCTATGTCCGGGCAAAAGGTATTCTCTAAACAGGTGTCTTGTTCAGTCTATGAAGTTTTTTTCGAAATAAGTATAATTATTATTAATTAATAAGAGAAAAACATTCCATGCATTTATTAAGAGCTGCGTCAAGACTTCAGGATTTCTATATACTTTCGATCAGGGCTTCCCTGGGTATCTTTCGTCGTCCTTTTTATCTTCGCGAAACCATAGAGCAGATGGATTATGCCGGGTCTGGTTCATTTTTCATTGTTTTTCTTGTATCGCTCTTTATCGGCATGGCGTTGTCTCTTCAGATTTCTGCGGAACTGTCTGCTCTGGGACTTAAGATGTATACCGGGAGAATCGTGGGCATGGCTATTATCAGGGAGATCGGCCCGGTAGCGATAGCACTCAGTTTTGCCGGGCGGGTCGGCTCAGGCATAACATCCGAGATCGGCTCTATGACACTTGGTCACCAGGTCGATATCATGAGGGTGCACGGTATCAATCCCATAAAAAAGCTGGTTACGCCACGGGTCATCAGCGCTCTCGTCATGCTCCCGGTGCTGACGGTTATCGGCGACGCCATTTCAATACTGGGCGGCTATTATATTTCTGTTTTTGTGAGCCATCAAAGCAGTTCATTCTACTGGAGTCAGATCAAGGAGATCATGGATTTCAAGAATATTTTGTCCGGTATAGTAAAACCATTCATTTTCGGGTACCTGATAGCATGCGTGAGCTGTTATATGGGGCTTTCCACGAGCGGTGGGGCCGAAGGCCTGAGAAAGTCTACTACTGCAGCTGTTGTCATATCTACGATATTGATCATTGTTTCAGACTTTGTGCTGACAAGAATCCTCTTTTATTTTCTCGGGATGAGCATATGATAGAGTTCCGGAATGTCACGATCGCTTATAATGATCATGTTGTACTGAACAACGTCAGCTTCACTGCAGATTTTTTTGAAAAAATAGCAATTCTCGGCGGCAGCGGCGGGGGCAAAACCACGATCCTTAGGCTCATACTCGGTCTTGTACGGCCTGATGAGGGAAACATCTTTATCAACGGCCAGGATATTACCGTGCTATCGGAATCTCAGCTGCGTCAACCGCGCATGAAATTCAGTATTGTGTTTCAGGAGGGGGCCCTTTTTGATTCAAAGAATGTGAGAGAAAATGTTGCCTTCTGTTTGAGAGAATACAGTAATTACTCGGAAGAAGAGATCGAACGCCGGGTGAGAGACCTCTTGAAAATACTGGGCATAGAAGAGGCCATTGACTTGATGCCTGAGGAGCTGAGTGGCGGAATGCAGCGACGGGTTGCTATCGCCCGGTCACTCGCTGGCTGCGAGCCGAAAATGATGCTCTACGATGAAGCAACAACCGGACTTGATCCACTTACCGCAGCCAATATCTGTGCCCTTATAAATGAGCTTTCTTCAGGAGAACCTCCCCAGAGAAGGGGATTCATTCTCGTCACCCATAAAGTACTGGATGCCGCCAGAGTTGCTGACCGGTATCTGTATCTGGAAAACGGCACGATTGCGTTTGACGGGGACATCGAATCATTGAAGAAGACAGATGACCCTGAACTGAGAGAATTTATTAATGAACTTTATGTAGCAAAGAGAGTATGATATTCAGGTAACCATATGTACGACTATATAAAACAACTCAGATGGGCAAAGCTTAAAGTGGGTATTGTCATAACAATTGCCCTGTTGGTCATTTTTATCACGGTTATGTTCGCTGGCGGTATCGGAAGACTCTTTATGCCGAGAACCGATATATATGCTGAGTTTTCTGACATCAAAGGTCTCAGGGAAGGAGCGCCGGTATGGTTTTCCGGCGTAGAGATTGGCTCGGTAAAATCAATATATTTCACGCCGAAAGAAACCATAAAGGTTACGTTATCCATCTCCTCCGATACAATCAAATATCTCAAGAAGGACTCGAAGGCAACTGTCCATACGCTCGGCCTGCTCGGTGACAAATATCTTGAAGTAAGTCCCGGCTCAAAAGAGTCCGAACATTTAAAGCCTCATGACATGATTATCGGGATAGCAGTGACCGATATTCAGGATGTTGTCCGGACAGGAGAAAAATCCATCGCGAGTCTGACCAATTTTATTGATATGCTCGAAGATATTCTTACTACCATAGAAAAAGGGGAAGGGACCGTATCCAAACTTTTGAAAGATCCCTCCCTTTACAATAACCTGAAGAATACGACCAGAGAATTGTCACAGGTTGTTAAAAAAATTGACAGCGGCAAGGGATCTCTCGGCAAACTGGTAACCGAGGACAAGCTCTACCTGGATCTGTCTGCATCTGTTCAGGATGTGAAGCTTTTTGCCGATTTATTGAGAAAATCGGAGGGAACTGTCCATAAATTAATCGAGGACCCCGTGCTGTACAACAGATTTTTGAGCGCTTCTGAAAACCTTGATGATTTTTCAAAAAGACTCGCCCAGTCAAAGGGGACCATCCACAGGATGATTGAGGACGAGAGCCTCTACGAAAACATCAATGCTGCCTCGGAAAAACTGGCTTCACTCCTTGAAACTATAGAGCATGGGGAAGGCCTGGTGGGCAGCCTTCTCACGGATGATGAGATCTCACAGGAACTCAAGAGTACCCTTAAGGAGCTGAACACACTGATAAGCGATATCAAGGAAAACCCCTCTCATTATTTTAAGTTCAGTCTGTTTTAGAACATGTCTTGTGACTGCTGTTTTTCTGTGCAGTCTTCCTGATTTGAACCAAATGCTACATACGCAACTCACCTGCACTGTCTTATGTTTTCTGATTCCATGGCGCAAATTTCATGAGAAGTAGCATTCCGGGGATTGCAATCAGCGCACATGCTACAAAAAAAGTTTCCCATCCAAGGTATTTTGCGAGGAAACCTGTAGGTGCAGAAGCAAAAACTCTCGGTACACCCATGAGACTGGTAAGAAGTGCATATTGCGTTGCCGTAAATTTCTTGTTCGTAATACTTGCCATAAAAGCCACAAATGCTGATGTGCCCATCCCACTGCTGAGGTTTTCAAAGGCGATTACCCCGGTTAACAATGGGACACTATAGCCAACATGTGCCAAAAGAGCAAAAAAAGCAGTTGATAATGCCTGCAGAGCACCAAAGAGCCAGAGTGCACGGTTAATGCCAAGACGCAACATAATTACCCCGCCCGTTAGTGTGCCAGCCATTGTCGCTCCAAAACCAAAGATTTTTGCGACACTCCCTATTTCAGTCTTTGAAAATCCAATTTTTAGATAAAATGGAGTAGTCATCTCAGCTGCCATGTTATCTCCTAATTTATACATGAGAATAAACGCCAATATCCAAATGGCTCCGTGTCGACTAAAATAGTCCTTAAATGGATCAAAAACGGCTTCTCGAAAATTTCTTGGTGCACCATACATTTTCGGTTCTGGAGTCAAAAGAGTTGAAATGATGCCAGGTGCCATGAAAGCTGCCATTATCACGTACAGCATTTTATATGACATATGATCTGCCATAATCATCCCGCCACCGGCAACAAGAAGCCGGGCTGCAACGAGATATCCATTCACATATAAAGATGAGCCTAGTCCAAGTTCCTCGTCAGCAAGGTCCTCTCTCCTATAGGCATCAACCACAATATCCTGTGACGCACTGAAAAATGTTACCAAGAAAGCTACGAGGGCCACCATTAATGGGCTTTTTCCCGGTTGAGTTAATCCGAGACCGGCAATAGAGAATAGCAGTAAAACCTGAAACACCAACAACCATCCCCTTCGTCTACCAAGAAATGGCAAGATAAAACGATCTACCACAGGAGCCCAGAGAAATTTAATCGTATAGGGGATGCCCACCAATGCAAATAAACCGATAACGGTTAAATCAACACCTGCTTCTGTCATCCATGCCTGTAATATCGTTTTGGTCAGAAGAAGGGGCAAGCCACAGGAGAATCCCATGATCAGCGCAACTATCATACGGCGACTGAAGATAACCTTTATCATTGTCTGTTTTTTTTGGAATTCATATCTGCATTCTGTTGCTAACCATGATTCCCGGCTGATTATCCATCATTCCGCACCTGATCCGGAATACAGCTCCCTTCTACACTCTTAACCTTCAATCAATGATCACTTTTATGGGTCTCAAGACAATCAGTCCCGGCTTGCCTTTTATATACTGCATAAAATCCTGATCAATAACTCTCATATTGTCCTTATCAGAAGACGCATGCCTCAGGAACACACGGTCATCATGTCTTACGATAATGCCGACATGAGAGACATCCAGACCGGGCAGTTCCGAGTACATGCCGACGTAATCTCCGGTTTTCAGTCTGTTTATTACTGAATGATCAATGGCTCTGCCCGGTATATAGAATATAGTTCGCTCTGCCACGGGAATTCCCGGTATCCAGCAAGTGCCGTCTTCCTTATCATTGAGCATTTTCCTTATTCTTCCCACCTGCTCTTTGCCTACGGATTCAGTCGCGTCTTCAATGAAATCAGCGTTATAGACAGACCAGTCAGTAAAGAAATGATTCCTTTTTTTGAAAGAGATCTGGCCAGAGCGGTATCGTATTCTCGTAAGATGCTCAGGAAATGCCTCAAATGATTCAGACATCCTCATCGCTTCTATGTAATCGATGAAGGTGAAGCAATCAACGCCCGAAAAATCAATAACGAGTACTTCCTCTGTATGATCATCTCCGATCAATGATGATTCTTTATACGGCAGATCAAGAAACTGCTGCGCTATATATTCGATGCAGAGACCCGGGTCCTGTATCAGCGATGCATCAAGTAGTATCCGGTCCAGTTCATCACGGCTCCATGTTCCTAGATGTATATGCATAATCGGGTTCCTTTTCCGTTACATCGCACAGCAGGGAACGGCAAAAATCTTGTCAATTCCCAAAGGAGTCAAATTTATTGACTATTATACTTTGCCGGCTGCTTTTGGGGGGAAAAAACTCATACTACACCATACATCAACAAACTCATTATTGAGGAGAAAGCTGCCTGCTAAAAATCGGAGGGGATCACAGGCAGCTTTCGGGGATCATGATTCAATTCTACAGCACTACCATTATTTTATATATGATCTAAATCATATATAAAGCTTCCGGGAACTGTGTACTGATGGGAAAAAAGAACAGGAAGGTGTCCGGGCAGGCATTCCTGCCTGCCCGTAATCTCTGGATTATTATTTCTTGTATTCCGCTTTGACGAGCCTATCCTGCAGACCGAAAGGATCCTTGATCTCCACATCAGGATCGAACCTCAGTTTTTTCTTGCCCCGGTCATCCAGATACTTATGCAATTCGAGGTTTACCATAATAGGGACATCTATTCCTTCCTTGGCAAGGGCCTGTCTCAACAGCCCTTCTGCCTTACCTGCAAAGGCAGTAGAATCCCCGAGAATTCTCATGGCCTCTGTCGGGTTATGAAAACCAACCGAATTCTCTGCGCCTATATAGAGGGACCTGAAAAAGGCCTCTTCATAAAAGTCCCGTGCCTTGTCATAGAGTGTCTTATCAATGCTCTTGCCTGCCTTCTCCGCGTCATGCACTTGCTCAATCAGTTTTGCGACGGTGGCAGTTGCATACCCAGACCGTAACATCATTGACACGGTCCTGTCCTGAATCGCAGTCACCTGTTCCTTCAGCCAGTCAGAGCTCTCTGTATGACACTGCATGCACGCCTTCATATCATTCTTCAGGGGACTGGTCACCCGATGATCCGATACCTTGAATGATCCCACCTTGGTATACGGCATATGACAGTCTGCACAGGATGCACCAGCCTTCCAGTGGACACTGTCGTATGAGAACAGTTCAAACTCAGGATGACGCATAAACGGCAGTCTGTATCCGGTCACCTTTTGCTTCCACTCCCTGACGGACGGATCATTGCGGATCTGTTTGATGACATTCTCAACCGAAATCTTGCCCCAGGTACTTCCGTGCCAGGGGAAATAGATGCCGACTGACTTTTTGTTTTCATCCTTCTTGATGTTATACGTCACGTGGCACTGCGCACAGACAATATTTCTCATTTCCTGACGGGTCAATTTGTTCGGATCAGTTCCGATATTTTCGAGAGCTTTAACAAGAGTAAATCCACGCGAGATCTTTAATGACATATCTTTATTGTCATGACAGTCTATGCAGGCAACCCCGAGTTCCTGATGCTCTTCAGGAATCATGGCGTGCACCTCTTTCCAAGGCTTTCTGTAGTACTCGACACCTTTGTCTTTCTCCAACTCAGGAGCATATGGGGTCTTACAGGTAAGGCAGACTCCTCCAGCGCCTATCCGTGACGGATCTATTTCAAGCTGATCCTTGAGCATGTAGGCGTGACCCCTCGGTTCATTGTATTCGACTCCAAAGCCCCATCCGCTGAACAGTAACGCCATGTAGGGAAATTCGGATAGTTTGTCATACGTAATCCTGTCGGCATCAAAGCCCCTCTTGTATTTACTCTTTCCCACGGGCGTAGGTTCTTCTGTCTTTTTCCATAACTCATAGTTGACCGGATATGCCTTTCCCCAGTTGGCAGGATCATAGTCTCCATCTTTGATCTCGACTGGTCGGATTGGCTCCGTCTTTGTTGGCGGGCAACCGTATAAAGACAGAAAAACCGCCAAGCCTGTTACAACCAAAACTACTTTCCACATATACGCGATCTTCATAACAAACCTCCTTTCTATAGTGTTTGCATTGCGCCGCTGCGTTTATGAGAAATTCTCCTGTGGCATTTCCAGCACTGTCTCTCTGTGTCAATGAGCATTACGGTATTCTCATGACATCGGACGCAGTTGGTCTGAAGGACTTTCTCACCGTGCTGTGTCAGTTTAATCTGTTCTGGAACCCTTCCGGAGTAAAAAAATGCGACATCTTTTAATCCATCAATCGCCTTCCATGCATAATGAACAGCGGCATTTTCATTGGGCAAATGGCAGTCAACGCACTTCTTCCTCCTGTGCGCACCCGTATGACTCCAGGCCTCATATTCATCCTCCATCACGTGACAGCCTCCACAAAAATCGGGTGAATTGGATTTTGCGAGCAGCTTGGGCGGACCCAGCATGAAATAAATCGAGGCGAGCGCAATGCCCGCAATGATAACTACGGCATATAAAACAAACTTTCTTTTTCCTTTATCAGCCATTATCTCACCTCCTCCTTTTTATACGTTAGTAAACGATATGCTGTTATGAATAATTCTCAGACTGGGTTCACCGCGTGTGAATCGCATCTTGGATCAATGCCCCCTCACTTAATTAATAGCGCGTTTTTGGATGAATGTCAATATATATATTTAGATATTTATATAACCACGTGTTTAGAGTCCAGCTGCCGTTTTAAGAACAGCTTCATCAGCTTAATTCTCTATGTTTTTTCCGGGAAGGCATAAGGGCTATTAAATAAGATTATTCCTATTCGTCTCATTGGAAAATCAGACAATTAGTGCTAATATAGCCAATGTCATGAGCAAAAAAACCATTCTATTACTTGGCGTTCCAGTCATTACAGCGATTCTCATCTTCGTATTATGGCCGTCTGATAAAAGCAGGATAAAAAAACTGTTTAATGAAGGCACGCAGGCTGTTATCGAGGAAAATCTGGAAGAAGTCATGTCAAAGGTCTCATACCATTATTCGGATGATCACGGAGCTTCATATCTTTTTCTACAAAAAGGGTTCGAGCGCTTTTTTCAAAAACTTGATAACTTCGTCATTGAATACGAAATAAAGGACATGAGCATTACAGACAAGAGAGCAACCGTCAAGCTCGATCTCAGTGTTATTGCCACGTATGGACAGGACACCGGTTATATCCTGGGGGATGCAGGAGAACACAAAAAAACAGTTTTTTATCTCGAAAAGGAGCGGACTACATGGCTTGTCATAAAAACAGAGGGTATTCAATGGTATTATTGAATACAGTGCAGAATAAATTTTTATTACCTTTTCTTTTGGGAGGTTTTTGTGTCAACTACGTATAAAGACGCTGCATCATGCTGGAAAGTGATCCTTGCTGATGCATCTAACAAGAGAACCCTTTTGTCCGATGTTGAACGATTTGCACGGGAAAATACAGAGCCGGCAAACATTGTTTTCGGCACATCCGGCTGGCGCGGGGAGATAGGAAGTGATTTTACCTTCACTAATGTGCGGATAGTAACCGCTGCTATGGTGGAAATGTTTAAGAGTGGAGACAAACAGGTTATGCAGGCGATTGGAGTAAAAGACGTCGATGAAATAAGAAAAAGGGGCGTGATTGTCGGCCATGATAACAGGTTCCTCGGCCCTGAATTCGCATCAGAGGTTCTCGGTATTCTTCAGGCAGAAGGTATAAAGACCTGGTATGCAGGAGAAGCCATTTCACCTGAATTTTCTGCCGGTATAGAAATGCTGCATGCTGCATGCTCCATAAATCTCACACCGTCACACAATCCTGCCAATTACGCAGGGTGTAAATTCAACCCGTCTGATGGAGGGCCAGCAGGTGCTGAAATCACGTCTATGATAGAAGAAATTGCCAATTCCATGATGGATAGCGGCATGAAGCCTGGATCTTCTCCTCCGGAACGAATCGAAAACATTGATCTTACCGCTCTCTACATTGATTACCTGAAAAAGAGAAAGACTATAGATCTTGGACGGCTTCGCGATTTTTTACGGAAAGGAGACTGCTTTATCTCCGTTGATAATGTCCATGGGGCCACTCGGGGCAGAACAACTCGGATCCTCGGTGATTCAGACAAGTTCTCCTATCTGAGGACAGAAGACGATTTTCTTTTCGGCGGTGTTGCTCCGGAACCGTCAGAAGCAAACATGGTTGGCGTTGAGCAGGCCCTGAATGCTTCTTCTGCTCCGCTCAAGTTCGGCGTCATTATGGACCCTGACGGTGACCGCATTCGATATGCCGACAGCAGCATGCAGATTCCCATGAACTACTTCGGTGCCATGGCCCTTCATTTTCTCCATGTGCATAAGGGAATTAATGGGATTGTTGCAAAGTCCGTCGGAACGAGTAACTTTGTGAATGCCATAGCCCTGAAACTCGGTATCCCGGTTGAAGAGACAAAAGTGGGATTCAAAAACTTCAGGCCGTACCTGTTACAGCACTCGGACAGGCGTGCTATTGTTGCCTTTGAAGAGTCGGACGGGATATCAGGGTACAATCATACGCTGGAGAAGGATGCAATTTTCGGATTTCTTCTTGCATTGGAGATGATCGCTGTAACCGGAAAGAATCTCAGTGAATATCTTGCGGATATCATGGATGAATTCGGTTATTTCTATCCGGACCGTTCAGGTATCGCGGTTGACCGCTCCCTTACCGGCGAACCCCTGAAACAGAAACTCTCCCGTATTAAAGATACCTACAAGAAGGGGGCGTCATTACGGATTGGCAACACGCGGAGAACCGTAACTGATGTTATAACGGTTGACGGAACAAAACTGTTGTTTGACGACGGATCGTGGCTGATGATCAGACCGTCGGGCACAGAGCCGAAGGTGAGGTTTTATATCGAAGCGCGGACAGAAGAAAACAAACAGGCAGTATTCGAGACCGCAGAGAGAATGACCAAAGAGGCACTGGGAATGGGATAGCTGTCAGTTCACGGTTGACAGTTGACAGTTCATGGTTCACAGATAACAGATGCTAGATGTCAGATGACAGATAACTGCTTACTGTTTTTTGTGCCTTTTTCATCCCGTAGTCGCTTTGCGACTTTACGGGATCGCCGTGCGCCATGAACCTGTTGTTTTTTTGTTTCCTTCTTCCTCTCCCATAACGCCTAACCCCTCACTATCCGTTAAGCTCTTTGTCTTTTTTGCTATGCGCTAATCGCTTTATGCTATGCGCCTTATTCATTTGGTTACTACCGGGCTCGCGTCCTTCCTGAACGGGTTGGTTCTCACAGACAGAGAATACAGATACGGATAGTCATGCTTCAGGTGCTTCATATAGTCCAGCCATTGCATGATGAGTTGTCCGTACGCACGTTTTATGTCACCGGCAAGATGTCTCAGGTCAGATTCAGGCAATCCGTCAATATCCTCGCGGGCTTCAAGCTCTTCGCTCAGGTGAAACGTGGCCCAGAGCAGATTCGTGAATGACTCATGTTCAAGGAGGTTTGGATTTTTCAAAAGTGCGAGTAGAAAACCTCTTTTTGTAACAAGAAAGTCCCGCAATGCTTCAAGGTCTCCTGCTGTGCATTCAATTGAGGGATCAAATCCCGCTGCATATCCATGAGCAGAGGCAAAGTCACTGTCAGTCCAGTCAGTGCTGATATGAAAATGCCTGCTGATCACGGCATGGTTCCCCGTACACTGAGAGCAGTATGATATCAGATACTTCCCCACTTCGCTGAAGAATGCCCCGACAAGCATATTCAGTTTCTTCAATAACGACTGTTTTTCCCGATGATGCAGAAGACGCTCGATGATAAGCGTAACGAAAAGCACTTCCAGCGGTACAAATGCTATGTCATGAAGCATGAATACAAAAATATGGTGGGAATCCCTGAAGATAAAATAATGAACAACATAGAAAAATATCGATAATGAAACGAGTAGAATGCCAATCCATATTCTCCAGCTGAATTTTTTCATGATCACCCCCTGTAACCTATGCATGTAACATCCGTGTGTTTCGCATTACGGAACAAAACGACAAACTGGAATATTCAATGCATGATATTCCCGGTTATATGGGAAAATATTTAACAGTATATTATCATATTGACCTGTTGAAGATTTTTTTTGTACCATCAAACAGTCCCGTACTACTCTCTCACTCAGGCTATTTTAACGATCGGAGGTATTTACGTGAAAAAAATGAATCTTGACGAGCTCTGCATCAATACCATCCGTATGCTGTCTGCAGATGCTGTTCAAAAGGCCAATTCCGGGCATCCGGGTATGCCGATGGGTGATGCGGCAATGGCATATGTATTATGGACCAGGTTTTTGAAGCACAATCCCAAAAATCCGTTCTGGCAGAACAGGGACCGGTTTGTTCTTTCTGCCGGTCATGGATCAATGCTCCTGTACAGTCTCCTCCACCTTACCGGCCACCGTATATCCCTGAAGGACATAAAAAACTTCCGTCAGTGGGAGAGCACAACCCCCGGACATCCTGAGTACTGCCTGCGCTGCGGCATAGAGACAACCACCGGTCCTCTGGGACAGGGTTTTGGAACCGGTGTCGGCATGGCCATTGGACAACGCTATCTGGCTGACATGTTTAATAGGCCGGGGCATAAGATTGTTGATTATTTCATCTACGCGATTACGAGCGATGGTGATATGATGGAAGGCATCTCTTCCGAGGCTGCCTCTCTTGCAGGGCATCTCGGACTTGGCAAACTCATTTACCTCTACTCGGACAATAAGATATCAATTGATGGTCCTACAAACCTGAGCTTTACGGAAAATGTCGGTGCGCGGTTCAGGGCGTATAAATGGCATGTACAAAAAGTGGACGGGAATGATCTGAAACAGGTTGAGACAGCGATCAGGCGGGCTCAGAAGGAAATAAAAAGACCGTCTCTTATCATCGCGCGCACGCACATCGGGTACGGCAGCCCCAACAAACACGACACTGCTGATGCTCATGGCGCTCCGCTTGGTCAGGAAGAACTGAAGCTCACCAAAGAACAGTTCGGCTGGCCCCAGAAGAAATTCCATATACCGAAAAAGGCCCTGCTTCATTTTCGCACGGCAGTCGCCGCAGGAAACAAAACAGAGAACGCATGGCAGAACATGTTCAAAAAATATAAAAAACACTACCCTTCCCTTGCAAAACAGTGGAACATGATGAAAAAAGGAGATCAGGCGAGATCAGTCAGAAAATATCTTCCTGTATTCAAACCGGCTGACGGACCACTGGCAACGCGCAGCGCATCTGGCAAGGTACTAAATAATATAGCCGACCATGTTCCGCAATTAATAGGCGGTTCAGCAGACCTGACGCCATCCAACAATACATATCTGAAGAATTATCCGAATTTTAATAAAAAGAAAGGCGGCCGCAACCTGCATTTCGGCGTCAGGGAACATGGCATGGGTGCGGCCCTGAATGGCATGGCCCTCAGTAACATGCTTATTCCATACGGCGGGACTTTTCTGATATTTTCTGATTATATGCGACCCGCTATACGCATTGCCGCGCTTCTGGAGACTCAGGTAATTTATGTATTCACCCATGACTCGGTTGGTCTGGGAGAAGACGGCCCAACACACCAGCCTATAGGGCATCTCACCAGCCTCAGGGCAATGCCCGGATTAACAGTGATCAGGCCTGCAGATGCAAACGAAACAGCGGTTGCGTGGGAGATTGCCCTTGGACACACGAACGGGCCTGTGGCCTTGATTCTGACCCGGCAAAAACTCCCTGTCATTGACAGAAAGAAATACGCATCTGCTTCAGGGGTCAAAAAAGGCGGCTATATCCTCGCTGATTCCGGCAAAAAACCGGAGCTGGTCCTGATCGCATCCGGATCTGAAGTGCCTCTTGCCCTTGCGGCGTTCGAGCAGTTAGCCGTTGAAGGAAAGAAGGTCCGTCTGGTCAATCTTGCTTCGTTCGAACTCTTTGATAAACAGAGTACAGGGTATAAAAACAGCGTCCTCCCCCCGGCAGTCGAAAAGAGGCTCGCGATTGAAGCTGCCTCATCATTAAGCATGTATAAATATGTTGGTCTCAAGGGAGATGTTGTTGGCATTGACCGGTTCGGAGCTTCTGCTCCGGCCAGTGTTATTTTCTCAAACCTTGGATTTACTGTTCATAACATTGTGAAGCGCGCAGATCGGCTATTGAAATCATGAAACTGGTTATTGGCGCAGATCATGGCGGGTTTTCTCTCAAAAAGGACGTCGTTGTTTATGCCAGGAGCTTGAAGCATACTGTCATTGATGTGGGAAGCCATTCATCTGATCCGTCCGATTATCCTGATTTTGCACTCGCGGTTGCTGAGACCATAACGCATAGAAAAGCAAAAAGAGGTATTCTCATCTGTGGTAGCGGCGTCGGTGCCTGTATCGCGGCGAACAAATTCCCCGGCATACGGGCATCAGTATGCCACGATACGTTCTCAGCCCGACAGGGCGTTGAGGATGATGACATGAACGTACTCTGTCTCGGCGCCCGGGTAATAGGACCGCAGCTGGCTTCAGAGATCATCCGGGCATTTCTTAGTGCCCGATTTTCAAATGCTGCACGCCATAAAAGAAGGCTTAACAAAGTTCTTGCGATTGAAAAATCTTTTTCGAAGTAAACCCCGTACCACACACGTGTGTACCTGTCTGCCGTCAGGCAGGAGTAACGACCGTCATACGGCTAAATTCACCTGGCTTTGAGACTGCTGTATAATAAGAATACCCATGTCGAGACTTGAAGAAGAATTAACTACTGCCAACAAAAGATTAAATAAAGTACGCATTGCGGCCTTTCTGGTCTTCTGCGTTGTTGCAGGGGTTATGGGCGGCAGTATGTTCTGGGCACTCTCAGGCCTGCCAAGCATCAGTGCCCTGGAGCAATATGTCCCGTTAGAGTCTTCCAAAATTTACGCAAGCGATGGAAAACTTCTGGCTGAGCTCTACTATGAGCGTCGCACCTTCATACCGCATTATGAAATTCCGGATATGGTCAAAAAGGCATTTGTTTCCATTGAGGATGTGCGCTTCTATTCGCACCCCGGAGTAGATATACGTGGTATCTTAAGGGCCCTTTGGCAGGATATCAAGGCACGCAGCATCGTTCAGGGCGGAAGCACCATTACTCAGCAGCTTGCAAAAATGTTATTTTTGAAACCTGAAAAATCCATAATGAGAAAGATAAAGGAAGCCATTATTTCGGTTCAGATAGAAAAAAAATATACGAAAGACGAAATCCTGGGTCTGTATTTAAACCAGACATATTTCGGAACACGGGCTTTTGGTATAGAGGCGGCTGCGAGAGCCTATTTTGGAAAATCCATCAGGGAGGTCACCATCTCTGAATCAGCGTTACTTGCTACCCTTCCGAAAGCACCTTCTTTATACTCTCCATTCAGGAATCCTGAACGATCCCAAAAAAGGCGTACGTTGGTCTTACAATCAATGTTACGTCTCAATCATATTACTCAGGAACAGTATGAAGCAGCGCTGAAGGAACCTCTTCCCGTATCTCCTCATTTCAGAAAGTATGACGCTCCCTATTTCATAGAGTTTTTGAAAAAAAAGCTTGAAAGGAAATACGGCACCGGGATTTATAAGTCAGGCTATAAAATTTATTCTACCATTGATTCTAAAATGCAGCGTAGTGCTGAAGAGGCTCTCAGAAACGGAATAAAAACCATTGAAAAAAGAGTGAAGCCCGAAATTCAGGGTGCGCTTGTAGCGATAGACATTCGTTCCGGACAGATCAAGGCAATGGTCGGTGGGTTTGACTTCTGGGAAACACAGTTCAACAGGGCAACTCAGGCTATGAGACAACCCGGTTCCGCATTCAAACCATTTGTGTATCTGACTGCTTTTGAACAGGGGATGTCGTATGAAGATGTTATTTATGATGTTCCGACCACCTTCGTCGGTTCAAATCCTGATGAGGAGTGGTCCCCTGAAAATTACGACAGGGAATATTTTGGTGAGGTCACCCTCAAAACAGCCCTCGCAAAATCGCTGAATGCTGCAACGGTAAATCTTGCAAGTATAATCGGGGTTACTCCTATTATTGATACGGCAAAAAGGGTCGGGATTAAAAGCAAGCTGTATCCTTATATTTCGATTGCATTGGGTGCATCGGACCTTTCCTTAATAGAGCTGGTCAGGGCATATTCAGTCTTTGCAACAGGACGAAAGGTAGAGCTCATTCCGTATGACAGGATTGAAAACAGGGACAGAATCATTATCGATGAGCTGTTTACCAGGCATACAAATGTAGTAGATGAAGGCTCGCTCTATCAGATAAAAGTACTGCTGGAGGCAGTCGTTAATGAAGGAACAGGGACTCAGGCCAAGGCTATCGGGAGACCGGTATTTGGAAAAACCGGCACAACGAATGACTATAGAGACGCGTGGTTTATCGGGTTCGATGACCGGTTAGTTGTCGGCGTATGGATTGGACGCGATGATCATCGTCCCATCGGCAGAAAAGAGACCGGTGCCCGCGCTGCGCTCCCGATATGGATTGACTTCATGAAAAGAACAGGGCCCTCGTCCTGAAGATGAGCCCCCGTTCTTTGCGTGCACGCTGTTGTGAGCCGGTGTTACTACACACCGCAGATTCTATTGTTTGGAAGAATCTTCCGGATTCTCTTTTCGATCAGCTGACTGAGCTTCTTTGGTTTCCGGAGATGTCTCGGCATCGCCGCCCGCGGGCTTTTCTGCCTCGGGTTTTGCAGGAGCTTCAGTCTTCTCTTCCACATCCTTTTCAATCACCGCATCAGGTTTCTCCGGCACTTCATCGTTCTCTTTCACAGCCTTCTCAATCACCGCATCAGGTTTCTCCGGCACTTCATCCTTCTCTTCCACAGCCTTCTCAATCACCGCGTCAGGTTTCTCCGGCACTCCGGCCTTCTCTTCCACGGGTTCCTGGATAATCTCCTCAGGCGTTTCCTCTTTAAATGCCTTAGCCAGGGAGTCAGTGTTAATCGTTACTTTATATTTCTTTTTAATATCCTCGATATACGTGTCAAAAACTGTTTTCTGTTTGTCGCTGGTTATTTTTTGAACAATCATATCTTTTACTTTTTCGAATTCAACTGCAGGACCTGTTTTCACATCAAGAACTTTTATAATATGGTATCCAAAGGGCGTCTTCACCGGGTCACTGACTTCTCCGGTATTGAGATGGAATGCTGCATCTTCAAATTCAGGAACCATCTGCCCGCGGGAAAAATATCCAAGGTCTCCACCTTTAACTGCCGAGGCCGTATCTATTGAGACTGCTTTTGCGACTTCAGAGAACCGCTCACCTTCTTTCAACCTCTGGAGCACCTGTTTCGCTTCTTCCTCGGTTTTAACAAGTATATGGCTTGCCTTTATTTCGTGCGGTGCTGAAAACTCCGCCTGATGACTTTCGAAAAAATCCCTGATCTCCTGGTCAGATACCGTTGACTTCTCAAGCACTTCCTGCTCAAAAAGTGCGGAAATAAGCGTCAATTTCTTGAATTCCTCCAGTCTTTTCTGATATTCAGCATCTTTTTCAAGGCCTTTCTTAATGGCTTCCTGATAGAGCAATTCTTTCTTTACCATTTCATCGAGAAAGCGCTGTTTTCCTTCTTCGCCTTCGAACATTGCCTGCGCATACGGTGGCAATGCCTGAAATTCCCTGTCAAAATCCTCATGTGTTATTACTGTTTGACCAATTTTCGCAAAATACGATTCATCAACTTTCTCTACTTCTTTCTTTTTGCAGGAAACAACCACTACCATAATGAGAACCAAGAGAATTACCAAAACCGATTTCTTCATCATATACCCCCAAGAGTAAGCTTGCTATGTATAACATACACTGTTTATTGTCTTTAGGTACTATTTATAGCATATACAGCTAAATATGTATACCGTTTTTGACATGAAAATAATTTTTATGATAAATTAAAAAGCTCTTTCTTTATGAAAAAAACCTTCAAATCAAAAACCCTATATAAGGCTGCCCGTTCTTTTATCCCTGGCGGCGTGAACAGCCCTGTTCGGGCTTTCAAGGCCGTGGGAAGCACACCATTTTTCATTTCACGTGCAAAAGGTTCGAAGATTTACGATGTTGATGGTAATTCCTATATAGATTACGTTCTTTCATGGGGACCCATGATCCTTGGGCATGCGCATCCAAAGGTGGTACAGGCAATAAAAAAGGCTGCAGAAAAAGGCACCAGTTATGGCGCGCCCACACCACTGGAAACTGAACTCGCCCGTCTTCTCTTAACAATATATCCTTCAATGAGTATGGTGCGGATGGTCAACTCAGGCACTGAAGCAACGATGAGCGCGATCAGAGTTGCACGGGGGTTTACCGGACGGGATAAGATAATCAAATTTGAAGGGTGTTACCACGGTCATGCTGACGGTCTTCTCGTTAGGGCAGGATCAGGGGCAACAACATTTGGTGTTCCCGATAGCCCCGGAGTACCCGCATCATATGCCAGAAATACTATTACGATTCCGTTCAACGATATCACTGCCGCCAAAAGAATAGTTGAAAAAGAATGGCGCTCCATCGCCTGTGTGATACTCGAACCCGTGGTCGGCAACATCGGTTGTGTCTTGCCAAAACCGTCATTCCTTGAAACGCTCAGGACTATAACAAAAAAATCAGGCATTGTTCTTATTTTCGACGAGGTTATGACCGGATTCAGGGTTGCCCTTGGGGGAGCACAGCACTATTATGGCATTAGACCTGATATGACATGCCTCGGCAAAGTGATCGGCGGTGGACTGCCTGTTGGAGCGTATGGGGGGAGAAAGGATATCATGTCTTCTGTCTCCCCTGAAGGACCGGTATACCAGGCCGGCACCTTGTCCGGGAATCCCCTTGCCATGACTGCAGGCATTACCACGATCAACGAACTGTTGAAAAAAAGGACGTATAACACATTGGAAAAGAATTCTTCTCATCTCGAAGAAGGATTGGTCGATGCCGCCCGGAAAGCAGGTGTCAGAACCCGTTTTTATCGGGCAGGCAGTATGTTCTGCACGTATTTCACTGATCAGGACGTATTTGATTATACAAGCGCAAAAACCGCCGACACAAAGAAATTTGCCCGTTTTTTTAAAGGGATGCTGGAGAAGGGCGTGAACCTTGCACCATCCCAGTTTGAAGCTGGATTTATGTCTCTTGCGCATACGTCATCAGATATAGATAAATCAATAGAAGCGGCGTACGAAACGCTTAAAAAGTTGTAATTGTTTCAGGGGAGGGAACATGTTTAATCCGTTTAGATGGCTCAAGGAGGGAATGCCCTTAAAGGGCAAGATCATTATAGCTTTTCTGCTGCTCGGTATCATGGTGGGCGTCGGGATGGTATCATTCAAGTTTTATGATTTCACGCAGAATAATCCCAAGTTCTGCGTCAGCTGTCATTTGATGCAGCCTGCATTCGATGCCTGGGAGGTTAGTAGGCACCAGGAAATTAACTGTCACGATTGTCATCATCTGTCTATCCCGGAGCAGAACAGGCTTCTGATTAATTTTGTCCTGCACAGGCCGGAGACCGTTCCTGACCGGCACGGAAAGATCATTGTGCCCTGGAAATACTGTATCCAGTGTCATTGGGAGAAGAATGAGGAATATGAAGATGCCAAATTGATCAATAAATCGAGGCTGCATGCCAAGCATGTTTTTATGGAGCAGGTTGAATGTGCAAAATGTCATGGATATATCACGCACAAATTTACTGCTGAGCCACGGTTCTGCCTGAAATGCCATCAGGGCAAGGTAGTCCACGGCTCAGGCATGGAAGAAATCGCCTGTCTGAACTGCCACACGGACAGAACACCTGATCTGAGGCCCGGGCCGCGCAAATGTCTCTTCTGTCACGGAGGCGAACAGGTCAGAAAAGTACTCATTGCTGATCAAACGATCGATGTTACACATTATCAGCCGTCTGATGAACTCATAAAGGAAGCGACAAAAATTACCAGTCCTCCTGACGGGCCGATGCATTTCAGTTGTTATCAATGCCACCAGCCTCATCAATCTTCACGGCCTGACTGGAGCAACTGCATGAATTGCCACGTCAAGATACTGGCTGTGGGAAAGCACGGCTCTCATGTGCAGGTGATGGGTCTCGAATGCAAGCAGTGCCATAAACCACACACGTGGCGTGTAACTCCTGAACAGGCAAAGAAGGATTGCGTCATGTGTCATGACTATAAGGAACCTGAGAGTTTTCTCAGTTTGTAGCGATTGAATTATACATTAAGGTGTCTCTAATAAAAAAATCAGACACCAAAATCGTTTTATATGTATAATAGATAGGCCTGAGCCCGTAGCGATTAAATTGTACATTGCGGTGTCTCTAATAAAAAAAAAATCAGACACCAAAATCGTTTTTATGTATAATAGATGAGTCTGAGCCCATAGCGCTTAAATT
>CP070737.1:1643260-1684932 GCA_020347665.1 Nitrospiraceae bacterium
GAAAATCGTCACCAGAGTGTGACTATTAGAAACATGACAACGATATTTTGCAACAGAGAACCTTGAAAATGATTGCAAGAGAATCTGTACCGTACAGGCTGATCATCAGAAAAAATGACCATTATTAATGCCTTATATGCTTCCTGTTGTGAATGACGGTCAATAAGAAGTTATTGGCATATTATTTGCGTTAATAATATATCAGTTATGGTTACTTTATCGAAAAAAGAGGTTTTGAAAGAACTCAAGAGCCTGGGAATAACATCCTTCTCAGAACTGAAATCATGTATGAGTGAATACGAGCAGTATATTCATTCATATGATGATCAAAAAACCTCTGATAATAAAGATAGTTTCGGAAAAAAATCGAGAGACATTCACCAGTCCTGACCAGAGCACCTCTCTTTTTTTCATGGTAGTTTCTAAAATATATCACCATACCGGAATCATAAAAAAACAAGTAACCAACTCCACATATATAGATCAAACGAAATTAAGGAGAGACTGAAGAGTACACATGGGAATACGCAATCTTCAGAATTGACTTCACCTACAAGTCAAAGAAAGAGATGAAATAAAATATTGATGATTAACAGGTGAAATAAAGAATAATACCATTCTTCAGCTGTTACTGTATCCTGTCGACTTTCTCTTTCATACTATAAATTGATATTTTGGCAAAAGTTAAACCTCATTTGTTATTCGTAAATAGTTGTTCTCCTTATTGCCTTTTAGGTGGAACATATGGATCAGGTGTTCCTAACATAATCGGTGGTTCTTTAGCTAACGACTCTTTAAATTCAACAATTCTTTTTGAAACCGGCGCCATAAACCACGCTTCAGCCACATCTACTTTGTCAAGCGGGTATAGTTCCTTCGGATCTTGAATCAAGTTAAACATCTGAGGCATATTAAGCTTTTCCGGTGCTTCAAACATGGAATCAAGACGAATAAAATGCATTTTGTAATTACGATACTTATATGCAAAAAGCTCGTCTCCATTGAAAACAGGGAATCCTTCACGATTTGATTTCTTCTGTTTCCCTAAAAAGAAATCAATTTGATCTATTCCATCGATCATTCTGTCTTTGGGAATATCATAACCTGCAATCGTTGATAAGCTTGGAAGCAAATCAGTAATATGTACGATCTCATTGCTAATAGTGCCAGCTGGAATTTTGCCAGGCCATTTGATCAGAAAAGATGTACGTAGTGACCCTTCGAGAGCGGTAAAATAGTTGCCTCTCCAGAATCCGGCTGTCCCGTGCGCTCCTTCGATCTGCTCAGGGCCGTTATCACTGGTCCATATAACAATCGTATCTTTTTCGATACCGAGTTGTTTGATTGTATCAATGATCTCGCCGGCGTGATGGTCAATTTCTACAATAACATCCGCATAATTCCCATTCCCTGTTTTACCAGCAAAGTCAGGATGAGGAAGAACCGGAAGATGAGGTAATGTAAATGGAACAAAGGCAAAGAAAGGTTCGCCCTTTTTGGCTTTTCTTTTCATAAAATCAATAATCCGCTTTGTTATCTCAGTGTCAATGAACGGTCTTTCTTCCACGGTATAAGGTCGCAACGCCTTTAGCTTTCCACCTTCCTTCTTCTCATAAATTGAAGACATTTTTGTTTCCGAAGGATCATAGTGAACACTCGTAGGATAAAGCGTCTCATCTGTAGAATCTGGAATACCGAACCATTCATCGAATCCCTGATCTGTCGGGAATCGACCGGGAGTATTGCCTAAATGCCATTTGCCAAACATACCTGTTGCATAACCAGCATCTTTAAACAATTCAGCCATTGTCACTTCCCATTGTGTCAAACCATAAAGCATACCCCAAACAACTTTGGTAGTTCCAGATCGAATAGGATGGCGACCGGTCATAAAGGCTGAGCGGCTTGGAGTGCATTGGGGTTCTACATTGAAATTAAGAAGCTTCATGCCTTCTTCTGCAAGGGTGTCCAGCCTCGGCGTACGAGCACCCCGTAGAATACCGCCACCATATGTACCAATTTCACCCCAGCCGAGATTGTCAACCATCATGATAACGACATTGGGCTTACTCGCCGTAGCGGATTTTTCAGCTGCATGACTTATATTAACAGCACAAATCGCAACTAATATGATCATTAAAACCTTCATGATGTTTTTCATTTCTCCTCCCTTCTTAAGGTTAAAACTGAAATTCAAAAATGTTTTAAGGCTGAATAGTAATAACATCTGAAGATACCTTGCCTGTATATGATTTAAATCAGGAATACACATACATTTATATCACAAAATTCCACAATTGCAAGAACTTTTTTGCTGTGTAAACATACATATCTTTAAGGCAGGCTTTTTTAATGATTTACGTTTGTTGTCCACTGTAGTTCGATGGGTTTCGATGATGAGGATAACAGGAAGGAAGTTATCTTCTCAGACTAGCGCTTTCATCTGGCAATCAGTAACCGTTGCAGATCAGTGAACCTGTTGCTTCGCAGGTGAAGGTGTTAAATCTTGATCGACCTATCGATGTCGCATATCTCGGGCATCAGAATCCTCACTTCGATATGTAATGCGCAAGCGCAAGGATATAAGTAATGTATTTAATTCAAGAGGTACTCCTTGTCAACTTCTAAATCCTATTTGAAATTCGTAAGAGGCAAACAAAATAACAACTATAAAATGTATAACTATTATTGCTTCTTTTCAAAGTAATGCTTCATCATTCGATGCAACATCCCGAGCCGTTCCGAGTATCGTTTTGCCTTAACCTTTTTGTCCCTAAAAACCCGATCAAATCCAGCTTTCCTGTCCCACTGATTGCGGGCCCAAGCCATGAAGCCAAAGTATCGAACTGCCCAATAAATCGGATATCGCTGCCACGACGGGACATCAAGAATACCCATGGCCTCAAACATGATGGTGTCGGCTTCTGTCCGTGATCTTCCCTGACTCCAGTACAGCCAGTCATGGATAACGGCGGCATTGCCATATTTTCCCCACCTCGGTAAAAAGAGCCAGAAACATCGTGGTATAGAGGCAAAATCGGTCATAAATCCGACCTCAACGTCTACAACATCTCCTGTGCCGAGATCACCAACCTCATAGCCGAATGGCTGAATTAACACCCATGTCTTTCCATCAGCTAGAGGCGAAACAATCAATGCATCTGTAAACCGGCTCATGTCAGTGTTCTTCAGGAATATTTAGATCAGTATGTCCCAGAAAAAGCTTCTGATTCTACCTCCCTCGAAAGGTAGTATGATCCCCACCAATATTGCCCTATTACACTCTGAAAAATGCTGTTTTGTCAATTACAGAGCAATCGATGGGGCTCAGTAAGATTGGATTATAAATTCTCATCGATAAAGCGCTGGTAGTCCTGTGCGCTCACGATATGGGTCCCGTCGCAATTGAACTGCATGCGGATGGCATCCCGGGTCATGCTGATGGTGAAATTTCGAAGATAATAATGAGGAATGCTCCTGAGGACAGACAGGCGGGATAGTGTAGTGGCAATCTCTGCCCTGGTAATGGGCTCCCAGTGCTCATAATAACTCATGAACATCTTTTTAACAGGTTCGGGCAGACTGCCAAAGACAGGATCAGCCGCAACGGCTGCGTATAAACGCCTAAGCATCTGCGTTTTTTCGTCATAAGTAGTGAGCGGAAAATGACGGTCAATGTAAGCCTCGTCTGCCAGTTTGTTTGCCTGATGAATTTCTTCACTAAAGGGATCAAAAATCGACAGGGTACGGATTTCTCCACTGTTAAAGCCGATAAAGATCTGATAGACACACCGGTTCAGCAGTAAATCTTCAAGCCCTGGTTTCAGCTGTGGCAAGACCTTGTCTACAATGCTTTCATGCCGTTCGCGCGTAAATGTCGTTTCCCGCAATGATGGATCGCCCTTGATGCTTACGTGGAGATGCCTGCTGTTTATGCCCGTGCTGTCAAGCAGTTTTTCCTTGAAAATGAGTTCTTCGTTCCGCCGGGCAAGGATAGTGTTGATCTTTCTGGCGATTTCGCGATCAGTCTTCACCAGCTGAAGAAATACCTTTTTATCAACGCTCAGAAGCCTCGCTTCGGTAAGCGCAGTGACTGAAGCTGTCCTTTTGTTTTTATAAAAAACAGCCATTTCTCCAAAGTACTCACCCGGCCCAAGAGTGCATATTTCTTCCTGCTCGGTGAATTTCTGAATAGAGATAGAAACCTGTCCGGATTGGATAAAATATATATAATCAGCAGTATCTCCTTCAGAAAAAATGAGTTCGCCCGTTCCGTATGTTTTCTCTATCCCCAGAGTCGTTATGGTCTTGAGTTCGTCTTTTGACAATTGCTGAAATATGGATTCGGTTTCTGACATTCGAACATCATCTCCTTTTCACAGGCTCTGTCAGCCTTCAGAATCACACAATACCATTCAGAAGTCAACCGACTAATTATTTTTATTAATAAACATAGTGTCCACGAATTGACATATGGGATTCATTCGTGCAGGACGGTCAGTGAACTTTACCTTTATTCTTTTTTATGGTGAAATAAAATCATGCATATAGACGATTACAGCTTCGGACGAATCGTTATCAACAGCACGGTCTATACGTCTGATGTCATTATCTATCCGGACAGAGTTGATGCATCATGGTGGCGAAAGGAAGGCCATAACCTGCAGGAAAGTGACCTGAAAGATATTCTGACCGCCAAACCGGAGACGCTCATTATCGGGACAGGATATTCAGGAGTCATGCAGGTTCCCGAGAAAACAAGAAGACTGCTCGAATCAAAGAATATTACTGTTCACATCGAAAGGACAGGAACGGCAGTAGACATTTTTAATCGCCTGTCAAAAAAGAAAGCAGTGATCGCAGCATTCCATCTTACGTGTTGATAGAGGAAACGATGTGCCATGGAGCGGTTATTCGTTCCGGTAGTTATAGGTCTTCAGGTCAATACCGGCTTTTTCTGCTGAAACAAAGACCGGCTTATAATCATCAACGGTGGTTTCAATAAATTTTTGCGCACGGAATTTTTTCAGGACCTCTTTCCCTTCAGATGAAGAATCAAGATTCAGGAGCGACTGCTTCAATTTGTCGATAATTCCTCGATCCAGCCCCTTTCTCACCAGCAGACCATTAGACGGCACCTTGGCAGATTCAGCCAGTATGACTATCTCCTGGTCAACCCGGGGATCCTGCTCTTTTACCCATTCAAAAACCGTGTTTTTTGAAGCTCCTATATCCGCCTTGCCATCAAGGACAGCAACTAATGAGGCATCATGACTACCGGCAAAAAAGTATTCGCTAAAAAAAGTGCCAATATTATCAACCCCGTTTTCCTTGAGGTAAGCAAGGGGAAAGATATAGCCGGCAGTTGTTGCCTTTTCCACAAATGCCATTTTTTTGCCCTTCATATCTTTGACGCTTTTTATCCCTGACTCTTTTCTGGTATAGATATGAGCATGATACGTTGATGCCCCGTCCAGATTAACGGGTCGAGCGATCGGGACAAGGCCGAGCTTCTGTATTGCCATAGCCCCCGTAAATGAACCGAAAAAAGCCCCATCCATTTTTTCATTCGTAAATCGCTCTATGATATTCCCATATCTGCTTAAAATGGTCAGTTTTACGGTCACACCTGTTTCCTTGCTCAGGAATTGTGCAAGTGGTCTGAACCTTTCCATCTGCTTGAAGACGTTCATCTCCGGAATGAGGCCAATCAGTATTTTATCTTGCTGAGACTCGGCCAGTGCAGAAAAAGGCGATATAACGACAAGCACAATCACTAAAATCAAACCAGTTATGGGTTTCACTGAACCTCCTTTTTATTCATACATTTTAAAGCATTATATTTCATCGAGCCAGTCATCCTGTTTCCTCTTTAATCCATTGTATATAATTCTCAAACCCTTTTACAATTGGCAATCCTATGATCTCTGGAACACTGTAACTGTGCAGCTGCTGTACCCTGTGCATAAGGTCTTCGAACAATCTCTCCTGAGTCTTTACGACCAAAAGCACTTCGCCTTCATCCTCAAGAGTACCTTGCCACCGGTACAGAGAACGGATATTCTTCACAATATTTACGCAGGCAGCAAGCCGCTCATCAATAAGGGACTTTGCTATCTTTGCTGCCTCCTCTTCCTGAGGAGCTGTTATGAGGACAACGATACAGTCTGTCATACTATCCTGCCTGTCTTCATTAAGACATGTTTGCTTTTGTCTTTCTGTATGAGCGTAACCGTCGGCTTGAAGAAAACATAGTCCTGATGAAACGGCGTCTTTACGTTTCCACCGAATGAGCTGTTATCTCCAAACGCTATGTGTATGGTCCCCAAAATCTTTTCTGTCTCAAGAATATTATCCGGCCTTCTTGCCCGGCTGTTCGTTCCGATGCCAAGCTCGGCAATATTACTGTTTTCTTTCCTCGCCTTCAATTTCTTCTTCAGTTCAGCAACGTATGCTTCCTTCCCAGCCACCGCTGTCACATATCCGTCCTGAACGTCCAGAGTGACCGGTGACCTGAGTTCCCTGGTCGGGGCCCACTCCAGAACAAGCCTGCCCTGGGCAGTACCCTCGACCGGCGCAAGATAGACTTCGCCGGCAGGCAGGTTTCCGAACGCACCTGGCGTTCGCAGTATTCCGGTATCCGCAATTGCTTTCCTCCCTTTGGTTGCGAACGAAATACTGGAACCATTACCAGTGTTTATTTCTATTGCTACCGCCTTATTTACCCGGCGAGCGATGTCCCGTGTCATCTTGTCAAGCTGTTTCCAGTCAATATTCATAGGGCCTTCGAGCATACTGAGTTCAAAGAGCGGCATACTCGCATAACGGGTTTGGCATATCCGTGTTAACAGGTCCCTGAACCGTGTGTGGCTCGTTGAATAGTTCGATAGTGCAATAACCGCATGTGCCGCATCTTTTTTATATTTCCGTATTATGTTCTCCGCGGCGCCTAAATCCGAATCGCCGGCTCTCTTTTTCCGTATACGTTCGAATATTCCCTTTCTGGACAAAGCGGTAACAGCCCTCGTGCCGAATGCGCTTTCCCATATAAGCCGCGGAGGCTCTGCCCCGTGGTTGCCGGTTGCAGGAAATTCTCTGACCATAATCTCTTTCGCGAACGGCTTGCCGATTTCAGACGCAAGCAGAACAATGCACCTCAGTCTGGACCGTCTTTCACGGTCTGTTGTATCAAGCTGCTCAGTGCGGTTCGGCCGATCGGAAAATATGAGCACGCGTTCGGATTTTTTTACATTGAGGTTAATGCGGAATATATTTCGTATGACTTCAGTGATCATCGGATCATTATTGAAATGTACATAGTGTTTCGATGCATTATAAGGCCGTCAGTGTGTTATGTAAAGAAGAATTCCATCTGTTCCAGATGTTCCCCGGGGAAACTGATAGGATATTCATTGTCAAAACAGGCTGAACAATAGTCATAATCATCTGCATTCTTTACCAGCGACCGGAGTCCCTCAATGCTGAGATACGCAAGAGAGTCTGCTGTTATATATTTCCTGATCTCATCAACCGAATGGCTCGAGGCAATAAGTTCCTGTCTCGTAGGCGTGTCAATTCCATAGAAACACGGCATAACGGTGGGTGGCGAGCTAATCCTCATATGAACCTCTTTTGCCCCTCCTGTCTCACGCAACATCTTCACAATTTTTTTGCTCGTCGTTCCCCTCACAATAGAGTCATCTATCACAACCAGCCGTTTTCCTTCGATCAGCTTTTTGACCGGATTCAGCTTCAATTTAACGCCGAAATGCCTGATGCTCTGTTTCGGCTCGATAAACGTCCTGCCAACATAGTGGTTTCTTATGAGACCAAAATCAAAGGGTAAGCCACTCTCATCAGAATATCCCAGTGCCGCAGGAACCCCGGAATCAGGAACGGGTACAATCAGATCAGCCTCAACACCTGATTCCTGGGCAAGCAGTCGTCCCAATGACTTTCTTATTTCATTGACATTCTGACCACCGAATATATAACTGTCAGGCCGTGCGAAATAGATAAACTCAAAAATACAAAACGCCTTTTTTTCGCTTACCAGCGCCCGATAAGACGTAAGCCCCTTTTCATTGACAATGACCATTTCTCCGGGCTCTACGTCCCGAATATACTGAGCATCGATCAGATCCAGGGCACAGGTCTCTGATGCAATAACAAATGCTCCATCAACCTGCCCGATACAAAGGGGGCGGACTCCGTAGGGGTCCCTGACAGCCAGCAGCTCATTTTCTCTCAGGATGACAAGACTGAATGCCCCATTGACCTCTTTAAGAGCCTGTATCACCCGATCATGAAAATTCTCTCCCTTTGAATGCGCTATGAGATGAACCATAACCTCACTATCAGATGTTGACTGGAATATAGCACCTTCGTCCTCGAGGGATTCCCGCAAATCACCGGCATTTACAATATTCCCGTTATGGGCTATGGCGAGAGAACCGAGAGAGAAGTTTGCAAGAATAGGCTGAACGTTTTTCAATGAACTGCTGCCCGCAGTAGAGTAACGATTATGGCCGATGGCGATATATCCAGGCAGTTTCTTTAATCTCTTTTCCGTGAAAATATCTGCAACAAGTCCCATCGACTTTTCGATAAACATCTGCCTGCCATCGGACGAGCAGATCCCGGCACCTTCCTGCCCCCGATGCTGGAGTGCATGAAGGCCCAGATAGGTCATGTTTGCTGCTTCAGGATGCCCGAAAATACCAAAGACACCGCATTCTTCACGAAATTTGTCATTCGTCAGATTGTGAGGGTATAAGCCATACGGGGATATGCAACGGGAATGTTGTTTTCCTGTTTTTGTGAAATGCGGTTTAGCCCTACCGCACTTATTTTCTCTTTTTTTATGCACTGTTGAGGTGGAACTGCAATTATAAATGGAACTGCTTAATTGTACCATAAAGTACTGTGGCATGTGAAAGAAAAGGTTATCCCATAATTCAAAACAATTGCATCTCGCTCTCATATATGGTATTGTTTTTATGTACGTACAGCCACGAAGGCTGAAGAGAAGACTGGAGTCTTTGAATCAGTTTCGTGGTTTTTTTATGGCCGGCAAACGATCCTGGAAGGGCTGCTCGCCTGGCCACGAAAGAGCCGCGAGTTGTATATATAAAACACGTAATTCCACCATAAAGACAGGCTGCGGACTGAATGCCCTGAAAAAAGTCTGTGGCTTTCTCTATGACTGAAGGGGTAAAACAATGCATATGTCAGATGCACTGCTGTCTCCTGCTATCGGGGCAACCTTCTGGACCGGCTCGCTGGCAGCAATTGCGTATAGCGCAGGAAAACTCAAAGAACAGATCGATGAGAAACTCATTCCGCTCATGGGTGTACTTGCTGCCTTTATCTTTGCTGCACAGATGATCAATTTTATTATTCCCGGTACCGGGTCAAGCGGACATCTTGGCGGCGGGATGATGCTCGCTATTATGCTGGGTCCGTATGCGGGCTTTATCGCTATAGCTTCGGTACTGATAGTACAGTCGCTCTTTTTTGCTGACGGCGGGATTCTCGCACTCGGATGCAATATATGGAATATTGGTATCTATCCCTGTTTTATTGCATATCCGTTCATTTACAAAATTGTCGCGGGGGATACCAACAGTCCCAAAAGAATATTCCTGGCATCCGTGATGAGTGTTATTGCAGGCCTGCAGCTTGGAGCCGTGTCAGTCGTTGTGCAGACAGTTCTGTCGGGAAGAAGTGAACTTTCGCTCTATACCTTTCTCTTTTTTATGCTTCCGATACATCTCGGTATTGGACTGGTCGAAGGTGTAGTCACGGCAGGTGTTGTCAATTACGTTAGGACCATGCGACCCGAGGTGCTCGCGAGCGCCCATGAATCAAAGCCGCTTTCTTCAGACAGGTCGATCAAAAAAGTACTACTGACATTTTTCCTGATAACGGTTTTCATTGTCGGTGTACTATCATGGTTTGCATCCAAAAATCCCGACGGGCTCGAGTGGTCACTTGAACAGATGTATGGAAAATCCGAATTGTCTGAACAGGACAGCCGGGTATCTCGTGCCCTGAACAGGTTTCAGGAGAAGACAGCGATATTTCCTGATTACCGAGTTAAAAAAGGGAATGAAAAAATACCCGGCAACAGGGATACCGCAACAGACGCGACATGGCCTCAGGCTGAGTCCGATACGACTGTATCCGGTTTGGCCGGAGCATTCATGGTGCTGTGCCTAATCTTCGCCCTGGGATTCGGTATAAAGAAATTGAAGAGGAGAAAAAATGCTTAGTGCTCTGTTCCGAGTTCTCAGCGCTTGAATTATCATGGAAAAGCATGCCTTCATTTGATAAAGAATATTTCAGTCTCGGGCACCTTGATCTGCTGTCCTATCAGAATACCTTTATCCACAGGCTCGACCCGAGGACAAAAATCGCTGTCACGTTTGTGTTCGTGCTGACGGTTGTCTCCTTCCCGAAATACGAAGTCTCCGGGCTCATCCCTTTTTTTCTGTACCCTGTACTGATCTTTTCCCTGGGAGATATCCCGGTTCGGTTCATCCTGAAAAAAGTTCTGATCGTCTCTCCTTTTGCAATATGCATAGGAATCTTCAATCCGTTTCTGGATACCATCACCCTGTATACTCTGTCCGGTATTCATATCTCAGGCGGTTGGGTATCTTTTTTCTCTATCCTTATAAAGTTCGTACTCACGGTTAGCGCTGCGCTTCTTCTGATCGCCACCACGTCATTTCCAGGGGTATGTTACGGGCTGCAAAGGCTCCGCGTACCGGAAATATTTGTTTCCCAGCTCCTCTTTCTTTATCGCTATCTCTTTGTGTTGATGGAAGAGACAATGAGGATTGTCAGGGCACAGGCTGTGCGCTCGTTTGATAAAAAGGGATTGGAGATAAGAACGTATATAAATCTGATTGGGGTGCTCTTCATCAGGACTATGGAAAGATCCGAACGGATATACCGGGCAATGCTTTCAAGGGGTTTTAGCGGCAGGATCGAAACGTTCAGATTGCACAGCATTGCACAGGCTGACGTGCTCGTTCTCCTTTTCAGCCTTGTGTTATGTTACTGCTTCAGAAGATATGATATCATCGGCATGCTTGATCATGTTATGAAAGGACTGCTATAGGCAGGAAGACATATGAGCCACCATCTTGTTGAACTAAAAGATGTATACTTCCGTTATCCCGATGGCACTGAAACGCTCAAGGGAATCTCCCTCAGAATTGTTCATGGAGAGGCCGTCGGGATTGTCGGTGCAAATGGTGCAGGAAAGTCGACGATGCTGATGCATATGAACGGATATCTGATGCCTTCACAGGGGACGGTCATCATAGGTGACCTGGAACTCAACAAGACCTCCAGAAAGGAGATACGAAAAAAAGTCGGTCTGGTCTTCCAGAATCCTGATGATCAACTCTTTATGCCGACGGTATTCGACGATGTTGCCTTTGGCCCTCTTAACCTCGGCCTTTCTCAGAATAAGGTTCAGGAGAGAGTAGCATCCGCCCTTGAAACGGTCGGATGTCTCGATCTCAGCACGAAACCGCCACATCATCTTTCCATCGGCCAGAAGAGCGCTGTTGCCATAGCAGCGGTCATCGCCATGCAGCCGGATATTCTTGTGATGGATGAGCCTGCATCAAGCCTTGATCCGAAATCCAGACGCCATCTCATCAATATGCTGAAAGATTTTAAGCACACAAAAATCATAGCATCTCACGATCTGGATCTGATCCTGGACGTCTGCACACGATGCATGGTCCTGGGTAATGGCAGGATTATGGCTGACGGTCTCACAGAAGATGTTCTTTCCAATAAAGATCTTCTCGAGGAAAACAGCCTTGAATTACCGCTCTCGTTACAAAAAATGTAAGAGCGCGAATAAGCGAAATCAGGAGGTGAAATGGACGACAGAGAAAAATTGATATTTCTGCTCGGGCACTGGAAAGACCATACCCATGAACATGGACAGACATACCATACATGGGCCCTGAAGGCCCATGACCTCGGAGAAGCAGATGTGTCGCGGCTGTTAAAGGAAGTAACAGACCTTTCTGGGCAGATCGAAGAGAGACTCGAAAAGGCACGCCATATGCTGTGAGCCCAAACATTATGTGTTGTGGCAGGACTGACAGATTTCTGCAGGCAGTTTTCTGAGCATGTCCGGATGGCCTTCTTTCCCGTGCGGAGAGTGGCAGGTGATACAGGTAACCTGTCCCTGGCTATCGAGCGGCAATTCCTGCGGAATCTCCATGGATGGCTTCATGCCGATGGGGTGCTCATTGGCGCCCACCCGCTGGGGATGGCACCCTGTACAAAGCTCCGGGACGGGCTTTACCAGCAGTCCGCCGGGAATGGTGTTTGTCATGCCATGGCCTCCGTGACATATCGTGCAGTCCTTTTTTATGTCAGGGATGTCACTGGAAAATGCATGCTGATACCATACAATCACGGCGATGATACAACAGAAGCAGATCGTGTATTTCATTATACTATGAGTATAGGACAAAGCGCGCTGCATTTCCGTATCTTTTTTCACTACTCAATTTCTGATTCGTAATTTCTTGATGAACGAAAGTTTAGATAACGACTCTATGGTATCCTGAAGAGGTACTTTGCCTCTGGATGCTATGGTAAAGAAAAAGGTTTTTTCGTCCTGATCAAATGTAATCTCATATTCCATTCTGCTTACCCTAAAACCCTGACGTTCAAAGAGCGCTGTTATTGCCTGCTCATTTCCTGATGCATCAGCAACAAGTGTTACATGCTTGAACGTCATCTGTTTGATCTGGCCCTCAAAAATCCGTAGTACCCAGAGCGAAAAGACCGTGATCATAAATCCCGAGATACCGGCCAGATATTGTCCCGCGCCTATGGCAAGTCCGATAGCTGCCACAATCCAGATGCATGCCGCTGTGGTAAGCCCCTGAATGGAAAGCCCGGTTTTGAGAATTACCCCGGCACCGAGAAAGCCGATTCCGGTCATCGCCCCTGCTGCTATCCTCGTGGGATCAAATCGAATGTATCCTGCTTCTTGAGCACTCTGCGAATAAAAATGTTCTGAAATCAACATGAGGAGGGTACAGGCAACACATACGAGAAGCTGTGTCCTGAACCCTGCCGGCCTGCCGTGGGTCTGCCGTTCAAACCCGATTATTCCCCCGAGCAGCATGCCGAGCAGCAGTCGTAGTATTATTTCCTGTGGAGTAATCATATCGGCCCGTGTTCCCTGTTCAATAACGCTGATATATTATTTTATAACAACTTTGAAAAATTTGCGCTTGCCGACTTTTATCAGATGTTCGCCTTTCTGCAGCATTGTTTCAGAATCAGAAACAGTCCTGTCATCAATCTTCACCCCGCCCTGTTTTATAAGCCTCACCGCTTCGCTCGTACTTTTTGTGAGCCCAGTCCTCTTCATAATCCGCGGAAGCCACGTTTCTTTTTCTTCTGACGAAAACGCAATCTCCATGGAGGGCAAGGTTACATCAGCATTTTCAACATGCTTCTTTTCCAGAATAGTCTCATATTCATGTTTCGCCTTCAGGGCCTCGTCCTCACCATGATAACGGGTAACCAGCTCCATCGCGAGTCTCTTCTTTGCGTCCCTCGGATCAAGCGTCTTGTCTTTCAGACCCTCTTGTACCGAAGTAAAATCTTCCATAGTGAGACGACTTAACAGTTCAAAATATCGCTCGATCAGCTCGTCCGGCACACTCATGACCTTTTTGAACATACCGGCCAATTCTCCGCTCCTGTATTCAAAGGCCGGTTCATCCACACCGATGTAATTCCCGAGGCTTTTACTCATTTTTTCGATCCCGTCCAGTCCCTCGAGCAGGGGCATCATGAGGACAACCTGTTCCTCCATCCCCGTCTTCCTCTGCATGGTTCTGCCCATCAAGAGGTTAAACTTCTGGTCTGTGCCGCCCAGTTCCACATCAGCCCTGAGCGCCACGGAATCATACGCCTGAAACAGGGGGTAGTAGAATTCAAGTATGCTGATATCCTGATGGTTCTTAAATCGTTTTTTGAAATCATCCCGTTCCAGCATTCTTGCCACTGTCTGCAGTGCACCCAGCCGCACCAGTTCCATGCCTTCCATCCTGCTCAGCCATTCGCTATTAAAAACAATCCGTGTCAAGTCAGGATGAAGGACCTTGAATACCTGACTCTTATAGGTTTCTGCATTCTTCAGCACTTCGTTACGGGTAAGGGGCTTTCGTAATTCAGACTTGCCGCTCGGATCACCGATCATTCCGGTAAAATCCCCGATAAGAAAGACAACGTCATGTCCGAGATCCTGGAACTGACGCATCTTTTCGAGCAGGACGGTATGTCCGATATGTATATAAGGAGCGGTAGGATCAAAGCCCGCCTTGATCACAAGCTGGCTGTCTCCCCTGCATGCCCGCTCGAGTTTTTTATACAGTTCTACCTCGCTGATTATATCAACCGTTCCCCGTCGGATCAGATCGAGCTGTTTCTCAGGCGAAAACATGAAAATTATCATACCTGCTCATGGCAGGCTCAGTCAATTGAGATATCATATGAGCATTGTGGCGCACGTTAAGAGTTGTTATTATGTATATCGAGACAGAAAGATGGCATATCACATATTCAATATAAGGAGGAAACAGATACCATGAAAAGTTATCGCAAAGAACTCTGGTTTGAGGTTCCGACACGCCGGGCATTCATAAATATCACGCCAAAAGTAGAGGAGTGCCTCACGGAGAGCGGAATCAGGGAAGGTCTTGTACTGATTAACGCCATGCATATAACAGCCTCTGTCTTTATTAATGACGATGAATCGGGCCTGCATTATGACTATGATGCATGGCTTGAAAAGCTCGCTCCCCACGAACCGGTTTCTCAGTACAGACATAATGCTGGCGAAGATAACGCAGATGCGCACATGAAGAGACAGCTTATGGGACGGGAAGCAGTAGTGGCTGTGACAAAGGGGAGGCTTGACTTCGGCACATGGGAGAAGATTTTTTATGGAGAATTCGACGGCCGGAGAAGAAAAAGGGTTCTCGTCAAGATTATCGGGGATTAAGCCCGAAATCCCACTGACCGGGAAAACCACTTATACACGTCAGTGCATTCTCTTCTTATGGCAAATTTTTGTCACATTTCGTTACCCCTCTGTGATTCAATAATGTATGTAATTCATTACCTATCGCATGCAAAATAATTCATACATATAACAATAATTTACAATTTGTGGCCCTGTGACTTTGATAACAACCTGATTTTATTGATATTTGTACTGGCACATGTTATGCATATATATCATTGATATGGAAAAGAAAAAGGCAAACTGTTGGGAGATCAAGAAGTGTGGCAGACAGCTCGGTGGAGTACATTCATTCGAACTGGGTGTCTGTCCGGCTGCGACCGAGGTGATGCTTGATGGTGTACATGGAGGAAACAATGCGGGCAGGGCCTGCTGGGTTGTCACCGGTACCATGTGCGACGGGAACATTCAGGGCACGTTCGAAGAAAAAATGAAAGAGTGCAGTGAATGCCCTGTGTACACCGTAATCAGGAATGAAGAAGGTGACACCTTCGAAACAACCGTCGTTCTTCTTGGAAAAGCGACCGATTGATTTTTCATCCTGATATCCTGCTCTTTGAACCCGCCCCGGGATTCGGATCCATCCCTGCGTAGCTGTCATTTTCATTCATCTGAAAAAACGATGAACCATAGGCTGTGCCTTTAAGATCACAGAAACACTACATGATAAAAGTATGTTTTATCTGTGGTACTATATGTTAGCTGTCACAGGTATTACCATGAAAACGATCGCCATCACCATGGGAGATCCGGGGGGAGTAGGTCCTGAGATCATTGTAAAGGCACTCACTGATTCAGAAATCAGGGAATACTGCAGACCGATCGTGATTGGTGACCGTTCTGTTTTTGAAGAAGTGAGCGCCCTTATGACTGTTCCGCTCAAAATAACCACCATAGCATCACCTGAACGTTCTGTCCCATCGCCGGATGCCATGGAATTGATAGATATTGGATTAAACTCGAACTGGAAAAAAAACGCGCCATCCCCGGAAGGAGGCAGGATGTCAGTCGCCTGCATTGAGCGGGCAGTTTCATTTGCCGTGGATAAAAAAGTTGATGCCGTCGTGACTGCGCCTATTTCAAAAGAAGCAATAAAAATGGCAGGTTTTCGGTGGCCAGGTCATACTGAAATGCTTGCTGAATTAACGGGAACCAGTGATTATGCGATGATGCTCGTCGGAGGCCTGCTTCGCGTAATTCTGGTCACTATTCATACACCGTTGAGGAACGTTCCGGATCTTATCAAGAAGAAGAACGTACTGAAGACCATATCTCTGGCTCATAAGGCCTGCGGTATGATGAGCCTGAAACGACCGCGTATTGCGGTTGCAGGACTTAATCCTCATGCCGGAGAATCCGGATTGTTCGGAGATGAAGAAGAAGAAGAGATACGGCCAGCTGTTGAGGAAGCTGTCAAACAGGGCATCCCGGCTCAGGGACCCCTTCCCCCTGATACGGTTTTTCATAAGGCATACTGCGGGGAGATCGATATCATTGTCTCTATGTATCATGATCAGGGCCTCATACCCCTCAAAATGATCGCATTTGATGAAGGAGTAAACGTAACCGTTGGACTTCCCTTTATCAGGACATCACCTGACCATGGCACAGCGTACGATATTGCTTGGCTGGGCAGGGCACATCCATCCAGTATGCTTGAAGCGATAAAACTTGCTGAACGATTGAATATCTGAATGACAAAAAGACGTCTCGGTCAACATTTTCTTTTTGATCCCACTATTCTCAGGAGAATTATTCAGTCAGCCAAAGTATCAGAAAACGACACTGTAGTGGAAATCGGACCCGGGCCCGGCAGACTCACACGACTCCTTTCAGAACAGGTCAAAAAAGTTATTGCAATTGAACTTGATCACGCGTTAGTCGAGAAACTAAAGGGAGAATTCTTCGGAATCGGTTCAGTAGAAATAATTCAAGGTGATGCACTGAAATTTTTTTATGAAGGTATTGGAAATTTCAAGGTCGTGGGTAATATCCCGTACTACATCACAACACCGCTCATTTTTCGTCTTCTTAAGGCAAAGGCAGCATTGCAATCCATGACTCTTACCATGCAGAAAGAGGTTGCCGAACGAATCGTTGCCACCCCCGGGACAAAAGACTATGGCGTGCTTTCTATCATGGCCCAATACCATACACTCCCGGAACTGAAATTTATTATTCAGAAAGAATCTTTCAGGCCGATGCCTCGTGTTGACTCGGCTGTCGTGCATATGACTGTGTTTTCCGTTCCATCCGTACCGGTGATGAATGAGAAGTTTTTTTTCAGCATCGTACGAACCGCGTTTGCACAGAGAAGAAAAATGCTCGGAAATTCATTAAAGCCCTTTGGAAAGCATATCAAGGAAATACTGGCAGATGCAGGCATAGATCCGGTAAGACGACCTGAAACATTGAGCATCAATGAGTTTGTAAAGCTCTCTGATATATTGTCGGAGAAAAGAATATAGCCTTTTGTTCGTTTAAAAGGTAACCGTTCTCGTTTCCTTAAATACGTCCAGTGTTATCTTCTTGGAGGGATGATAGGTGACTGTTATGTCAACATCAGCACTCTTTGTGCCCTCCGGCAGTTCCGCCATAAACCGTTCCTGCACGGTCTTACGGGGCGGAAGCGTCAGGTCAACAATTTCCTTTATCTGCCATGCGCCGTATCGATGGTTCCCGTCAAGGTCGAGTCCTATTTCCCAGTATTCTTTTTTTCCAATAGGTACTGTTTCTCCTCTGTCCGTCTTTGCGGTCACATCCAGGACCACTTTTGCGGACCAGAGTCATCCGTCCGGTATCCTGTGCCCTGCTTTATTGGTTAAACTGACTCTCGCAATAATCGTCGGAATCCATGTGCCGGGTTTGATGTTCAAGCCAATCACCTGCGCATCTACACCTATGCCATCCTTGACAATGTCCTTTTCATACGCGCCGGGAAATCTATGCCCCCTGTTTTTCGCCCGCATATGACAGTCCTGACACGTTTCGGTTCCTCCATTGCCGCGGTACGCATCCTGATAACTGCCGTAGAGGGTATTACATCCTATGATATCCCCGTCAGGAGGTGTATACATGCCATGACATTGCCCGCAGAAAAGTGCTGACGTTACAGCAGCAGATCTCTCAGTGCCATGTGCTCTGGTTGCGGAGAATCCTGCTTTTTTTAACCATGTAGTAGACTTCCCCTTCGGACCATAATAGACACCCGGCTTTGGTTTCCCTTTAAGGTTTTTTTCAATGGACACTTTCGTGTTATGACATATGACGCAGTTAACATTCAATTTTGCGAGCTTTTCTTTTGCATCCTCATCTTGCGCATCAACGGTTTTCTTTATAAGTTCAGCCACGTCTCTAATCAGTGATTTTGACGCATCCTGCAGCTGGGGCGCGTGACAATCCATACATCTCATCAAATGCTCTTTAGTAATTTCAGCATTCCATCCCTTTTCTACGCCATGGACGATGAAGTTCCTGAGCCCCCCGATGGAATGCACCACTGATTGCGAGTGGTATGATTCCTTCCATTCTGCATAAATCTCTTCGTGGCACTCTTTACAGGTTTCATCACTGTATCTGGTTACCAGAACATCCAGATTGCTTATCTCCTCTGTTCCGCCATACTGCGCTTCCGGGTGCATGGCAAATGCCCCTATCGGCATGAGAGATATCAGTACGACAATTATCGTTCTTATGAGCATCTTTTTACCCCCTTTATGTTTCTAAAAAGTCGTTAATTACATTCTATCAAATACATTTTTTTTTGCTACTACATTGTTATCTTCATTCTTTACCTGGAAACAATAGAGGAAGACTCCGCCCTGTATGGAGCGGGGAAGCAGATAATAGATCACGGCCAGATCGCTGTGCGTTACACGCTTTATATTACGCGAATCCTTGGCGAAGTGTACTGGCGGAGGAGGTAGGATTCCCTTCACTTCATTCAGGGCAAGCTCACTGCAACTTCGAGATAGCAGATATTACATGGTTGGGTTATATCGCTATGCGCTACCCACTTTGCGCTATGCGTTTTTGATGGCGGAGGAGGTAGGATTCGAACCCACGGTACCTCGCGGTACAACGGTTTTCAAGACCGCCGCCTTCAACCACTCGGCCACTCCTCCGAAGTTTTTTATTATAACAGAAACAATTTACCTTCTTACATGTTAATATAGGTAGAAATTGACGTTACGCTATTTGACTTTTTGGGGCAAATTATTTAAATTCTCTGAAAAATTGCATGAGGTAATAATATGAAACATTCTGTTTTCCAGCTGGTCCTTCAGGCAGGCATGGTCGTTAAAGCCGTTATTCTCATTCTCTTGTTCTTTTCGGTAGTATCCTGGGCAATTATTTTTTTCAAACAGAGATACTTTTCACGTGCAAACAAGGAATCCGATCAGTTTCTGCGCGCTTATAGAACATACCGTGCAACCAAAGATATCAAAAACCTCTTTCGGGCTACAAAAAATCTCTCCCTCAGCCCGATAGCAAACGTCTTCAGGGCAGTCTATACAGATGAGCTGTCCTCTGATAAAAACGAAATCAAACGACTGCTCAGGCGATATGAAACACTGGAATCAGTGAAGCTCGAAAAATATCTGAATTTTCTCGCAACGACCGGATCAACTACACCATTTATTGGACTCTTCGGCACGGTCTGGGGCATTATGAACTCCTTTCAGGGAATTGGGGCAGCCGGTTCGGCATCTCTTGCCGTTGTGGCTCCCGGCATTGCAGAGGCTCTCATTGCCACTGCGGTCGGCCTCGCAGCTGCAATACCCGCGGTAATAGCTTACAATTATTACCTGAGCGTAGCCCGAAAAATGATTATTGATATGGAAGACTTTTCAGAAGAATTGCTGGAAGTCTTCACCAAGGCAGGGAATGAAAACAAATAGAACGCGTTCAGTATTATCTGAGATTAATGTGACCCCGTTCGTCGATGTCATGCTGGTCTTGCTTGTTATCTTCATGGTCACGGCTCCGCTGCTGCAGCAGGGAATAGATGTTGATCTTCCCCAGGCTAAAGGGAAAGATTTGCCGCCTCAGGAACGGATAACCGTGATTATCAAAAAAGATCGGGCTATCTATATGAACAAAACGAAAGTAACGATGCCGGTAATGCGTCAAAAGCTCGAAGCTATCAGCACGTTAAATCCGAATATCTTTTTGAAGGCAGACAAGGCCGTCCCATATGGTTATGTTGTTGAGGTTATGGGCGAAATAAAAGCTGCCGGAATAGAAAAACTCGGAATGATAACCGAACCGAAATACACGCTGAGAAGATGAAAGAACCCAGTCTCCAGAAGACCACTGCATTCTCAGCACTTATTCATATAACTGTATTTTTTCTTTCCTTGCTTATTATCAAACAGAATAACCGGATTATCATGCCGTCACCGTATACCGTACAGCTTGTTTCACCGGAGAACGTTATAAAACGGAGCCGTCCGCCCGCTGCTCCCGCACAGACAAGAACAGTAAGTAAAAAGGTCTTTAAGTCCAAGGTTTCCAAGCCTGTTCTTACAAAAAAGCCATCGCTGAAGGTTTCCAAGCCTGTTCTTACAAAAAAGCCATCACTTCAGGTGAGCCGCAAAAAACGTCAAGAAAAATCAATAGATGAAGCGATACATGAACTCAGAAAGAAAAAACATTCACAGAAAAAGGATGTGCAGATACTAGCATTGTCACACCAGATCAATGCCCGCAGGTCCGGAAAAACAGGGAGCACACCGGTGCCGGGTCGTTCGACAGAGGGCACAGCAGCCAAAAGCGGTCTCTTTGACGGCTATTATCACAAAATAACCGCTGAAATATGGCAGGAATGGATTTATCCGGATATTGAACATAACAACCTTGAAACCATCGTCCTGGTTAAGATATTGAGGGACGGCACGATTCACGTACAGCGGGTAGAAAAGAAATCTTCAAACATATTGTTTGACCGGTCAGCACTCAAAGCCCTTGCCAAGGCATCACCGGTCTCTCCCCCGCCTTATGAGATGGAGATAGGTATACGGTTTTATCCATGAACTATACGGGATACGTGCAACCGGTAACGTTCAAAATTACAGTATTTGTTCTTGTGTTCATAGTATGCTCCTGTTTGCTTTTTACCGGTGCTTTTGCAAAAATCTATATTGATATAACATCGCCGGCTCTCAGAAAACTTCCCATTGCTATCTTCGATTTTCAAGGGCCGTCAGGAAAAGAAATAGCAGAGATAATCCGGGATGACCTTATCTTTACCGGCCTCTTTATGTATATAGACAAGTCCTCCTATATTGAGCCTGCATCCCAGCCGTTCAATCCCCTGAACTGGACACCGCTTGGTATAGAAGCCGTTATCAAGGGAACCGTACAGAAAGAACAGAACATTTCGGTCGATGTCTTTCTCTATGATACGTTTCGGGCAAGTGAGATATTCCATAAACGCTATAATGCCGAAAGCACACTCCTTCGTCAGCTTGCTCATGGCATTGCCAATGATGTCTACCAGGCCCTTACAGGAAAACCCGGTATATTCAGATCAAGAATTGCGTTTGTGGGAGAAGATGGAAATCGCAAAGGTATTTATATCATGGACTGGGACGGTGAAAGGATCAAGAAATTCGGTCTGAAGGGCTCCATGGTATTGGCACCGCATTGGTCAAAGGATGGGAAGCAGATTATTTACTCTGCTGAAAGGAACAGGAAGTGGGGGGTGTATTTGATAAATTTCTTGCGGATGACGGAAAAGAAGATATATTCGGCAAAAGGCACGAATATAGCTGGAGATTTTTTCCCGGACGCTAATGCCTTTGTACTATCCTCGTCACAAAGAGGAACGCCAGACTTGTTTACGTACGATATATTGAGGAAAAAACTCCGGAGAATCACATCCTCCTCTGGTATTGAGGTCTCCCCGACGGTTTCGCCTGACGGTGCACATATCGGATTTGTATCCGATCGCGGAGGCAGTCCACAGATATATGTCATGAATCGTAATGGCAGCGATATCCGCAGAATAACCTTTGAGGGATCTTATAATACATCCCCAAACTGGTCCCCAAAAGGGGACCGGATTGCCTTTTCCGGCAGACGCGCCGGTAAGAACCAAATCTTTACCCTCCGGCCAGACGGGACCGACTTGACACAGCTTACCCAATATGGAAATAATGAAGAGCCCTCTTTTTCCCCTGACGGGCGATATATCACATTCTCATCAGACAGGGGAGGCAGAAAGGGCATTTATATAATGCGGGCTAATGGAGAAGCCCAGAAAAAAATATCACCGAAATGGTTAAAGGCATATGGACCTCGATGGTCACCTCAATAAACTATTCTTTTCAGGAGGTAACAATGAAAAAGTCTCTTGTCTTACTCGTATTATTTTGTATTATTTTTGCATTTGGTTGTCAGAAAAAAGCCATAACCAAAACAGATGCTCAGCAAATGGAGCAGGACATTGCTTCACAGAGAGACAGGCAAGGTATAGAAGATCAGAAAATAGCATCTCTTGATGAGGATATATCATCACGGTACCTTGAAGAAACCAAAGGAATGTTCGAGGATATCCTCTTTGATTATGATAAATATGCGGTTAAATCCCAATATCGGTCCACGCTACAGTCAATTTCAGCCTGGATGACAAAAAACGGGGGAGCTACTCTGTCAATCGAGGGTCACTGCGATGAACGCGGAACAAATGAATATAATCTGGCTTTGGGCGACAGACGAGCAAAGGCAGTCAAAGACTATCTGGTTTCTCTGGGTGTTCCGTCTTCAAAGATTGAAATATTAAGCTATGGTGAAGAAAAACCATTGTGTACGCAGCAAGCCGAAAGCTGCTGGTCAAGAAACAGGCGTGCTCATTTTGTCATACTAACCAAATAAAGGAGATACTGCGTGAAGATTCTCGGTGTATTGATCGTATGCCTGTTTACGGCATGCGTAACGACTTCTGATTACGAATTGCTCAGGCACGATGTCAACAGCCTGATGAACGATTCCTATAAGTTGAGAAGTGAAGTCGATAAGCTTAATGACAAAACCGCTGGCGCTGTCCAGAAAGATACCCTCGCTGCTGTCCGTGACAGTCAGGGAGAAATCAATTCCAGGATTTCGGAAATATCCATGGGTATGCAGGAGTTGAGGGGAAGATTCGAAGAAAACAAATATTTCCGGGAAAGACAATTTAATACGTATGAATCAGAACTGGAGACGGTAACGGCACGGTTGGAAGCAATTGAAAAGCAGCTCTCTCTCATCAGAAATAAAGCCGGGATCACAGAAGTGCCGGAGGCATCTGCCGGGACAGCAAAAACTGCTTCCATATCCCCGGATACACCGGATATGCATACCGGTACGGATGCAGACGCACAAGCCAGAATATCCTCAAAAGTCTCCGCGCAGAAGGATATGACAAATGCATATGAAACAGCTTACACATTATTTAAAGAGAAAAAATATGCAGCATCGCGGAAAGAATTTGAGAGCTTCATAGCAGAATACCCTGATACTTCACTCACGGACAATGCATATTTCTGGATTGGCGAAACATACTATGGGGCAAAAGACTATGAAGGCGCAATACTCGCGTATGAAGAGCTTCTGAAAAAATACCCTAACAGCGAAAAAACGGGTGGTGCTTTGCTCAAGCAGGGATATTCTTTTATTGCACTGGGAGACAGAAAGACCGGAACGATTATTCTTGAAAAGCTGATAGAGAAATACCCTGATTCAAAAGAAGCAGATCTCGCCAGGAAGAAACTGTAACTACGGTTAACATCCGTCAAGAACATGAGTAATCTAAAAGATAATTTCTTCAGGATCATTGATTACCTGAGGGTGTCTGTTATCGATCGCTGTAATCTCAGATGTATCTACTGCATGCCCACAGATGGGATCACCACGGAACGGCATGACGAAATTCTGTCTTATGAAGAAATTCTGAGAGTTCTGCGAATTGGTGCCAGGCTCGGGGTCAGAAAAGTAAGAATCACGGGCGGAGAGCCGCTCATGAGAAAGAATATCACGTTTCTTATCGATTCGATAAAAAGCATCCCTGAAATCGAAGATCTCAGCATGACGACGAATGGGGTACTGCTCAATAAATATGCTCATGAGCTCGCTCATGCAGGACTTGACCGTGTTAATGTCAGCATAGACTCGTTAATTCCTGAACGATATAAACAGATTACGCGCGGGGGAGATTTAGATGTTGTATTAAACGGATTGGCTTCTGCTGAAAAAGCCGGCCTCGACCCTCTTAAAATCAATATGGTGCCGGTGAGCGGTCTTAATGACGATGAGATTCTCGATTTTGCCAAACTGACATTTAACACGAACGTGCAGGTCAGATTTATTGAATTAATGCCATCCGGTTCGGTTGACTTCTGGGATCCTGATAAATACATAACGACTGACCAGATCAGAAGCACCATCGAAAGCCTTGCGCCACTTACCCCTGTCCGATTAAGAAGACATGGGCCGGCAAAATATTACAGGATGAAAGGAGCCAAAGGCATTATCGGATTTATCAGCGCAATAACGCATCATTTTTGCGAAGATTGTAACCGAATCAGGCTGACTGCAGACGGTAAAATCAGACCGTGTCTTTTCTCGGAAACAGAAATCGATCTCAAGACAGCACTGAGAACCGATGCCTCTGATCTTGAAATAGAGCGCCTCCTGCGACTCTCGGTAGAAGCAAAACCAAAAGGGCATTCGCTGGATGAACTGCATCAGAATCCTCCGCGTGAGTACGACAAACATGTCAAGTCTTCATTAATTACCAATCATCTTATGAAAAGGCCAATGTCCAAGATAGGCGGATGAAGAAACTCTCTCACATAGACACGGCTGGAAAAGCACGCATGGTAGACGTATCACGGAAAGCTGTTACCAAAAGAACGGCAGTTGCCCGGGGTGCCATAACCATGAAAAGAACGACGCTGAAACTCGTCAGAGATAATACAGTCGAAAAAGGTGATGTTCTTGGTAGTGCGCGAATAGCCGGCATCTTGGCTGCTAAAAATACCCCTCGCCTCATTCCCCTGTGCCACCCTTTAAACATATCATCAGTTTATATTGATTTCAAAGTAGATCCCACCAAGAACAGGATCATTATAGAATCACGTGTCACGATAACTGGGCAGACCGGTGTTGAAATGGAGGCACTCACCGCCGTTTCCGTAGCCGCCCTGACGATCTATGATATGTGCAAGTCAGTTGATAAAGAAATGGTAATCTCTGATATCATGCTCGTTGAAAAAAAGGGGGGCAGGAGCGGAACGTTTAAACGTTCCCGCAGCTGACGGGTTACTGCATTCTATGCTCATCTCATTGTTTTAATTGCAGGGATTCCCGGGTGGTAAAGGATCGTTTCCAGCTCCGGCTTTTTTCTCTCCTCTGTTTATTACCGTGATTATCTGTTAAACCCGTTTTTTCCTCCTAACAACTACGGTCCCGGCAACTATGTCTCCCAGCCGTTGCCATTTGAGTGTTCCGGTCAAAGAGACGATAGCTACGAGATAGTAGAAAAAACTGTCAACGATACGCATAAGATTACGGAGAAACCCTGACAATAAACCGCACGGCGTAAAGTCATCCTTTAGCACAACAATGCCACAGAGTTTTTTCCCGAGTGTTTTGCCGAACATGCCTTCGAACAGAAAATGGTATAAGAAGCTGCTGACAAGCACATAGCCCGCTAGAAGCAATACCATTACAATAAATTTGAATGCTTCTGTTTCCGGATTCACGTCAAGCACATACGATAGGATGAAGAGCGTAGGAACCAGCGTCACAACAATGGTATCAATCCCTTTTGCGATAAAACGTCTTATAAGGCTGGCAAACTCATACGGCATATCTCCATGCTGCCATTTTTTCAACTTGAATTTGTTCAGAACAAGCGATATGAGATAGACACCTATCCCATACATGAGCATCATGATAAGAGACAGCTGAATTATTTTCCATATAAATCCGTTGCCCGCAAAAAGGCCTTCTAGCCGTGCAAGGGGTAATGCTTCTCCATCCTCAATGGCATAGATATCTTCATGGAAGAACCCCTGAACGTATAAAAGAAGTCGCTCCTGATACATCACCGGAGACCACGTAATGAATAATGTGCCTACGTCTATCATACGGGGTTCAAGCCAGGTACCATCATCATAGATGGTCAGCATAATGCCTCGGGACTGCTCTGAAACGTGATCCGTAAACAGGTATATGCTTCTGTTATCCGTAATAACTCTTATCCGGTCATAATTGCCTGAATATTCTATTGTATGCCATGTTCCTCCATAATACGCCGCCCAGTATAACTGGCCGGACGAAGACCAGAAAAGGAAGAGCTGATCCTGAAACCATATCAGCTGGGTAGCATTAGCACATTGCTTTTCATTCGCTGAAAGATAGTGCTGCGGCATCGGCAGTGATTCGATCTCATTTTCGCGGATAATCTGGATCTGATAGGTTTTATTTATCTTACTCAGGACTATCAATCCTTCAGGAGTCACCACGCCATGGGGATTTTTTCCGACAGCATCTGTCTTCGTTTCTGTCCACTCTGTACCGTCAAAGGTAAGATACTGACCCTCGGCCAAGAAATACAGTTTATCGCTTCCCGATGCCACTGAATAGAACGGCTCAATCTCTGTTTTATCTGTAATGGTATCATCTTCCAGAACACCCAGCATGTATTTTTGCCTCGGCTCGCTGCTGTCCATAAACGATATGTCGCTAAAGTCAATGTCCCGGGAAACAATCCGCAGTGTCCCATTCACTTCAAAAACCTCTTTAGACAGGGCCGGTACTGGCATAAGAGAAAACATCATTCCGGGCTTAAGAAACATTAATGCAAACATCATGATATATAAAAGAAAAAAAACAAGAATCACGAAAGCGGTTACCCCAATCGCAAGTTTCAGATTGGTCTTTTTTTCTTTTTCAAGGTCAATGGATGCATTCTCGCGGGAATTCATATCTTTTTATGGATAAACTACAACAGTCTAGCATAAAACCGGAGCCTCCTCCACTTTCCTGTTGCCGAAATACGCCAGCTACGTTATACTTAATTGCAAGCCTTCGTTTTTAAATAATATTTAGGGGTTGTTGTATGCCGTTTTTTGGTGAGGTTTTTACAAGCGAAATTGTTAAGAAACCGGTTCTTGATCCACGGGGCGAAGAACTGGGAAAAGTGAAGGACTTCATCATGGTAAAAGGAGAGTCTCTTCCGAAACTGTCCGCACTAATCATAGAAAAGAAAAAGCGCCTCCTGTATCTTTCATGGTCCAATCTGAACTTATTCAATAAAAAGATTATTTCTTCGCATATCTATAGCGATAAACTTATGCCATATGAAATGAGCGATGATGATCTGTTGATTGTCAGGGATATTCTGGATAAGCAGATTGTAGACGTGAATGGGGCAAAGGTCGTGCGAGTCAATGACGTCAAACTTGAGGGCTTCAACAAGGAGGCAATGCTCGTCGCTATCGATGTCGGCATGAGGGGAATTATGAGACGTCTTGGTGTCGAACGGGGGGGTGAAGATTTTCTGAAGCTGTTCAAAAAAACACTTCCCTATTCCTTAATAAGCTGGAATTACCTGCAGCCGCTCGAGCCAAAGCTCACCAAGATATCATTGACGGTTCCAAGGCAAATGCTTTCAGAACTTCACCCGGCTGACATAGCAGAGATCATCAGTAGTGTTTCGCGCAAGGAGGGAACATCTTTTTTTAACGACCTCGATGTAGAAACCGCTGCAGAAGCTCTTTCAGAACTGGAACCGGAAAAACAAAAAGAGATCATCAGCAGCCTCGCCAAAGAAAAAGCCTCGGATATCATTGAAATGATGCCTCCGGATGAGGCAGCCGATATCCTCAGTGATCTGCCAGCAGAAAAGACTCAGGAACTCTTGGAAAATATTGAAAAGGAAGACGCAGAAGATATTCAGGAACTGCTCGGGCACGAAGAAGATACTGCAGGCGGTCTTATGACGAATGAATACATAGCGTATGATCCACTTACCATGGTTCAGGAGGCAGTAGAGCGGCTTAAGGTCGATGCGAAGGAAGTCGAGGCTGTTTATTACCTGTATGTACTTGATAAAGAAGAAAAACTTATCGGCGTGCTGTCTCTCAGGGAATTGCTTCTTGCCGAAGCATCGTGCATTCTCGCCGATATTATGGAGACGAATGTTAAAACAGTTTTACCCGGTGATGATGAAATGGTGGTTGCGGCAATTATCTCAAAGTATAATCTCTTATCCGTACCCGTAGTTGATGAAAGCGGCTATATGCACGGCATCGTTACCGTTGACGATATCATCGACATCGTGCTCCCTCCCGCCGCAAAGAGAAAACGGAGGAAGGTATGAGCCGCTGGAAAAGCATTGCGATTTTTCTTTCCATCATGGGACCCGGTATTATTACCGCCAACATCGACAATGATGCTAGCGGGATAACAACCTATTCTGTGGCCGGTGCCCGATTCGGATACACCCTTCTCTGGACACTTATACCGACGACAATAGCACTCGTCGTTATTCAGGAGATGATTGCAAGGATGGGGGCTGTCACGGGAAAAGGTCTTTCTGATCTCATTCGTGAAAACTACGGAGTACGCGCAACTTTTTTCATGATGATAGCATTATTCGTCGCCAACCTTGGAACCACTGTTGCAAACTTTGCAGGATGGGCCGCGAGCATGGAGATACTGGGAATCAGCAAGTACGTTATGATTCCCACAGGCGCATTGGCTATCTGGATGCTGGTTACCCGGGGAAGCTATCGCTTTGTTGAACGCATACTTCTTTTTGCCTGTCTGATATATTTTGGATATGTGGTATCCGGCATTCTAGCATCACCAGACTGGTCAATGGTATTTACCAAAACAATCCTTCCGGACATACAGCTGAACTCTGAATATGTGTATCTCTGCATCGCTATCATTGGAACCACCATTACCCCATGGATGCAGTTTTATCTTCAGTCATCAATAGCTGAAAAGGGTATTAAAAAGAAAGAATATAAAGTAACACGCATTGACGTAATTCTCGGTTGCAGTATCACCGATATCATTGCTTTTTTTATCATAGTTACCTGCGCAACGACGCTTTTTTCCCAGGGAATACGCATTACCGACGCTTCGGAGGCTGCATACGCACTCCGGCCTCTTGCGGGAAATTATGCATCAATCCTCTTCGCTGTTAGCCTTGCCAATGCCTCGCTTCTCGGGGCGATCATTGTTCCGTTAGCTACATCGTATTATATCTGCGAAGCGATGGGTTGGGAAAGAGGTATTAACAAAACATTCAAAGAAGCCCCCCAATTCATGTGGATTTATACGTTTATTATTGCTTCTTCTGCAATTATTATCATGCTGCCGGGTGCCCCGCTAGTATTCCTGATGGTATTATCGGCAGTCGTTAACGGCGTACTCCTTCCCTTTGTTCTCGTATATGCCATCTCCCTCGTAAACAACAAAAAGCTTATGGGAGATTATGTAAACAGCACAAGTTATAATTATATATCCTGGGGTACAATTATTATCATTATATGTCTTACAACCATGTTCATAATAACGACGGTTATTCCCTTCCAGAGTTAATGCCGTGACTGTCATGCTATCTGATATGGGACTTATTGGATATGCCGCCACGGTACTCACTTCGCCATGGCGTATAACAGTCAGTCACTGGTGGAGGTCTTGATGGTTAAAACCATTCAATGGTCAGAAGGTAAGGTCATCATTCTTGACCAGTCGAGACTTCCTCTGGATGTTGTCTACGTGGAGTGCAAAGCATACGAACAGGTCGTTGATGCGATAAAAAATCTCAAAATAAGAGGTGCTCCGGCCATTGGTATCGCAGCAGCAATGGGTATCGGGCTTGCGGCCCAGGATATTAAAGCAGAACGTTTTGAAGATTTTGTCAAAGCACTTGAACCCGCTTATCGGAGCATGCTTTCCGCCCGTCCAACGGCAGTAAATATTTCATGGGCTCTTGAGAGAATCAAGAAAATTCTCGAACGGAATAGAGACCATTCCATATCATCATTGAAAAAGATCCTTGTTCATGAGGCGGAGAGGATCCTACTTGAAGATATTGAAATAAACAGAACTATAGGTATGTGGGGAGCGCAGTTTATCAACGATGGTGACTGCATCCTTACCCATTGCAATGCCGGATCTCTTGCAACGGGAGGATATGGGACGGCAACTGCCCCCATGCTGCAGGCACGGGACCAGGGCAAATCATTCACCGTGATTGCCGATGAAACACGGCCTGTTTTACAGGGGGCGCGGCTCACTGCGTGGGAACTTATGCAGGAAGGCATAGACGTAACACTAATTACGGACAATGCAGCCGGAGCTCTTATGCAAAAAGGTGCAATTGATCTGGCAATTGTCGGAACAGACAGGACTGCCAGGAACGGGGATGTTGCGAACAAGATCGGAACATACTCAGTAGCGGTGCTCTGCAAAGAGCACAACATTCCATTGTATGTCACTGCCCCCCTCAGTAGCATAGATTTCTCGATACCGTCAGGTGAGCAGATTCCCATTGAAGAGCGCCCACCTGAAGAAGTTACTGAAATTTTCGGTAAATGCCGCATCGCACCGCAAGGAGTACGGGTACGCAATATAGCATTTGATGTTACTCCGGCTCGAATGGTACGTGCTATTATCACTGAAAAGGGAGCTTTCAATCCTGGTGACATAAAAGAACTTGCCGGACATACGAGACAGATAGAAAAACTTAGGATCAAGAAAGAACAGTGAAAGGAACGTTATCTTGACATCAAAATATTCAGTATCCTATCATCAAACAATGGAATTACAGGATGTTTTTGTATTATATGAAGATCGTTTGAAGCAGGTAGAACAAAAAATCAGGGAACTCTTCGAAAATCAAATCCCTTCTATTCCTGAAATAGGCAGCTATATTCTCGCCAGCGGCGGCAAAAGGGTCCGGCCACTGTTTCACCTGATCAGCGCAGATATGTCCGGCTATAAGGGCACCGCTGATATTGCTATTGCAGGGATTATCGAGACAATTCATACTGCCTCACTCCTGCATGATGACGTTGTGGATATGGCAGACATACGAAGGGGCAATCCTGCCGCCAATTCTGTATGGGGGAATCAGATCGTGGTTCTTGTCGGTGATTTTTTATATTCCAATGCTCTTAGGAACGCAGTAATGCAAAGAAATCAAAGCATCATGGAGGCTCTTTCATTAGCCACAACACGAATGACCGAAGGTGAACTCCTTCAGCTTAACAGAGTAGGAGATCCGAATATCACTGAAAAAGAATATCATGACATAATCTCGGCAAAAACAGGAGCGCTGATTGCCGCAGCATGCAGGACAGGAGCGATTCTTGGAGGACTTGTTAATCAACAGGTCGATGCACTGACCTCATTTGGCCTGAAAACAGGTGTTGTTTTCCAGATGGCTGATGATATTCTTGATTATCGCGCTGATGAAAAAGAGCTCGGAAAGAGGCTCTGCAAGGATCTGGAAGAAGGAAAAATTACCTTGCCACTCTTATATCTTTTTAAAGCAGCTCGGCAAAAAGAAGTCTCACGAGTAAAGCAGATACTATCGAATGGAACTCTGCTGGAACATTTGCCAGAAGTTTTGCATTTATTAAAAAAATATAATGCTATTGAGACTTCCTTCGAAAAAGCCTGCCTGCTCTTACAGGAAGCTCACGAAGAACTTTCCGGGTTTCCGGATTCCAGGGAAAAAGAGGCTATTCTTGCTCTGTCTTCTTATTCACTTCATAGAGAAAAATAATGCTTGGCCTTCTTGCACTTGCAAAAGAGAGCGTAGAAACTTTTGTTGCCAGCAAAAGAACGATCAGCCCTCCTGGATCATTACCACCTGAATTATCTGAAAAAGCAGGTGTTTTTGTCTGTCTGAAGAAGAACGGAAAATTACGTGGATGCATCGGAACATTCATGCCTGTGACCGAGAATATTGCACAGGAGACCATTAGGAATGCCTTGGCTGCCGCAACACAGGATCCTCGTTTTCCGCCGGTAACCAAAGACGAATTGCCTGAGCTTGAATACTCAGTTGATATCCTGTCGGCGCCGGAGAAGGTTACCGATGTGAATCAGCTGGATCCTGAAAGATATGGTGTAATCGTCGTGAGCGGGGAAAAAAAAGGTCTTCTTCTGCCTGATCTCGACGGCGTGAATACCGTTGAAGAACAGCTCAGAATAGCGAGAATGAAGGCCGGTATTATGGCGACAGAGAAAATCGAAATATTCAGATTTGGTGTTCAGAGACATTCGCAATGATATCTTTCTCCAATGAAAACCAGGCAGATGAGCTTGCACGTTCGCCTGCAGGGCATTTCTTTCGGATATTTATCATGGTAGTGCTCATTATCATTGTGATGGTTGAAGGATACTATGCCTTTGTTTTAAATAATAAAATAAGAGAACAGAGGGAATTGACCAAGCAAATTTCGCTGGAATTGCAAAACCTGAAAAATGAGCGCGATCAACTGAATGAAGATTTACATAAATATAGAACATTAACCGGAGAAAACCTCGATGGAAATACCCATAAAAGGTAATGTCAGGGAAATACGTTTTGCGTCAATACTTGTCTGGCTCAGCAGAAAAAGAATGACCGGTGTACTTTCTCTTTCAACATCTGATTTCACCAAGAAAGTTTATCTGAGTCAGGGTGACGCAGTATTCGCGACTTCTACATACACAGACGACCGCCTCGGAATAGTACTCCTTAAGGCCGGAAAGATATCTGTTGAGCAATATGATGAATCTACTGAGATCTTAAAAAAGTCCGGGAAAAGACAGGGTATGATACTTGTAGAACTCGGATATCTAACCGCAAAAGACGTTTTTTGGGGGGTAAAATTTCAGGTGAGGGAAATAATTTATAGTATGTTTAATATAGAAGACGGCGAATATGAATTTATCGAAGGAGACCTCCCATCAGAGGAAGTGATTACTCTTAAAATGAGTACTGGGAACCTCATCTATGAGGGCGTCAAGAGAATAGATAGCTGGACAAAGATCAAGAATGAAATGCCTGATATGGATTCTGTACTGAAATTAAGTGATGATCCCCTCAGCCTTTTTCAGAATATTGAATTTGAACAGCAGGACAAAAAGATTCTTTCTCTTATCAACGGAAAACTTACCATTAAAGAAGTAATTGAAAACTCCTGGGTCAGCTCCTTTGAAGCATTAAAGATTATTTATATGTTCTGGTCATTGGATATTGTAGAACTCTCTTCATCAATCACTCCGCTTGTTCCTGAAGACACTGTGCAGCAGGAATCGGCTTATGAAACAATAATGCTTGATGACGTGCTGAACCCGTTCTCAGTTGAGGATGAAAAACATCAAAAACGGGTTGAATCTCTGTATGAAAGACTCGATCATATCGGCCCTGATGAACTGCTCGAAATTACGGACACGTCTGACAACGAGTTCGTGAAAAAACAGTATTACCAGCTTTCAAAGGAATTTCATCCAGACAAATATTTCTCTTTTGAAGATCCTGCCATAAAACCAAAGCTTGCAGCAATATTTGATGCTATTAACGAGGCATATTTTCAGTTGAAAAACGAAAGGGATCGTGCAGAATATTTCAAAAATCGCGGCAAGGGAGTTTCAAAAACTGTGTCAAACGAATCTGATATGGCAAAAGACCAGTTTCAGAAAGGGATTGCTGCATTTAAGAAGGGAACCCTGTGGAAAGCAGTTGAACATTTTAAAATCGCCGCTGAAATGATGCCCCAAAAAGCATTATATTGGGATAATCTCGCTGCTGCTTATGCGAGAATTCCTCATCAGCTCAGGCAAGCTGAAAATGCCTTGCTCACTGCCATAAAACTGGAGCCATTTAATGCAGATTATTATGCGAATTTAGGTATTATATACATGAAAGCCGGACTTAAGAAGAGGGCTTACGGCAATTTCAAACAGGCGTTACTTATCGACTCCACAAATACCAAAGCTCAAACAGGCCTTCAACAAACAAAAGAATAAATCAGATAAGAAATAGTATGCATCGTATTGTTTCGGCATCAGGATTTATACCGCTTCATTTTAATTATATCTTTATCTAATCTTCAAAATGCACTTCGTCTTTCAATGCGTTTTCGGTGTAATAAAACACTCATGGGTTTTGTCACGTGCCTTTTTCCCCGCCTCCGGGAAAGCTTTGTGCATCAATGCTTTTATGCCAATCCCTGCCACCTTCTCAAAAAAATAGTGATAAACCGATGTAAGACGTTAATTTCATTTGTTTTGTTTCCTGCTTAAAAAAAGGGCAAAAGGGAAAGAATGATGGTATGCCAGCAATCCAAGGACTTCCCGGTCATCTTATCAACACTTTCTTAACACGGGCTGTTCATGATTTGATTTCCGAACCACGGCACAGTTCTGTATCAATGAACGTTTTGGTAAACAATACTGTGCAGTTCTGATAGAATATTGTTATGGCAAGGAAAACTCCGCAATCATTCGATTCTGATCATTGTCCCTATTGCGGTCAGAATATACTCACGGGAGCGATGCGGTGTGTATCATGCGGGAAAATGCTTAAAACACCAGAAGAACAAAAGGCCGCTATAGATCATGTAATAGCATCTCGTAAGAAGTTTAGAATTGCCAGTGTCATAAGGATAATGGTTTTCCTGATTATTATTGGTGTCGCATATTATTTTTTTGCAGGGCAATTGTCTGCTGTCATCAAAAAACTTTTGGGCTCGTGACACGGGGGTTTTCATAATTCTTTTTTATTGCCTGTGCCCCTATCTTATGCAGTGGTAACTGGAATATTATTTCACAATAAACCGTAAATCGTTTTTCCGGGAGAATCTCCAGGAAAACAGTACCACTGGTGATCCCCATGGTTTATTCAGGATAATCAAGGTGGGTGTAAACAGCTACAAATGCATAACCGCTTTAACTCTTGCCGTAGATAAAACTTAAAAGATCCTTTTTCGTCTTTGCTGACATATTATTAAACTTTATACCATAGCAGAATGTCGTGTCTGACTTTGTCGGGAAGCTTCTTACTATGTTGCCTTCTATGCTGATCCTGTTTCTATTCTTTGGATTTACAAAGTTCACGTTGAGTACAGCTCCTGTCTTAAATTGGTCTGTTGACTCAAATGCCATGCCAGACTCGCTAAAATCAATTGATAACGCAGAATGTTTCATACTACTGCTCGTATCTATCGTTACGATGATCCTGAATTTCCGGCGAAACGGAATACTCATTAAGCTTGCAGCGGTTGACAAAAATTCGATTTTTTCAGCAGGAAGTATTACGAGTGGATGATGTGTCACTGCAGATATTTTCGGCAAATGTTCCTCCATCTCCGGAGAAATAACATAGATTCTCGGAGCTTTCGAGGTAAATATACTTTTATTAAGAGCATCAATATCATTTAGAAAATGTGTAAGCGGTGTTTGACTCAATAAAACAACCAGATCAGGCGTAGATTCTACACGTAACGCTTCAATGACTGATCCAAAAAGCTTATATTCAGCATTGATATCAGCAATGAACTGCCTGACCGTGCTCAGTTTTTCCGGTACAGTTTCTATGAGAAATATCTGTTTCATGTAAGAATATGGTACTAGATTTTACTTTATATTGCATCTTTTTAGGCACATTATCACAACGTTAAGAAACAGGCTGGAACAGACATTCCTAAACGCATGTGCGAATCCTTATGTCCGCAATAGTTTAAGGGAGCTGGGAGAGAGAGCTATCCAGCTCATAGTGATGGTACTTCTCATACGGCAACAGTTTTATTTCACAGAGATGAATGCTGAAGGAGGAGGCACAGCAGATTTTATACAATACCATTGTTTCATGTTCTTAAAAAAAGGCGATATGCGATCCTGGAAAGAGTGTTAATCCCTAATATCACAGGTGCGAAAGAGCAGGTTTTCGTGTCTGTTAAGATTTTATCTGTATAATGTCAATAGTCACGTCCGCCTCAGGCGTGGCCTGCCAGCAGGAGGGCCTGACCCTCTGTCAATCTTCATGTCTCAGACAACCGGTTATTACTTCATTATCAAATATTCCCATTGTTCAATCCTCTTTTTTCAGATAATTCCCATCACTGTGCCCCTTGCTCTGATTGTTGGCACACTGTCTAAAGATATTATCTCAGATTCGTATGTTATCTCCTAAAGAACTTCCCCATTAAACCAATGCCATGCTTGGCCAGATCGCTCATATCAACATCACCGTCCCGGTCTGCGTCAAGCAATTTACCCAGTAGACCCATGGTCTGCGGCTCGCTCTGTTCCATGTCATTCCGTTCCTGTCCAAGATATCCGGCAAGCGAACGTGGATCCATCTGTTTCTCTCGCGCCGTCTTCCCAAGCGCTCCCATTACAATAGGCGCGAGCATGCCCATAAGTTTGCTGATCGATCCCGCATTAAGACCGCTTGATTTGCTCAGTCCTGTTTCTACCACCGGCCTTCGGGCACCGAGAACATGACGGAGGATGCCATCCCCGGGACCGCTGTCAGCGCTATCAAGAAATCCGGAAAGACTATCCAAGATACTGCCATCATGGTCTTTTGAAAGTGCGCCTGACAGAGCATTGGCCCCTTCATCCGTGGACGCATTGCGTGAAAGGGCATTGATCAAAAGCGGCAGCGCAGCAGAAACCGCGTTCCCGGTAGATTTTTCATCAGCACCGATCTGCCCCCCCATTTTCTTTAGGGTATCACCCCCAAGTTGCTGACTCAGTATTTCCAGTAACGAAGACATACGTATCTCCTTTATTGCCAGAATAATATTCCTAAAAGACCTGAACGGTCTTTCCCGAAGCACGATACCGGTGTTTACAAGACAACCGTGCTTTCTTTCTTTTTACCCCCTGCAATTACCCTCATACAGCAGACACAGGGAACTATGTGCCAACAACAAATGAGACTTTTACGTTCAGACGATATTTACTGACTTTATTGTTTTCTACAAGTGCCTGAATATCTTCAATATAGACACTCTTGATATTGCGTATGGTTTTAGAGGCTTCAGCCAACGCTGATTCAACGGCATCTTCCATGGTACTACCTTCTGCGAGTAATTCAATGACTTTGACAACTGACATGTGTACCCCCTTGGCATGATTATTAACGGAATAATTACATTATATCACCCGTAAAAACTGCCATCAATTCCTATTTGATATCTTCTTTCAGTCCGATTTCTTTGCCGACCTGTTTCAATAATTTCTTGTTGTGTTTCAGTATGTTCATGCATGATGGCGAAATTTCACACGCTTTCAAGAGCTGTTCTATTGTTTCGTACTTCGCTATTAATTGCTCTTTACTCATAACTGTCCTGCTCTTGAAAGTGGTTTTTCCGTCGTGGCAGCTCTCACAGTGTCTTTTCCACAGACTGATCCGTTCAGGGTGACATCCGACCATCAATACAGCTGTTGCAGTAAAAAGCCCTGTCATTATCAAATATTTAGTGTGCATATTGTGCCCCCCTCCGGAATGCCATGAAAATGGCTTCCTCTCTATACAGTATAGATCATTTTATCGGTCTTGATAACCATGAAAACGATTTTTCCATAAAGGTCAAGGCGCTATCACGCAAATCATGAATGATGCTATAAGGCAGGTTACTAAATAACAAAAGAAGAGCATTTTTTATTGGAAAACAGGCATCTTCTATGCAACACTAAGGCAAAATCATATCGTGAAGCATACGTAAGAATTCAGCGTATTACTGTATGAATATTGATCTTTATCTCAGATAATTTAGAAGATATTCCGATGAAATCGACTGTACTGTCTATGTAGCTGACAAGCGTTTCAGGCCAAAATAATCGACTACTCGTTCAATGGTCTTGGCATTCTCATACATAGCTCGCCGGCACTAAAGCCCGGCTCTGTTCTACGCCTGGACAGTGACAAGCTGGATATTCGCAAGAAATGCAGGATCATATGGACAAGAAAGAATCTTCACTTCGTGCTGGCCTCTTAAAAAAGAGTCCTCTGACCGGTTTTTTTGAGCGTTACAGGCTTTCGGATATCTTGATCGGCCTTCAAAGAACCTTGAAAACCGGAATCATTACGGTAAAAGAAAGAGATACCATCAAGAAGGTCTATATTAAGAATGGTAATACTGTGTTTGTGACATCAAATCAGGACTCCGAAAGACTTGGAGATATTCTTCTCAGAAAAAGAAAAATTACCAAGGTTCAATATAGACGAGCTGCCGACCTTAAAGCAAAGACCGCTAAGCGGTACGCCGTCATACTTGTAGATCTGGGGATTCTCAAGCCATCTGAACTCAAATTTGCAGTGGAAGTATAGACCAAAAGGATATTAGGAAGTCTGTTAACCTTGCAAAAAAAATAGATACATTATATGGAACATATCAGCACATGAACTATTATGAAGTCCTGGGACTGAAAATTCCCTCGCCGGATGATATAAAGAAGGCATACTATAAAGCAGTCAAAGAATTTCATCCTGATATTCATGTAGAACTTCCCGAAGAAATGAAATCTAAACTCCTTGAAATCTATACATATATAACAAATGCCTATCTTTCCCTGATAGATCCTGAACAAAGAAGGGCATATGATAAATGTATTCATTCCGCTACATTCCCTCCAAGAAGATCAATGGGTCAAGAAACTGAATATCCCATCTTTGAAAAAGATATATCGTCGAGAGTCTATCACAGATGTCTTCATCTGAATCAGTCACGAGTTGCAGAGTACTATGAACTGGCAGTTTCAAAATATAACGAAGGAAAAGATGAGTTCAGGAAGAAGAATTATAAGGATGCAGCACATCTTTGCGCGATGGCCATATACTTTGATAGATCAGTTGCAGGGTTTCATTATTATGGTTGTCCCTTGCAGAGATCGAAAAACTGCGCGATGCTGTCAAGGCATTGAATAGAGCGCTTGATCTCAAGCCCCACGATACTGATATATTGGCAAAGCTCGGGCACGTTTACCTGAAACTGAAATTTCCTTTGCGGGCAAAGGGTTATTTTGAGAAGGCGATCAAGCGCAGTCCTGGACACAAAAAGACAAAAGAAGGGCTTGAGATACTGAAGAATGTCTGAAACGGTCTGCTTCCTGTTTACAATCTCTCGAACTGGACACCGATAAGACTCGTCTCGTCATTCCATGGTGTGTTATGGGTTTTGCTGCCAGACCTGATTTATCGACGCTGTATTATCTGCTGATACTGTTTCCGGTAAAGAATCGTGTTTATGCTATGAGATTACATATCACGTAACACGAGCCAGCGAAAAAAGCAGTCTATCCCAGTTCACGTACGTCACTAAATCTTTTCATATCATCAATGAAATTTCTCAGCTGTGTGGTATTGTCTTTCGAAAGATCAAGCAGTTCTATTCCGATATCATATGATATCTCTTTTTTTTCGGGAGTTTTTTTACAGCTGGCTATTCTTCCTTTACACTGAATAGGGTTTTTATCTTCAGGCAGAGTTAGTGATATTGAAAACGTTGTGTTTAATGGAAGTTCCTGAAGCGTTTCTATCAGTATACCGTTCATACTAATTGTCTTGACAGAATGTATTTGCACAAGATTAAGCAATGCCTTTTCATGCGCTGATATAGTAAAACGAATACCTTTTCGTCTTTCTTCCTGGTATTGCTGGCTCTTCTCAATATTTTCCATCAGTTCCAGAGCATCACGTGATAATCCTTCTTTAAAAGCCAACCCTGCTGAATATTCAGGAATAATCGCACCTCGTGAGTTCGTCGTGCTGCCGATCAGTTTAATCCACTTTACGACCCCGGTAATTGATACAATCCGCCTCTTAAACGGAAACCGTAAGGTATAGCTTCCACCCATATTCAATCTTCTTGTACACATAAGAGCAACTCCACTCCTGCTCATATTGAGAACTTCTACTTCCTTTGCAAGAACGGTCTTGGCTTTGAGATCCATTCCTTCTACTATGATCCTGTTGTGTTTTCTGTTTTCCATAAACTTTATCCTCCTGTATCATTCCCAGGATATAGCATTACCTCTTGCAATCTTAACAGATTCATAAAGACTTTTAAATGAAATTTATCTGCTTACCTTACAGAGCTTCCAGTTCACTGCCAGAAGCAAATCCAGCTTGCCGGATTTGCTCAAACGTTTAGTTTATTATTAACTACCATCAAAGTGACACCGGGATTTTTTAATATTCTTTTCTCTATGTCAAAAGGGATCTCTAAGCCTTAGTGTGTTTCTTATTGTCCAGACCTATCTTTTTTAGCTGTCTGGTGTTTTGTTCAGATAGAGCGTCTGTGTTGGATAAGCAAATTCAATCCCCCGTTTATCAAATTCTTCCTTTATCCTGAAATTTATTTCCTGTTGTATAGTCATGTATTTATTATAATTATTGCTCATCACGTAATAAACAATCTCAAAGATAAGGCTGAAGTCTCCATAGGAAAAAAAATGTGCCCGATCAAATCTGGTATTCTCTATTCCATCGATTATCTTTGTGATGATTTCTGGTATTTCTTTTAACTGCTGGCTATCAGTGTCATAGGTAACGCCCAGGCTAAACACAACTCGTCTTTTCTGCATCTTTTTATAGTTGCGAATGCGTGAGTCAGTAAGATCCGTGTTCGAGAATACAAGCTGCTCTCCTCCCAGGCTGGTAACACGTGTGGTTTTCAATCCAACATGCTCAACGGTTCCCATCAGGTCTCCGACAATTATAAAATCGCCGATTTCAAATGGTCGGTCAAAGAAAATTACAAAATAGTTAAAAAGATCTTTTAAGATCGCCTGCAGTGCAAATCCTATGACAATACCACTGATGCCCAGGCCAGCGATAAGGGCCGAGATCTTAACGCCAAGATTGTCCAGGAGAATGATAATAGCGACGGTCCATAAAATGACCCTTACTGATGTGAGAAGCACTTTCTGCCCCAGTCTCCGGGATGAATCAGTTTCTCTTTTAAACCAATAATTCTCGAATCCATACCTGATCAGGGTCAGTACCAGGCGTACAACAAGTATCGTCAGGACAACGAGAACGGCAATTTCGATTATTCTGTATACCGTGGGATTTACCGTTAAAGAGCGGACCGACAAATAAAAAAATCCGACATAACATATTGGCAGAACCTTTTTTTCAATGAGGCTGACGAGTAAATCATCTAGAGTATGTGCTGTCGTCTCTGCCCAGTTTTTCAAACGACGCAATATGATGGTTCTAAATATCCGTAAAACAATAATGCCACTAATAAAGATTGTCAGGGCTATGAGATAGGCCCTGAGAGGATTATTAAAGATTATACGCTGCAGCAGCTCTTCAGCCATGTTCTATGTTCCTTACCCTTTATCGACTCTATTATATCATCCTTTAAGTCTGTCATTTTTTCAAGCCTTCTGAGCATTGACAGTATGGAATGAATGAGCACAATATATAAGAACACTGTCTTTGGGGCATCACACATGAATCATCAGAGGCGGCAGCACAGCTCCCTCCCCCTAATATTCCGGGGAGGGAGCTGTTCCAGTGTTACTTAATGGAAATTTTCTTTGTTTTCTGTTTCGCCTCTTCGGT
>CP070737.1:1685032-1697446 GCA_020347665.1 Nitrospiraceae bacterium
GTCCTGAGGTCAACTTTGCGGAGCGAAGATTTTCCGTTTAGTCCTGTTCCTTCATAGAGAAAACCGTCTTTAAATACCAAACCCTGCGTAAATGCATCAGGGTCATGAGGATAGGTGTTCATGATTGTAACCGGATATACCGGCAGACCGTGGTATGCTTTCAAACCGGCCAGAAAAAGGAAGATCACTAATGAGACGAGAAGCAAAACCGTGAATCGCCTGCTATGAGTCTTAACCATCTGAATCTCTCGGTAGACGGACCTGTAAGAATAAAATTGTCATACATAATTATATGAAATTACTAAAGATTTTAAAAACTGCATCATCGCGGAAACAATAAAAGTATAAAAACAGGTAAAATAAAAAATGGCTAAAATTCTTGAAAAAAGGCTTATACGGGAGCCTGATGTGTTTTACTACAGGCTTGAAGCCCCGTTAATATCACGAAAGGCAAAGCCTGGTCAGTTTGTCATCATCCGTCTCCATGAAAACGGAGAGAGAATTCCTCTTTCCCTGGCAGATATTAATCCTGAAGAAGGCACAATCAGCCTGATCGTTATGGCTGTAGGCAAAACAACGACCGAGATGTCGATGATGAAGCAAGGAAATGAGATTCTCGATCTCTGCGGACCATTAGGCCAACCAACCCACATTCATACTGTTGGAAAGGTTGTACTTGTCGGCGGTGGATTCGGAGTGGCACCTCTTTATCCGATCGCACACGCATTCAAGGATGCCGGGAATGACGTCGTGATCATCATGGGAGCGCGAAGCAAAGACCTTTTGATATACGAGAATGAATTTAACCGGGTCTGCGATCGCGTCATTATTACGACAGATGACGGAAGCAGGGGAATCAAAGGTTTTGTAACAGAAGCGTTGCAGAAGGAGCTTGAAAAGGGAGGAGTAGATCTGGTTTTGTCAGTTGGTCCTGCGATTATGATGCAGAATGTGTCTCAGACCACTGAACCGTTTGATGTTAAGACCATTGTCAGCCTGAATCCTATTATGGTGGACGGAACAGGCATGTGCGGAGGCTGCAGGGTGCTTATAGGCGGTGAAACACGGTTTGCCTGTGTCGATGGACCGGAATTTGACGGGCATCAGGTTGACTGGGATAATCTGATGAACCGCCAGAAGAAATATGTGAACCACGAAAAACTCTCTTTTGAACGATGGAAACAGAAGCACACGAATATGTTATGCGAGTAAACGATGCGGAGCACAAATTACATATATGACATACATGTAGCACAAAGTTCCACTTTCTGAATGTATTTCTGGATTCTTACGATCGATTCTGCCTGCCGGCAGAAAGGCTTGTGTTGAACTGGTAAATATATGAGGATGATGATTACACGATAACGCCATGGCACAACTCCAGCGAATGATACATTACGAATCATGAAAACGGAAAAAAATAAAAAGAAACCAAAGATAATTCCACGGAAAACACCCATGCCTGAGCAGGATCCGTCTCAGCGGAAAGACAATTTTGAAGAGGTTGCTCTTGGTTATTCGCTTGAGATGGCCCTGCAGGAGGCAGAGCGGTGTCTGCAGTGTAAGGATCCGAAGTGCGTTGATGGGTGCCCGGTAAATGTTCCAATTCCTCAGTTTATCAAGGCAATACATGATGGTGATATCCAGAAGGCGATAGAGTTGATCCAGGACAAAAACCTCTTGCCTGCTGTGTGTGGAAGAGTCTGCCCGCAGGAAGATCAGTGCGAAAAGAACTGCCTTCTCGGTAAGAAGCATGAACCAGTCAGTATCGGGCGCCTTGAGCGGTTCGCGGCTGACTGGCAGGGAACCGCATGTCAATTGACTACCCCGGAGCTGCCGTCATCAACCGGGAAGAGGGTAGCAATTGTGGGAAGCGGGCCGGCAGGGCTCACCTGTGCCTATGATCTTGCGAAGCTGGGTCATGAGGTTACCATCTATGAGGCACTTCACGAAGCAGGGGGAGTCCTCTTTTACGGCATACCGGAATTTCGACTGCCAAAGGATATTGTAACCTGTGAAATAGCACTCTTAAGACGGATGGGCGTTGAAATTGTCACAAATGCTGTGATTGGAAAACTTATTTCGCTTGATGAGCTTATGCAGGATTTCGATGCCTGCTTTATCGCCACCGGCGCAGGAGTACCCACATTTCCCGGTATCGAAGGCGAACACCTGAACGGAATTTATTCCGCGAATGAATTTTTAACCCGTACAAATCTGATGCGGGCGTATAATAGCCCTGAATTTGATACTCCGGTAATCACAGGTAAACGCGTTGCGGTTATCGGTGGGGGGAATGTCGCTCTTGACTCTGTCAGAGTTGCGCTCCGGTTGGGTGCTGAAAAAGCAATGATTCTCTACCGGAGATCAGAAACGGAAATGCCGGCACGGGAAGAAGAGATTGATCACGCCCGACAAGAGGGTGTGCGTTTCGAGTTTCTGATCAACCCGGTAAGACTTATTGGTAGTAACGGTTGGGTAGAAAAGATTGAATGTATACGCATGGAACTGGGTGAATGCGATGAATCAGGAAGGAAAAGTGTTTGTGAAATTGCCGGCACTCAATTTCAGATTCCTGTCGACGTTGTGATTATGGCGCTCGGGACTGAGGCGAATCAGCTTTTACTGAAGAGCAGCGGGGATATTGCCTTGAATAAACGGGGCTATATTGTTATTGATGAGGCTACCGGACGTACGAGCAGAAAATGGGTCTATGCAGGTGGTGATATTGTAACCGGCTCTGCTACGGTCATCTCGGCCATGGGAGCTGGTAGAACTGCCGCAAAGGCGATTCATAATGATCTGCTTGAATTTATGAAAGAATGAATCTTTATGAGGAAATGTTTGACCATACTGCACTATATGAAATCTTTTTTTAAGGTTTTTCCTCGTCTGGTTGTCTTTTACGGCTTGCAATTTTCTTTATCAATCCGTTAACCCATTCCCGCCCTATCTTCATGGTGTCCTGCTCGATCAGTTGACGGACCTCTTTTTCAGTATCCATTCCACTGCTGGATGTCAGTGTGTAATAATTGATATCACTAAATTGAATCGACAGTTCGCTTTTAGCTGCCGGGTCTTTCAGAATGTTTACGACAGCGTGTTCATAGTCGAGAGCTCGCATAAAGAAATTCTTCCAGAGATTGCGCTCTATGGGATTGAACGGAGACGTATCAATGAGGGTTGGAAGGGTTATCGTTATGTTATGAATGGTAGATATATTGTAAAGCTCAATAGCGACATGCACCACACCGGCATCTTCTTCCACGATATACGTATGTTCAAACTCATACGACCATCCAATAGTCCATTCTGATCGAGAAGGATAACGCTTTCTGTCCTTCTTGTTGATTGGCCCGTTTTCATTGATATAGCTGACTATTTCAGCGAACGTTTTTCCGAAGACAGGGTAAAATTCATACGTCACATCATTGTGCAGTTCAACTCCTTCGGGCAGGGAATATCGCTGAACCTGTGAACTGCGATCCGGGGAAGACGTTCTGCTGTGAGGGATTGACCTGCCATTATGATCAAAGTGCTGTGAGATTTCAGATACGGCTTTCCCGTGATTGAGCAGCACGCATATTACTGCTATAAGGACTACCGCGTGTTTCATAATGATCCTAGAATACAATGCTTTATCGTTTAATGTAAATAGTGGAAAGTGCACAGCGCATTAAATGAGATTGCTTCGCGACGCTCGCAATGACAAACACTAAGGAACTGGATTCCCGGTCTCAGCCGGGAATGACATTTTTTGAGCTGGAGAATGACACGCTTTACGATTTTGGAATGCGTTTTACGCTCTACGCATTAGTCCCGTGGCGTAAGTTTACGGGATTACGCTAAACGCAATAAACGTCTCACGATAATCGCAATCCGAAATCAGCAATCTAAAATGAGAAGGGTGTGCGAGAGAATTCTTTCAAGTTTTGCGTATATGTTGACGGACGGCTCTGCATATTGCGTGGAGTTAATGTTTTACTATCTGGTAGAATATATACCAAGCAGTGCCGCTCTCGTGTTCCATGGAAGATATATATAAAATAAAACTCCCTGCGTTCGAAGGTCCCCTGGATCTGCTCCTTCATCTGATAAGGGACAACAAGATAGATATTTATGATATCCCCATTGCTTTTATAACACACCAGTATCTTGAATATATCAAAATAATGAAGGAACTTGATCTCGAAATTGCCGGGGAATTTCTTGTCATGGCCGCGACGCTTATCTATATAAAATCGAGAGTCCTTCTCCCTCCGGATGAAGAGGCAGCCGAGGATCAGACAGAGGATCCGCGACTGGAACTGGTGCACAGACTGATTGAATATCAGACCTATAAAGACGGAGCCTCCATATTGAGAGAGCGTGAGGCGGAATGGCAGAACATATTTGTGAGAGAGGAACTGCCTGATGATGAAAGCAGTGAGCCCGCTGCTCTTTCTCTCTTTGATATGAATATATTTGATCTGCTCGGTGCGTTCAAGAAAATCCTCGATACTGTTCCGGAACAAGTTATAACTATCACACGAGAAGCACTCACTATTAAGGACAAGATTTCACTTATCATTGAAAGTATCGAAAATCAGGATAGTATCCGTTTTGAGGATCTCTTTAAATCAGATGTGACGAAACAGCAGTTGATCGTCACCTTTCTCGCCCTGCTCGAAATTTTGAGACTTGGACTGGCGAGAGTCTATCAGGAAAAGGAATTCGGAAATATCTGGATCATAAACCCGCAGAAAAAAAATGCTGAAGAAACTGATCCTCTATAGATTCATCGAGTGAGCCCGGTTCTTCAGTGTAATCCCTTGTATTACCTGTGGTTTTCAGATCTGACAGTTATCCATGTATAACCAGAGCGGCTTGACTTTAAAAACAACAGGGTGGTATGTTTGCTAGTTATGGCTAACGATTATAAAGATACACTAAATTTACCGAAAACAGCATTTCCCATGAAAGCGAATCTTTCCCAGCGCGAGCCAGAGATGCTGCAGTTCTGGGCAGAGACTGCTGTTTATGTCACGATGCAACGCAGAAAAGAGAAAAAGAGCTCAGGGCACTACATCCTTCATGACGGACCGCCGTATGCAAACGGCCATATCCACATGGGTCATGCACTGAATAAGATATTGAAGGATATTATCGTGAAGTATAAATCCATGAAGGGTTTCTATTCACCATATGTGCCCGGATGGGACTGTCACGGGCTTCCTATTGAAACCCAGGTTGACAAGAATCTCGGCAGTAAAAAAGAGAGTATGGAGATAGTTGAGAAAAGAAGGCTCTGTAAAGAGTATGCAGCCAAGTTTGTCCATATTCAGAAAGAGGAATTTAAAAGACTCGGCGTACTGGGTGACTGGGAAAATCCCTATCTTACGATGTCATATGATTATGAAGCATCTATAGTTCGGGAATTCAATACCTTTTATAAAAACAGATATGTCTACAGGGGAAAGAAGCCGGTTCACTGGTGTCCCTCCTGTGTCACAGCGCTGGCAGAAGCAGAAGTCGAATATGATGATAAGGAATCGCCGTCTATATACGTGAAATTCCCGTTAGATAGAGAAACAGTGGCACACTTCTTTCCTGATCTCGCGTCCAGAGATATGTTTGTAGTCATCTGGACGACAACTCCGTGGACATTACCGGCAAATCTGGCTCTTGCTGTTCACCCGGATTTTGAATATGCTGCTGTTGAGCAGGGAGGTGAAGTCTATGTTATCGCTGAGGGAAGGCTGAATGCTCTTAAAGAGACGGTTGGTATTAACGGAACTATTCTCGCAAAGAAGAAAGGCAGTGATCTGAAAGGCATGCTTGCTGATCATCCTTTTCTTGACAGAAAATCTGTTGTTGTCCCCGGAGCGTTTGTATCTCTTGAAGACGGTACGGGCATTGTCCATATCGCGCCCGGTCATGGAGAAGACGACTATCAGGTTGGATTGCAGCACGGTCTGGATATTTACGCTCCTGTGGATGACAGGGGCATATTCACCAGCGACGCTGCAGGGCTTGAAGGGCAGTTTGTATTTAAGGCCAATGCATCTATTATTGAGATTCTGAAGCAAAAAAATGCATTAATACAAGAAGAAAAGGTTCTGCATTCCTACCCGCACTGCTGGCGGTGCAAGAAACCGGTTATATTCAGGGCGACCGAGCAGTGGTTTATCTCCATGGAACACGAGACGTTGCGAAAAAACTGTCTGGATGAGATTAATCACGTGCAGTGGGTTCCGCACTGGGGGAGAGAGCGGATTTTCGGTATGGTAACGAACAGACCCGACTGGTGCATATCGAGACAAAGAAGCTGGGGCGTTCCTATAACCTTAATTCGGTGTAACAAGTGCGGGGAATACGCTGATGAAGAATATGTGCTTGATTCAATAGAAGATCTTGTTAAACAGCATGGGGCGGATATCTGGTTCGCAAAGCGGGAAGAGGAACTCCTGCCTGCACAGTACCGCTGTAAGAAATGTGAACGGTCTGATTTTGTGAAGGAAACGGATATTCTCGATGTATGGTTTGATTCGGGTGTGAGTCACGCTGCAGTTGTCAGGAATGATGACAGACTCCAGTGGCCTGCGGATCTGTATCTTGAAGGCAGCGATCAGCACCGGGGGTGGTTCCAGAGTTCACTGCTCGCGTCCGTAGGCGCAACAGGCAAGGCGCCGTACAGACCAGTTCTGACGCATGGTTTTGTGGTCGACGGGTCAGGCAAGAAAATGTCAAAATCCCTTGGTAATGTTATCGCTCCCCAGGAGATTATAAAATCCCATGGTGCTGAAATCCTCCGTATCTGGGTGTCATCAGAAGATTACCGTGACGACATACGGATATCGAAAGAGATCTTAAGCCGACTTACAGATGCGTACCGGAAGATCAGAAATACATGCAGATTTTTACTGGGCAATCTGGCTGATTTTGACTATGGAGACTATAGCGGGAACCTGCAGGAGGTTGACCGGTGGGCCATGAGCAGGCTTCATACGCTGATCCGGAAGGTTACAAAGGCCTATGAGCATTTCGCCTTTCACGAAGTTTTTCACTCTTTACACTATTTTTGTGTCGTTGATATGAGCTCGTTTTATCTTGATGTGCTGAAAGACCGGCTTTATACGGAGCGTTCCAATTCACCTGAACGCAGGGCGGGTCAATGGGTGCTCTCTGAGACGTTGTCAGTGCTTGTACGGCTGATGGCGCCTATCCTCTCCTTTACTGCAGAAGAAGTATGGAAACACTCGTCACTGCATAAAAAACAGATGGCCCAGATGGTTCAGTCGAAATCTGAAATTCATGCATCTGTTTTTTTATCTGACTTTCCGGAAGTAGATGACCAGTTTATGGACGACATTCTTGAAGAACGCTGGAAAGACCTGCTCAAAATACGGGATGAAGTCAACAAGGCTCTTGAATTAAAGAGGGCAGAGAAGTATATCGGGAATTCCCTGGAGGCGAAAGTGCTGGTTACCGCTCCGGAGGCATTAAGAAAGCTTCTGAATGATTATAGAGATTTTCTTCAGACCTTTTTTATCGTATCCGAGGCGGAGTTGACAGATAGCATCAGCGACGGGGCGTACAGGAGTACTGAAATCGAAGGCCTTGCTGTTACTGTAGAAAAGGCATCAGGCAGTAAATGTCAGAGATGCTGGAACTGGTGCAGGAGTGTCGGCACTCTGAAAGAGACGCCCGAAATCTGTAAGAGATGCAACAATGCCATCGCGTAGTAAACATATTCTCTATGCTCTCCTCATCATCGCGCTTGTCGTGATTCTTGACCAGACCACAAAATACCTGATACGCGTCTCTCTTGCCCCGTTTGAAACGATTACGATATTCCCGCTGCTGAATCTGGTGCATGTTCAGAACAAAGGCGCGGCATTCGGTATGTTCCGTGGCCTTGGTAACACCTTTTTTATTGTGATCTCAATTATCGCCATTGTCTTTATGATATGGGTAATTGTAACGAATAAAGAACATTATGGGATCTTTTCTCTTCTGGCAGGAGGGGCTGTTGGCAATCTGACTGACCGGCTTCTGTTCGGGTCTGTTACAGACTTTATTGATGTCCATATTAGCCGCTATCACTGGCCTGCCTTTAATGTTGCAGATGCCTCCCTGACGATCGGGATTCTGCTCTTCGTCCTGCAGATGATCAGAAAGAAGAACTGACTGCATTTCCGTGCACCCATAGAACGGACACGTCTTAATAATAAAGCACTGCTAGAGGTAAATAGTATAACTCATTGATTTAATTAATAATATTATAGTGGCAAATATGCCCTTGGATTGAGATCGAGATGAGCAAAATCCTTCTCAATTGCGTGGTGGTAGCCCGCAGCGGCTATCATGGCGGCGTTGTCAGTGCAGAGTTCTTTTGATGGAATATATACTTCGACCCCTCTGTCTTTGCCCATCTCCCGCATCTTCATTCTCAGCAGGCTGTTTGCTGACACCCCTCCTGAAAGCGTGAGGCGTTTTATTCCTTTCTTCTTTATTGCCCACTCTGATTTTCTTACGAGCACATCAACTACTGCGGACTGAAATGATGCTGCTATATCCGGAATATGTGCTGGGTTCATGCCATGTTTCATACGATGATTAAGCACTGCTGTTTTAAGACCGCTAAAACTGAAATCAAAACTCTCGGGCAGATATGCTCTCGGAAAGCGTATGGCCTGCGGATTGCCTTCACGGGCAAGGCGGTCTATAACCGGCCCTCCGGGATACTCAAGACCAAGCAGTTTCGAGACCTTATCGAATGCCTCACCGGCTGCGTCATCGCGTGTTCTGCCGAGCTCCGTATACTTTCCGTATCCCTCTGCAATATACAGGGAGGTATGTCCTCCTGAAACAATAAGTGACAGAAAGGGAAACTCGGGACGCTTCTCTTCCAGAAATAAAGAAAGAATATGTCCTTCCAAATGATTTACTCCAACTAACGGTACGTCCTGTGAGAAACAAACCGCCTTTGCAAAGGAACAGCCAACGAGGAGAGATCCGATAAGACCGGGACCATGACACACTGCTACAGCAGCAAGGTCTGAAAATGACACAGCGGCCTGCTGCATGGCCTCGTTCACAATGGGAACGATCATTTCAATATGTCTTCGTGAAGCGAGTTCCGGGACGATTCCGCCGAATTTAGCATGGATATCCGTCTGACTGGAAACAATATTTGATAATATCTGTGTCCGATCTTTAACTACGGAAGCAGACGTATCATCACAGGACGTATCAATGCCGAGAAGTATCATAATGCATCAAGAAACGAAACCTTAAATGTCAGTCAACGGGATATGACCTTTTAAAAAGGGAGCTATAATTTCAGGGTCAAATTGCGTGCCGGCGTTTTCTCTGAGCTCTTTAATAATGAAATCACCGCTGAGCGCTTTTCGATAATGGCGATCAATATTCATCGCATTAATCGCATCTGCTACTGAAACGATGCGAACGTGCAGGGGGATTTCACTTCCCTTCAACCCTTCCGGGTATCCTGATCCATCAAAGCGCTCATGATGATAGAGGACGACCTCTATGGTCCCTTCCATAAACGGGACGGAATTTACTATGCGGTTACCAATTACCGTATGCTTTTTCATTTCATCGAATTCCATTAACGTCAGTTTGCCTTCTTTTCGCAATATCAGCTCGTCGACCCCGATTTTTCCGATATCATGGATCAGGGCAGCCTGCTCAATTTTCGTGATCATGGCATCTGATAATCCTAAGGATCCGGCAATGGCCTTTGAAAGTTGTGCCACATGTTCAGAATGTTTATATGTATAACGGTCTTTTGCATCTATGGCCTGGATAAGGGCCTTGATGGCTCCATCATAACAAGTCATAAAATTGCGCTTTGCGTTTTCAACCTCTTCTTCAAGATATTCTTTTGTCTTGCGGAGTTGCTGGATTTCGGTCCTGGATTTCTCAGAGTTGGCCCGTTTGATGAGCCCGCTTTTTACTACGTCGAGCACATCGTCTTTATCAAACGGCTTGATAAGATAATCATGGGCTCCGAATCGGAGCGCACTTCGAGCAGTATCAAGGCTTGCGTATGCCGTAACCATTACTACTTCAGTGTCACGATTATTTTTCTTGATCTCCTGCAGGGCTGAAATTCCATCCATGTCAGGCATTTTTATGTCCAGAATCACAAGGTGTACATGATTCTTTGACAGATACTCAAGACCTTCTTTGCCACTTGATGCAGTCAATACAGTATAATCATCTTTCAGAACCATCCTCATTGCTTCTCGAGGTCCAAGTTCATCATCAATAATCAAGATAACTTCTTTGCTATCCATGCGAATGTCCGTCTTTCATTGATGTGCCTGACTTTTTGGTGGTCGGCAGGGTAATCACCAGTGCGTTTCCTTCTTTACTGCTGGTAATCGAGAGTGTTCCATGAAGATCCTCGATTATTTTATGACTTATGGGCACGTTCAGTTCTATCCCGAATGCATCAATATCAAGCAGCGGTCTCAGAAGCATTTCCCGCTCTTCGTCTGAAAGTGGTTCTCCAATAAATTTGACCGCGATTTCAACGCTGTCCTGTTTTTTTAAGTCCTGATTTATCTGCAAAAGGATTGAATCGTCATTTGATAATTTTTCAGCAGATGTCAGTATAAGGTAATAGAGCGCCTTGATGAAAAAATTCTTGTCGATAGTCACATAAGCATCCTTATCAAGGACTTCTTTCTTTAACTGAATACCTGCGGGCAAATCTTTCGAGACATATTTAATGATGTCATCAATAACATCATTGATACTGTACACGTCCGAACGATAATCAATCGGACTCGAAAAGATTACCAGCTTGTCTATAAGATTATTGAGCTGCTGTACTGATTGCATGACCGTTACCGTGAAGAATTTCCTGAATTCCTCATCCTTATATTTGTCCTCGAGCAGCTGTGTGAAGGTCTGTATTGAGGTGAGCGGATTTTTTATTTCATGAGCAATCTTGCCGATCAGATTATTCATTGCCTCAAGATTATCTGCTTTTCTCTTTTCTTCTTCAAGTTTCTTGAGGTCAGACAGGTCGGTAAAGACTATGACAGCACCTATGGCGTTGTCATCCTCACTGAGGATGCGGTGACTGCTTACCCCGATAGGGATATTCCCCGGTTTAATCAGGGTTTCATGTCTTCTAAATACCTTCCCTTCAACCATTGTTTCATACAGTATGTCGCCGAGCGGGGAAGGGAGCCGTCTCAAATCACTCCCGATAACGTCAACGGCCTCCAGGTTCAACATCTCAGACGCCTTCTGGTTAAAGATGCTTACGCGTTCTTCGGTATTGATGGTGATCACGCCGCTGCTCATGTTGGCGAGGATGTTCCTGGTAAACTCCTTCTGATACTGTATCTGGTGATAATAATCAATGTCCTTGATCGTGGCGGACAGATAATTGCACAAAATGAAGATTACCTCCAGTTCCTCCTTGTAAAACGGGTCACCGGTAATCTTGCTGTCTATATTAAAAACGCCGATCAGTTTTCCCTTGTATATCATCGGGAACGAACAGAAGCTCTGGAGCAGTTCCATTTCTTTAACCAGGCTCGCTGAAAGCTGATCCTTGGTATTCTGCGACCGGCACAATATTCGTCCATGACCGCTCAGCCATTTAATCAAGGAACTTTCACTGGTCAGCTTCAGGTTTTCGGCAAAGTAAGGATCCATACCGATATGAGACTTTATTCTGAAGGCATTTTTTTCCCTGAGCAGAATAGACATCTTGTTTGACCTGATAATCTCCATGACGGAATCCATAAAATGGTCTAACAGTTTCTTCAGATTGAAATTGACGGTGAGCGTTTTTGCAAAATTGAGTAATACCTGCTCATGCACGAGCCTTTTTCCGGGAGCGTCGATAATCTGTGGGAGGGTAACGGTATTCAGATTCTCCACCTGTCTTCCACGGCTCTTGTGGAGAATTGATATTTCATCTTTCAGCTTTACACTTTCGAGCATCCTGTCAACGGTTCTCTGCAGTTCTCTGAATATGTCCTTAACCTGCACTGTTTCAGGAAAGTTTGATAACTTATTGAAGTCGTATTCATCTTCGACCAGCAGGAGCACTTTTCGCTTTTTTGCTGACATGAGTGTCTCCACCTGGCTTGGCTTGGCAAGAAAGCCATCCAGCATGAGAAGGCCGGTAGGGACATTGCCGAGCAACTCTTCAAGCTGCGGAAGACTTTTGACCGGATAGACAGTATATGTCTTCAGGGCGTTCTTGACTGCCGTGATTACGTTTTCCCGGTCACTTAGAAGCGCTAACAGTTCCATGCTTTGTTCTCTTCTCTATGAGATAAAAAGAAGGCACCTTTATACGAAACTCTGTGCCTTTGCCGGGTTCGCTTTTAACAGATATGCTTCCCCCGTGATCTTCTATGATCTTTTTGCTTATCGCCA
>CP070737.1:1697546-1745800 GCA_020347665.1 Nitrospiraceae bacterium
GCAAGCCTTTCGTTCAGCTCCTCCTCCTGCTTCGTATGGGCCTCCCGTGCCTTCTCCAGAGTCTCTTCCCTCTCAGCTATTTCAGCACGAAGCTTTGCAGCCTCTTCCATCAGCTCCTGCTCTGTCTCCTGATGAAGCCGCTCTGCCTCAGCCCGCGGCCTCGACTGCTGATCCCTGCGATCTCCTCCGGTATTTCTGAGATATGCAAGGGCAATTTTGTTTCTGGGATCAAACTCAATAATCTTTTCGAAAAATTTTTCTGCTTCCCATTCATTTGTACCGAGATTTTTTTTAGCAAGTGTTAGACAGACATCGATTGCATCCTGATTTCGTCCTTTTTTGTAAAGGTAGTCAGCGAGTTCTGCGGTCGCCCTGAAATCGAAAAACCCCCCAAGAGCAGCCTCCTTGAATAGTGTCACAGCCTGTTCAGTCTGTCCATTCTTTAGAAACAGCAGCATGGAATCTTTACAACACTCTATGGCCTTTCCGGTGTCGCCTTTCTGATAATATAAATAGCCGATTCTGTTAATAATGTGGGGATCTGCCGGATTCTTAGCAGCAAAGGCTTCTAGGCGACTGATTTCACTATCAATGTTATTCATATCTCATACCAAGCAGGAGGAATGGTTACCATTCATTTCAGTTAAACAAGCTGAAAACTCCTCTGTGTTCATAGTATTGCTTTGTCACATAAAAATCAAGATAAAATCAAAACTGGCCAATATTCACCTTGTTTAGTGATTATTTCCTTGATTCAGGTAAATCTTCTTGCAGTCAGATAAATCATAGCGTTTTCTTAATGGACATCAATCTTTTTTCCATTTTCTCAACTCCACACGTACCCAGATGTCTTTTGTTATCAACTGGTTATCGTATGATGAAACATGACCAAACTCAATTGCGTAAATATATAACTTATGGTACTATGTCACGGAAACGGGGAATTTGTATGAAGGCACCGATAAGACTTTACACCTTAAGCACGTGCGGTCACTGCAGATCGACCAAGCAGTTTCTGGACGAATGCAAGATCAGGTATGAATTTCAGGATGTTGATCTGCTGACCGGAGAAGAACGCGATACCGTCATTGAGGAAGTAAAAAAGCTTAATGTACGGTGCACGTTTCCTACGATTATTATCGGTGACAGAGTAATTGTCGGATTCAGGGAAGCAGAGATAAGGGAAGCTCTCGGACTATGAATGATAGAGACAAACTCTATGAGATCCTCAGGAGCGTTCAGGAACCGAAAGGATACTTCTTCAACAATGATACAAAAACAGTCCATGAACTTCTTGACGGCCTTCTCCTGAATAAGAAGCGCTACGGATATATGTCCTGTCCCTGCAGACTCGCTTCCGGTAATCGTGAACAGGACAAAGACATTATCTGTCCCTGCGTTTATAGAGAGCCTGATGTAAAAGAATACGGCAGCTGTTATTGTGGTCTGTATGTTTCCTCAGACTGGAATGAAGGAAAGAAAGAACACGTTTTTATACCTGAGCGGAGACCCCCGGACAAATATTCCTTTTAATATTCCCGGCAGCGCCAGGTACAATTGATACGTTCAAATAATTTATATATGATGCATTAATTTGCCCAGACGTACCTTATCCCGATCCTTCATATTGAGAAATTCAATACCAGTATTGTAGAGTTGTTCTCCCGGATTACCAGCCGGAATAATTGATGTTACTCTTCCCTGAAACCTACTGGGAAGAACCTCCCCTGGCAACAAGAGTGTCATTGTCAATCTCTTTTCCGGTATAAGCTCATGTTGCGTCTGGATACACATTCCCCCAAAACTAATCGTTTTCACCGTTGATTTACTCGGATAATATAAGACCGCATTTTCTATTGACTGAACATTAAATCGTAACGCACTTGCCTTATATTTACTGCTCGCTCGTTTAACGTCAGGAATGCCGGACAGTCTGATATAATCCTTTAGCTGGATAAGCTTGTCCGATGATAGATCCTTAAACACTAGACCCGCTTTAAAGGACGGAAGAATCGTTCTGTATGAATCCTTTACGGTTACGCTCGGATTTCTCCATATCATTTTGCACCTCAGTAAAAGGGGAGCCTTTTGTGCCTTCAGCTCGATAAGGTGTCTTCCTCCGGGCTGCAACCGTTCATATGTTGTTATGCAGGCACCGGTTGTGCTTATATTGGAAAGCTCAACGTCTGTATTGATAAGGGCTTTGGCCTGCATACTCATGTGATCAACGTCGTATCGCCGGAACCGTCTAATGCCACTATTTGTGCTTATCATTCACCTGCACCTCCTTTTCGAGAAAAGAATTCTGTTCATCAGCATTTCCTGCTGTTCATCTCACAAGACTCAGAAAAAATATATGTGCTGGTCTCTATTATATCACAATGCAAATTTTATACCATTATAAATATTAAGTATTACTTTATCTTATTTCTCTACTCCATTGATTTTATACATAATGATATTGCATTGTCCAGAAATAATTGCAATTATTTGACTCAATATGAAATGATTTTCATATAATCGGTAATCTTTTTCTCATTATACTTGTTCCTATTGCCTCTCCGATTACGCCATTTCAGTGACATTCAATAAGACGATCTCAGACATTTCCTCTTTTGTCCTCTAGTATGCACTGATTTAGCTTAAACTATTTCTGATATAATATCGTCATGTCTGTGCACCTTTCATTCCATGGGGGCGTCGGAACGGTAAGCGGTTCTTGCCATCTTTTGCAGACTGGCGGCTTAAACATACTCGTTGATTGCGGTCTCTTCCAGGGAGGAACGGACATTGAGAAGAAGAACCATGAACCGTTTGGCTTTGACCCTGCTTCCGTGGATTATCTCCTTCTTACCCACGGGCATCTCGATCATTGCGGCCGGATTCCTGTACTGGTAAAAAGGGGATTTCAGGGAAAGATTATCTGTACCGCAGGAACCTTTGACATAGCAAAAATTATTCTCATGGACTCAGCCAAAATACAGGAAGAAGACTTTGAGCACTGGAAAAGAATAAAGCAACGGAGGGGGCAGGCTCATGAAGAGCCGCTTTATACGACTGCTGAAGTCCTTGACGCTCTGCGGTACTTCAATACGTTCGTCAGATATCGTGAAGAAATCAAACTGAATAACCGGATATCGGTAACCTTCAGGGATTCTGGACATATATTCGGGTCTTCTTTCATTGAAATTTCGGTCAAGGGACTGGGGACCCTTGTCTTTTCCGGAGATCTTGGGAATAGAGATAAGCCAATAATTAAAGACCCGACTATAACGGATAAAGCCGATGTGTTGATCGTGGAAGGAACCTATGGAAACAGGTGCCATAAGAGTATCGCAGCTTCTGTTGAGGAACTGAAGCAGGCTATCCTCGACACCTTTCGCAGGGGTGGCAATGTCCTGATTCCGTCTTTTGCTGTTGAAAGGGCACAGGATTTACTCTTTTTTCTGCGTGAGTTTCATGATCAGGGTGATCTGCCTCCGTGCAGGGCCTTTCTTGATTCTCCGATGGCAATCAGAATTACGGATGTGATGCGTCGTCATCCCTACCTTTTTGATAAAGAGACCGAGCAGATTTTCGCCACAAAAGGGGACCCGTTTGATTTTCCGGGCCTTGAATTTACCAGAACATCTGAAGATTCCCGTCAGATCAATTTTCTCAAAAATCAGTCCATAATCATTGCCGGGTCAGGGATGTGTACCGGAGGACGGATAAAACATCACCTGAAGCATAATATCTGGAGAAAGGAATCATCGATTATTTTTGTCGGGTATCAGGCATCAGGAACGCTTGGGCGCGCTATTGTTGACAGAAAAAGAAAGGTCAGAATTTTCGGAGAGACGTACCGTGTTCGGGCCCATGTCAGCACGATCGGTGGATTTTCATCTCATGCGGACAAAGATATTCTCATCGATTGGCTCAGCCATAACAAGAACCTCAACCACGTGTTTCTGGTTCATGGTGAAGATGATGGGCTCACTGCGCTCAAAAAGGAGATTAGATCAAGAAAGAAAGCGAAACATATCCATATCCCCCGGCTGCATCAGAAGTTTTCCTTATAACAGTTGTGCGATTCGACCCATCATAATGCACCGTTCCCTGTATTACCAGTCAGGGGATTAACGATAAGAAGGTAATAGGCCGCCTTTCTTATCTTTCCAGTATGGCACCCATACCAGTGCTAAAAGTGCTATGGAAATATCCATTTTCTTTGGTTTTATGGTAATAGTGTCAAGTTTTTCAGTGAGCGGGTCCACCGCTGTTTTAATTTCCTCTGCTTCAGCTACAAGACTCTCCCTCAATTCAGAAAGTCTCTGCTCAAGTTCCTGGATTTTTTCTTTCGCCATCTGAACATCTTTCTTTTCTTTCAGAATACGTCCTGCACGCCCTGCAGTTGTGGCTGCCCGTCCCAATGAGGAGCGACTCACCTTTTTACGTCCCATAAGTGCCGATAAAACAGTGGCACCAAAAGAAATGGCAGTCTGTAATTTCTGCTGACTGGTCTGTTCTTTTTCCCTTTCCAGTTTCTCATGAGCTTTTCGAATCCGCTCTTCGAGCCGCGCTATTTTGGCGGCATATTTATTCTTGATCCGCTCAACCAGTATATCGCGTTTTTCATGAGCAGCCGTCTGCAGCCGTATTCTGAAGTCGCGTTCTGATTCATCTGGTTCAGAGACTATTTTGAGCAGAGGACTCTTCAGGAGTTTCAGTCTCTCTGTTCGGTAGAGCCAGTCCTTAAATTCTTTTTCCCATGCGGAGTAATTCTTTTTCAATCCGGCCCCTTTTGATAATTTTCCAAACAACGCTTCTTCATCCTCGGGAAATTTTTCAAGATCATCCTCTGAAAGGCTTATTTCCTCGGCATCAGTCCATTTCATTCTGGCCCGCGAATCAGAAAACTCAGCGAGCAGAGACTTTGTTTTCTGTATCGCAATTCCGTCTTTTGCATGCGCAAAATAGGTGGTGCCTATCCCCATGAGCATGGGTTCATAGATAACGTCTGCATCCTCTGGAGACGTTCCCCGGAGAGGGATAAAATACTGAGGTATCTCCGGAGGCAATACCGGCCGGGAAGAACCTTTTGCAGCCCTTACACGTTTTTTCTTCGGGACTGCTATAGCCGCCTGTTCAACTGGTTTCCGCTGATCAGAAACGGTGACACCCTTCATGATTCTCTTTATTTCCTCACGGGTGAGCGGTCCACGAAGGTAAGACAAAACCCACCGGGTCTGAAAAATAACCGGCTCATCTTCATGAACATTGTTCATCAGGAAAATCCTCTTCCCCAGGCCGGCAAGAGTCTGCTCCATCTTCTGGCGGTCAAAACGTCCACCAGCACTGCTTCCCGCTCCTTCCAGACCATCCAGTACCCGCTCTTTATCCCGATCGGTCTGTAATCTGCCGATGAACCACGTTCCAGTGTTTGAAAGCCCTTTATAGTCCAGGTCAACAGGATTCTGCGTTGCGAGAACAATACCCAGTCCAAATGCCCTTGCCTGCTTAAGCAGTGTTAAAAGGGGCTCTTTCGAAGGCGGATTTGCAACAGGAGGAAAATACCCGAATATTTCGTCCATATACAGGAGCGCGCGGAGACTGGTCGTCCCTGACTGCGTCCGTATCCATCCCAGGACCTGAGTAAGCAGGAGGGATACAAAGAACATTCTTTCGGCGTCATTGAGATGAGCAATCGAAAAAATAGAGACCTTTGGTTTACCCTCAACCGTATACAGCATGTTACCGATATCCAGAGGCTCTCCGTCAAGCCATACGGAAAAACCCGGAGCAGCCAGAAGGTTGTTTAATTGCATTGCGAGTGAAAAACGCTCTTTTGAGGGAAAAAAAGAATCCATATCAAAAACACCTATCCGGTTAACTGGTGGCTCCTGTATGCTCTGTATAAGACTGCCAAGATCAAGGTTTGTGCCTTCCTTCCATGCAGATTCAAGTATCGTTGCAAGGAGTATATGCTCACGGCTTTGAATGGGATCCGCTTCTACGCCTATCATATTCAGCAAGCTTGTAACCGTGGTATTGATTCGTTCCCGAAGCAGGTCACTGTCTTCGAGTACCCTTGCGTGAGGAGATTCAAATGATTTGAGAATTGAGACGGAAATCCCAGCTGTGCTTCCGGGCGTATAGATACAGAATTCGGCTGCATCTTTCAATCGACTGATACGGGAACCATCCTGTCCCCATTCAGCAAGCCCCTTTTTCCACAGTTCCGCCTGATAGCGCGCAAAATCTTCAGGCGTGAGATCTTTCTTTTGGGCGTCTTCCTTATTAATCCAGGGAAGGAAGTCCGAAGACTTGAGCTCCGGGAAAGATAAAAGGAGGTTTGAGAGATCACCCTTGGGGTCTATTACAAGAGAAGGAATGCCGTCAATAGCAGCCTCCTCAAGAAGTCCTATACAGAGGCCCGTTTTTCCACTACCTGTCATACCAACACAAACGGCATGAGTTGTCAGATCTTTAGAGTCATAGAGAAGCAGTGCTTCCTGTTTTTTGTTGACGAGATCATATTCGCGACCGAGATAAAATTTCCCCAGCTTCTCAAAATCGTCCATTGCAGGCTCCCCCTTAATTAATATTTGGATGTCAAGTTATTTTACTAAAGAATAAAAGAAAAATCTTCAGCAGGTGTGCAAGGTGCGGTATCCTGTCATTGCCGCCCCCCTTAGGTGTCATTTTGGTATTATCAAGATTTCTACTCGTCTGTTCAAGAGCCGGTCAGCTTCGGTCTCGTTTAAAGTAATTGGCCTTGATTCCCCATAACCAATAGTTTTAATTCTCGATTCGGCTATGGCACTATGGACAACAATATAATTCTTTACAGCGTCTGCCCTTTTGTGGGAAAGCGTATGGTTAAATGTTTTCGATCCGATATTATCTGTGTGCCCTTCAATAACCACAGCTGCATTTTCGTACGTCTCGATCAGATCGATGACTTCATTTAACTTAACGTAATCCTCCTCTCTAATCGTTGCCTTCTCGGCATCAAACATGAGATGAAGCGTTATCTTGTCAAAAAGTTCATCCGGAACTGACAGTACCGACGGTGTTGCCGATTCTGGCATAGCGGTTGGCTCCGCTTTCCAGACACTGTGCTGGCAACCGACAATAAGCCCAAATGACAGCACTACCACAATCATTGCGTAACGAACAGCCTTATCGTTCCTCATAAGGTTTCTCCTTAATATAGATATGATAAAAAAATATCTCTGCAATCTGCGTCCTTATCCTCTGCATGGTGGATCATCTCGCCCCTATTTCCGCGTGTGTCAGCCAGATCATAACAAAAAATATGCCTGATTGAAAAAGATAATACATAGATTTATTTTTTGTTTTAAATCATTGGAGTTAGGAGAATTTAAGCGCTGTTTAGAATGCACAATGATCATGTGACGTATACAGTAATGTATCATTACAGATGTGTGACACAGTGTAAACGAATTACCCATACCCGCAAAGTTTGATGCAGAAAGATATATGACCGTTGGACATGCAGCACAGAAAATTATTCATCTTTGCTGGGGTCACCAGCCTTTCCGGAAATGACAAGCTCCCTGATAGATTCATCGCCAAGTGTATTCCCGATTATTGAATCAAGCCGATTTATGACATCATCCACACCGTTTTCAGACAGCGTTGCCGTATCAACCGAAAATGTCGCTTCCTCAGCTGTCCGTATTCCCTCAAGAACGTCTCGTATCCGGATCTGTTCAATATCCCTGGCAGGCAGTAATGCCGGTGGGTCATCCCCGGTCTCCATGATCAAATTGTTTCTTTCCAGCTGTGAAATGACTTTCTGAACCGGATTAACCGGAAGCCTCACTCTTTCAATTATGGCACTGAGCGTCCAGGGAGACTTTGTGTGATAATGGTTATATCCTATGAGATACATTACAAGTAGAGCAAGCCGTTCTTTCAGTCTGTTGCTGAGCAGAAAGTCCTCTTTCACTGCCGTAAAAAACCGTGGATACTGATGATAGTATGCAATCTGTCCGCCGATGAGGAGAATGAGCCAGCTGATATACAGCCAGAGCATAAACATGATGAGTATGGCAAATCCGGCATATATCGCCGTATATTTTGTAGAAGTAACGATAAATGAGGCAAAGGCCCATCCGAGTGTTTTCCAAAGCACCCCCGCACATATCCCTCCGACAAGAGCAGATCTTAACCGCACTTTTATGTTAGGAACAAAAATATAGATAAATGTAAATGCTGCGCAGACGAGAATATACGGCATAATCTTGCTCGATGCATAAACAACGGTTCCAAACGGCTCGATAGAAATCAGTTTTTCAACAACAACCGAGCTCATGACAGACGCGCTTATTCCTAAGGCAGAAAAAATAAGCACAGGACCCAGGAGTATAACACTCATATAATCACTGAACCGCCGCGCGAAACTCCTCGGCCTTTTTATCTTCCAGATGTAGTTCAGGGAGCTTTCTATTTTCTTGATAAGCGATATGACTGTGTAAAAAAGGAGTGAAAGACCGATTGATCCGAGGACACCAACTCTTACATTCTCCACAAAACTGATTATTCTCATTGAAAGATCAATTCCCTTGGGACCAAACGGCTCAAGCATATGGTAGAGAAAGATCTCCATTCTTGTATGAACGCCAAAGGCCTTAAGCACTGAAAAACTCACTGCCAGAAGAGGAACCATTGAAAGAAGGGTTGTGTAAACGAGGCTCATCGCTCTCAGGGTCAGCTGCTCATCAGTGAGTTCATTAAACATTACATGGACAAAACGAAATGACCTTATCAGGAATCCCTTGAGCCTGCCGAGAGAATTGACATCGACCCGCCATATCTTTTGCGTAATAAGGCCGTTTATGCTATCCCGAATATTTTTCACTGTTGACTGTACCTATGATCATTCTATCACAATTTCAAAAGCGACAATCCCGAACAAGGCTCCCATCCCGGATGCAGGACGATACGGGGGAAGATCCCCTCAAAGACAGATATCAATTCCGCAAACGCTCTTTTGTTCCTATCATTAAGCTCATTATTGTCAAATGTTGAAGTCTACATGTCAAATCAAATCCTGCTGACAAATGATGAAAAGACGGGGCTGAACGGGCTTTGAATTCATTGGTCTTTCTTTGACTTTAATTCATTTGATATTCAAGTTCCTGTAAAGATAAATTGTAACGAGTAAAATCTATATAAATATTTATCGCGTCTTCTGACGTATTGCTTTTAATCGGCGAATCTCCTCATCTAATTCGTCTTTAGTTATAATTCCTTTTTCTTCAAGAAGCTTAATCAACGCCTGCAATCTGTAGGCATCCTGCGAAGACCGAACAGTGGCTGGGAATAAAACTGATGGTTGCTGCACCGGTTGAGTCTCGGCTGGACTCGTTTCATGAAGTGCAACGGCTGTTCCAAAAGCAGCACCGAGAATCCCTGCACTCAATAATGATAGAAATATCTTCCTCATTGTGTCATACCCCCTTATTTACAGGTTATACGTCTCTCCTTTTATATTACTAATTTTTTTTGCCCCATGCACTAAAAAGAATCGCAGCAAAAAAGTGGATGTCTGTTCGCTGGTTGTCCGCCCCAGGCTCCTTATTCGGCTCGTCGATGCGAAGCGCCGACCATTTTTCTCAATCTTAACCCGCCTCAGGCCGGTAAATCTGGACCTCAACCTGTCTTTTGTGCTTACTCCTTATTGCTAATACTCTCTGCGTTCTCTCCAATCACTGCTGTGCGTTTTTTCTCCGGCTTAAAAACACCCAGGACAAAAATAGCCGGTACAGTCAGCGTCAAAAGAACAATTGCGACAACACTGAACCAGTCAAAGAGTGCTGTCGCTTCTCTAATGCCCATACCGGTTTTAAAAGCCTTATTTATCCTTACATGATACAGGTACAACTGGATAGCCTCGAGCGGAATAAATATAATGCCCGCAATATATATCTTCATTTTGAGCCACCACTGGCGCAACAAAGCTCCCTGCATCGCAAGTATCATTAAGAGGCCGCTTGCAATGATAAGAAAAAGGCCGAGCAGCTCAAAATGAACGAATGAAATGTAATGCTGTCGCAACCATAGCTCTATCGAGCGCTGTTCGTCCACCATTGAAAAAATAATCATATAATATGCACCTGTGCTGGGTCCGAGCCAGAGAACAACCCCGATCAGGTGAAAAAGCTTGAAAAAACCATATCTGAAGACTTTCTCTTTTTGCGTATCTTCCATGGTGTTTCAATGATTTACAATACGGTTAGAATACATAAATATTCTGACTGCCTTCCCCCTTTTCAACTTGTTCCTGTATCTCTTTTTCTCTCTTTTTTATAATCCCTCTTGCCTCGGCCCTGGTTAATCCCTCTTTCTGCAGGCAATCTGCCAGTGTATTTGCAACTCTCGTAATCTGCATCGTGCTCACCTCAGCGGATGTATACGCCCCGAAAAGGGCATTAGACAATCTGTTTGACTCGTTTGAGCACTCTGCCGGTATCGGTGGCAAGTGGTTGGGAGGAATCTCTGAAGGCAGAAAATCACAGCCGAAGACAGAAACAACTGATAGAAAGAACATTAACGCAAACCCATAAAAATTGTTCATGTTAGAATAATACCGCTCCTATCATAATTGATAAATAACTCTATGCCGGTTCAATGATATACGCTGTCATCTATAAGACGATTTCTGACCAAACCAAAAAAATGATCTTTATTGGACTGATAAAACCATCCGAGGTGCAATGAACATGTTGAACAGAAAACGAGTCTCCAGCAATACCCTTTAAACAATGTATATTCAAAAGTAGACATCCGGGCTATCGCACATCCCACCGCGGAAGAAAAACAGGCGATCTCATAGAAATATCCTGCGGGGTTTGTGAAAGAATGCCGGTGTGCGCCATTAATTGCGATAATATGATCAATGGACGTAATCCTGCACACGCACTGTATACATAAAATAAACTGTCCCTGTTTTTCCTCACAAAATGGTTCATTACGAAGTGCTGTTCTCGTCACAGGATCTTCCTGAGACCCTGATTTTCTGAAATATCTATAGTCTTTTACAGTATCCATATTCTGCAGCAGTCCGTCTCGATGATACCACCCGTTCCAAACAGAAACGGCAGGTAAATCGGCCGCAATTCATAACCAATGATAGCGTTTTCATCAATCAGAATTCCTCTGACTTCGGCCGTTCTATAGGCATAATGAAAACTGATAACATGGGGCGCCTTATCAAATGCCGCCTTGCCAGCGAGGCCCTTTTTAACCGAATAATCAAACTCCGGCTCATGCGGAACAAGTTAATATGGATCATCCGCCCGATCACGTATGGCGACCGTCAGAAGGTCATCATGATGCCGGGCTCCATAGAAAATAACATTGTAGACACCTGAAATGTCTTTATGGTCACCCATCTGCTGAACAGAGAGACGTTTTCCCTTCGCACAGGAGCTGATCAGCGTTAGCAATACTATAAAACAGCACAGCATTTCAAAATTTTTAATCAATATTATGTTCCCTCCGTTCAGCAGTGATTGCCATAGAATGCTTCCGGATCATGCTGATCCCTTCCATGCCCGTACATCGGTATCGTACCCTCTCTCAAGAGTCCTGGTTGATCATTTATATGCTTTACTATCATTATTTTCGTGAGAATACTCAAAGGTATAGTATCATGGCAAAAGCCATAAATCAGGATTAAAGTCCAAGAGAGTCGTGTAATAAATAATTTTTATCACATAAAATATTATTGGCCTATGAAAATTATCTTTATGTATAATTCATATTAATGCTGTATATCAATTCAATCGGCCTATCATATTTGACCAGCCTTCGATTTTTTTTAAAACGAATTATCATCATGGGTGCTTAACTTATGAGGAGGTAATATGGGCATATAAAAAGGGATTATGTGTTTAATCGCATTTATCGCGATCATTGCGGGTGGAATGTGGGGCATATACGAATGGCAGGAATACAAGGAAGTTAAGAAACTTGAAAAACTGAGTAATGACCCTCAGTGGTACAAAAAAAATAAAATGACCAATGGGCTCCATCTGCAAATCATGCCTGATGAAAATGCACATAGAGAAAGGAAGATATATCAATTGGGCCCTCCAAAAGTAAATGTCTTTCTAAAAGGAAACATGTATAACGAAGGCAATAAATCTCTTGAAAACGTAAGAATATCAGTGTATGTCATGAATCATAAGCCGGGAACAGGCAAACATGATCTTGGCCCATTCAAGCCCGGTGAGACAAGGACGTTCGGTAAAAAGTTATTCAGCATCGAGCAGAAGTTCGGCGTGTCATCCCTTGATTTAAACTACGATATAAATATTACTGAGATAACATTCAAGGAGTCTTAAATAAAACTATCTGTTCAGGCGTGTATATGGATATCCTTGATAGCAGAGAATTGAACAAAACATAAAGGCCACGTCTATAAACAATCAGGGCTTCTCTCATGCCGCAATTTATTCCATATCCGGATGGCCGCCAAATCGAAGCTTTTATTCCGCTGCGTCTTCGATCGCTTCTCCAGCCTTTTTAATATCCTTGCCCATGCCCTGCATGGTGTTGCAGCCGGAATAAATTGTTAAGGAAAAAATTATTAATAACAGAAAAATAAGTGTCTTTACCATATCAGTTCTCCTCTCCGATACCTATCTCACCCATAATTATACAGAAATCCCCACTATCGATTCCACGTTACGATCCTGGAATTTGGATTTACGATTTTGGATACGCGAGTTTCCCTTGCTTCTGACCCCTCACGCTTCACCGTCCTTACAGCTTTTTTCTGAAAATCTGCCTTAATCATGATACAATGAATGAAAATCAGGAAATCAGAGAAAGAGAACGGGAATATCAGTTCAGCAATCAATTATATGAGTCACCTTAGAATCTTGCTTCACTCTTTCTCTAATGGTGACATAATCCTGCTAAAGGAGGCTTTATGTACGCAGATGTAGAAATTAACGAGGGCGGTCAGACCGTAAGAAAGGATAAGATGAAACTGAAATTGGTAAAACAGTTTAGCGATGACATTACAATCTATGAGAACGAGGACGGACGAGCTGTTTTATATTTTAAAAGCAAGGATAAGTATATGCTTATATCTATCGACATGGCATAAGCGCGGTAGCCCTTTTCATACACAATCTTCACTCATATATGAGTGCTTTTCATAACGTTTTTCCACCATGACATATTCTGAACAATCCCTCGACGCAATAGTCACGGATTTGTTTGACACGGTGGCACGACATTTTCCCGTGTCATGTGCAAGTGATGAGTTTTACTATTTTCCACAGGTACGATTACCACATCCGATATGGAAAAGATGGGATGATTTTTCTCCTGATTTAGTTTCAGAAGTCATTATGAAACTTTCGTCATGGAAATCCCGGCTCGATACCATCCGCCCCGACGAAAGAGAGCCTGATGTACAAACCGATAGCATGATTCTCAGGAAATTGGTCGTTACGCTTCACGAACAGCTGTCCGATATCAGACCATGGGAATATCAGCCTACTCTGTATCTGACGATTGCTTCTCTTGGACTTGCTGAGGCCATTGAATCTGAAGATTCCCGTGCCGCACATGAACGGGCTGAGACTCTTCCAGCCTTTTTTGACCATGCATGCCGTAATCTGAAGATCGTGCCCGTTCTGTTTCGTGATATTGCTCTCGAGATGATTTCAGATACGAGAACCTATATGATGTTGCTTGAGAAAAGATTACCTGAGCTGAAAAACACTTTTTCCGCACTTGACCGTTTTGAAGATGCACTCCTTAGTCTAACCACCCGAAATGACTTTCTTCTTCCTGATACCCAATTTGAGCGAATAGTCGGATTTCACATCTTCACTGAATCCTCTGCGAAAGAGACAAACGATCTTCTAGATCTGGAGATAGATGAAATGAAAAAAAGAATGAACAGAGAGGCGAAACGTTTTGTTCCTCACTGGACTGCTCGAAATCCGTCCTTCGAAGAGCTCCGCAGTGCTCTCAATCAAATCCCTCTTCCTGAAATCGGTGCCAACGGGCTTATCGGATTGTATCAGGAAGAGGTAGATTGTCTTGCCGATCACTGTGTTGAACAGGGTTTTCTGTCGAGTGACGTCCTTTCTTCATATAAGGTATCAGTCGCTCCCGTACCGCTCTTCCTCTCAGCAATTCGATCTTCTTCCAGTTACAGCATTCCCCTTAAATATCCACCCAGCGGAGGCACATTTCATATAGTCAATGCACAGGATTTTAAAGAGTCTCAAAAAGAATATCATCGCGACTACAGGATGCTATCTGCACATGAAACCTGGCCTGGCCATCACCTTCTGGACATACACCGTTTGAACCATACGCGTCCGTTACGGCGCGCTTTTGAACAGCCTATCTTTTATGAGGGTTGGGCCTGTTTTGCAGAAGAATTGTTATTGCATACCGGCTATTTTTCCGCACCGCAAGACCGCTTTCTTCTTGCAAAACGGCGGCTCTGGCGGGCACTTCGGGGAAAGGTTGATTTAGGCATACAGACGGGTACACTCGATATGCCGGCAGCCGCACGATATCTCTCACATATCGGCATGAGCTATACAAAGGCCTTATCGACCGTAAAGAAATATACGCTACAACCAGGGTATCAGCTATGTTATACGATTGGCCTGCAGCGGTTTCTGAGACTGTCTGATCATTACGGTAAAGGCACGCTTAAACAGTTTGTCAAGACCGTACTGAATCAGGGTGAAATTCTGTTCTCAGACCTTTATCGTATATGTTTTTCTGACAAAAATTATCGTGACTTTTCTTAGTTATTTTCAGGCAGACGATATATAATAAACATAATTGCGTTTTTTTTCGAAAAAAAGCACTGTTACCAAAGGAGTTTTTTATTGAAAACATTTACTGGTTATCATTCTGAGTGGAACCTCGGAAGTCCCGGGGGGTGGGATTATCAGCGAATCTCTCAGGAGATTGGCAAGGTTATATGGAAAAGATATTTTCAGAGAGCACTTCCGACCATCGATCTTGACTTTGACCATCCCCTGCTCTATCCGGTTTACGGTTTTATGGATATGCTTACGGAATTCCATGCTACAAAACACGGGTCGGAAGCGGGCGTGATAGCAGTTGTCGCTGAAGAAGAAACGCTCGACGACGTTGTAGAGAACCAGAATCTGGCTCATCACCTGGATGCTTTGGAAGGAATATCCGGCATACTCATCGCACCGTATGAACTCGAACTCTGTAATGGCCGTGTTTGCTGGAAAGACCAGCCGATATCGGCAATTTTTATGGACTTCAATACAGATGTGCTTCTGAACCTGCACAGGAAATATGATCTGTCACCGCTTCTTCAGGCTGTACGTGAAGGCAGGGTAGTTAATCCAAGAGGAACCGAACCCATAAATGCAAAAAGTATGTTTGAAGTGCTCACTAGCCAGGACCTGTCCGCACGTTTTCACCCGGACGTCATCCAGCGAACACCATGGACACGTCAGTTTTATCCGCGAAAAACGTTAGGCCCCGGAGGTGAACAGATAGCTGACATTGTCGCATGGACCCGTACCAACTGGGAACATCTTGTACTCAAACCTGAACGGGGATATTCGGGAAAAGGGGTATTTGTCGGTGGAGTCCATACGGATGTCGATGGAATTATTCAGCAGGCTCTCGACGGCAGCCAATATGGAGCATATATTGTCCAAAAAAAGGTACCGTTTGACATATGGTCAGAACATATTCCTGAACTTGATCTAGAACAGAAGCGGCTCATTCTGGTAAACCGCCAGACAGATTTTAGATGCCTGTTCGGACCCAAGGGATTATTCGGCTTTTTAAACAGATACGGATCGATTCCAACGAATGTCGGAAGTGGTGGTGGAGTTCAGCCTCTTGCCATACTCCGCTCTGGTATGGGAGTCCGTCATGCAACAGAACAGATAAATGACGCCATAATGAAGATGCAGTTTGGTGATGTATACACCGCGGTTGAAGATCAGAGGACTATGGCAATGGAACGCAGGTTTACCTATGTGCTTGGCCCCATAAAGATTGCTATCAGACCACGACTGATAACTCCCGAACAGGTACAGGCGCTCGAATCCTATTGCGCTCACATATGGTCTGACTGCAAAACCTTGGAGCAGATGTGGCTTGATGGCGAACTGGAAAATATCGTTATTATTGAACCTGAGGAACTCAATATTATTCGTTCCCAGCCATGGCGAGGTACTCCTGCAATCTTTGCATCGGATGGATTGTTTGGCTTTGGGACTGATGGATAAGGCAATTAGGGTAGATGGAAACTGGTGGAAAGATCTTTTTGATGATCTCTACCTGCGTACTGATGCTAGATCCGTATGCGATCACGACCTCACCTGCAGGGAAGTCACCTTCCTTGAAAAGGCATTAAGAATACATGAATCCTCATCGATTCTTGATATGTGCGGAGGACAGGGAAGGCATTCAATAGAGCTCGCGAGGAGAGGATATTACGATATCACTGTTCTGGACTACTCTTCATATCTGATAGACCTTGGGATCAAGGAGGCACGTAAAGAAAACGTAAGCGTTTCCTTCATTCAGGGAGATGCACGAAATACGGGTCTGTCTGAAAAGCGTTTTCATTATATCTTTATTCTGGCAAGTTCCTTTGGCTATTTTCCTGATGAAGGAGAAAACAGGAAAATTCTGCATGAGGCGTTTCGCCTGTTAAAGCTGGGAGGAACACTTTTACTTGATCTTCCTGACAGGAATTATGTTCTGAAGAACTTTAAGGCCCATTCTTCTCATCAGATTGATAAGGAGCTCACCGTCAACCGCATCAGATCACTTGGCGAAGATATTATTGTGAGCAGGGAAACCGTTCATTCGGCTACACAGGGATGTATCAGGGATAAATCGTACTGTGTCCGGTTGTACAGTCCTGAAAAAATCACCGGCTTTCTTCAGGCAGCTGGCTTCTCTTCTGTCTTCATTGATAAGGATTTCATGTGTCGTGAAAACCAGGGTGACTATGGATGCATGACGAACCGCATGATCATCATTGCAGAGAAAAAGTAACAGCCTTCTTTTTGTTTCCGTGTCCCATGGACAAACGGCACCTGTTTCTCAACTTTTATCTGTTTCAGCGTCTTTGTCTGTTCTCCTTACCCCTTTTTGCTCACCTCTTACCTTAATATTCACAGTTCCTCTTTTTTTGTCTCTCGTTTCAGTTCTGACGGATCAGTCTGCTGTGACATGGCACACGACTGTAATAGCACAGTTCTGTATCATGATACATGGTTTTCCCGGATCCGATCGGCAGAATGTTCTGAATGGGATGCAAACTATCTAATTTTACTGGATTTAAAAAATGGTTGCGTATGCCTCACTTCTGGCATATATTTTGAACAGTCTTTCGGTATATATGGCTAAAAGAAACTGAAAATTCTTTACATCTGTGTACCATGGCACGAGAAAAGAAAACAGCGCATCCTTCCGGAGAGACAAAGAAATTCTGTCCTTTCATTGAGGATCCTTTTGAAGACTGTTATGTATGCGATACCGGTAGCAGGTATACTGAAGCAACAATAAAATACTGCGGCGGCAATTTTGAAGACTGTGTAATCTACCAAAAAAACACCAGGGGCAAGCACTGGTCTAAATGGAATGTCCTTATTTAAGAGAACATCTCCATCAGTATATTTGTTCATATTCGCAATAATCGTTTTGGCACCTCCGTCATTAAACCTGTTCGCAAGCAGCTGGGATTTCTCCAGACACAGTATACCCGTGGATGAGATTCAATCAGGAGGGCCTCCAAGAGATGGGATCCCTGCCCTGTTTGACCCGAAGTTCGTTGCGGCTGATAAAGCCGACTTTATGCGGGACGATGAAATGATACTGGGAGTTTTTCATAACGGTATTGCCCGTGCCTTTCCGACCAGGATCATGTCATGGCATGAACTGGTAAATCTGAACTTTGGTGATACCCCTGTTCTGGTAAGCTGGTGACCTCTTGCTTTCTCCGGCATCGTGTATGACCGGAATATTTCAGGAAAAACAGTAACGTTTGGAGTAAGCGGACTTCTGTATAAAAGCAATCTTCTGATGTATGACCATCAGACATCATCTCTCTGGTCTCAGGTCAAGAGGGAAGCTGTAACCGGTCCCATGACCGGGACCAGACTCACTGTTCTTCCTTCTACAGTAATGTCATGGCATGAATGGAAAAAACGCTTCCCCGAAACTGAGGTGCTGTCTCCGGATACCGGCCATATCCGAGATTACGATCGCGATCCATATGAGAATTATTATAAAAGGGAAAAAGGTCTGTTTTCTTTTTTTAAAGGGGGACCGGATGAGAAAGAAAAAGAGCTTATCGCCGGCATAACAATCGGTGGTGAAGCAAAAGCCTATCCGATTGACCTGTTGAGACAAGAGACCTCTCTGTCGGATCGCGTGTCCGGCAAGAACATCACATTTACTTTAGACAAAAAAACCGGCTTCCTTATAATCACGGACAGTAAAAATAACAATATCGATTATATAACCACATACTGGTTTGTCTGGAAAGGACTGTATCCTGAAACCAGGATATTTCGTTTCAACAAATAATCATAGGTCACCTGTCTTTTTTTCGCATAACTCCATACCGTCAGAAAGAATAACTCTGCGTTGCTTGACATCACATCTGAGCAAGCATTCCACAGCTAAAACTGTTATCATAATATCCACCGGAAATTGTTTGTGGCGCACGTTTACACTTGAAAGGATCATATGGGCTTTTTGGGAGCTGTATGGGGTTTATCCGGTATATTTCTGCTGCTTGGAAGCGCGATTTACAGACTGTCTTTAGTCGCACTTGAATCATTCTCGTACGATCTGCTCTGGTACCACTGGGTGTGTCTTGTATGTTTCACTGTCTTCATGGCGTATGCAGAGGGGTATAAAGGATTTCAGAAACAATTCTCTCCGCGGGTGGCAGCCCGGGCACAGTATCTGATAAACCATACCAACACTGTGCACATAGTGCTCGGCCCGCTCTTTTGCATGTCATTCCTGCATGCTACCAAAAAAAGACAGATTACTTCGTTTATGGTGACCCTGGGGATTATTCTTTTGATCGTACTGATTCGTTTTTTTCCACAGCCATGGCGCGGAATTGTTGATGCAGGGGTCGTTGTGGGCCTTGTCTGGGGGATAGTATCTCTGCTCATTTTCTCCGTACAGGCACTTATCTCAGGAACGTCCCATTATTCACCCGAAGTGCCAGATGAAAAATAACATTATATTTTTTATATAATACTGTGTTAGCGAAGAACTGCGCATCGGAAAAAGAAATGATGCATGTTTTGGCGCGCATCAATGGAGAGGCATGAAAATACCGGAATATCCTGACAATGAAAAAAGGAAAGAAAGAAGTCTCGATCGAAACGTATAACATTCCTGCAGTCCGAAAGAGAGTAAATGTCCGGCGTTTTGCCGTGACCTATCTCATCGTTATGAGTGGGTTTTTTTTCTTAATCGGGTTCAAACCGCTTCAGGACATTATCGACATTAACGGCATCTATACGAAAGGCATCATACTGCTCACCATAAAGATTCTAAACCTTATACATATACCAGCTACGTACCATGGTTCAATCATAAACCTTCCGTCCATAGCACTTGACGTTAAATTCGGTTGTAACGGGCTTGAAGCGGTCATGATCTACTCAGTTGCAGTCATTGTCTTCCCTTCGGCCCTACGCACGAAAATGATAGGCATTATAGCTGGATTTCTTATCATACAGCTGGTGAACGTTGCGAGAATAGCCTTGCTTGCCTATGCTGGTGTACATTATAAGAACCTCTTCGATATTTTTCATATCTATGTTGCACAGGGGTTAATGATAGCAGTTGCTCTTGGTATATACCTACTCTACTTGAATTATGCAGGAAGACACGCTGAAAAAACGGCTTAAGAAGACCGCTGTCATTTCCGTAATTCTCTTTATTACCTCATATACTATTTTTTTACTATTGTGGATGATTGTGAAACAGTATTACGGGAATTCAATAACTTCCATAGCAACGCATGCTGTAACCGTGATCAAAGACGTGGATATCGAAGACATTCTTTCTGAAGAAAACACTATCCTCGTCTCATTTGTTCCGCAGAGACACGAGGCGCGGGAGATTATAGAGATTACGATAAACACCAATTCTTACACCTTTAATGCTCCATTAACCTTCGCCATCATGGCAGCCTTTTATCCCTATATGCGAAGGAAACGTGTATATTTCGAAGTGCTCCTTATTCTCGTGGCGGTGCATGTGCTGTATGTCTTTTCTCTCCAGGGTACGTATGTTACTGATACGATGATATCTTTGGGATATGAGCGGTCAAGTACGTTAAAGGCAGTCTTCTGGGAATTTTTGTGGCAGTTTGTAGACAACATGGTCATTCGTTTCGAGCCTTTTTTGCTGGGCGCCTATATCTATTTCAGAAAAGAACATGCATGACCACAGTGTGTGTCCTCAGCGCTCCGGATCCTTTTGTCCCGACGCCTCTTTTTCCTGTCTGGATCTCATCTCCTCTCTAAACCATTTCAGAATATTGTCGTACGATGGTGGAGTAACGAGAAAGAGTTCAATATCCTTGGGAAACTGCAGCTTTACCCTATCCTCATCTTTCATAAGCAACAGACCGGCTTCTCCTGCTGAAAGGTGTCTTTCAATAACCTGGAGCATATATTCGGTCCTTTGCTCAACGAGTTCATTATAGATTGCAATGATTTTATCAAAGACCTCTTTCGTCTGTACAACCATAAGACAGTTACTCCAGTCAAGCAAAGGACCGAATATTTCCTCTTTTTCAAACGGAATCAGTTCAGCACCCTCCCGTATTCTTTTCCGGATGAGCTGCCCTGCCCTTTCGTTCATTCTGTCAAATGCTTCCAGGGAATTTTTACTCGTTGACAGAAGAGATTCGCAGAAGATCTTCGAGACATCTCCCGCTGCCCGCATCTTCTCGATCTGTTCGGACACTTCATCCCAATAGGCATGAAAGAGGGTCGTATACTCTTCTGGCGAGTTGTCTGTCAGATAAAGATTGCGTACAAAATAGAGTTTCCTTTTCCCGGCAAATTGCTCAACATCAGGTTTCTGAATTTTGCCAATCTCCGACATGGTCTCCTTCGCTCCTTTCGAAATAAAATCCAAGAACTGTCAGTTATTGCTTCGGACATAACAATCAGTTCCAGGTTAGTTTGGGCTCACGGTATTCCTTGTACATCTGACAGGTGTTTTTCTTTTTACATCTCTCGCAAACCGTTATATACCTGAAGCCCTCGTTCACAGGACACCATATCTTTGTCGGTCCTGACTCTTTTCTTTCATCACTCACTTATCAAGTTTATAAGAAAGCCCTCCGAAAACTCAAAAAAGAGCTTTCATACCCGTTGATTTTCATTCTTTCATCGGTTACAATACGCCCGCACATCGTCCGGAGGGGGATTCTGTTTGTCTTTTTTTACGACACTGTTTCAGACCTTTATCCTGGTTTTTACTGTATTAATATGCATTCTTTCTCAGGCACACGCAGGAGATACTGTCATCAGTGGATTCACTGTGACCGGATTCCGTTCAACAGTGGACGATTATGAAGATGAAGACGAAGCACACGACTATGAATACACAAACTACGGCCTCAGGCTGAAACATAAAGCATCAGATTTCGTTCTTTATGATGTGAGTTCATATCTTTACAACAAGGATTACAGTGAAGAAGATGATCTTGACAACAAATCGAAAATACTGAAAGGATCAGTTTCATATGTCCTCCATGAAAGCGAAGACGCCCCGATACATCTTGGCATAAGAATAAAATACAGGGAGAAACGCTATGATAATGAACCATCAAACGACTACAACCAGTTTTTGGTTTCGCCAACCGTCACGTTCGGGAAAAGCAGCCGCACTACTCTGAAATTCTCGACCGCGTTTCAGAATTTTAATTATCTCCATGCACAGGAGAAAGATCAGATCAAGTTATCGGCAAAGATTGCAGGAACTCATTATCCGCCTCATAAACGACTCAAACTGGTCGCTTCGTATAAAATCGAAACACAGACAGAAGACCATATAAACAGGGAAAAAACAAAGCATGATATATTCGGGGGATTCGATTACATCTTCGACCATCCTGCGCTCGACAAAATTATGGCACGGGTTAGATGGGGTCAGCGGGATACCAAGGAGGACGATATTCGTGACCTGGATCATGACTACGAATATCGCACTTTGTATATAAAGACCCTCCACACCATAAACAGAAACGTCAAGACAGATCTGAAATATTATTACTTTCGGAAAGATTATGTCAGTGCTGAGCTCGATCATGAATCAATCTCCATCAGTAACACGTGGCGCTATATCATACAGAATAATGCTGCAGAGCGAATCACTGTCGGCCTGAAAGCTACTTATAAAGATATGGATTATGACCTGAAGCCGGACAACAGCTATGAAAAAATTTGTATTGAGATAAGAACAGGTTATCAGAAAAAAAAGGATTGGAAGACCGCACTATCCATAAAGGGTGACTTTTACGATTATCATGATAGTGATAAAGATAAGAACAGATATGCTGTCAGGATGACCGGCGAAAAACTGTTTCTTCATAACGCTTTCACTCTTTCACTGACCCCCACGTACCGGTATACCGACTATAAACATCAGGATGACGATAGTCATGGATCAGTAAAGATAGCCTTCAGCTATACGTTTTGATACTGTCCGGAGAGCATTTCCAAAGAGTTACAATAACACCTCGGCAATAACCGGAACATGAAAAGGGCGGATTATTGTCCGCCCTTTTCTAAAAAAACCTTTTTAAACTGATAAGTATTACATCATCCTGCCATAACCAGGACCGTAACCGCCATAACCGCATTTTTCACAGTTGCCATAGCCGCCTCTTTTAAAACCATGGCCTTTCTTGCCATAACCCCATGGTCCTTCGCAGTTTCCATAACCACGTGATATGCCGTATTCATCTGCTTTCTCCCTGATCTGAGATCTTAAATCATCCATCTTCTTTTCCAGTTCAGTGATTTTCTGATGATCTGCGTCAGGAGTGTGATAAAGCTCTCTCAGTTCGAATTTTGTATCGTGCATCTGCTTTCTCAGGTCTTTTGTGGCGTCAAAGAACTTTTGTTGCTCCGGAGTGTTCGCGTCCCAGCCCCCTCTTGGGTGGGCAAAGGCAGCAACCGCAACCACAAGTGCTACAATGGCAAGGATACCCATTAATGCCTTCTTCATTTTTTTTACCTCCTTTCTTTTGTTTTTCTTGATAATCACAGGTATAGAATATATATTAATTATGAATTTATTATGAAAAACTTATAAATTAATTGTGAAGAATAACTCCTCCTGTTTTTTCTTGTGAACCGAGCTATTCCACGATATACTGTGAATCACGATGAGCAATTCTTCAAAAACAGTCAATGAATTGAAATCTCGTCTTCGTAATACTGTTAAAGTAATTTCTCATGATATCGGCACAAGAAGTTATTTAGAAACAGTAAATCTAAATAAAACAGTGGAATTTATTGAGGCGGAAATCGCAAAAAACTCACGTCCTTTTCAGAAACAGGCTTTCACTGTTGACGGACAGATCTATCATAATATTTTCACTGAGATAAAGGGCAGCAAGAAACCCGACGAGGTGTTTGTCATAGGAGCACATTATGACACCGTGCCCGATACCCCCGGGGCAGATGACAATGCCAGTGGAATCGCCGGAATCATAGAGCTCTCAAGGCTCTTTGCTGACAGTCCTGCCTCTTTTACCATAAGTCTTGCTGCTTTTTGTCTTGAAGAACCCCCTTTTTTCAGGTCAGACCTGATGGGAAGCTATTTGTTCGCAAAGCATCTCAGGAAATTTAATACAAACGTAATAGGCATGATCTCTCTCGAAATGATAGGCTACTTCAGTTCAAAAGACGGCTCGCAGTATTATCCCCTTCCTTTCATGAGATTTATCTATCCGCGTACCGGCAATTATGCAGCCTTTGTCGGGAATATACGGTCGAGACCATTGACCAAACAGTTCGAGCACATTTTTAAGGAAGTATCTACTTTTCCCGTTGAATCCCTGAATGCGGTATCTTTCGTGCCCGGTGTCGACTTTTCAGACCATCTGTCGTTCTGGCGGTTCAATTATCCGGCATTTATGATCACTGACACTGCCTTTTACCGGAATCCACATTATCATTCACCGGGAGATACGTATGATACCCTTGATTACGAAAAGATGGCAGAGCTTGTCCTCGGCATATTCAATACCGTAAGGGATATGTAAGGCAGAAAGATAACAGTTGTTTCTCAAAAACAAAAACCCCTGTGCACGTGATATGCACAGGGGTCAGGGGAGGTACAATAATTGCGTGTTAGCTGTTCTTCGCCTTTGCCTCTGCTTCCTCAGGCCGTGCCCTGCCTAAACTGCCAACAAAATCCACCACATAGCCAAGGGCTGTGCCAAACACTGAGCCAAGCACAATACTCACCGCTCCTACGCAGAAGATCCCCAGCATGATCCCTACCACCGTCAGCATCCGCACGATCGTTGTCGGCTCCACCGGCCCTCCTGCCAGATGGCTCAACAATACCACGGTCCCATACGAACCAAAATAAAACGCCGGTACGGTTCCAAATACCAGAAACCCCAATACCCCCAGGGCTGCCCCTATCTTTGTGCCTACCTGCATGGTCTTTTTCCGTTCTTCGTTCATCTCTCTTCCTCCTTTTCTTTTTCTTGTTACATTTATTTATGGTTCTTCTCTTCTACCGGACTTAATTCTTTTTTCTCTGCCTGAAAGGTATCCACCACAGCCCCGATCAGCCATCCAGCGGTCGCGCTCGCTGTAATGAAGATAATCCCGGAAACCATTACCCCGATCAACATTGATCCAGCCACGATCATCCGAGCCAGGATCCCTGAAGTCACCGGTGTGCCAAGCAGCGTTCCGGCGATGTTCAGACCCATGACGCCCCCAAGAAAAGAGCCCGGAAGTAACCCGAAGATCGCAAACAGCACCAGCCCACAGCCTGCTCCCATGTAGGCCATCTTTTTTGTGTAGGTTCTTTCTTTCATCTTCCTGCCCTCTCTTCCGTTCATCTTGCCCATATAGATGCAGGTTCCATGCCAGTAATAACATGTTGTTTTTAAAAAGCTCTTACCCTCAAATCCTCTGCACATCTGCAAATCCTTTTGCAGATGTGCAAAAAATATTGGCCTCATGGGAAAGCAAATGGAAACCGGACATTTCTAAATTGCCTTGACAACATAAAACAAACTAATTGACAAGCACACCTTTTTCAGGCTTACTGACACACAAATCACTGCGACTTTTAAGGGGGTAGCATTATGAGATTGAATCAACTGGTGTTCTGTGCATTGTTGGTTCTGGTTTGCTTTTTCATCACGGTTACTGAATCTTTTGCACCGCCTCTGATTAAGGAACAAACCGTGCGGGCAGCGACAGACAACGCAGACATCAGATTAACCGTACCTGATGGAGTAAACTGCTCTATCACTTCTGCAACTGCAGTTGATGAAGGTGGTATTATTAATGGCGATATAAAGTCTCATGATCTGGCAGGCATACCTGATGACCCGGGTTATGATTATCCCTTTGGTCTCGTGGAGTTTACTCTCAATTGTACAAATGGGGATAATGGACCCGTGTCAGCGTATATTGATGTTCAGTTCATACCGGATTCAGGCCCGGTCGACCTCACAAAGTATCGATACAGAAAGTATGGGCCATTACCCAATGGCATGGTAATAATTCCCCCACCGCTGAACGGGGAAGCACATCGTGTTTATGAAAATGGAATCAATCAATGGTATGATTTCATGTTTGACGGAGAGACCGGCGCACAGCTTCTTAATAGCAGCACATTCAGGCTCTATTTTGTTGACGGCGGGAGAGGTGATGACGTGGTTGGCATAATAGATGGCTTAATTGTTGACCAGGGAGGCCCTGCCCGCATACCCACGGTCCCAACCATGAACGAATGGGGCATGATCATTTTTATGGTACTGGCAGGACTGGGATCTCTCAACTACCTGAAAAGAAGAAAAAGGCCTAACAGTTAATTATTCTCAGGATGAATAAAGATACCCACGGGCGGGATTTAAATCCCGCCCTTTTTTTATGCTCTTACACGGGAATGCTTTATTAGGTACCTTTCACCTTTCTTAATCCTGAGCCTGGACTTCGAATGAGCAGTTCGGCCTGAGCTCACTGTCGATGGCCTCAGTCGAGATCTCGAAGGGTGCCGGTTATTCTTTTCTCATCTCTTTAAACGTATTAATGAGACCGTTCGTGGATGCATCATGAGCAGTCACCGGTTTTTCCTCATCCAGTTCAGGCTGAATCTTTTTAGCGAGCTGCTTTCCGAGTTCCACACCCCACTGGTCAAAGCTGAAGATGTTCCAGAGCACACCCTGCACAAAGATCTTATGCTCATAGAGTGCGATGAGACTTCCGAGGGTCCACGGGGTCAGTTTCCGGAACAGGAGCGAGTTTGTCGGTCGGTTTCCCTGAAAAACCTTAAAGGGGACAAGGAGCCTGATATCATCCTCTGTTAATCCTGAGGCTCTCAGGTCAGAGATAACCTCTTCTTCTGTTTTCCCTTTCATGAGCGCCTCTGTCTGTGCAAAGAAGTTCGATAGCAGAATTGCGTGGTGGTTTTCCAGGGGATTGTGACTGATCGCAGGAGCCAGGAAATCACAGGGGATCATCTTGGTTCCCTGATGTATCAACTGATAAAATGCATGCTGGCCATTGGTGCCAGGCTCTCCCCAGATAACTGGGCCTGTCTGATAATTGACTGTCCTGCCGTTCCTGTCAACGGATTTCCCGTTGCTTTCCATATCCCCCTGCTGGAAATACGCTGCAAATCGATGCAGATACTGATCATAGGGCAATATAGCCTGCGTCTGGCTTCCGAAAAAATTGCCATACCATATGCCGATCAGGGCAAGGATTACCGGCATATTTTTCTCGAACGCGGTCTCTCTGAAATGCCGGTCGATTGCATGCGCCCCCTCGAGCAGTTCCTCAAAATGCTCAAATCCGATGGTACAGGCTGTGGAGAGCCCTATCGCTGACCAGAGCGAATACCTGCCGCCAACCCAGTCCCAGAATATAAACATGTTGTCAGGATCTATACCAAACTCAATTACTGCTTCGCGATTGGTTGATATCGCTACAAAATGCCTTTTTATAAATCGTTCTTCCCTCGCAGTATCCAGAAACCATTGCCGTGCTGTATGCGCATTCGTCATGGTCTCCTGTGTTGTAAATGTCTTTGATGCGACCATGAATACGGTAGTCTCAGGGGAAACCTTTTTGAGCGTTTCAGCCATATGCGTCCCGTCAATATTGGAGACAAAATGCGCCTCCATCTGAGATTTACGATATGGCTTCAGTGCTTCCGTGACCATAACCGGGCCGAGGTCCGAGCCCCCGATACCAATATTCACAATGTCAGTTATGGCCTTTCCCGTAAATCCTTTCCACGTGCCAGAGATAAGATTATCTGAAAAGTGCCTCATCTGTTTCAGCACCGCATTGACTTCGGTCATGACATCATGACCATCGAGATATATCGGCTGATTCTGCCTGTTTCGTAACGCTGTATGGAGCACAGCCCGATTTTCTGTCTCATTGATCCTGTCTGCTGAAAACATCTTATCTATGGAATCCTGCAGGTTCATCTCGCGTGCGAGTTTCATAAGCAGCTCCATGGTCTTGTCTGTTATGATATTCTTCGAATAATCAAGCAGGATATCATCAAACCGCACAGAAAACCGCGAAAACCGTCCCGGATCGTCAGAAAAGAGGTCCCTCATATGCTGTTTCTTCACAACCTCATAATGATCCTGCAGCATCTTCCAGGTCTTCGTCTCTATAGGATTGATTTTATTGAGCATTATCACCTCCGCCTGTAACAAAAACAGTTATTTATCCGGATGGAAAACTGTCAGGGATTTAGTTCCAATGAACAGTGTCCATATACACGTAGACTTTAGTATATAAAAGGGAAATCTTCAATCATTTTTTTGATGCGCAGAGATAGACACCGCTTCTTTTCTGAAAAGTAGCCATGAAATGCGGATAAACAGATTTTTTTTGCAGCTTATTGAGAGTTTTCAACAATTGTTAAAAAGCTGTGAATAACTTTATTGAAAACTGATGTAGATCCTTGATGGGAGCACAAACTCCCTTTTCTGCCCGGAGTTTGTGCAGTAAATTATACCTTTAATATCTGATAGTTATGCTGTTTAATCACGCCAGCTGCAATTATAGCGCATTCGCCAGTGCTGAAATCGTTCCTGCAGAAGGGGTTATAAAATGTCGTGAAAATAATAGTCCAAAAAGAGCCGGAAGACTACTCCATAAGGCCGGATCTTTTTATATCATCAATCGTGTCGATATCTTCAAGTATTTCCGTAACCGCAACTGAGTATCCTGATAGCTTTGCCTTTTCAAGACTCCGCATGAGCACCTGTCCTGTTGACCATGGTATATCGTCAAATAGTTTCTTGAACGGCCGAGTAAGCCCTACAAGGTAATAGCCACCGTCAGCTGCAGGACCGAAGACAATATCATTATTCCTGAGATAGTCGAATGCCTGTTTAACAATCTCATCAGTTACGTCAGGTATATCAACCCCAATAAGCACAACAGATCGATATGCCTTTTGAAAACAGACATTCATCGCCTCAAACATCTTCTCTCCCAGATTACCATCCGCCTGGGGGAACATCTTCAATCCAAAACGTAAAAAATAGTCCCGGGTGTTATGAGGGGTATAGGTTATGAATGTATCGATACCGTGCAGGGACTTCATTTTCTGGATGGTTTGCCTGAGAAGGGCTTGATACAACGTTACCCTCTCAATGTCAGTCATATGCCCTTTCAATCGTGTCTTTACCGTGTCCGGATGGGGGAATTTTGCCATGAGTATGAGTGCTTGATCGTTCATCGTATGTCCCGGTAATATCGCGCGAGCCGCTCCGGATCTACCTTTAAGAAACGGTACAAAAGCACGTTTGACCAGTCTCTCAGCGTTGTAGAGAACGCTCCTTCCGTGAGCCATCGCCGAGGTGACGTCTTGATCGGGGGTTTCACAAAAATGATCTTACCTATTCTTTTCAACCGCCCCGATATCTCAACATCTTCCATAAGCGGTATTTCGGCAAATCCCCCCACTTCCATAAAAACCTCTTTTGCCATAAATATCCCCTGATCACCATATGGAATCCCTGTAATACGGGACCTGAGATTCGCACCAAACGCTATTACCCTGAAGCGCCATGCCGGGTGGTCAATGCTGAGGTCAAACGCACCGGCAGCCACTCCTGTATTTTTCAGGATATTCCTTATAAGAGTGAACCCATGCTCGGGTAATTCACAGTCAGCATGAAGGAATAACAGAATGTCCCCTTCCGCCTTTTCAGCACCGAAATTCATCTGCCGTGCCCTTCCCTTTTCAGCAATAAAGACGTTCTTGGTAAATCTTCTGGCGAGAGAAACGGTATCATCGGAACTGTTTCCATCGACAACGATCAGCTCCTCCTGTTCTGTAAGCTTCAGAGATGTTAGTGTATGCTGGAGATTTTTCGCCTCGTTCAGTACTGGCATGACTACAGATATCTTCATGGCTCGTCATCCTATCAATCTGTTTAAATCCGTATTGACATCAGCGGTGGCGTGTTTCCTGTTATATGTATCTTGTCATCAATCGCTTTTATTACATTTTGATCCGTGATACTATGTATAAGGAAATAAAGATTACATAAATTATATGCCAGGAGTAGTATTTTTGCACACGGTTATCTGAAGTAATGAAAAAAATTCTTGCTGCTGATATAGGCGGCACCAATAGCCGCTTTGCTTACTTCGAAATAGACACGAAAGGTGTTCTTGCACTATCAGAAACTCATTGGCTGAAAACCAGAGATGCGTCATCTTTTGCAGATTTACTTGGAAATTTAAAGGAAAGCAGCTTCTCTCTCGATCCGGAGGATGCTGATGTAACTGTTTTTGCCGTGGCCGGCCCGATTGAAGACGGTGTTCGGAGCTCCCCGCCATTTATCTCCTGGAAGATTGATATATCACATGCCTGCAAGGATGCTGGAGTTCGATGCCCGTTTCTCATTAATGATTTTGTGGCACAGGCCTATGCCTGCCGCACGCCCGTTGGTACATCAGCCAAACAGATTCTTCCCGGAGAGATAAAGCCCGATGCTCCTTCCGCGGTTATCGGTGCGGGCACCGGTCTTGGAAAGGCAGCCCTTGTCCCTGACGGGAAAGGGGGTTACTATGCGGTTCCTTCTGAGGGCGGCCATGCTGATTTTCCCTGCGAATCAGAACGGGAGTTCGATTTTTACCGGTTCATGATTGCCAAACTCGGTGATACCTATTTAACCGGCAACAGGGTCGTCTCAGGAACAGGACTCAGTCTGATACATGAGTTTCTTACCGGAGACCGGTTGAACCCTGACCAGATAACTGGAAGACTCCGGGACTTTCCTGATACAGTTGACTGGGCATCACGATTTTATGGGCGAGTGTGCAGAAATTATGCGCTTGAGACCCTGTCGCTTGGCGGCCTCTATATTGCCGGAGGAGTCGCTGCGAGAAATCCGGAGCTGATCCAGCGAACGGCGTTCAGGAAAGAGTTTCGCTGTTCTGATACGCTTACTCATATCCTCGATAAAATACCGGTATTTCTTATTACGGATCAAAACAGCGGACTCTGGGGTGCTGCGCAGTTTGGTCTTCAGAAATTGAAGGAACAATAACCATGTCAGGGAGCCGGGTGTGAGTCAAAAAATATGGGGTGCCCTCTGTGGGCTGAAAGCCGTATTTATCGTATCTCCCTTTTGATTTCTGGAATAAATCCGGTATAATCATTAATGAAAATCCCTCACCATCATATGATATATTTTTTGGAGGTAGTATGATACATAATCGTCTCTTGGCAACTGTTTTATTAGTCTCTTATATTGTTACGTCAGGATGTGCCGCTGTTGTTGTCGGCGCAGCTGCCGGCACTGCCGGAGTAATCTGGCACAAAGGAAGACTTCAGGAAACCGTTCCTTATTCTGTACCAGCAGTACATCGTGCAGCCCTTTCAGGACTCAATGATCTTGACATACGTGTTGTCGAAGAACGACGTGATGAGCTGACATCAGAAATAAGGGGGCTTCTGGCAGACGGGACCAAAGTATGGATAGACGCAAAATCGACCGGCCCAAACACCACAAAGATAACCACACGAGTCGGCGTATTGGGTGACAAGACATTCTCTTTGCGTATACGGGACGCAATGAAGCGGCATTTCTAATTATCCGCTTACTGATTCCAAATTTCACCGCCACTGTAATCCAATCCTGAACACATTCTGGTGGCGATTTTCATATCCGTTTTAAAAACACAGGATTAATACCGTCTCTCGTACTTTTCTCCTTCACAGACTTCCCTGATTTCATCCTTTACAAGACGACCGTCTTCCCAAACCCGTTCCTGCACCTTCCGGCATTTGGTCTTGGCGTCATAGTCCAGAGGATCCGCCCGATAGACTCCGCGACCGTCTTCCGTCCTGTACTCCACGGGTCTGTTTGAATACGCTGCCTCTCTTCTTCCCTGAACAGCAACCTCAGTTATCGTTGCACCGAATAACGCGCCAAGCGCTGCGCCGATGACACCACCGCGCCAGGGATTACTGTCGTCAAGGAGCGCCCCGGCTGTTCCCCCCACAGCACCGCCGACGGCTGCGCCTTCATAATGATATGAGGCACAGGCGCTCGCATATATAAAAACTACGACCACAACAAATGATATTACCTTTCGTGTCGGTGTCACAGTAACCTCCACAGTACAAAAGTGATAATCCGTTTCTTAAACTATTATACGCCATATCATGCCAGAGCAGAAAACCCTGTACTGGAATGTTGCTTCATTTTCATAATTATTCATAATTATTCGCCACCGTCTTGTTCGTTAGAAGCGATGCCGCCTCATTGTCAACGAACCACCGTATATCGCCGTGTACCGGCCGTATTATTCCGGCAGGATACCGTCGTCTTTTGTCCGGATGTTCAATTATCTCGGAAAGCACCCGGGCTTTAGACCTTCCGGAGACCAGAAACATAATATGACTCGCATTGTTCAGGATCGGCAGTGTCATGGTAATCCGGTTATGCTTCAGTTTTTCGCCGTAAACAGGTATGACCAGCCTGCTTTCTTCATCAAGCGCTCCCGACTCCGGAAACAGTGACGCCGTGTGGCCATCTTCACCCATGCCGAGCATTATAAGATCAAACGATGGAATATCCTGAGTACCAAATGCTTTTTTCATGCCCTGCTCATATCTCTGAGCCTCTTTTTCAGGATCCTCTTCTCCTTGTATCCGGTAGATATTTGTTTTTGGAATGTTAACTTCTGAGAGCCAGAGCATATCCGCATGTTTATAGTTACTTTCATCATCTTCTTTAGGAACGCATCGCTCGTCTGCCCAGAAAATGTTCACATTTTTCCACGCAATGTTTTTCCCATATTCTGTCGCAAAAAGGGAAAACAGTTTCTTCGGGGTGGAGCCTCCCGATACCGCTGCCCGACAGCTTCCCTTTGTGTCGATAGATGTATCTGCGAATTCCTTGAAGAGTGCGGCCGCGGCTCTACTCAATGAGTCAATGTCCGGAAATACAAGGACAGAACCGCTCAAAGAGGTCTCCATCTTCGTCCATCCTGCTCGATCAGTGCGTCTGCCTCAGGAGGTCCGGAAGAGCCGGATACGTAATTAGGGAACATATCCGTTTTTATGGCAGATTCAAGTTTCTCGATTAACGGCGTAAGCAGAGACCATGTCTGCTCCATACCGTCCGCACGCACAAACAGCATCTGATCTCCCTGCATGCAGTCAAGCAAAACCCGTTCGTACGCATTAAGCATAAATACTTTTGGATAGGTAAAGTCCATGACAACCGGATTGAGACAGATTTTCGATCCCGGATTCTTAGTCTGAAAGCTAAGTTTTATCCCCTCGTCCGGCTGCACCCTCAGTACAAGAGTGTTGGGTTCGATTTCCTCTTCCATGGACTGGGAAAACATAATATGCGGTACCGGCCTGAAGTGTATTGATATCTCTGCCTTGCGTGAAGCAAGACGCTTTCCTGAACGAAGGTAAAACGGTACGCCATTCCAGCGCCAGTTATCAATATATACTTTCATGGCCGCAAACGTAGGGATAACGGATTTTGGTGCTACACCGGGCTCATCTCTGTATGCAACAACATTCTTCTTGTGCACCTTTCCTTCTCCGTATTGTCCTGTCACGACAAAGTCATCAATACCATCCACGGGAAAGGGCCTCATGGATCGGAACACCTTAACTTTTTCATCCCTGACCCTGTCGGCCTCAAATATTGAAGGAGGTTCCATGGCAATAAGCGCAAAGAGCTGGAGGAGATGATTCTGAAACATATCCCGAAGGACGCCTGCTGTTTCATAATACCCGGCTCGATGCTCAACACCGATCGTTTCCGACACTGTTATCTGCACATGATCAATATATCGTCTGTTCCAGAGTGGTTCGAATATTGAGTTTGCAAACCGGAACATGAGAATATTCTGGACATTTTCCTTTGCCAGGTAATGGTCCATGCGGTAGATCTGTTTTTCCTCAAAAAAAGTTTTGAGCAGGATATTCAATTTCCTTGCTGTATCATAATCACGACCAAAGGGTTTTTCGATAACAACATGTGTGTAACCGGTGGTTTTTTTCGACAGCCCTGAATCATCGAGGTTCTGAATGATTGATTCCAGAACTGTCGGGGGAGTGGCCATATAAATTATTCTGTTCCCATTCGTCCGGTGTTCCTTCTCAAGCGGCAGGATATGCCGTGAAAGGCGTTTGAATGCTTTGACATCAGTGTAGCCTACCGGAAGATAATGCAGCCTTTTTGCGAACGTCTTCCACGCCGAGGCTGAAAAATCGTCCGGCAAAGCTGCTTGTACTGCATCTCTCATCGTATCGCGGAATTCATCATCGGTCATTTCCGAGCGGGACGAACCGAGAATAAAGAAATTCCGAGGGAGCAGGTTTAGCCTCTCAAGACGAAAGATTGACGGAATTATTTTTCTCTTCGTAAGATCGCCCGAAGCTCCGAAGATAAGCAGACAAAACGGATCGGGTATATCAATATCGCATTTTCCTTCAGTACTGCCTGCAATTATGCCTCGTACGCCTGCTGATATATCATCCCTGTTTCTTGTATTTTTCCGGGTCCTGCCCATTATTTCTTTTTTATAGCGTGTCCGCTTTGCATAATATTACCCCCGCATGATATTTAAGAAGATTTACCTGACAAAAAAGGATTTTCTCTTTTCTTCTATTTCTTTCAGGAGGGCAAAGAAAGAATCAGAAAACGATTTGACTCCCTCCTTTTCCAGCTGATCCGCGACCTCTTCGATATCAATCCCGTGCGATTTCAGTTCAGCAAGCGTAGCCTCTGCCCCGTTCATCATATTATATATGGTTACGACTGCTTTGCCATGATCTCTGAAGGCGTTTATCGTTTTTTCCGGGAGTGTATTGACTGTGTTCGGGGCGATTATATCTTCTATGTATTTCACATCACTGTAGTCAGGATTCTTGGTGCCAGTGCTCCCCCACAGGAGTCGCTGAATATTGGCACCCTTTTCCTTAACAGAAGAAAAACGATCGCCCAGAAAGATCTCTTCATATTTCTTATAAGCATATTTTGCGTTGGCAACTGCTGCCTTTCCACACAGACCCCTGAGCGTTTCCTTTTCATCGGCAGAGGAAGAAACATTTATTTTATCCTCGATGAGCTTATCCGTAAGGGTATCAACCCTGCTGACAAAAAAGCTCGCTACAGATCTGATTTCATGTATGGGCTTTCCTTCAGAAACTCTTTTTTCCAGACCTTTTATATATGCCTCTGCGACTTTCGCATAGCGATTCACAGAGAAGAGAAGTGTTACATTAATATTGATTCCCTCGCTGGTCAGTTGTTCAATAGCAGGAAGACCCGGTTCGGTAGCAGGCACTTTCACGAGGATATTTTTTTTGCCGATCGTGGAAAACAGGTGTCTGGCTTCTTCAATGGTTTCCCCCGTGTCAAAGGCAAGATCCGGAGACACCTCTATGCTGACAAAACCATCTTTCCCGCCTGTAGATTCATAGACCGGCCACAGAATATCTGCCGCATCGGATATATCGTCAATGGCAAGGCCGAGAAAAAGCTCTTTTGCATCAGATATATCCTTATCTATCAGCGCCTTTAATTTCCTGTCATAATCAGTACTGCCGCTGATTGCCTTCTGGAATATGGTGGGATTCGATGTGACACCGCTCAGACTATCTTCGTCAATCAATTTCTTCAGCTTCCCGGAATCAATAATCTCCCTGCCCAGATAATCAAGCCAGACACTTTGCCCGAGATGGTTGAGTAGTCTTAAGGGGTTTTCGTTCATAGTATTTCTCCTCTTAGTGAAATATTACATCCTTTTCTTTATGCTTACTCAGTACTTTTTTTATTTCATTACATTCAGTCAAAATAAAGCGGTACGATACTGATTCGGGTTTCTCGCCCCCTTATATGATAGCAACAGAAATGTTTTTTTTGTAAAGACATTTATTTATAAAAAAGATGCCGAAAAAAGTGCTCTGAGAACTCCATTATTTAAGAATTTCTTCTATGCCCAGGACAATGGTTGAATAATCAGCAGGGCCGGAGTACTTTTTCATAATCGTACCGTTTTTCGCAATGAAGACTGTTGTAGGAATGATGCGAGTACCGAGTTTTTTTGCGAGACCATTATCCTTGCCGACAGGGAATGTGACATGATATTTTTCAATAAAGTGTCTTATATCCCTCTCTTTACTGCCGACGAATACGCCGAGAATAAGTACGTTTCTGTTCTTGTACGACAGATACGTTTTCTGAAGCTCACGAGCTTCCCTTTTGCATTGTGTTCACCAGTGTGCCATGATGTTTACTACCATCGGTGAATCATTGAGTGTATCGGCATCGAATGTTCTGCCGTTTATTGTGGTAAAGGTAAAATCTTTCAAGACATCATTTGCACTGGTCATCCCTGATACAAGCAGAAGAAGGACAAGAGAAATCCACAGGGTAACGGCCTGTCTTATGAAATCCCGTTTGATATAATCGAATATATTTTCTAACATTACTCTGACTATTTCCCTGCCTTCAAGACCGAGGCAATGACCGAACGGATAAACGACGAGAAACGCTAGCCCGCCGTTTATCCTAACCGATCTTCACTACGTTAATTCAGCTTACACGGTGCTCCGGCATTACAGCCGCAACCGCATCCCGCACCGCATTTGCCGCCCATCATGGCACAGGGGCCACCTGCGTTACAGCCACAGCCACAACCTGCTCCACATGTTCCAGTAATTGCTGAGCCTGTACCCCCAGCTCCGCAGGAACAGGGACCTCCGGCCTGACAGCCACAGTCGCAACCAGGGCCGCACGGTGCTATTGCCGCACCCCCAGCTCCGCAGGAACAGGGACCTCCGGCCTGACAGCCACAGCCGCAACCAGGGCCACATTTCCCAATGGCAGGACCTGCGCCGCAGGGATGGTGGCCGCCTCTCATATGACCACCCCATTTGCCTCTGCGGGAAATTCCCCTCTGACCGTAACTCTTATCTTTTACCTGCTCAAAATTAAGGTGAATCCAGACCGTGTTAGGCGGGAAGTTACCCGGGTCCTTCTCCATGCTGTGAGCCACAAAGTGGAGTTCGCTTTCATGTGGAGCCGCAATCGAGAAATTAGCTGGGTCCTTGTGGCTGTAAAACCCGGATCTGTCCTTGTTATATATCGCCTTCGACGATATATCCCGCGAACGTTCCGTATACATCATGTGTCCGTCAAGTCCTTTATAAACCAGCGCGTCGTTTACATATACGTCAGCAGAACCCCATGATGCCAGATACGTGCGGACTTTCGGCATCACCGGAGGACCCTGCTTTGTATCACCGTGCATGTAAATGAAATCAGCAACGCCCCCTTCACGGAAGGCAGGACCATTCCTGGCTACTGTGTAGTACATCTTGATGTCGCCGGTATACGTTTTCCCTTTTTCAGGATTAATAGTGCCTTTTACGTGAACGACCATCGTGCCAGTATCTTTTACCGAATCCAGTATTACCTTGGCTTTTCCAAGAAGAGGAGTAACCCGAGAACCGTCATAATTGAAGTTGTCACCATACCCCCCTATAAGAAAAGGTTTTTTAGCCTTCAGATGCCATATCGGGATGTGACTACCCTCAAAACTGAGGGCACCCTTGACCTTTCCGGCTTTTTCATGGGCCAGACTTCCGTGCGGCAGCGCGAACACTGCCACAAGCAACAAAGACACAAAAATAATTATTGATTTTTTACACACAAATAACACCCCCTGTCTGGTAATGTACATCGGTATACGTAATGCTTACCATATATATCACCTGAGTTCAAATCTTTTTTGAGGTTCTCATAACCCTCTTTCATACAGTGTCTAGATATAATGGAATCACCTCTCTTTTTTAATCATTTTTTTCAAGTGTAAAACAATTGTCTTTGAAAAGATGTAATGCGAATTACTAACTGGAAGATTATTTTATGCGTAAAAAGCCCTGACCGAAAAAAACTTGAACATCATGGGCTTTAGCAGTACGAGATCTAGAGTATATATATTTTTTCCCGCTCTGGTCCATTTTATGTAATAAAGGTTACATAAAAATATCGAATTCATTATATACTGTAGACAGCGGGGTTTACTTGTTAGAAAAAACATCTGTGAGGAGTGTTCATGGCACAGGATAAGACAAAACTCTGGTATCTGAAGAATCTGGACATGTTCAGTCATCTGAGGGAAGAAGATATAAATACTATAGATAAATACACGAATATGCGGGAGGTAAAGAAAAAGGAGAAACTCTATTTTCAGGGTTCACATGACGATCACTTCTATATATTAAAAAAAGGATCTGTCAAGATAACAAAACACACGCCACAGGGCAATGATATTATTCTCGATATTTTTTCCGGAGGAACGATTTTCGGTGAGATGTCCGCATTAGATCCTGTAGAAAAAGATGAGTCCGCCGAGGTGATTGAGGACGGCCTTATTTGTACCCTGAAAAAGGGAGATTTTGAGCGGCTCATGCAGATAGTGCCGGGACTCGAAATTAAAATAACAAAGATGATGGGGCTGAAACACCGGAAGATAGAAAACAGACTCCTTGAACTCCTGTTCTGCTCCGTCGAACAGCGACTCGCAAAGACATTTCTTCGCCTGCTTGATGATTTTGGTGTCCCGAACAACGGTGGGTACCTGTTGAAGATTAAACTCACCCATAAGGATTATGCTGACCTTATCGGGTCGACCAGAGAGACGGTAACAGCTACGCTGAATAATTTGAAAAATGAGGGCCTGATAGATTTTGAAGAAAAGTATGTTGTTCTGTCGTCCATTGAAAAAGTAAGAACGATCGCCCAATAAATTATGCATTGTGTATTGCGCCGTGCGCGTGATGACGACATACTAAAGGAGTAGGGGATGTAGACAAATCTGATCATGACTCCTGTTCTTGTTTCTGTAAATCAGACTAAAGGAGGAAGTGTATGAAATTATTATTTTCAGCATTTTTGATAGTATTGATGCCTTTTATGGTCTCGGCTGATACGGATCACTCGAAGTTTACCCAGCATTATAAGGAAAGCTTGTTCAAGATTACCGAGAACGGGCACTTCAGTGTTGAGATGGTTCTCAAGGAAAAAGTGCTCCAAGTCGGAAAAAACGCGATCAACCTTATTCTTCACGACAATAAAGACCGGGACGTTGTTGGTGCAACCCTCACCGTCATCCCGTGGATGCCTGATATGGGCCACGGTGTTTCAGAACAACCGGTTATAGAAGAAAAGGGAGGAGGTCTCTATAAGGTAAAGAACGTGGTTATCAGCATGAGCGGCCGCTGGGAACTGCGCATAACAGTAGCCCGAGATGCTACAGAAGATACCACGGTATTCGAATTCAAGGACATTAAGAAAGGGAAAGGGCATCATCATGCCATGAGCGCTCCGGCGGCCGGTGACATCGATCTGTCCGTAACACGCCTCTCCCACAAAAAGCTCTTTTCCGTGACCTACGAAAGTCTGCTCGATCCCCTCCGCATAAACAGAATTCACTCATGGAAACTTACTGTCAAGACAGCGGACGGGCAACCGGTTACCGGGGCAACTGTCACCGTAGATGGAGACATGCCTGAACACGGCCACGGACTTCCGACACAGCCCGAGGTTACGCAGGAAGTCGGTCAGGGGGTATATCTTGTGGAAGGACTCAAATTCAGCATGCCGGGATGGTGGGTCATGGATTTTCATATTCAGAAGAATGATCAGGAGGACACTGTAACGTTCAATATACAACCAAAGTAACAGGGAATATTCTCTATGAAAAGAACAGTTAGGCAATATCTTTTACACTTCTTTTTCATACTTCTTCCCGTGATGACGTATGGAACAGAAAGGGCCTGGAGCAGTGATCTTCATACATGGACCGTTGAGGAAATAGGGGTGCTCCGGTCACTATCGATTGATTCCCTTCCACCACTGCCAAAAGACCCAACGAACAAATACGCGGATAATAAAAAAGCTGCCATACTCGGAAATATATTTTTTACAGACAGTCGTTTCAGCGGAAATTTGAAAGTATCCTGTGCCACGTGTCATCCTGCGAACAGAAACTTTGCAGACAACCTGCCGCTCGCCCACGGAATGGGAACAACCAACAGGAGGACAATGCCTTTGATCGGTGTAGCATATAACACATGGTTTTTCTGGGACGGCAGAAAAGACAGCGCCTGGTCACAGGCACTTGGCCCTTTCGAAAGCCCTGTAGAGCATGGCTTTACCAGAACACGGTGCGCTCAGATCATCATCGATCACTATAAAGATGACTATGAAGCTCTCTTCGGCCCCTTACCGGTCTTCTCAAAAAGAGATCTTCCAGCACTCGCTAAACCGGCAATTGATGAGCCTGTTTCTCTTAAGGCCTGGATTACCATGCCGCCGGATGTGAAAGACGCGGTTAATCGTATATATGCGAATATGGGAAAGGCGATAGCAGCTTTTATGCGAACGATCATTCCCGCCCCATCTCGTTTTGACCATTATGTGCGGGCAATAGTAGAAAAGGATCAAAAATCCGCCATAAAAATACTCTCATCTGATGAGGTCAAAGGACTGAGACTCTTCATCGGGAAGGCACAATGTTTGAACTGTCACACTGGCCCGCTCTTTACGAATGGAGATTTTCATAACATCAGCATTCCGCAGCCAGCAGATCTCCCTGCTGATCAGGGGCGAGCCGACGGTATAGCAAAAGTGCTTGCTGATGAGTTTAACTGCTTAAGCGTTTACAGTGATGCACCGCGGTCTGACTGCGGTGAATTACGGTTCATCGACACAGACACAGACAAATATGCCGGTGCCTTTAAGACGCCTACCCTGCGAAATGTGGCAGAGCGTGCCCCGTACATGCATGCAGGACAGTTCTCGACGCTCCATGAAGTTCTTGAGTTTTACAAAAATCTGCCGCCTGGCCAGAGAAGTCCGGAACTGGGACACTTCGACTTAAACGATCGCGAAATGCATCAGCTCGAATCTTTTCTGAGGACCTTAAGCGGACCGCTGATATTCGCTTCAGACTAGGTGTATATATTATAATTATTGATAGGGGATGTATTTCCGTCTTTTGAGAGGAGAGCGTATGTCTGATTACTATAAGGATGAAGATCTTGATCGGTTTGGGGAGGTAGGTAAACATAATCCAGAGCTATATCAGAAATTTATGGACTGGTATACCACATCACTGACGCCTGGTGCTTTATCAAGGAGAGAAAAGGTATTGATCGGTCTTGCCGTCGCTCACGCTATTCAGTGTCCGTATTGCATTGATGCTTACTCGAAAACCTGTCTTGAAGAAGGCATGGGTCTCGAACATATAACAGAAGCCGTTCATGTTGCTTCTGCGGTACGGGGAGGCGCATCTCTCATACACGGCATTCAGGCGCATAACGCCGTTAATAAGTTATCTTTGTGAGCAGGAAAGAAGAAATAAGATGAAATTCACGGACAAGGTAGCATCAACACAGTCACATCCTTTGCATGCAACTGAGATCCGTATCCTGCAGGTAAATCTCGGGTATCGGTGTAATCTGTCCTGTAAGCACTGCCATGTTGAAGGCGGACCAGAGAGAAAAGAGGTTATGAGCCGTGAAACCATGGGTTACGTACTCAGTGCTCTGAACAAAATTCCGGTGAAAACACTTGACATTACCGGAGGAGCTCCCGAGCTCAATCCCCATTTCACCTCTTTCGTTCAGGAAGCACGGCATAACGACATTCATGTGATAGTAAGAAGCAACCTTACCATTTTTTTCGAGAAAGGCATGGAATACCTGCCTGAATTCTTCAGAAAAAACAATGTCGAAATTATCGCGTCCCTTCCGTATTATCGTCAGAGCACCGTTGACAGGGTACGGGGCAATGGCACCTTTGAAAAGAGCATCGATGCCCTCAGGATCCTGAACAGACTTGGGTATGGAAACGGTTCAGGCGAGGCTGTGCTCAATCTCGTTTACAATCCCCAGGGTGCCTTTTTGCCCGCATCACAGGAATCTCTGGAAGAAGAATATAAGAAAGAACTCTGGCGGAGCCACGACATAGATTTCAACCGGTTATACACATTCACCAACATGCCTGTAGGGAGATTCAAAAACTTCCTCGTCAGGACGGGTAATCTGGATACCTACGTGCAGAAACTCTCCTGCTCATTTAATCCGCAAACGCTGGAAGCTGTCATGTGCAGACATATCCTGAATGTTGGCTGGGACGGGAAATTGTATGACTGTGATTTCAATCAGATGATCAGACTTGAAATCTCTGATAAGTATCCCAGACATATACGCGATTTTGATTATTCCCTTCTTTCCACACGTGAGATCGCTGTTGATGATCACTGCTTCGGATGTACTGCGGGCCAGGGCTCAACCTGACTAGGATCTGTGTCCTAGCAGGCAGGTGGTCTGCTCAAGGAATGATGCAGCACGTAATTTAAATCGTCTCGTATGTGAAGGCATTCAGAGCCACGCCGACGATCCATGAAAACGTTCGAGATAAACAGATTGATTATCTTTTTTATGATGCGAACCTTTACAGCACGAAGATTAATTACAATGCTATTACTGTTCTCGTTTCTTATGTTCTATATGGATCAGCCCTGTCACGCCAAGGATGCTGGTTTTTTTTTACACGAGGAGTTCCGTGACCTCGAAGAATGGAAAGAACTCTCCTTTCCTAAAATTAAAGAGCATTCACGTTACACAATAGAAAAAAACCTTGAAACATCTTACCTTAAGGCCGAGAGTGATGCATCGGCGTCCGGCATTATCCTCAAAAAAGATTTCAATGTGTATGATTTCCCGAAGGCAAAATGGAGATGGAAGATAAGCAATATCTATAAACGTGGCGATGCAAAAGAAAAAACAGGTGATGATTATCCAATCCGTGTCTATATCGTTTTCAAGTACAATCCGGATACCGCTTCTTTTGGCCAGAGGATAAAATATGGCATAGCAAAAAAATTATACGGTGAATACCCGCCCCACAGCAGTTTAAATTACATCTGGGCCAATAAAACACATCAAGAGCGATTTCTAAGCAATACGTATGCGAACGATGCCAAAATGGTCATCCTTCAGGCCGGGGCAGACAATGCCGGCATATGGAACGATGAGGAAGTAAATATCCTTGATGATTACCGGTCTGCTTTTGGTGAAGACCCTCCACCTGTTGCAGGTATTGCTATCATGAATGATTCCGACAATACCGGAGAAAGTTCTGTTTCATATATCGATTTTATAAAGGTATACAAGTAATTATGAGATACTGATTTTTAAGCGCTGTGCGAAGACAGAAGGAGAGTATAACGAATTCATTCCCAATTGATAATACCACTTAAGAGGATAAGAATTTCTGTTGTGCATCCGAGTCATCAAAAAATCTTATGCTTTTAAAAATGACTATTCCCTAAATTCACGAGATATTTTTTTTATGATTTTAGATGTGCCACAGATCGTATGTGGGATAGAAATCACTGAGGCAATGTTATGCATAAAGTATTAAAGAGGCTTGGGTCGGAATTGCTCTTGCCGTTTCATGATTATTTCACCGGCTTTAAAGCCGCAATGACAGAAAAGAGATTTGCCTTCATTATCACGATAGTACTCGCTTTCATCGCAGGATGGTGGATGTATGTGCCCGTCCACGAACTGTTTCATGCATTTGGTTGTATTCTGGGGGGCGGAGAGGTCACAAGACTAGAGATTTCGGAGATATACGGAGCGGCTCTCCTGAGCAAAGTGTTCCCTTTTATTTCAGTCGGCTCCGAATATGCTGGGAGACTGACAGGTTTTGAAACGTATGACAACGACCTTATCTATCTGCTCACGGTTTTCTTTCCTTATCTTCTGACCATCTTCATCGGTGTACCGCTGTTACAATATGTCATTTATGGGTCAGGACGATCCTATCAAAGATGCCTGTGGTTTGGGTTATCCCTGCCAGTAGCTTACGCGCCTTTCATCTCCATGACCGGGGACTATTATGAGATGGCCTCGATAATAGTAACAGGACTTGTATCACTCTTCTTTCCCGATTTTCAAGTCGACCGATGGAGGAGTGATGATCTTATTCGACTTTTGGATGAACTGGTATTTTCAACTGAAATAATAAGGACAGGAGATATCTTTGGGATAATCTTTTCATTATTTCTGGGAATAATAATGATATTCCTGACATACAGGACAGGGAGATTCTGGTCATATCATGCGTTTAAATTATAAATTATCATATAGTAGACTAGCGAACAGTAATGCCTTGCAAAGCTTCAGTAGATTATATATGCTACTGTTTTCCTTTCATTCTCTTTTTTCCCATTCCTCAATGCCCATCACAACTTTGCAATCATTCATTCTGGAATGAGTCATTACTATAGCTCCCCTTTTTTGGCCATATCACTGATATATTCAGACGTGCGAATTGCGAGCGCCTCTATGGTGAGAGACGGTGATTCTCCTCCGCCGGTACTCGGGAAAACACTCGCGTCCACTATAAAAAGGTTTTTCCACCGATGACTTCGGCAAAAGCGGTCCACAACAGATTCTCGGTGGTCATCTCCCATCCGGCAGGTACCGAAAACGTGCGTTGAACTGAAGAAGTCGTAGGTACCATATTCTTCAAAGATCTCTTCAACTCCAGAAGCATGAAGTGCCTCTCGAATCGTGTCCGCTGAAAACTCAAGGCGGCGCAAAGCCATGTCGTCGACATATGAATGTATCCGGGCCACAGGCTGTCCCAGGCTATCCTTTTCATCCGGAGCAAGGTCTATGAAGGTCTGATCATGAGGCAGGGATTCGCAGATTGAAGAGACAGTCAACACCTTTCCAAAAGAACGTCTCATCGCTTCTTTATGGGCCCTCCCCCAGCCTTTGACTACCCTTTGAGCATAGTTTATCGGACCAACCAGTTCGGCCTCAGACGCAGCGATTGCAAAACGGCATCCTCCGATTACGCCGGTAATGGCATCAGGTGCGTTATAATCCCAGCAGATGCTGTCTGAAGATATACCTCTAAAACTGCCCAAAGGCTCAGGATGCAGTCCGCTGGATACCCATGAAACTGTTTCCATAAAGTGCCGGCCTACCTGTCCGTACTCATTTCCCGGGCCGTCCGGAGCATGCCTGTTTTCTGACAGCATCAGCAGCCGAGGGGTCTCGACTGCTCCGCAGGAAACAATGACAACTTTTCCTGAAACGGTATTGGTATTCCCCTTGTTGTCCACATACTGAACCTCTGATATGGTGTCATATGATCCGGCCTCAAGTCTCGTCACCTGGCAATCGGTTCTGACGGTACAGAATCCAGAGTCAACGGCCTTTTTCATAAAGGTAACATCGACACTGCCCTTGTCCTGCCTCGGACAGCCCCTGTTACAGTTCGCGCAGTAGTTACAATCGGGTCGGTTATCGTAAGGCTTCGAGAGGATAGCAACCGAATTCTGCACCATATTCATCCCGAGTTTCCGGAACCCATCTATAATCCTCATGTTTGAATAGCTGTGCTGATGAGCCGGAAGAGGAAGGGGTTTACTCCGAAACCTGATCGGGTCGTTATCAGGCCCGGCAACTCCTATAACCTGCTCAGCGATACAGTAATACGGTTCAAGCTCTCGATAATCGATCGGCCAGTCAGCCGCAACCCCAAACCGGCTCTTCATCTTCATGGAGTCAGAACGAAGACGGTGGGCCTCACCTGAAAATGTCAGGGTGCTTCCCCCGATCCCTCTCATGTGGTGGTATCCAGAGATATCACGGCGGTCTGTTTTGTTGAAACGCCCGTGTATGTGATTCCATGAACGGAGCTTGTCCCAGCGGCTCTCAAGCTTCTGCATCATGCCGTATGCGTAATGCCCCTTATAGTGAGCACGGTCAGGAAACTTGAATTGCTCCCATTCAGGTTTGTCAAGCATATAGTCAGTATGGGGATCATATGCCGGTCCGGCCTCGAGCACCAGAACGCGGTATCCGTAAGATGATAGCGCCCATGCGCACGTCCCTCCTCCGGGACCTGATCCGATAATTACGATGTCAAAATCAGTCAGTTCATTCATGTGATATCTTCTGGAGGAGATGTGTAATCAGGAAAACCAATCGGCTGCGGCGGGCCTTCGTAACCCAGGCTTTTCCAGCTCTGAATAGTGCCATAGTAATAGAAGAAGGCGTCAAGGCGAGTCCGTTCAAAGAAGATCCCCGTCAGAGAATCCCGCTTCCCTTGAGATGCGATCTTTACAATTTTCTGACGGTTGAGTTCACCCAGCGAGGCAAATCTATCAGCATTGAAAGATCCGGCCTCTGTATCAAGCCAGCGGCAGCCTTTTTTTATGAGTCTTCTGTACTTTCTGTCTGTTCTGGTTTTGGAGATGATCATTTCATGAACGTTCAGTTCTACCGCACCAGGGGTTATATCAGGGGGGATAAGGGTATCGAGATAGGAAGCGAGTGTTTTGGTCTCATCCGGGGTAACTTGCGAGGGCCATAGTACGGTCTTAAAGATGTAGCCGGATGAAGCTAATAATCCTGCACCTATGGACAGCTTAAGAAAGAGACGGCGAGATATTTTGTTCATAGTTGACTGTTGATTACCACAAAATAATCTGGAACAGGGGAGTACGTTCTCCTCGTATCAGCACCAAAAATTAAACCGTTTACTTGCGGTTAAAGATGGAATATATCGCAGCCGCTCCGAGCATTACGGCCGTTCCGATCATACCCCATTCAGTGAGAGTCGGAACCATGATTGGCGGAGGCGGCACTGCCACCGTAGCCATGGCCCCCTCATAAAAGACAAAGACTACAGAAATAATTAATATAAAATATAAAAATCTGGGATTTTTCAGAATTCTCTCCTTCTCGTTGATGTCTTATTTGCTTTTCAATATCTTGTATAATCCGGCGATCCCCAGTATTATGGCTGTACCGATCATCCCCCACTCTCCAAGCGTAGGGACAGTCATTGGCGGTCTGGCGGGAATACCCGAATAGACCATTTCCGAGGTAATCAAAATCCCGGCTACAGCTATTACAAAGGAATAAAAATAAGTTTTTTTCATGTCTGTTTCCTCTCCTAAACAAGGGTGAGACAGTAAAGAATTATGCATTTTTATCATAAATGAGAAGATTTGTCAATATTGATTCCAAGAGACTATCTCCCTGTTCGTCACCGGCGTCACTTCCGAATAGGTAACATTATAATTTTAACATACTAAAATATACGCGCCCGCCACGATCCTTATCCACTTTCCAAATCATATCCTGAGTCTACCGGAAGGATTAATGAGTAAAGCTTATGCAATCACCCATTACATGCAGACTTTTGCCTATACAGAATAACGACTCCTGCGATAATCATGATGATACTTAATATCTGCCCCATAGTTAAGATGGAAACGATAAAACCGAGTTGATAATCAGGCTCCCTGAAAAACTCCATTGAAAATCGCATAAACCCATAGAGGATAAGAAAAAGTGCCGTAATTCGTCCTTTCACCATAATCCTGTCTTTCCCAAACCATAATAAGATAAAGAGTATTAATCCTTCGAAAAAGGCCTCATATAATTGTGAGGGATGTCTGGGAAGGTCTCCCCCTCCCGGAAATACCATGGCCCAGGGTACATCAGTAACCCGCCCATAAAGTTCAGAATTGATAAAATTGCCTATTCTGCCAAGTCCAAGCCCAATTGGAGCAGTAACTATAATAAGGTCTGAATACAGCCAGTAGTTGAGGTGCCTTTTTCTGGCTATCACTATTCCAGCGATCAAGGCACCGACAAGGCCGCCATGAAATGACATCCCTCCATGCCAGACAGCTAATATTTCCAAAGGATTTCTCAGGTATTCTGAAAGATTATAGATGAGCACGTATCCCAAACGTGCACCAAGGATAAGTCCCAGGACTATGTAGAAATAGATATCTTCGATTATTTTTCCATCTATTGACAGGTTCTTCTTTCTTATTTGATACTTCACCAGAAGATAGGAAGAGACAAATCCGATGAGGTACATCATCGAATACCATCTGATCTGGAGGGGACCAATGCTGATGATATATGGTTTTATATCAGGATATGTAAGCATGCGGTATTCCGGTGAAACATTCAGTCAAAATTGTACCTGTTATATTCCAGATTTATCAATGAGTAGATGGTCAGACATTCTTCCTGACATGCTCATATAATTTGCCGGCTACGCAGCAGAATAAATCATTACTATATTGTGCGTATTTCCTTCTGCATGTTCTGAACTTGAATAAAAAGATCACTCTTTGAGAAGAGTGACAAAAAAATGGCTCTGATCAGATACGATACAGAGCCATTTTTTTCTCTTCGAACCTTCTAGTTCGATATAATCTGCATAGCCTGCATCCGGCTCGGGTGTTTCAGTTTTCTCAGGGCCTTTGCCTCTATCTGCCTGACCCGTTCCCGCGTTATGCACAGATGCCGTCCTACTTCCTCAAGCGTATGATCCCGCTCCGCCCCAATCCCAAACCGCA
>CP070737.1:1745900-1801623 GCA_020347665.1 Nitrospiraceae bacterium
CGGGCCACAAGCTCGTGCCGGTTCGAGTCCGGCCTCCGGCACCATAAAGAAGCTGTTTTTTCTATGAAATCCAGGTGATTACCGTTTTCTTCGGGGCAACCCGGTACGGTGCTCTATGTTATAATTATTATAATGAAATAAAACATATGCTAGGAAAATATTATGTCTGAAACCGTTAAGAAAGCAATTCTCCCGGCAGCCGGGCTTGGTACCCGTTTTTTACCGGCGACAAAGGCATCACCGAAAGAAATGTTGCCCATAGTTGACAAGCCCCTGATTCAATATGGCATAGAGGAAGCGATTGCATGCGATATAAAGGAATTTGTGATAATCACGGGAAAACATAAGCGGGCCATTGAAGATCACTTTGATCATACATTTGAACTTGAGGAGAAGCTGAAAAAAAGTGGTAAAAAACATCTGCTCGAGGTTATCAATGGGTTGAATCAATATAATATTGCGTACATCAGGCAGGGATACGCTCTTGGATTGGGACATGCCATTTTATGCGCAAAACCTTTTATGAAGGATGAGCCTTTTGCGGTTATTCTGAGCGATGACATTGTTGATCCTGAAGATACATTACTTGAAGACATGATTCGAATCTATGAAGAGCGCGGGAGTTCCATTCTGGCTCTCCAGAAGGTTCCATGCGCAGACATCCAGAGATATGGAGTAATCAAAGGATCGCCCGACGGAAAGGGAATATTCAAGATCGATGACCTTGTGGAAAAACCTCGTGCTGAAGATGCACCTTCTGATCTTGCAATCATAGGACGGTATATCCTGACTCCCCAGATATTTGATATTCTGGAAAGAGCCAAACCCGGCAAGGGTGATGAGATACAACTCACGGATGCTATACAGGAGCTCCTGAAAACACAGCCGGTTTACGGATACCAGTTCGAGGGCAAGCGGTACGACGCAGGGGACAAGCTCGGATATCTAAAAGCAACAGTTGCTCTTGCTCTAAAGAATCCGCAGCTTTCTGATGAGTTTCGGTCGTATATAGAGCATATTTCAAAGCAGATGGAAGCGAATGAAATCCACCGGGAAACAGCGAGGTGAAAATATGGCGGATGTTGATCAGGAAAAAGGCATAGAACGACAAGAGAATAAAGACGAAAAAGAGGTGCAGATACCGGACAATGTGCCGGTGCTTCCGGTGAGGGATATTGTTGTTTTTCCCTATATGATTATTCCGCTCTTTGTGGGGCGGGAAATGTCAATTAATGCAATAAATCAAGCATTAAGTACGAACAGAATGATCTTGCTTTTATCACAACGGGAACTACAGGTTGAAAACCCGACTGCGTCAGATCTGTTCCAGGTAGGAACTGTTGGTATGATAATGCGGATGTTGAAACTACCTGATGGAAGAATAAAAATTCTTGTTCAAGGCCTTTCAAAAGCCGCTGTCAAGAAATTCTCAAAGACGGAACCATTTATTGCTGCCGATATAGAACGAATAATTGAAGAGAAGCCGCTTTCTCTATCCATTGAGGAGGAAGCACAGGTAAGAACGGTTAAAGAACAGATTGACAAGGCAGTTTCATTGGGCAAGACCATTCTTCCCGATATTATGGTTGTTATCGAGAATCTTGATGATCCCGGAAGACTGGCTGATCTCGTAGCTTCAAATCTCGGGCTGAAGACTGAACAGGCACAGGAAATACTTGAAATAACCGATGCTATGCATAAGCTGAAACGCGTAAGTGATATATTGAACCATGAGATAGAGCTTCTTTCCGTACAGCAGAAGATTCAGTCTGATGCACGCGGAGAAATTGACAAAACCCAGAGAGAATATTTTTTAAGAGAGCAGCTGAAAGCCATTCAAAAAGAACTTGGCGATATTGATGAAAGAACAGAAGAAATTCAGGAGTTCCGGGAAAAAATAAAATCTGCGATGATGCCGGAAAAGGTCTTGCATGAAGCGGAAAAACAGCTGAAAAGGATTGAAAAGATGCATCCGGACAGTGCGGAGGCTGCTACGATTCGGACATATCTGGACTGGCTTGTCGAGCTCCCATGGTCAAAACAAACTGAAGATAACCTTGATATTAAGTCAGCCAAGAAAGTCCTGAATGAAGATCACTATGATCTTGAAAAGGTAAAGGAAAGGATACTGGAATACCTGAGCGTCCGTAAGATCAAAGAGAAGATGAAAGGGCCGATTCTCTGTTTTATTGGTCCTCCCGGAGTTGGAAAAACATCCCTTGGAAAATCAATTGCCCGTGCTCTGGGAAAGGAGTTTGTGAGGATGTCTCTTGGCGGGGTAAGAGATGAGGCGGAAATCAGGGGGCACAGACGAACGTATGTAGGCGCCCTGCCGGGCAGGATTATACAGGGAATAAAACAGGCAGGAACAAATAATCCGGTATTTATGCTTGATGAGGTTGATAAAATTGGAGCAGACTTCAGAGGAGATCCGTCATCTGCACTCCTTGAGGTGCTTGATCCAGAACAAAACTTTTCTTTTTCTGATCACTATCTTGCTGTTCCATTTGATCTTACAAATGTCATGTTTATTACGACGGGGAACCTGGGAGATACCATACCGGGACCATTGCGTGATAGGATGGAAATAATTCATCTGTCAGGATATACGGCTGAAGAGAAGTCGGGGATAGCGAAGAAATACCTTCTACCAAAGCAGCTGCAGGAGCATGGCCTGAGTAATAAAAATGTTTCTATTACTGATTCTGCACTCATGCAACTCATATCTCATTACACGAGAGAAGCTGGAGTGAGAAATCTTGAGAGAGAGATAGCACATCTTTGTAGAAAAGTCGCAAAAAAGGTCGCTGAAGGCGAAGAGAAAAAATTCACAATTACCATACAAAACCTGAAACGATTCCTGGGAGTCCCAAAATTTTTACCTGAAGAGGAAATGCGACAGGATGAGATTGGTGTTTCGACCGGTCTTGCCTGGACAGAGGCAGGGGGGGACATTATTTATATTGAAGCTACGACCATGAAAGGAAAAGGGAATTTAACCCTTACGGGTCAGCTTGGCGATGTTATGAAGGAATCTGCCCAGGCGGCGTTAAGCTATGTGAGATCAAGGGCCAAGCAGCTTGGCATACAGGAAGATATGTTCTCAAAAAGTGATGTCCATATTCACGTCCCTGCTGGAGCGATACCCAAGGATGGTCCGTCAGCCGGAATCACGATTGCGACTGCCTTATCGTCAGTCTTTACCGGCAGACCGGTAAGCAAGGACGTCGCAATGACCGGGGAGGTAACGTTGCGGGGAAGAGTTCTTCCTATCGGCGGATTAAAAGAAAAAACCCTCGCTGCAAAACGAATGGGTATTAAGAAGATCATTATTCCGAAGAGAAATAAAAAAGATCTTGAAGATATACCAAAATATATAAAAAAAGATATGGAATTCGTATTTGCCGATAAGATGGATCAGGTATTAAAAATTACGCTCAAGCCGAACAAAAAATCACGGACGGGCTTATCATCGCACAAATTACATGTCAAGGACAGTTAATCTTTTTATCACAATCCGTTTGATTCTACAGCTGTGAAATTATTCCGAGATGAAATTATTTGAAGTTGGAGAGCTCTCCCTCGTAGAAAAACTAAGAAAAAAATTCAAAAAAAACGTACCAGGGCTTATCCTCGGAATTGGTGACGATGCCGCGGTAATACGCAGCGCAGATGGGCTGACGGTGATAACGAGCGATATGATGGTACAGGATGTGCATTTCAATCTCTCGTGGACAACAGCGTATCAGCTGGGCTTCAAGCTGGTATCCGTGAACGTGAGCGATATATATGCGATGGGTGCAAGGCCGCACTTTCTTCTCATTAATTTTGCTGCTCATAAGGATACAGATGCTGCTTTTTTTGATCAGTTTTATGATGGCATAGAAGAAGCCCTGCACGTATATAACCTGTCTCTAATTGGCGGTGACGTTGTCTCATCTGATCACGTGGTGCTGTCTGCATCGGTTATAGGATCTGCAATTCATACGGTGAGCAGAAAAGGGGCCAGGATAGGCGATAAAATATATGTGACAGGACAGATCGGCGATGCATCGTGTGGTTTGGCTCTGATGAAAAAAATCGGCATGCCGGTGGTTATAGAAAAGGGTATAGAAAGTAAACTGCCACTCGAGAAAGATATCATAGTCCCGCTCATTAAAAGACATCTCATGCCTGAGGCAAGAAACCCTGAGCAGTATGCACCGTCCGCTACGGCAATGATAGATATCAGCGACGGCCTTTTTATTGACCTGTTCAGATTGTGCAGGGAAAGCGGGGTCGGGGCGAACATATATAAGGAACGCATCCCTGTTTCTCAGGAACTTATTGCGGCTTCTCAGTATCTCGGCATGTCTCCTGATACTCTGATAACGGGGGGAGAGGATTATGAGCTTCTTTTTACGGCGCCTGAAAATAGTGCTTTCGATGCCTGCTGTATCGGTGAAATAGCGAAGAGCGGCATGAAAATCATCGATAAAAAAGGAAAGACTCATAACCTTGAAGCACGGGGGTACCGGCACTTTGACGCTTAGGGACCGGATCAGCCATATTTTTTCAATTAAAGAAACCCCTCACAGAATATCAGTCGCATTTGCTCTTGGGGTTTTTGTGGGAATGTCGCCGTTTCTTGGAGTTCATACACTGTTGGGCATTGCTTTTTCATATATTTTCAGACTGAACAAAATGGTAACGCTTATCGGCGTATATGTTACAAATCCATGGACAATCATCCCGATTTATACCTTTGGAACATGGACGGGCACGAAACTGCTCGGTATCAATGAAGTTCTTCCCGAAATTGACTGGGCACATATTTCATTTCTCGGACTCATGGAAAAGTTTAGTCATCTTGTTAAGCCGTTTGTTGTTGGAACGATGAGCATTGGAACGGTTGCAGCCCTTATCAGCTATATCCTGATCTTCAATGCGGTAAAGAAAGCGCATGAAAACAGTAGCGATCGTTAGCCTTGGCTGTCCCAAGAACCTGGTAGATTCCGAAACGCTCATCAGAAAACTGATGGCATCCGGCATCGGCTGCTCATCAAATCCAGACAGGTCGGATGTGATACTCATTAATACCTGTGGGTTTATCGAAGATGCCAAGAAAGAATCTATTCAGGAGATTCTCAAAATAGCTGAAGGAAAGAAACAAAACGCAAGAAAACGACTTATTGTTTTTGGATGTCTTGCTGAGCGGTATGGCAAGGAGCTGCAGGAAGAGATACCTGAGATTGACGCCCTGTGGGGAGTGAATAGAGGTTCAGATATTGTTGATTACTGTAAAGAGATACTGTCAGATGAGGGCTTACATTGTAAGGAGGACGATTGTCAGATACCTTCATTGCTGTCGCATGACTCTTTTGCGTATATAAAGATCGCAGAGGGTTGTGACAGAACGTGCTCTTTTTGTGTCATACCGGCAATCAGGGGGAAATACCATAGCAGGAGCCCGGACGAGATAATCCGTGAGGCTGAAGAACGTGTGCGCTCCGGGACCAAAGAACTTATCCTGGTAGGCCAGGATATAACGTCATATGGAAAGGATATCGGGAAATACAGCCTCAGCAGATTACTGAGGGATATTGCATCCTTGAGCGGTGATTTCTGGATACGACTTCTTTATCTCTACCCGATATCTGTTAATGATGAACTTATTGAAACGATCGGAACAGAAGACAAAGTATGCAATTATATTGATATGCCCTTACAACACTCAGAAGAAAAAATGCTCAGGCTCATGGGAAGGGGAGGATCGAGAAAGAAATTTGAGGAACTTGTCCTGGGAATAAGAAGGGCGTTACCGGATGTTGTATTACGAACAACGTTGATCGTTGGATTCCCTGAGGAAACAGATAAAGAGTTTGACGGCCTGGCAGCGTTTGTGCAGAACGTCCAGTTTGAGCATCTCGGTGTTTTTATGTATTCGCATGAAGAGGGGACAAATGCATATGTCTTGAAAGGACAGGTGTCTAAAAAAATTAAACAGAAGCGATATAACGAAATTATGTCGATGCAATCCGCTATTTCTTTGGAAAAAAATAAACGTTTAATCGGGAGAACGTTTACGGCCCTTGTAGATGATGTTGAGGACAGTGTTGCAACAGCGAGACTCTATTCACAGGCCCCTGAAATCGACGGGGTTGTGTTTGTTCAAAACGAGACTGTTGACAGGGGGACATTCGTCACAGTCCGGATTGATGAAGCCTATGATTATGATCTGAAAGGCACTGTCGTATGAAGAAGATCCCGTTTCTTCACCTTGCACTTTTTATGTTAACCTTTGGCACAACGCTTGTTGTGGGTGCGTTATACGCAGGTGTGAATATCTTTGATGAACCGATTCTCGTTTATAAAGGACTGCCGTTTTCTTCCGCTCTTCTGCTGATACTGCTGTCTCACGAGTTTTCTCATTACATTGCCTCGAAAAAGCATAGAGTCAAGGCTACTCTTCCATATTTCATTCCTGCTCCGACCCTTTTTGGTACGTTTGGTGCTGTAATCAAAATGAAATCGCCCATTACAACAAAAAATGCACTAATGGATATCGGCGCTTCCGGTCCCATCGCAGGTTTTGTCGTATCGCTGATAGCTGCTGTTATTGGACTCCATTTTTCAGAAGTCGTTGAGATGACCATGAGTGAAGGCTCAATGATATTCGGTGATTCTCTGGTATTTATCGGACTGACGAAAGTGATTATTGGAACCGTCCCGGAAAATTATGACGTGTTACTTCACCCTATAGGTGTAGCAGGATGGATCGGTTTTTTTGTTACGGCTTTAAACCTGCTGCCCGTGGGACAGCTGGATGGTGGGCATATTGCCTATGCGCTTTTCGGGAAACGACATACCGGTCTATCGGTTGTTCTCATTGGATGCATGACGATAGTCGGCTTGTTTCACTTTACGGGGTGGTTATTTCTCGCATTTCTCATGCTCATACTCGGTTTCAGGCATCCCCCCATCATTTATTCGGAAATCCCTCTTGACAGAAAACGAAAGATCGTGGGATGGGTGGCGTTGGTGATTTTTATTGTGACCTTTACACCAGTTCCGATTAAGATTCTTTAAGGAAGGGGGCGTCTGCTATACAGTGAAACGTAATGCATCAGGGGCTCGGACAATCATATCCGCACCCCTGATGGTTATTATTTTCAGTAATCCTGCTTAAAATCTCCAGGTAAGACCGAATTCCAGACTGTTTTCACTGAGTGTCGATTCCAGTGTGGTCGGCTGGCCGGCCATATTTGTGCCGGTCTCTGATATCGTTTCTTCAAATGCATGCACGTAGCCTGCATGGAGTGAGAAACGGTTCGAAAATTCATATCCAATTCCCAGAGTCAGATGATGCTCGACTATGGCAGGGAATCCGATAATCCTGAATGTTTCATAGTAGTACTCGGGCAGCATCTTTCCCTGTACAGACGTCATGTTTGATCCGACAAAGCCGTTGTGCTCTTCCACAGGGTTTTCAGCGTAATTGTACCCAGCCCTGAGAGCAAGCTTGTCAGTAGGCTTGTACTGTACACCGATGGCGAATACCCACTGGTCATCCCAGTCGAAATCATCATATCCATCTGAATCTTTCCAGTTTATCCACTTGACGTTCCCCTCTACTAACAGTGTTCCGGCAATCGGCTCAAATGCCACGCCAACACCGACCTGCTGCGGAGCCTCGAGGGTCAAATCATCGGCAGTCCCGTCACCGTCGAAGTCTGTTACATTGTCATGGTCAGTTTCCTGTGGAGATGTATAGGTTGCACCGAGGGTAATGCTGTCCGTGGCTTTGAACATCGCGCCCAACTGCACACCAAGGGCATATCCCTCCGAAGTACCACTCCGCAAGTCAAGAGTTGCATAATCTATGTGCACAGCCAGACCGACAGAAAACCTTTCATTGGGCTGATAAGCAATGGCTGGAGCAAATTTCATAATCCTTAAATCAGTGTATTCACCGGCAACAAGAGGAAATTGTCCCATGGGTCCAAAGTCGTAAAACGTGGGTTGATCAATCGCAGTGTCTCTGTAATCAACGCCAAGGCCGGATACTCCGTAAGCCGCAATCCCGAATCTCCAGAGCGGAAAGGTGTTCGTAATGGGGACAGAGAGACCGATTGCGGGAATGGGATAAATCTTATCGTCCGCATCATCCTTTATGACCAAGCCGTCAATGATTATTTTTGCCGAAACATCGGGCATAAACAAGGTGCCCGCAAAATTAAACTCTGAACCAGGACAATATGGCCCAAAACACATTGCTGCGGGGTTTGAAAAGACCGCGCTGATCGCGTCCTGCGGCAAAGCGATACCAACTCCACCCATAGAACGTGAAATAGGTCCATTAGCGATCAGGTTATCACCGTTTGTTGCGTCAGAAGATGCTGCAAAAGAAAAGACTGCTAACACAGCCATCGTACAGAGAAGAAACTTTCTCATATACTCCCTCCTTGAAAAGGTAATTTGGAGACTTCGATGATTAATCAACACCTCCTTTACTCATGGTTTGGACGTTGCACTAACGTATTTTCTAGATAAACAGATTAATATCTGCATCAAGTGCGAAATCCAGGAATTCAGCAGCTCCGGCAACAACAGCTCCATCTACGAGATCTTCCTTTTTGACGCCTGTCATTTCGAGGGTCGGTGTACAGGCGATGAATTTCACATCCGTCTCACGACATGCATCTATCATTTCAGGGATTGAAGGCCAGTTTATTTTCTTCATCATACTTTTCATCATGGCAGTAGCCAAGGGAGTCATTCCCGGTAGTACGCCCAGTATATTCGGAAAGGGGATCGGTGATGGCATTGCAGGATTTGCAATCGGTGCCACCTGCAGGGAATGATTTTTTTTCTTATTCACGATATCTACGCCGTATAATGTGAAGAATATCTGGACTTCGACATCCATTGCAGCACCCGTCGATGCGAGCATCAAGGGGGGGTATGCCATATCGAGGGTACCTTTGCTGGCAATGATTGCCATTCTCTTTTTCTTTTTATCTGCTGGTTCTGACATGAGGCCCTCCTTACTAAAATTAATGAGTTAAGCAATTAATGAACAATATACAGAATGAAATAATATTTTTTGTCAAATCCTTAACAGAAATCGATAAAGAACGGGGGGATATTTTTGCTGTTTTTGTGTTATTTTATACGTGAAGAAATGAGCGTTTAAAGGAGATTGTACGAATGAGGATCATATTGAGGGAAGATGTCAGCACTATAGGAAAGATTGGTGATATTATTGATGTTTCAGACGGGTATGCACGAAATTATTTATTACCGAAAAAACTTGCCATCGAAGCGAACAAAAAAAATATCAGGGAATTTGAACACTATAAAAATGCGATGTTACGAAAGGCTGAAAAGGTGAAGCAGGCCTCACAGTCTGTGGCAGACAGGCTTGCATCGACGACACTTACCATAAAGGCGACATCGGGTAATGACGGCAAATTATTTGGAGCTGTAACAAACATTGATATTGCCGAAGCGTTGAAAGCTGAGGGTTTTGAGATCGACAGAAAGAAGATATCACTTGAGGAGCCGATCAAGAGGCTTGGAACTCATTCTGTAACTGTTAAGCTTCATCCCGAAATATCCTCGCAGGTGTCGATAGAAGTTATTGCAGATTCTGCTGAGTAGGCAAGAATATGAAAGAAGTAGATTTTACTCTTGATAAATTACCTCCCCAGAATATTGAGGCTGAGCAGTCTGTTCTTGGATCAGTTCTGCTGGATAATGGTGCCTTAACAACTGCGCTCGAACTGCTTAAGCACGATGATTTCTACAAGGAGTCCCACAGAAAGATATTCATTGCAATGGCCGATCTTTTCGACAAGAATGAACCTGTAGACCTTATTACCTTAACTGACCATTTGAAGAGGAAGAATGATTTTGATGCTGTTGGTGGAACGGAATATCTTACTTCACTTGTAACAATTGTGCCTACGTCTGCCAATATCAGATACCATTCAAAAATTGTCAGAGAGAAGGCTTTGCTGAGAGGACTTCTCCGTTCAGTAAATGATATAGCACATACTGTTTACGAAAATAACCTTGATCCGGAAGAAATGGTCGATTATGCAGAAAAAAATATCTTTGATATTTCTGATAAACGTATCAACGTATCTTTCGTTACCTTAAAGGATTTAATAAAAGACAGTTTCCAGATGATTGAACATATGTATGATAAAAAGGAGACCGTTACCGGTTTGTCGGCAGGCTTTTTAGAGCTTGATAAATTAACCACCGGTTTCCAAAAAGGTGATTTAATAGTAATTGGCGGACGACCTTCGATGGGGAAAACTGCATTCAGCCTCAATGTGGCACAACATGTGGCTCTTGAATTGAAAGAACCTGTGGCCATCTTCAGTCTGGAAATGTCTAAAGAGCAGCTTATGTTCCGGATGCTCTGTTCCGAAGCTCGGGTGGATTCAAACAAGATAAGGAAGGGATTTATAAAGAAGGAAGATTGGCATAAACTGACGTCAGCTGCGGGAAATCTTGCCGAAGCCCCCATCTTTATTGATGATTCTTCTGGGTTAAGCGTTCTTGAAATGCGTGCTAAGGCACGCAGGTTGAAAGCGGACCACGGGTTAAGTCTTGTTGTCGTAGATTATTTACAGTTGATGAGGGGAAGAGGGAAGGCAGAGACACGCGAACAGGAGATTTCTGAAATATCACGCTCTTTAAAGGCTCTGGCTAAAGAACTGAGGCTTCCTGTAATTGCTTTAAGTCAGCTGAACAGAGGTGTTGAAACAAGAACCGGCACAAAAAAACCCAACCTGGCGGATTTGAGAGAGTCCGGGGCGATTGAGCAGGACGCTGATGTTATAATCTTTCTGTACAGAGACGAGATTTACAACAGGGAAAGTGAAGAAAACAAGGGACGGGCAGAAGTGATTGTTTCAAAGCAGCGGAACGGCCCTACCGGAGAAGTTACCCTTTCGTTTCTTTCTTTTTGCACGAGATTTGAAGATTTTTCTGATAGAGAGTATCTCGATATTGAGGAAAGTTACTAAAACAGATTCAATCAGAAGATTCTTTCCTTCTTCGTGTAACGTCCGGTTGCTTACCGCTTCGAGGATATGAATAGTGAATAAACATAGTATGAAAAGGGCAGCTGCAGTAGCGGGTCAATTTTATCACGGATCACATTCCCGGCTGAAAGAGCAGGTCGAGGAATATATGGATCCGGGCGCGAGGAAGAAGAAGGCGATAGGCATTGTTGTTCCCCATGCCGGATTCATTTACTCAGGATCTGTGGCAGGACAGGTATTTTCTTCCATTCATTTTCCACAAACGTTCTTAATGTTGGGGCCAAATCATACAGGGCTTGGTCCCGGCATTTCAATTATGGCTGACGGCGCCTGGGAAGTTCCTAACGGATCCTTTGAAATTGACAGAAGACTGGCAAGCAGAATTGCTCAGAATGTATCTATTGTGGAAAAAGATGTTCAGGCTCATATTTTTGAACATTCTCTGGAGGTGCAGCTTCCTTTTATTGCCTATTTTGGAGAACAGATTAAGATAGTACCGATTGCAGTCCTTTCCGCGTCTTTTGATGATTGCTGCAGTCTGGCTGAAGGTATAGCTAAAGCGGTAAAGACCATTGATTATCCGATCACTCTGCTTGCCAGTACAGACTTCAGTCATTATGTTCCGGAAAAAGTTGCCCGAAAGAATGATAAGAAGGCAATAGACAGGATTATCGATATTGATCCAAGAGGGCTGTATGAGACTGTTTTGAAGGATAAGATATCCATGTGTGGCTACCTCCCAACTACTGCAATGCTCTATGCTGCCAGGCTTCTGGGTGCTGATTCCGGCCATCTTATTCGATATATGACTTCGGGCGACGTTAGTGGAGATTTTGATAGCGTTGTAGGTTATGCGGGTATTATAATAGCCTAGACTGCAAGGGAAAGGTTCCCTTTCCTGAACTTATAACTCTTGGAAGTCGCATTTAAAGACATGGGAGAAGAGAAAAGAAAATTTAGAAGGTACAATGTCGACGATATTCATGGCAATATGTTGTATTCAGCCGATGTACATATTGTCAATATAAGTATTGACGGTGTCTTGCTGGAGACGACGAGGCGACTGGATATAAATCGGGAATATAACTTAAAAATAAAGTATAAAGAAAGCATTCTCGACCTCAAAGGAGTGGTTGTCTGGTCAGTACTGAGCCGTACTGATACGAGGCCATCAGGAGAAAACATCCCGATTTATAAGACCGGCATGAGATTTTCGCACGGGTTCAGTGATGTAACCAGAGATGTAATGAAATTCATTGACGAGAATAAAACAGAAACCATGGAAAAGCGATTGGTCGGTGTTCGATTTAAAGTGAACCAACCGGATGATGCAACTATTGACGCTTCCTGTGAATATGAAGTCAAGAAATTAAGTCTTTCGGGCATGTTAATAGAGACGGACCGCTTGCTGGATATCGATTCCCGCCATGATATAAACATTTCCTTGAATCAGAGAGAAATAGCTGTTATCGGGCGGATTGTAAATTGCGTGGAAGTGATGAAAGAAGACCTGAAAAAGTATGAAATAGGAATTGAGTTCATGGAGATAACCGAAGAGGACAAGAAACGTATCATAAATTTTCTTAATTCGCTTGACAAACAGTAACATTACCATCGATGCAATACTTTGCAATTTGCTTTCCTGTTAGAGCACGCTTTTTTAGTTCTATTGACACTATCCGCATACTATGTTAATTTTTCTGCATGACTATAAGTGACGATCTTATACTAGCGAAAGATATCATCCAGGTATTTCTGAAAGGCAAGAAAATTCTGCGGATGTATCCCCAGAACAATCCTATCTATATGAAAACGATTGAGGATTCTTTCAATAAATTTGATGATTTTTTTACCTATCAGGATACCTTACGGTATGTTTTTAGGCAGAATGAAATATTATACGATACTGAGCAGGTATATGAAAATCCTGAGAAAGAGGATAACCTTGCTCTATTCTTCTTTAAAGATGGATTGCGTGAAATTACATTCCGGAAGGGCTTAACTGCCAATGAAATGGAAGACTTCCTGAGAATTATATCAATGGATTTTGAAAGGGAAGTCCTTGAAGATGATATCGTTACTCTTTTTTGGGAAAAAGATTTCGAGAACATCCAATACGTCGTTGATGAAACCTTCTTGGCAGATGAAGAGGACTATGAATCTCAGGCAATGTCTGAACTGGAGGAAAAACATAAAGACCCGGATAATTTACTTCAGGCATATGAAGATGCTTTTAAACAGGAGGATGCAAAGGAAATTGCGGTGGTCCAGATTGTCGAGACTGAACTTCAGATTCTTTTCAAGGAGCTGGAAGATGATGCTCAGGATAAAATAGAAAAATTAAACAATATTCTTTTCGAAATTCTTATAAGTGTTGAAAGGAAAAATGAGTATGCCGATGTAGCGACCTCTCTTATAGCATCTGTTGAATATGCAATAGGAAAGGGAAATCTTGATGCAGTCAGAAAATTGCTGGTACGGCTTAAGCGACTAACGGACCGTCAGGATATTGATGGTGATCTGCTATTTCAGGCCAAAAGAGTTATCTATTTTGCTGGAAGTGAAAAGGTGATCACTGCTCTTGGTGAAATGCTTGATAGTGGACAGGAAATTGATGAAAAACTCTTTGATGAATATATTGATCATCTGGAAAAAAATGCAATTCTTCCGTTTATAAAAGTACTCGGTGAACTAAAAACGATCCATGCACGAAAAATCGTTATTGATGCTCTTGTTACTCTCGGGCCGAAAGATATCCTGACGCTCACTAAAGGATTAAATGATCCAAGATGGTACGTAACAAGAAATATTATATATATATTGAGGAACATAGGCGATAAAAGAGCTGTGGATCATCTTCTAAAGACTGTCCAGCATACTGATATCAGGGTTAAGAAAGAAGTTATTAGAACGTTGGGTGAACTCGGTGGTTCCAATGTGTTGGTTGCCTTGAGAAACTGTTTGGATGACAAAGAAATCCAGGTCAGGATAGCCGCTTTGAAGGCATTTTCAAATATTTCTTCCGATACCGTCAAGAAAATGCTGATGGACCGTATTATGAAAAAAGAGTTTAAGGATAAATCCTTTGAAGAAAAAAAGGAATACTTCACGACCCTTGCCAATTGGAAAGATAGCGAAGTACTGGAATTTCTTGTAAAAGTCATGAAGAAGAGAAGCTTTTTTGGGAGAAGCAAATTATTCGAAAATAAAGCTGTGGCAGCTCATTGCCTTGGTCTCATTGGAAGCAAGAAAGTCCTGCCGCTCCTAAACAAACACAAGAATTCGAATAGCAAATTATTGAGAGAATATGCGTATACCGCGATCAAAAGGATAGACAGTGCCCAGTAAAGAAGAACTGAAAATACAAAAATATGCACAGGATTTTGTGAATCAGCTATCTGTGGTCTTGAGAACTTCACAGATACATGATCTGAATAATGTTGCAGTTAAGTCAAATATTGAAAAAATGATGTCTCATGTAAGTGCATTGCTGGGCATGGAAAACATCATCACCCTTGAAGTGAGAGGAGAGTTTTTTTATTTTAATGAATACAGGATGCGATACCCCTTAGAATATCTTCTCAATTTTGATTTTCTTATGCGTGAATTTAAGAAACGAGAACTGGGTTCTTTTATCATAGTTAAAAATGTTACTCTTCAGGATATGCAGACTTTCATTCGGGCTTTTATCGAATCTCCCTATGCAACGAATCCATATGAGCGCATTGAAGAAAAGATGAAAGGAATCGAGAACATTAAAATAGACAGACTAAAATCAATTGTTGAAGAGGATTTCCTTGATGTAAGAAAGATGGTGAAAAAATCGTATTTCAATGCTGTATCGTTTACGAAGGGAGTCATTCATAAGATTAAGAGTGGAGAAAAAGTCAGCCTGAAAAAGGCGAAGAGAGTCGTTGAATCAATGGTTGACCATATTCTTGAGCAGGAGCAGTTGTTGCTTGGTATGACCGCGATTAAAGAATATGATGAATATACCTATCACCATTCTGTTAATGTCAGTATTCTGTGCGTTGCTCTCGGACAACGGCTCGGACTTAACCGGAAAATGCTTACAGAACTTGGCATGGTTTCGCTTTTTCATGATATCGGAAAGATGGAGATACCACCTGAGGTTCTTAATAAACCTGCAAGTTTTACAGAAGAGGAGTGGAAAGTTGTCAGAAAGCATCCTTCCATTGGTTCCCGTGCACTGCTGAAACTCAAAAAACTTGATGAACTTTCCATCAGATCAGCTATAGTAGCTTTTGAACATCATATGCATTATGATTTTACTGGATATCCGAAGATTACTGATCCGAAAAAGCTCGATTTTTATAGCAGAATTGTCAGTCTTGCCGATCAATATGATGCTATGACGTCCGCACGGGTTTATTCGAGAGTACCTATGACTCCTGATAAGGCTTTAAGCCTTATGATGGAACGGGCGGGGACACAGCTTGATCCATTACTCTTTAAATTTTTTATTAATATGATCGGTGTTTTTCCAGTAGGAACACTGGTTATGCTGAACACAAAGGAGCTTGGTCTGGTTTATGAAGGTAACCAGATCTTTGTGAGCAGACCCCGCGTCATGCTTATCACCGACAATGTAGGCAATAGGATTGAGGGCCGCGTAATTGACCTTACCGAGAAGGATGACAAGGACCAGTACAGCAAATCTATTGTAAAAACTCTGGATCCGAATAAATATAACATTAATCTGGCTGAGTATTTCTTATAGCCGTCTATGCTTCGTCATACTACCATCGAAACCAACCCTTCTTTATCTTTAATCTCTCAAGACTGGTAACAATAATTCTCAACATCGCATTTGTGTCTTGATGCTCTTTCTTCATTTCATTGATATCCTTTAGATCCCGGCTTTCTCTTCTCTTTTGCAATTCACTTAATCCCATTAATTCTTTTCTCATCATGGCCATCTGCTTACTGATCGTGCGGAAAGAATCGTGTATCTTTGGCAGAATTGCATTAACAGTCCTGATTTCGTCGATGATATCATCCATTTTTTCAGATACCACAACAGGGGGTTCTTCGCGAACAGTATCAGGGACTTCGCCTTCCGGCTGGGGCAAAGAACCTGCGGAAACAACATGTTCCATGGGTTGATTTTCTGGTTGTACAATGGCAGCTGGTTGTTCGGCATCCTGAGGCTCCTCCAACGAGCGCTCAGTAACCGGTGCCGCCACATGCGATTCTTCAGTGACGTTGATGTCAGAGTGAGCATGCTCAGCAGATTTGTATGAAACATCCGGCATTTGGGTGGATTCTTCTTGAACAGCTGTGGACTCGGTAGCTTCTGCGTATGGGCCTGGAGCTTCAGCTGTAGGGGGGGAAATGACCGGTTCATGAAATGGTTCTTGTATACTCTGCTTTCCGGAATCTTCAAAAATATCAACTGTCTGTATCTCAATCTTGTGTTTTTCCGATATGTTCTTTAACAGAAGACGCACGATCAGCTCATAGGCCTCCCTAACGCCATTACCGTTGAGAGCAGAAGCTTTGATTACCGGATAATTCTTACTATTCAGATCAGCGTTCAGCTCTTCAACAGACAGCAGATTTGGAAGATCCCTTTTATTGTATTGCAGGACGATAGGTATCTCATCAGGGTTGATATTGTTAGACCTGAGATTATCCATCATATTTCCAATACCATCAAGATTCTGTTCTTTCATTTCGATTTGGGAATCAGCAACAAAGACAACTGCATCTGCACCCTTCAGAACAATCTTTCTGGTCGCGTTGTACCTCACCTGGCCAGGTACGGTATATAATTGAAACCGAATGGAAAAATCCTTAATTCGTCCGATCTCAACAGGCAGAAAATCAAAGAATAGCGTTCTGTCAGCCTCAGTCGAAAGAGAAAGGAGCTTGCCCTTTGTGTTCGGATCAAGCGTAGCGTGCAGGTACTGGAGATTCGTTGTCTTGCCGCTAAGGCCCGGCCCATAATAGACGATCTTCAGAGTAATCTCTTTGGTTGCGTAATTAAAGAGAGCCATTTTAGATTATTGCATATACTCCATTTCTGGTTTGATATTTTACCCGATACATAGCTTCGTCAGCCAGTCTCAGCAGCTCTTCTTTTGTTTGAGCACTCTGCGGAAATGAGGCAACTCCGAAACTGGCCGTTAATCGTAACGTATAACCTTCCTTTCTGAGGAAGACATTGTTTTCAATTGATTTTCTTAATCTCTCGGCTATCTGCAAGGCTGCTTCAGGAGCAGTCTGGGGAAGTACGATAACAAACTCATCACCTCCATAACGGGCAACAATATCAATGGTTCGCAGGCCGGCAATGAGAAGCTGACCTACTTCAACCAGTATTTTGCTGCCTACAAGGTGTCCATAATTATCATTAATTGTCTTAAAATAATCTATATCCATAAATATAATGGAAAGAGAATGGCTATATCTCTTTGACCTATTGATTTCTACTTCCAATGTTCTATTGAGATATCTGGTATTAAACAGATTAGTTAAATCATCTGTAACTGACAGTTCAGCCATTTTTTGATATAACGATGAGCTTTCTATTGCAATGGCAGCTTGGTCTACGAGCCGCAACATGAGATCAAGATCTTCTTTATTGAAAGGGTCTCCAGAAGTCTTATTCACCAGTTCAAGCACTCCGACAGTTGTCCCTTTGCTTTTAATGGGTATGCACATAATAGATTTGGCCTCATCAGGTCTTGATTGAAAACGGGGATCAACCGTGACATCAGGAACTATAACAGGGATGCCCTCCTGCGCCACCCATCCAGCAATACCTTCTCCCACCTTTAAGCGGGATTTCTTTATCTTTTGGGCCTTTCGCGCAGCTGTTTTTTCAAAATACAGTTCTCCGGTATTCTCATCTATGAGCAGTATAGACCATGTTTCAGCTTTTATAAACGCCTTGGCCCGTCTCATAATGGTTGTTAATATTTCATTCGGTTCAAGGGCCGACGTTAGCGTCTTACTGATCTCTTCGAAAAAAATGAGTTCATTTCTCACATGGGAGAGTTTCCTCTTCAGGGAAGCATTTTCATCAAGTATTGCACGTCCCTTTATTGCTTTGTCAATAAAGAATGTCAGTTCTTTTGGATGAGGCTCAACAACTGGATAAACAACGTCTGATTTCAACCACCGGGCAAACCCCCTGAACGAACGGTCATTTGAAATAACTACTTTAGGTATATTTCTGAATTTCTTCGAGAACTCTTTAAATGCCTGCTCGTAAATCTGGTTCTTATCGATAATAATAACATCAGGCTTGTCTTCGTTGCGAAACATGAGGTCATTGATACTTTTGAATGTAATGAATGAATATTCTTTTGATGAAAGTAAATCTTTCTGCTCCTTTGCTACCATGCTGTTGCCTATTAAAAAGATTTTAAACATTTGCACCGCAACACTTTTTGTATTTTCGACCGCTACCGCACGGACAGGGTTCATTCCTGCCAATCTTCTTCCCTTTGGCAGCAGTGCGAACAGGTTGGACTCCCTCACCTCTATTATAATTGAGACTCGCCTTTCTTGTTTGAGCTGCTATAGAGGACTCCTGACTCGTCTGAACCTGAATCCTGAACAGTCTCGTTATTATCTCAGTTGAAATTCTTGACGACATATCGGCAAACATTTCAAAAGCTTCTTTCTTGTATTCAACAAGGGGATCCCGCTGTCCATAACCCCGCAGGCCGATACCCTCCTTGAGATGATCCATAGCAAGAAGGTGATCCTTCCACTGAGCATCAACCACCTGAAGTACGATCATTCTTTCCAGGTAGCGCATCATGTCAGATCCTATTTCAGCCTCTTTCTGTTCATAGAATTTTCTGAATTCAGCGGACAGAATTTCTCTCAGTTCATGTATATCTTCAGGTATGGTTTTCAGCGAAAATGAAGAGAATGAGTATACTGCATCTCCGAGACCCTTCGTATCCCATTCCTGGAAATCACTATCGTAAGGACAATAGATGGAAAGCATTTCTTCGATTATCTCATCGACCATTGAAAGTACTTTTCCTTTAAGGTTTTCACTCCTCAGAATATCCTTTCTGAAAGCATATATTTCAGTTCTCTGTTTGTTCATGACATCATCATATTCGAGCAGGTGCTTTCTTATTTCATAATTATGGGATTCCACCTTTTTCTGGGCATTTTCGATAGCTCTGCTAACCATTTTATTTTCTATCGGAACTGTTTCATCCATTCCAAGCTTTCCCATGACCCCTGAAATTCTCTCAGAACCAAATATTCTCATGAGATCGTCTTCGAGCGAAAGGTAAAATCTCGATGCGCCGGGATCACCCTGTCTTCCCGAACGTCCACGCAACTGATTGTCAATTCTTCGTGCTTCATGTCGTTCCGTTCCCAGTATAAACAGACCTCCTGATGCGACTACTTGTTCCCTGTCTGCAGCACATTTCTTTTGAGCATCTTCAAATGCTCGACTCCATTCATCTGCAGTATGATCAGGGTTATTCCCAAGCATTTCTCTAGCCAGTCCTTCAGGATTTCCACCCAGAATAATATCTGTTCCTCTCCCGGCCATATTCGTAGCTATGGTGACATTGCCACTCCTTCCGGCTTGGGCTATGATTTCAGCTTCTTTCTCGTGATATTTGGCATTTAGCACTGAATGTTTTATGCCCTTTTTTTTCAATAAACTGCTGAGCAACTCTGATTTCTCGATCGAAATGGTTCCGACGAGTATTGGCTGTCCTCTTTTATGGAGATCGTCAATGTCCCGCACCACTGCACCGAATTTGCCTTTTTCACTTTTATATATTACGTCAGGATAGTCTGTTCGTATCATAGACTCATTTGTCGGTATGACCAGGACATCGAGGTTATATATTTTTGCAAATTCCTCAGACTCCGTTTCAGCGGTTCCCGTCATTCCGGCGAGTTTCTGATACATCCTGAAATAATTCTGAAATGTTATAGTTGCAAGGGTTTGATTCTCACTTGCGATCTTAACATTTTCCTTCGCTTCTATCGCCTGATGCAATCCATCAGACCACCTTCGACCAGGCATTAAGCGTCCGGTAAACTCATCCACAATGATGACTTCGTGATCTTTAACAACATAATCAACATCTTTTTTAAACAACGCATGTGCTTTAAGGGCTTGCAGAATATGATGGACCAGTTCGATATTCGATGGATCATATAAATTGCCCGCACCGAGTAAAGACTCTGCCTTACTGTTTCCCTCTTCAGTTAATATGGCAGTCTTGGCTTTTTCATCAATAGTAAAGTCAACATCTTTTTTTAATTTTGGAATAATTCTTTCTATTTTGTAATATTTATCAGTCGATTCCTCTGAAGGACCCGATATAATTAATGGAGTACGTGCCTCATCAATAAGAATACTGTCGACCTCATCTACAATTGCGTAATTGAGTTTTCTTTGGACAAATTCAGTCGAATGATATTTCATATTGTCACGCAAATAATCAAATCCAAACTCGTTATTTGTTCCATACGTAATATCAGCATTATAGGCGACCTGTCGTTCTTCGTCCGAAAGACCATGGATAATGACTCCTACGGTCATACCGAGAAAGTGATAAATCGTGCCCATCCATCGTGCATCCCTCTGAGCTAGATAATCATTAACTGTTATGACATGAAGTCCTTTCCCATCCAGGGCATTCAAATAGACCGGGAGTGTAGCAACAAGCGTCTTACCTTCACCTGTCTTCATTTCTGATATCTTGCCTTCATGGAGAGTGATGCCCCCAATGAGCTGAACATCGAAATGCCGCATGTTTAATGTACGCCTTGAGACCTCTCTGACGACGGCAAATGCCTCTGGAAGAAGGTCATCAAGGGTTTCACCAGCATTCAGTCGATTTTTGAACTCACTTGTTTTTTGGGTCAATTGTGTATCCGAGAGGCTCGAAACAGTTGATTCCAAAGAATTAATATGCTCCACAACCTGAAATATCCTGCTTATCTCGCGCTCATTCTTCGTGCCGATTAATTTCTTCAGTAAACCAAACATAATTGATATTAAATGAATATCAGCAATATTTCAAGAATGTCACGAGTGGAAATCGTTTCTGGAGATAGCGTAACATCATGAGCTGGAGGGTAATAAAAAGTCGTGAACTAATAGTAAAGATTATGTTCTTTGAATATTGATGGGTCCATGAGATAATAAAAATAGACGAATTGAGCGCGGTAGCGATACGAACTCCATGAATTGCTTTATAGTGAAACAGTGCTTAAGGATAAACATGTTTCATGGACGCGGGATTCAAGTACACAGAGGGAGAGTTATTCCGAAATAATGAAATTTGTGGCATCAGATACAATATCTCTTTGTGTATGCCGGAAACAAAGCTTATACATACTTTTTCGAAAAACGTGCAGAATAAGATCGAACCGTGCACCAATCGTATCACAGTTGCGTAATAATCAAGGAGGTGTACATGCTTAATTATGATGAGATCAAGAACTTGGCAAAAATAAAGGCTGATGATATGTATTATATCAGCTGCTATCTCAATGTTGATCCCGTAGAAAATGTGAAAGGCGATTATCTTATACATATCAAGAATATGCTCAAAAAGGCCTCGGAAAATCTCGCTAAAGACATTCGCAAGCAGATTATGCCTGATATCAGAAAAATAGATTCTTACATAGTCGCCAATAAAAGGGATTTTAAGAAAGGTTTGGCCATAATAAGTTCAGCAGCATCTGGCTTCTGGTGGGAGAGTCATTTCTCTGCAGGATTCAGGAATGAGATTGTTGTTGATAAACTCCCCTATATAAAGCCTCTTCTTAACATTATCGATACGTTCCGGCGATATGCAGTGATGATTATTGATAAGGAATCCGCCAGGCTGTTCGCCGTACATCTTGGAGAGATCGAAGAGTATCGGGAGATTTATACTGAAAATGTTCCTGGCAGACACAAGAAGGGTGGTTGGTTCAGTCTTGCGGAGAGAAGTTTTGAACGACATATAGACTATCATGTAGAGCTTCATATCAAGGATGTTATAAAACAGCTCGAACGCCTTCTTGAATCGGGAGACATAACCCGCCTTGTCATCGGCGGAACGGAAGAGGCCTTGTCAATGGCTAAATCACTTTTCCCGAAGCAGATATCCGGAAAGATTATCGGCACGTTCTCTGTCACTATGTCTGCCCCGGGCAATGAGGTTCTCTTTAGAGTAACGCCTGTTATTGAAGCATACGAAAGAAGAGAAAAAGAAGACACGATAGAATTACTTATGACCAAAACCATGAAAAATGAAAATGCTGTGCTCGGGATAGATAATGTTCTCTCAGCCCTGCAAGAGGGAAGGGTAATGAAGTTATTGTTTGTTAAAGATTACAAAACTCATGGGTTTTCATGTGCTCGTTGCGGGTTTCTGACTTCGCAGATGGCGGCAGAGTGCCCGTTCTGTAAAAACCCCATGCAGAAAGTTGATTATATGATTGACCTGGCTGCTCAGAAGGCTATCGAACAGGGGGCTGCATTTGAAGTAGTACATGACAATGAGCAGTTCGAAAAAGCAGGGGCTATCGGAGCGTTCCTGAGATATTGAAAGGAAGATTCCAGATAAGTCTTGTCAGGTGCTTAATCGCACTCTTATGCTTACCATGTATTGTTATCTCCTGTACCCCTCATGACAGGCAAGACTCGTATGTCTATCTTCGACTTAAGTCAAACCCTACTACACTCGATCCTGCGATGATCGTTGACGTTACCGGGGGCTCTCTCGCTGCCAAGCTCTTCAACGGGCTCGTGAAGCTCGATGATCATCTGAATGTTGTTCCTGATATTGCATATGCATGGGAGATGCAGGACTCTGGTACCACATATATATTCAGATTGTCAGAAGGAGTGTTTTTTTATAATAATAGGGAGGTTATATCATCTGATTTCAAGTATAGCTTTAAAAGGGTGCTTGATACAAAAACCGCATCGCCGAACACCTGGATCTTAGAAAAGATCAGGGGAGCAAAGGAATTTATGAACGGGGAAGCCGAAGATATATCAGGAATTGAGATCATTGATGACTATACCCTTGCAATCGAGCTTGATCATCCCTTTGCTCCGTTTCTCAATCTTTTGACAATGACCGCTGCCTCTGTAGTTCCACGAGAGAAAGTAGAACTGCGCGGAACTGCTTTCGGAACACACCCTGCCGGAACAGGGCCGTTTATATTGAAGGAATGGAATCATCATGATCGTATTATTCTTGAAAAGAATGAAAGTTATTTTGGGAGCGGGCCCGAGGTAGACGGCATTGTTTATAGAATTATACCTGAAGACCTGACCGCTGTTACTGAATTTGAGCTGGGAAACCTGGATGTTATAACTATTCCTTCATATGAATACGCCAGGTACAGAGATTCAAAGAAATGGAAAAACCAGATTTCTTCAATCAGAGGATTGAACACATATTATCTCGGTTTCAATTGTTCGAAACGACCTTTTAACAATCGGAGAATAAGGAGAGCAGTGGCGTACGCAATTGACAGGACGAAGATACTGGAAACGTTTTATGAAAACAGAGGAAGACCTGCCAGGGGACCAATCCCGGATATTTTGAGAAACTGGGAACCCCCTGATGAGCTTACCTATGATCCTGAGAGGGCAATGAGAATAATAAAAGAAGAAGACATGACAGGGAGAACCGTTAACTTCTATATATCAGCAGATCAGGAAGTTATCGACATGGCAGAAATAATCCAGTTCTATCTTATCCGGATTGGACTTAATGTAAAAATAATTCAGCTCGAATGGAGCGCATTTAAAGAAGCTTTAAACAAAGGTGAAGCAGATATCTTCTGGCTGAGTTGGTGGGCAGATTATGCTGATCCCGAAAACTTCCTTTACCCTCTGTTCCATTCATCAAATCATGGCGCAAGTGGTAACAGAACACGATATAAGAATAAGAAAGTGGATCAACTGATAGAAGAAGGACAGAGAGCTGTGATGCCCTCTGAAAGAAACCGTTCTTATATGATGGCAGAAAAGATTATAACACAAGAAGCGCCGTGGGTCTCTTTCTGGCACAAGACAGATTTTACCATAAGACAGCCGTATATAAAAAATTATAAAATCTTTCCTGTATACAGCATGGACAAAGGAGTTGATATTTCATTTTGAAGGCATACATCCTGAAGAAGCTGTTACTGCTTGTACCAATGCTCTTTGGAATAACCTTCATTACCTTTACTTTTACAAAGGCACTTCCTGGAGACCCGGTATACACTCTTGTCGGAGAAAGGACAAGCCCAGAAATAATCGAAAAAGTTCGTGCCAGGATCGGGGAAGACAAAGGGATTCTACATCAGTATTTCGGATATATTTCGCTTCTTCTGAAAGGAGAAATGGGCAGATCCTATTATACAAACAGGGATGTTATGGATGATCTGATCCAGAAGTTTCCAAATACATTAAGACTTGCTGCCGGCGCAATGATAATTGCAACGCCATTCGGGGTACTGCTCGGTTTTATCTGTGCAATCAAAAAGAATAGTGCATCTGACAAAATCATATCCGGACTTTCTTTAACAGGTCTGAGTGTCCCGGTTTTCTGGAGCGGACTTGTGCTCATGCTGCTTTTCAGTCTCAAACTGAATCTGCTTCCTCCGTCGGGAACGGGAAATATCCGATATCTGATACTTCCGTCCATAACGCTTGCCCTTCCTGCCCTTGCAACCCTGGTGCGTGTCACGAGGGTTAGTGTCCTTGATGTCTTAAACATGCCATTTATCAGAACGGCAAAGTCCAAAGGCATCAGGAAGACTCACTTAAACAGTATCCATATTCTTAAAAATGCCTTAATACCTGTAATTACCGTCTTCGGCCTTGAATTCGGCAGTTACCTGAACGGAGCTGTTCTTACGGAAACCATCTTCGGCTGGGACGGTATCGGAAGATTTGCTATGGAAGGAATAATAAAGAGGGACTACCCTGTGATTATGGGATGCATTCTTGCAGGCACAATAATTTTTGTGATGATAAATCTCCTGGTAGATATTTTTTATCATGTTATCGACCCGCGTGTGAGGGTTCATGGGACTGACCGGTAAACTTGCATCAGGAATACTTGTATTCATTTTTGCTCTATCAGTGTTTTCATCATTTATATCCCCACATGAGCCGGATATGATCAACCTGGATAGGATAAAGCAACCTCCTTCCACTGAACATTTTCTGGGAACTGACAACAAGGGGAGGGATATCTTTTCCAGAGTTCTGTACGGCGGAAAAATATCAATAAGTATTTCTGTTCTGGCTGCGATGCTTTCAATGGTATTAGGGCTTCTTATAGGTATGGTTTCAGGCTACTTCGGAGGAAAACTGGACACGGCGATGATGTCAGCTGTTGATCTTGTCCTCGCATTTCCTGCGTTACTCCTTGCGATAGGAGTCTCTGTCCTGTTTCCTCCCGGCATCTACACAGTTATGATTGCACTTGCGGCAGCAGGCTGGGCATCATTTGCACGTTTAATAAGAGGACATGTGATGGCCTTGAGGGAGTCGGCCTTTATTGAGTCTGCGCGGGCTGTAGGATGCAGTACTACACGGATACTCTTTGTCCATCTCTTGCCCCAGTGTGTCCCCCTGGCGTTTATTATGGCAGGTCTGAAGCTCGGCGGATACATCCTTACAGAAGCAGCATTGAGTTTCCTCGGGCTCGGGGCTCAACCGCCAACCGCGACATGGGGATCAATGATCAGTGCGAACAGAGTATTTATCAATTCAGCACCCTGGATGGTGCTCCCACCGGGCATTATGATCGCTATAACCGCGCTCTGTTTTAATCTCCTGGGAGATGATCTCCGGGAGATATTTGACAGAGTAAAAATAGAGCCGTAAGAGGATTCTTCCTTAATCCGTAAGTATCTGCTCATCGCAATTTTCATTTCGACTTGTAAAGCTTTATGCACTAAGTATGCATTTCTGTCCAGAATTAAGTATAATTTTAAGCATTATGACTTCGCGAAGCATGGGTAAACAGTCTCTCGGACCGCGTTTTATGATAACTGCAGCGGCGTTTGTGATAATTGTTGCCGGTATGCGTTCCGCTTCTCCCATTTTAATTCCCTTTCTTCTTTCGGTGTTCCTTGCAATCATAAGTGCACCGCCGCTCTTCTGGCTGAAGAAGAAAGGGGTTCCGACACTGCCTGCAATGCTGATAGTGATAAGTTTTGTTTTAGGCATCGTTTTTGTCCTTGTCTTCATGATAGGTACATCTCTGGATGATTTTTCACGTTCGGTCCCTTTTTATCAACAGAGCCTCAAGGAAAAGACTCAATCACTTCTTTCCGTACTGGATCGCATGGGGATTAGTGTATCAGGCCATGGATTGCTGGATGCCTTTGACCCGGGAATCGTGATGAAAATGGTCACCAGAACGCTTTCAGGATTGCGGGTTGTCTTAACGAATGGTTTCCTGATTCTTCTGACGGTCATCTTTATTCTTTTAGAGGCGTCGAGTTTTCCAACGAAACTCAGGGCTGTTTTGGGAGAAAATAACCACGAATCGTTTGCGCACTTTGATCTATTTATGTCTAATATGCAACGATACATAGCGATCAAAACCCTGACCAGCCTTGGCACAGGAATAACTGTTGCTGTCTGGCTTACATTCCTTGGCATTGACTATTCCCTTCTCTGGGGACTCCTGGCATTTCTGCTCAATTATGTTCCCAATATTGGTTCTATTCTCGCCGCTATTCCGGCTGTCTTTCTCGCCCTCATTCAACTGGGCACAGGGTCGGCTATACTGACCATATTGGGCTACACCGTAGTGAATATCCTTTTTGGGACTATTATTGAACCGCGTGTTATGGGAAGAGGACTTGGCCTTTCAACTCTTGTGGTGTTTCTTTCGCTTGTTTTTTGGGGGTGGGTCCTCGGACCCGTTGGAATGCTACTGTCTGTGCCGCTGACCATGACGCTCAAGATTGCACTGGATAGCAGTGAAGATACCCGTTGGATCGCTATTTTACTGGGTTCTGAAGAGGGTGCGAGAACACCAGGGGTTTCTTCGCCGAAGGAAAACGGAGAGCATTTGAGCGAAAAAGAACATCAAAATGATTTGAGTTGAGATACTATATTATAATTTTAAACGAGGGATTACGGAAATGACGCTCCATCGCTTTTTGGGAATAGTGCTTGTCTGCATACCTATTCTCCCGAAAGGTTCAGGAGCTGATACTACTATTGTATTTCAGGAAGCAAAAAACGGCCATGCGAAGACGGCAATACAAAGCATATATATCAGAGGCGGTACGGTACGTGTGGAAAATGCTTTTGAAGACGGTAACTATATAATCTACAAAAGCGAGACGAATTCGATGACTGTTGTAGACGTGAAAGATAAACGTTATATCACAATTGACAGGACGCTCTTGGCGCAACGTTCAGGGCCTCTGTCAGCATCACAAAGAGACGCTATGAAAGCGGCAAATGAGAAAATTGGTTCTCTTCCTCCTGAAAAACAGGACCAGTTGCGTTCTATCATGGAATATGTGATGCAGTATTCTAATCCTACGGGAAAGAAATCCGAAAAGGTTCGGTACATACCCTTGCAAGAGGAACGTGTGGTTAATGGAAGCAGCTGCAGAGTTACCGAGACGCATCGGGGAAAAACGAAGGTGTCAGAAATATGCATGGTCAATCGGGACGTTCTGAATATACCTCGTGAAGACTATGATTCACTCCAGAATCTCCAGGCGTTTATCACCGAAATGAATTCGAGGACCGCTGGGAAAACGTTTGACCACTATATTCCTCATATTGGCCATGCCGAATTCGAACAGTTTCCTGTAGAGGTAACCCGATATCTCGATAACGGTATAAGCCGCACGCTAACTGTGGTGCGAGTGACTGCTGAGCCGATACCCCATGATATCTTCTCCGTGCCTGCTGGATATAAGCAGATGAAAGCGTCGTTCTGAAGAACTGAACGAAAGAACGAAAATGAAAGAAATTTCTATCGTACATGATCCGGACAAAAAACTTTTGCTCAAGCGGGGTGTCTTCGGCTGGCCCATATGGACGAAAGAAATTTCTGAATTTCCCTGGAAATATGATGCTTCGGAAACGTGCTATTTTCTGGAAGGTGATGTGACGGTGATTCCCGAGGACGGAGAACCGGTGAGGATAGGTCAGGGTGACCTGGTGACTTTTCCGGCAGGTATGTCGTGTATATGGAAGATAACGAAAGACGTTAAAAAACATTATACATTTGGCTGATGAAAATATGAGATATGCTTCACGTGGCATGAGCACGACTGGATTGGTCGTATGGATCCCCTGAGACGTCGACTAAAAATATACCTTCTGATATTTCTCAGTGTAATTATCTTTGGCACCGTGGGCTTCATGGTCCTTGAGGATCTATCTCTTCCTGATGCGCTCTATTTTAATATCGTGACGTTTGCGACGGTCGGATACGGAGATATACATCCCACAACATTATACGGAAAAATATTTTCAGCAGTAATTATCATACTCGGCGTCGGGACTTTTCTCGGCGTCATTGCGAATGCTACAGAGATGATGCTGAGCAGAAGGGAAAAGCAGGTACGCTTCGAAAAACTCAATATGGTCATTGGAGTCTTTTTCAGCGAACTGGGCACGAAGCTTCTGAAGACATTTGCAGGCTATGATGCGGGTATCAGGAGGATACATTCGCATGTGGTCATAACCGGAGCATGGACGGAAAGGGACTTTGTAAATGTATCCAGTGCGCTAAAAACATACGATTATGATATCGATATATCCCGGATCGATTTTGATCATCTCAAAGATATGCTCCTTCAGCAGAGAGAGATGCTCGTGAGACTGCTCGAGAATCCGGTATTGCTCGAACATGAGTCCTTTACAGACCTGCTCAGGGCGGTATTCCACCTCACCGAGGAGCTTTCCTTTCGAGAGAAGCTGAAAGAACTGCCGGATACAGACAGGAAACATCTGGCCGGTGATGTAAAAAGAGCCTATACGCTCTTGCTTGGTCGGTGGGTTGAGTATATGCACTACTTGAAGGGGAATTACCCCTATCTCTTTTCTCTGGCCATGCGAACAAATCCCTTTGACAGTTCATCATCTGCCGTGATTACGAAATAAATCCTGGCTGGGTGAGATGCACCTATTTGAATAATCCCTTAATAAGATCTTCAACCGGCTTCTTGTCTTCTTTCACGGGTTCATCTGCAGATTCCGGTAGTGCTTTTTCTCCCTTGTCTTTCTCGAATATTTTCTCCAGAAGCTTTTTGCCTTTTTCCTTTATGACGCGCTTACCTGCCTTTTCAATGTCCACACCGTAAGAAGGATCAGAAAATGTTCCTGATACGGTTAACGGTATCGTGCCCCAGCCCCCTTCATCTTTTATATACTGGGCAATATTCGAATTAAACGTTATCTTTTTCGTTAAGGGAGGCGAAAGCTTCAGGTCAAATGCAAGATCAAGCGTTTTATCGAGACCGATCTTACCTGAAGGGTCCATGGAAAGATCGTCAGAAGCGAATACACTGGTGAGGTGCGCAAGCCCATTGCTGACGTTTATATTTCCACTGGCTTTTTTGAGGTTAATAGTTCGCAGCTCGGGAACGCCAAGGAACTGCGCAAGCTTTTCAGGAAGTTTACTGTTTGTGATCTTTCCATCTTTCAAGGAAAAATTGCCATTTCCGGTAAGATTATTCTTTATACTTTTTGGTGTAGTTCCGGCACCGGCAAGGCTGATATTTGAGGTAATGATCCCGAAGAGAGTTTCTTTTGCCGATGGAGCCAATGAATTGACAAGTTCTTCCATGCGAACCGCATCGACCCTTCCAGTCATCGCATAGGCATATCCAGGCTTTGAGAAATTAACGGAGCTTGTGAGGTCAACAGCACCTTTTCCTATTCCCGCTGTCATCGTGGTGATCTTTAAGATATTGTTCTGCACCTGAAAGAGCAGAATGAAATCGCTCATGTTGAGATCTTTATATACTGCATTATCTATTCTGATGTCACCATTCGCTGAAAGGTTTAGCGTGAGGGGCTTTGCTTCGACCGCGGATGCATCGCCTTCCAGGGATTCCTGTTTATCCGAAGATTCTTCTTGGTGCGCACCTGGCACAAATAACTCGTCGAGAGCGATTTTTTTCGAACTGATACTGATCGCAATCTGTTGGTTCTTGAATAGATTCTTAACGGCGCCTTCGAGACGGGCAACATTTTTCCCAAACGTTGTGTCGAGGGCCAAAGAGAGAGACTGGCCCGCTGCTGTAACAGTGCCGTCCATAACAGCTTTGAGATCCCGGTATCGTATCCCAAGATTATCGAGTTTTATATCTCCATCGGCCCTGAAGGATTTCATATCCTTAATTCTGCCGGCAACCTTAAGATCTGCCGAGAGAATTCCGGAAAGTCCGAGGCCCTTCGTTTCTATTAATGATGCCATTGATCTCTGTGCCTGACCGGCATCTGTTTTGGGGATGGTCAGCGACAGATCAACCTCAGGAGATGTTCTGAAATTGGAAATGGTTCCTGATATGGAAGCCGGTATCCCCTGAAATGCTATTTCTGACGGCTCTATTTCCACCATGGATGATGTTATACGCAGGTTTCCATTGGTTAAGAAATGCATGCCTTTGTATCGTGTACTGACATTATCCAGGAGCACTGTGCCATCGGCTGATAGAGACTCAGGTTTGCTGACTATGCCTGATATTTTCATATCCGCAGTTATAATGCCTTTAATTTCCAAATCTTTTACTTCCGCAAAAACGGACAACAATTTGAGGACTTCAGATGTATCAATGTTGGATGCAGAGATGTTCAAGTCGATTTCGGGAGCGGTCTTGATATTATTTATACTTCCCGATACAGAAGCAGGAATATCCTGTATTCTGAGCTTAGCCTTATCGATAATGATATCCTGTGAGGTAGTGTTTATCAGAAATCCATAGTCAAGCTCAGCTGGAATATTTTGAACCGTTTTAGCAGAGGGTTTTCGTACCAGGGCTTCATGGATATGCAGATCTATTTTTCCATTGGATGTTATTTTTCCAGGCCCCGTAGTTTTGAGAGACAGATCAGCGCTGGTCGAACCCTTCACATCAGGGAGTTCCTTTTTGGCATCTATAAACGAAAACCGTGCTTCATCGATGGATATATTTCTTACAATTAATGAAATCAGGGATTCCTTCGACTGGTCTGCGGCCTTTTCCGTTTTTTCAGGATCCTGTTTTTCTGCAATATCCGAAAAATTATACGTCTCATCACTATTTCGCCTGATACGGATATCAGGTTTCTTCAGGATCATTCTATTAATAACGACGTTCTTGCTGAGAAGTGGAAGTAATTTAAACTTTAAAACAAAGTGTTCGCATGTAATAAAATCCGACACTCCATCGGACTCCTTAATCGAAAGCTGTTTTATATCAATTCCTTTAAGTATACCGATATCCATATTCTGTATGGCCACTTTTCGCTGCAGGGCCTTTTCTATCTCAGGAATGATAAAGGCGTTTACCCTTTCAGGTGTAATATAGCGCTTAAGCAGAAAACCTGATGCCAAAATAATAATGGTGAATACGATAAGAAAAAGCAGGAAAAAGGTTTTGATCTTCTTGTTCATGGCTTACCCTCTTTCTTAATATGTATCATCATCACGCGCTATTTTCAAGCATTTTTCTCGCATACGGTAATAAAGGAGCGGGCATATTTGCTTTTACATAAACTATATCACATGTTAGAATTACAGAGAAAACAGGGTTATATCATGTTAAAAGCAAAAGATATCATGAGAACAGAGGTTATTACCGTATCACCGGAAACAACCGTTGAGGACTTGGGACGGCTATTTATCGATAAAGGAATCAGTGGCGCACCGGTGCTGGGCCCGGACAAGAGTCTGTTCGGAATTGTGACCGAGAATGATCTCATAAAGCAGAATAAGCGCTTTCATATACCGACCCTGCTTCGACTGTTTGATGTTCTTATACCACTTGAGGGTTTTAACAGTGTTGAAAAACAGATAGAACTGATGGCTGCCTCTACCGTATCCGATATATGCACACGGGCTGTAGTAACGATACATCCTGAAACTACGGTACAGGATATCGCTACCATCATGTTCGAGAAAGGGATACATCTCCTGCCGGTAATGAGTGATGACAAACTTGTCGGTATTATTGGGAAAATTGATATTATCAGGGGGACGCTTGGTGAGGCTGGTAAGTAACAGTCCTCACGCAACCGAAGAGATCGGCTTTCAGATCGGCACACTACTACAGACAGGAGATACTGTTGGATTATACGGAAATCTTGGATCAGGCAAAACAGTGATGGTGAAAGGTATTGCGCGCTCTTTTCATATAGACAGCAGAGATATTACCAGTGCAAGTTTTACCATAATTGCAGAGTATCAGACACAGCCCCCATTTTTCCACATTGATCTGTATCGCATTACCAATGATTCCGAACTCGACAGCACCGGTATTTGGGATTGTCTTGGAGGGAATGCCATTTCAGTTATTGAATGGGCTGAAAAGCTCGGGGACGAGGTTCCTGAGAAATTCATAGCGGTCCATATTGATGTTTTGGATGATGAACAAAGGGCTCTTACGATAGAGGGAATAGATGAAAAAAATTGGAATTATCTGTAAACTGGAAAAGGCAGAGCCGAAAGAAATTCTGCAGGACCTTCTTCCATTGCTAAAACGAAAAGGATGCGATGTCTATCTAGACACGGAGACGGCGTCTAAAATTGGTTTGAAAGGATATTCAAGAAGTGAAATTGCCTCTCTCGTTGATGCAATTGTTGTCCTTGGAGGTGACGGGACAATGTTGAGCGTTAGCCGCCTTGTTGCCGAAAAAGGAGTGCCCATTCTGGGAGTGAACCTGGGAAGCATGGGATTTATTACTGAAATCAGCAAGGAAGAAGTTCTGGTTGCTGTTGAAAAGATGGTTCAGAATCCACTTGCCATTGAAGAGCGGTTAATGTTACACACACAGGTATTTCGTAATGATAATCAAGTAGCTTCATATTTCGCACTGAATGATATCGTATTCAATAAGGGGGCCCTCGCAAGAATAATCGATCTGGAAACCTATATTAATGATAGATATGTTACAACGTATAAGGCTGACGGCTTGATTGTATCAACGCCAACCGGTTCTACCGCGTATTCCCTCTCTGCAGGTGGTCCCATTTTGTATCCAACGCTCGATAGCATTCTCGTGACGCCGATATGTTCTCATACGTTGACAAACAGACCCATTGTACTTCCACAGAATTTTAAAATTAAAGTTGTACTCAAAACGCTGAGTGAAGACGTTTATTTGACAGTAGACGGACAGGAAGGCTTTTCTTTGAGAATGGATGATGCCATAGAGATAGTAAAATCGCGCTTCAAAGCACGGCTCCTTCTGCCAAAAGAGCGCGATTATTTCGATATTTTAAGGACGAAACTCAAATGGGGCGAACGGTAATGCTCTGCTTGGGATTACGTGTATCATGAATAATGACATATCGTCAGTGAGTTCTGACGTAAGGCTCCTGCTGGAATATTATAAAATATTAGGATTTGAGTATCTTCCCGTATCCTTAAGAACGGCTGACGAAAAACCTGATATCTGTGGCCCACAGATAACACTTCTTCAGGACTTCAGCAAAAAGGTCAGTGTCTGTACCCGATGCAAGCTTTCAAAAGGCAGAAAAAATGTTGTCTTTGGAGAAGGAAATCCAGATGCAGAACTTCTGTTTATTGGTGAAGCCCCCGGAAGGGAAGAAGATATTCAAGGAAGACCATTTGTCGGGGAAGCAGGTGCTCTTCTAACGCGCTTGATAGAGAAAATGGGACTGCAGAGAAGCAGTGTATACATTGCCAATATTATTAAATGCAGACCGCCCATGAACAGAGATCCGGATAGTGAGGAAATTGAGACCTGCAGACCCTATTTGGAAAAGCAGATCGATATCATTAACCCGGAAGTAATCATCACTCTTGGAAGGATTGCCTTACAGGCGCTCATGAATGATCCCGGCTTAAAAATAACCGCTATGCGAGGAAACTTTCTTGAATACAGAAATGTACCTCTTATGCCTACCTTTCATCCGGCCTATCTTTTGCGAAATCCGAAAGATAAATGGCTGACCTGGAATGACATGAAGAAGGTACTGGAAAGAACGAGTATGGCATGATAAGGAATAGTGTGATATACCGATAGCATGAAAATGCTCATCAATATTTAGGAGGTTGAAATGGATGTATTATGGGCACCGTGGCGCATGGAGTATATACAATCGCCAGAAAAAAGAGGGAAAAACTGTCTTTTCTGTGACAAACTGAAGAGTACTGCAGACCGGGAAAACCTTGTTCTTTACCGAAGCATCCATAGCTTTGTAATCATGAATCCGTATCCCTATAATAATGGACATATTATGGTCCTTCCGAACAGGCATGTTCCCGACCTTCATGGACTGGAAGATGTCGTCCTGCTTGACCTAATGAAAGTAACAGAGCATTCTATCGATTCTCTGAAAAGGGTATTTATGCCTGATGGCTTCAATATCGGAATGAATCTTGGAAAAGTTGCCGGCGCGGGATTGGGAGAGCATGTGCATAATCATATCGTGCCGCGTTGGACTGGAGATGCCAGTTTTATGGCGGTTCTCGGCGAGGTTCGGATAATTCCTGAGCATTTACGTACAACGTACGAAAGACTTTATCCTGTGTTCAACGCATGATGTTTGCTGACGGAGGAACAGTGGTACAGATGTTAAAGATCCTTGTCATATTTGCTTTGGTGCTCTTCTCGGGGCAGGATGTGCACGCTCTTACGGTTGACACTGTTCTGGCGGTTGTGAACAACGAAATAATTACACTTTCTGACTATACGCGGTTTCTCTTCAAAATGGGTCCTGAGGAAAAGGCACGGTATGACCCTGAGACGAAGGGTATTGATAAGTATATTTTGCAGAAAATGATCGAAGAGAACATTATCCTCCAGGAGGCACGAAAGAGAGGTATTGAAACGACTGAAGATGAGATTGAAACCACCTTGAAGGAATTGAGGGAAGAATCAGGAATAAGCAATCAGGAATTTTCGAATATTCTTATAGAAGAAGGCCTCGCAATGAATGACTATAAAAAATTAATAAAAGAGAATATAATAGCTCTTAAATTAATTGATATTGAAATTACTTCAAGAATCATAGTAACTGATCAAGATATCAAGGGATATTATAAGGAAAATTTGCCTTTGTTTCTTGTGAGCAATGAAAAGAGAAAGGTCCATGCAATCTTCATAGGCATCAGCGACAACATGACTATTACGGAAATGACTGATTTAAAAATAAGGACGCTCAAAATATATGAAGAGATTATAAAGGGAGAGCCGTTTGAAAAAATGGTAGATCTGTACTCAGATGAGCCGTTGAGGAGCAGAAGCGGTCTGCTGGGTGAGTTTGAAAGTGGTGGTTTAATCCCTGCTTTAGAAGCAGCATTGGCTGCTTTGAATGAAGGAGACGTTAGCAAGCCTGTATGGACCACGGATGGAGTCTATATATTAAAACTTACAAAGACCTTGAGAAAGGAATACGCTGAGATGAATTCAGTGAGGGATACGATATATTCGGAGCTGTTTGAAAGAAGAAGCAGAGAAAAATTCAGTGCATGGATGAAAACGCTATGGGAAAAATCATCTATAGAAATAAAAAACTTATAAAGGTCATTTTTATATTCGTTTTATTGCTTTGTTTATTGCCCGTGAACGCTGATGTAGAGGCGGTGATATCGGAATCTGAATTGTTTGAAGAGGCATATCGGCACTATTTGTCATATGAGCCGGCAAAAGCTCTGGAACTGCTTGATCTGTTTTTGAGGGAGTACCCTGAGAGTTCAGCCACAGATGCGATTTTATTCTGGAAAGCGAAGTCATTACTGCAGCTTGGGAAACCTGCTGAAGCAAGAAAGATTTTTTCAAAACTAATCAGTGATTTTCCCGAGAGCTATTTTAAGGGACTTGCTGAAGAAGAAGTTACAAGCATTCAGGAGATGGATGTTGATCCAACCATGCGTACTGAACAACCAAGAAAAGCACCTATTGTTGCGGGGGTAAAAAGCGATGAAGATGAAAAAGAGAGGATTGCGACGCTGCTGAACGAGAATGAGAATCTTCAGTCAGAATTTGCAGAGCTTAGAAGTAAGCATGAAGCGGCTGAAAAGGTTTTGACAGAGCAGAAGACTGCGTCAACCGAGATCAAAGCGTTGAAAAAGCAATATGAAGAAGCCGTGTCTCAAATAAAGAGCCTTGAGACGAGAGAGGCTGAATTATCAGCCGTGCTTGAAAAGGTTACTGAAAAAGAAACTGATTGGAAGAAATTAGACCGCTCTATTAAGGAACTGCAGAATGAGAAACAGATGCTTGAGCAGCAGGTTAAGGAAAGAGATCAGAAACTGGCTGATTATGAGAAATCAGTCGGCGAGCTTGAAAGGCAGATCAGTGAGGTAAAGACTGAACGTTCTAGGGGCACCAAGGATTTATCCGATCGGATTGCTCAGCTGGCCCAAGAGAAGAAAGAGCTTGAAGAGCAAATCAGGCAAAGTTCAGGCAGTATAACTGGTCCAATGAGCGATACTACTCAGAAATTGCGGGCGGAGCTCGGTGAGCTCCGCAAGGAAAGGAATGCGCTTGAGGCGGTGGCTCGGAATACTGATCAGAAGGATAAGGACATTGTTCGTCTTGAGGCGGAACTGAAGCAGCTTGAGCAGTCTCGGCAGGTATTGGAGCAAGAGGTGAAGGCGAGAGACCAGGAGCTGATTGATTATCGGAAATCTATTGCTGACCTTGAAGAAAAAATAACGGAAGTGGAAACCGACCGTGATCGCAGAGATAGGGATATGAGTGCAGAGATTGCACGGCTTTCTGAAGAAAAGGCACAGCTCGAAAAACGGATAAAGACAAGGGCTGGCAGGGTACGGGTTCCCAAAAGTGAGAAAGATGAAAAGAACCGTCTTGAGGCCGAACTGAAACAACTTGAACAGTCGAGGAAGGAGGCTGAACAACAGGCTGATAGAGATATCAGACGTCTGGAGGCTGAGCTCGGTGAGCTCCGCAAGGAAAGGGCTTCACTTGAGCTGGTGGCTCGGGATACTGAACAGAAGGATAGAGACATTGTTCGTCTTGAGGCCGAACTGGGAGAACTTGAGAAGGAAAAGACTGCTTTAGAGACCCGGGTGCGCGATGCAGAACAGAAGGACGCTGAGATTCAGCGGCTTGAGGCAAACCTTAAGGATCTTGAATCTCGGATAGCTGCCTCTGATCAGAGCAGCAGGGATGCGGAGGCCCGGATTGTGAAGCTTACAGAGGAGAAGGGCCAGCTCGAACAGCAGTTAAAAGAGGAACAGACAAGAGCAGCGCAGCTGAAGCAGAAGATAAATGAGAAGGAGCGGATGGCGAAACAGATTGAGCTTGGCGCTAACATGGATATTGTGCGCCTCCAGGCTGATCTGGAGAAAAAAGAGAGAGAATACGAGGAGAACAGGGTACTGGCAATCAAACTGCAAAAAGAGAAAAAAGATCTTGAAGCTTGGTTGCAGGAGCGCGAGAGCAGTATAACCGTAGTTCCGGATAATACAGCGGAAAAAAAGGTGCTTGAGACTGAACTGAAACAGCTTAAGCAGTCAATGAAGGAACTGCAGGCACAGACTGATAAGGACGTCAAACAGTTGAGGAACGACCTGCGGAAACAGACGGAGCTGGCAGAAGAATATGCCCGGTCGATTGAACAACTAAAGAGTCAGGAAAAACAGATGAAAGAATCGTATAACGATCTTACGCGATTGCATGACGGACGAAAGAAAGAACTCAACACTCTGCGTGAAACTATCAAACAGTATGAGGCACCGGTTGTTGTCATTGATAAATCAAGATACTCGATTCTTGATATCCTCAATGACCATACCTTGTCATCTGCAGTACTATCCAAAATCGGCGATCCCTTTGTTCTTTGGAGGAGTGACAACCTGTATGAAGATTTCATTACTGAGCGGATATTGCTTCGGAAGGCTCAGGAAGAGGGTATACGGGAGGATCGTTCAACAGTGAAATCCATGTCTAGCGATTATGGGTTAAATAAGGACGAAAAAGAATATTTAACAAAATATTTGAACATAAATAAATTCATCTCACGGCATATGTCAGGTGATGTTGTCGATGATCGTGCCGTCAGAAATTTCTATGAAGCTCACCGGGCGGACTACGTTAGGACTCCCGGTGTACAGACGTTTTCTGTCTTGCGTTTGCGGTATTCGGAACAGGATGAGATTAATAAAGCCCTATTGGCTACTTCCTTAAGAGAGAGAATGAATTCTGGCGAATCCTCAAAAGAAATCTACGAGTCGATGCCGGATCTCTTGGCCTTTGAAACGGTTACCAACACAATTTTACCTGAGTGGGTAAACAACAAAATTGGTTCTTTGAAAAAAGGAAAGGTGAGTGATATTATCATTCTTGATGATGCATTCCATATTTTCCGTCTCGTTTCGGAAGAGGCTCCGATTTATAAGAACTATGAAACCGTCAAGGATGAAATCAAAAAGGATCTGTTGTTGCAGAAAAAGATCGATTCATTACCGATAACAGAATGGCTCAGGGAAATTAGAAGTGAGGCAGTGCAGATCAGATGATCTTCTGATAAGCCGGGCATAAAACTATGGAAACCATTGACATTAAAATATTGGAAGCAAGAAAAAAGCCTCTCACTCCTGAAAACCTCAATTATCTCGGCGATCTGTATCTGAAGAAGGGAGAAACCGATACAGCGCTCGATTATTACCACAAGGCTGTGGAACATTTATCATATGTTCAGAAAGACAAAAAACTGGCAATCTTTAAGAAGATTATTAAAATAGAGCCATCTGATCTCAAGGCTTATGCAGGAATCATTGATCTCTTTGCACGTTTGGGTATCACTGCTGAGGAAGTCAAGTATTCATATGTTCTCGCTGATCTGTACCATAAAAAAGGCCAATATAACCATGCTCGTCTCCTGTATGAGAGGATTCATGAACTGGAACCTCATAATAGAATTGCTGAAAATTATCTCCAGACACATCGAGAAAAAGCAGAAACCAAAGAGCTTCCGAAAAGCATGAAATTACTGGGCAATGAACCACCCAGTATTGCTCCTGTCACCAGTGATACGAAGACCGTTCCTGAAGAGACATCTGAATCTCCTGATGTTCCCGAAGAGAAAGACGACACCATCGAGACGAGAACCGTGGTCGAAGTGAAAGGGAGGGCTGCTGAGGGCATCTTTACGGCAACGATAGAAGGAGCTCCAGTGCCAAAACCCGTTCAGGAAAAGCGCGCGATTTACATCCCGGTTAAAAAAACCATATATCAGAGAACGATTGAATATGGCAGGAACGCTTTATCGATTCCGGGGGAAAGAATTAACAGAAAAATGGTTGTGTATGGCAGTGTTGGACTGTTCTGTGTGCTGCTCCTCATACTTTTTTTTCCCACGATAAAAAGAAGCCTGAAACTAACTGAAGAATCTGTCAGGGAGGGGATTGAAGCGGTCTGGATAGACAACAATGTGCTTATGAAGACTGACAATTATGAAATAAATATAACAATGCTGACAGATGAACTGCTTGAGAGGGATGAAGTTCTCGGAATGATAGACGCCGACACGAGAACGAATTATGATTTTTTTACGATTTCCGTAACACCTCTCGAAGGCTGTCTGCCTGAACGTTTTGCTACATCACCTCATTCTATGATTTCACTTCTGGATGACAGAATGGCAATACCGCTTGGCGAAACCGACTTAAAGAAGCTCAATAGAGTCATATATAAGACAAACGTATGCAACAGGGAATTCGCACCGGTATTTGTCAGATTTTATATGAACAAGCACAAAGAAATACGTTCATCTGCTTTGTCCATTAGAGGCCTCGAGAAAGGAGATCCGTTAATTATAGAATGGTAATTCGGAGAGACCTGAGACATTTCAGTGTATTGCTTATCACTGCATGCTTTCTTTTTTTTATCCCGGTAGATTCTTTATCAAAAAGTGCTGTAGTGCATGAGTCGGAATCTAGGGGGTCTGACGACAAAGCCTACTTAAGAGTAAGAATTAAACGTGATATATCACTTGACGAGCTTATCACGAACGTGGGCTATGATATTGATGATGACAGCATCACGCTTTTTCTGGAAGACTTCGCCCGCGAGAATGAACAACTCAAGAGCCTCAGTAAATTGCGAAAGGGTGTGGTGGTCAAACTTCCACTCAGATATTTGAAAAGAAAGACAACCCTCATGGAGTCATTAGCCCAGATACCTGAAGATGTAAAAAGAAAGCGGAAAACACCGAAGACTCCCGGTGTGCCCGTAAAGAAAGCAAAAAAAACGCCTGTTACCATAAGAAAAACACCGGCATTGAACAGAGAGGTCGTCTTAAGGAATGTAAGAATGCTCGCTGATTTTTTTGATGACCGCATGGCTGTCAAGGATGAAGGGTTTAAAATATTCCAGATAAATGAGAGGAGCGAAGTATCTCTTGACACTACTTTTTTCCCTCTGCTGCAGGTAAATGACAAGCGTATCCTGGTCATCGATTATTTGGGCATTCTGCCGCATGAAGTAAGAAATATGGTTGAGTTGGCATGGCCTGAGTATCGGATTGTCAGTAATGGCGGAAAAGATGATCTCAAACATATTGTAGGAAGAATACTCGATGCTCTCGGATATAGGGTAAGCAAAAACAAACGGATTCTGATCGGCGGGAAAACACAAATAGAATATCTTTCGGATTTTTTGGTATATCCCGAAGACAAGGACATCCTCGAAGACGATCTCTTTATTATTAGTGTGATTGAGTCAAAGCACTATGCAAGTCCGGAAATTCTTGTGGATCTCTTGGATGGCAAGGGTATCCGTCTCCTTGAAATGTATAAGGACAAGGACACACATGAGTATAGGGCGAATACGAGCATTACGCATATAGAACCAGGACAAAGCCCAAGAGAATTTACAGAAACGGTACTGTCTCTTCTTGGTTATCATTATACAAAAGACACCGTCATGAACATATCGAAACGGAAGGAGTTCCGGTATACATTAACTGCGGATTTAAGTATTTCGTCAGGCGGACGCAAGAAGATTGTTGAGTTTATCGAACTCTCACCATATGAATTAGAGTATGCAAAAAAAATGGGGTTCGACATTGCAATGATTGAATTAAAAGACGATAGAAGGGACATTATTAAAAAGATTATTAATCTCTTTTCGCTGCATCATCGAAGTTCACCCAGAGCCAATGCACGCTCCGTGACCCCTCCAAATGTAAAATATCGCTTGCTTCCGAACGGTTTTTTTGTTAATTCTATAAAGGGTCCGGTATTCTTCATGGATACGGTATTCAGACCGGATCTGATTCAGCAGATTGTAGATGACAAGCATACGTATATAACTTTTTGATATTATAATGTTTTTTACTTTGACATTAGTATAATAAATATGATTTTATATTACTCAAATGACTGAGACAGGTAATAAGGATGATAGTGCGTAAGACATGCTCCGGGATTCTTTTGATGTCCTTTTTTTTGACTTTTTTCTTGGTGGCATTATTCCCTTCCCATACAGCTGCTGGAACCGTTGTTGTCAAGCCTGGCAGATTTGATCATTTTACCATGCAGATGCCTGCAAGAGTGATAGCTGGTGAAGATTTTATTATTAAGGTGCAGGTGTATGATGTTAACGACAATTTGATAACGAATTTCTCAGAAATTGGTAAAGAATTTACTGCGCATGTAGACGGCTCTGCTGTCATTCAGCCATCGACCCTGACGGCCAGGGCGTTTACCGGGGGAAGTGCGAATATAACAATTAATAGCAAGAAAGCGGAAAAAGTCATTTTTTCTCTCAGAGAATCCGGTGGCACTGTACCGATCATATCACGTGAAATTGACGTTCTCCCAAACAAACTGGACCATTTTGTGTTACAGGCTCCCAAGACTGCGGCTGCCGGAGAACATTTCGACGTGAGGGTAATTGCTAAAGACCTCTTTGAGAATACCGTTAGGGATCTGGATATCGGGAGAAATATAAAAGTTAATTCTACGGGCTCTACTACTGCAGTGATGACAAAAGGTACTGCCCTTGACTTCAGAAACGGTACTGCGATTGCGCATTTTATGTCTGAAAAAACCGGTGAGGTTAATATCGAAATCCAGGAAATTGCAACGGGAAGTCTCGGTAATACCGGCATTATAGCGATTGAACCTTCAGCGCTGCGTTATTTTAAAATACAGGCACCGAAAAATGCAGTAGCAGGAGATGAGTTTGAGGTTTTAATAGCAGCCTATGATGCATTTGACAACATAGTTACCACGTATTCTCATGTCGGTAATGGTGTTGTACTGACGGCGACCGGGGGTTCGAAAATAGAACCGTCCTTTGTACAACCAACTCTATTTAAACAGGGACAAGCAGTTGTAACCGCCACATATAATAAGGCTGAAGAGATTCAGATTATCGCAAAAGAGAGCAACAGGAAGCAGACCGGCAAAAGCACTGACATCAGAATTGCGAACACAGTACCAGATCACTTCGTAGTTGTAACGCCTGATTCCGCTGTGGCAGGAAGTAAATTTATTGTCCGAATTGAGGCATTTGACCGGTTCAACAATCTGGTGAAGAATTACAATATCGAAGGCTCTGATGTTTTATTGCAATCATCAGGCACAGGCAACATTTTGCCGTCGCTTATTCCTCCTTCCTCTTTTATCAGTGGTATAGCGATGGTCGACGTCATATACGACAAGGCAGAGTCATTTCTTATTTCAGCGAGAATGTCGCCTGAAAAACCGCGTGGAAGGGTAGCTATAAAAGAGGTCAAAAAGAAAAAAATGAAGGAGAAGATAGTCAAGAAGGCTCCTCCCTTAGCACCGGTGAAGAAAAAGGATGTCAGAAAACCGGCAGCGGAAAAAACAGCTGATCAATATCTCGATGATATCAAGAAAAAGCATACGGCTCCTGAGAAAGAGAAGAAAAAACCGGTTGTGAGTCCGGTTAAAGTAAAGAAAAAATCAGAACAGAAAATTATTGATACACAGAAAAAACAGATCAAAAAACCGGTTGAGAAAGCAGAAAAGCCAAAGACAGACGAGGTTATTCAAAAGACCAAGAAAGAGCTGGAGAAGCCTAATGACGTACCGGTAGAGAAACCAGACAAGCCGGTAACCCTTGCGAAAAAACAAGTCAAGCAAATTGAAAAGCCCGTTGAACCATTTACCGTCAGCAACATATCTATTATTGAAGCGAAGAGTAAGGCGATGCTTGTTATTAATATAACGAATCCGGACGGACGGCTTAATTATTCCGATGAAATTGAGTCAAAATTTGGAAAAGAGTGGTTAAAGCTCAGCATGGATCCTGCGGATTTTGTTTCGGACAAAGCGTATAATTTCAAATCAGCCTTTGTCGGCGAAGTTCTCCTTGAAAAAGGCCGGAAAGAAGATGTTCTCAACATATATATTGAATTGTTACCCGCTGGTGTAACATTCGACATTTCACGCGTGAGGAACACGCTTATCGTTACACTAGCCAATCCCTAGTAGAGCGTTTGCCACTGATTGTCCTACAAAAGCTGGTGCCGAGAAGATCAAAAGATAGATAAACCGATATCAGATCTTTTTTTCTGAACGCAGCGGCATGCCCTTTAACGCACAGTACCATGATTGACAAAGAAGAGTTCCGGTCTCCCTCAATACGTTTCTTTCAGTTGTTATACTGAACAGGATGGATAGACAGGCTGAAGGGCAGCATCTCCATATCGTAATTTTGACAAACAGCCACACTTTTGGGGTCTTGCAGTTTAACGGGCAATCTAATAATATGTGATTATAGCTAAAGATGGTGTGATACGTGCTAATGGTATTGAGTGAAAATGCAAAATTAGTTCTTAAAAAGCGCTATCTGCTGAAAGACGCTTCAGGGACGGTTATCGAAAAACCTGAAGAAATGGTTAAACGTGTTGCGAAAACCATAGCTGGAGCCGAAACACAGCATTCAGATAAGGCTTCATATTGGGAAGAACGATTCTTTACTCTCATGCACGACCTAAAATTCCTTCCGAATTCTCCTGCTTTAATGAATGCAGGGAAGAGCATCGGACAACTCGCTGCATGTTTTGTTCTGCCGGTAGAAGATTCTATGGAAAGTATCTTCGGTTCTCTGAAGGACGCTGCATTGATTCTTCAGAGCGGCGGGGGAACGGGTTTTTCTTTTTCACACCTCAGGCCAAAAGCAGATATGGTGAGCTCGACTGGAGGCATCGCGAGCGGCCCGGTATCGTTCATGAAGGTCTATAATACGGCTACAGACGTGATAAAACAGGGAGGAGCGCGCAGAGGGGCAAATATGGGAATATTACGGGTAGATCATCCTGACGTGATCGATTTTATCCGCCTCAAAAGGCATCCCGGAGAGCTGGAGAATTTCAATATATCGGTTGCTGTTACTGATGCCTTTATGGATGCGTTATACGCGGACGGTGATTTCCAGTTGCTGAACCCCAGGACTCATGAAAAACACAGCTCTATAAAGGCACGGACAGTGTTCAACGAAATGATAGCAAGTGCATGGGAAACGGGGGACCCGGGTATAATATTCATAGATGCAATAAACCGGTCAAACCCTACACCGCAGATAGGAATCATTGAGTCGACAAATCCCTGTGGAGAACAGCCACTGCTTCCATACGAAGCATGTATTCTTGGCTCAATGAACCTTTCCAAATACGTTCGCCGGACCGATGCCCGACCGCGTGTTGATTATCATAGCCTTTCGAATGATATAAAAACTGCGGTACGATTTCTCGATAATGCGATTGATATCAATAAATATCCCCTTCCTGACATTGAGAACATGCACAGAGGAAATAGGAAGATAGGGCTAGGGGTTATGGGTTGGGCAGACATGCTTATACGGCTGGAAATACCATACAGCAGCAGAAAGGCCTTTCTGCTGGCTGAGCAGTTGATGGAGTTTTTCAGGGATACAGCATCGGGATATTCAGCTGAACTCGCCCGCGAACGCGGAGTTTTTCCGAACTTTCATGGTTCTATATATGATAATCCGGGCATGCCTCGCGTACGAAATGCCACAACTACGACTATAGCCCCAACAGGCACATTATCCATTATTGCAGACTGTTCAAGCGGTATCGAGCCGCTGTACGCACTTGCCTATAAGAGGCTCATTATGGAGTCAGAATTGACAGAAATCAATACGGCATTTTTCGGTATCGCCCGGAAACAGGGATTTTATACCCCTGAATTGCAGGAAGAAATTGTTCACAAGGGAACGCTGAGAGGCATAAAACAAATACCCGGAAAGATAAAGAAATTATTCAAAACTGCCCATGAGATCAATTACAGAGATCATATTGAAATGCAGGCATCATTTCAGAAGTTTACCGACAATGCAGTATCAAAGACAATTAATATGCCACAAACAGCAAAAAAGGAAGATGTGTCACAGGCCTTTTTTCTGGCCTATGAGAAAGGCTGCAAAGGTATTACTGTTTTCAGATACGGTACACAGAAAAAGGGTGCGCTGGTGCGCATACCTGATGCCGACTAATCAGTAGTTTATATATCTATGAGTTGATCAAATGGTTTAGAATAAACAGCCATGGATGTCCTTCTTGTCAATCCGAACAGGTATAAGAGTCCTCCGGTTCCTCCCATAGGACTGGAGCACGTATCAGCGTATCTTGTTGAGCAGGGTCATAAGACAGTAGTAGTAGATTGTTGCTTTGTCGAAAATATACCCGCTGCACTTGACAGTGCCATAAATGCTTTTTCACCTGACATAGCTGGCATAACCATCAGAAATATTGATAGCGTACTTCTCCAAAACAATGAATTCTTTCTTGATGAAATCAAAGATATGGTGAATTACCTGAAAGAACACTGGGGATTACCGGTAATTATCGGCGGTACCGGGGTCTGGACAAATCCCGAAGGAGTTATGGAATATCTTAATGCTGATTATGTTGTCAGTGGGTCAGCCGAAGAATCGCTGCTCACCTGTCTGAACAGTATTGAAGACGGAAATCAGGAAAAGCGCTACTTCAAAGAATATGGAACAGGGACTATATATTGTCCAAGAAATTCTGATCTCACTGATTATAGGAAATATTCTGATGCAAACGGGATAGCAGGTTTTCAGACCCACAAAGGATGCAGTTCTTCGTGTGTATATTGTATCGAGGCACATACGAGGGTCCGTTTTAAACACATAAAAGACACTATCAGAGAGATTCGCTGTCTTACAGAGGGGGGGTACCATCACTTTCATCTCTGTGACTCAGAATTCAATGAAGATCTTGATTTTGCGGCGGATTTCTGTGCTTCGCTCAACAAGAGCACCCTGAAGATAACATGGACTGCATACATGAAGCCGGCGAATTACAATAAGAAACTTTTTAGACTGATGAAAGAGACCGGGGTCTATCTCATCACCCTGACGGTGGATTCATTCAGAAAGTGCCCTGAGTATCAGGCAGATATAGAAAAGATGATTTTTATATCACAATCGTGCGGAATTAAGATGTCAATTGATTTTCTTACCGGGTTTCCGTATGAGAGCGAAGATGATATCATACAGTGGTTTGATTTTTTCCGGAGATTACAACCGGAACGGGTGAACGTTAATACCTCTATCAGACTCTATAAAATACTCCCGATAACGGGTATTATTATGAATGATTCTGCATTACGAAAATACCTTGTTGGTTATACTGGAGACGATACCCTGGTAAAGCCGGTCTTTTATAACCATATTGATTCTGCGAGACTGACAGACCTTATTGCAGGAGACAGACTGTTCAGAATAGAGGGTATTGAACCGGGAGTAAATTATACAAGACTCGTACAGTCATCCTGATGCCGTATAGCTCGCCTTTTTTATTGACGGAATCAGAAGAGAAGGAATGATATTGTCCCTTCTCTCCTGATTGCTCTTCTTACGGATGTTTCGTTTTTTTCGTGTGCGTCCATTCCTCCAGTTTACGGGCAGCGATTTCACGTCCTCCTATACCGAAGGCTATCGCAACCGCTACCGCAGCAGCGCCGAAAAGAAGACCAAATGCGAGACTGATAATTTCATTTGCCAGCCCCATCTGCCGCAAGGCCATTGCACCGGCAAGTGCCATAATAGAAACCTTGGCAGTCAGGGCAAGAAGGCCTGCCTGTGAGCTTCCGGAACCGATAACTTTCTGGGAAACAAGATTTGCGATATAGAGTCCAAGGCCGAAGATGACGAGTCCCAAGATAATATGACCTGCAAAGACCATAAACTGGGAAACGAGTTCAGACAGGGTGTCAAACCCGAGCAGACGTGATGCCTCCACCGTGGCAAAGAACATGGTAAGAATGAGCACCAGAGATCCTGCAATTGCTGATGGCGTCTGAGCACTTTCAGCAGGAGTTTCTTTCTGTAACCCGAGCAAAACAAATACATTGTTAAAGCCGATGCCGGCGAGTAAATTACTGACGAGTCCGGATATTACGCGACCGACAATATAAGCTATCACGAGTACTAACGTTGCGGTGAAGATGAGCGGCAGTGCACTGAATATCATGTTCAGCATATTGCTGGCAGGTTGAGTTATTGCATCAAGTGCCAGTGCATTAAGTGCAGCGGTAAGAACCGGAATCAGTATTAATATATACACAATCATTCCAATAAGGTCTGAAATTCCTTTATTGCCGACCACCTTTGTTAAGCCGGCCTTTTCGCCAAGTTTTTCAGCGCCAGCAGCTGAAAGGAGGCTCGTTACAATCCGCTGTACAATTCTTGCAATAAACCATCCGACGACAAAGATGATTCCCGCTGTCAGGATATTCGGCAGGAATTCAAGTATCTTGTTCAGCATATTCCGGATAGGCTCGAGGAGGTCTTTCATGCCGAGAGCGCCCAGCACGCCGGGAAGGAAAAGCAGTAAAATAAGCCAGAAGATTGCGTCTCCGAGTGATTTCGTGAGCGGCATTTTCTTTTCTTCTTCCACTCCTGCTTCCTTACCGAGCCGTTCATCGAGCTTTGTGGCTCTTAGTGCACGTGAGACCACATGTCGTACTACCGTAGCAAGGACCCATGCGACAAGCAGGAGTATTCCGGCACCGAGTAGTTTCGGAGCAAACTCAAAAAGCTGGTTCAATAAACGATTGAGTGGTTCAGTTATGATCGTAATACCAAGCGTCTGGAAAAAAGCAACAATAACAAACAACATGATGAGATAAAAAACTCCCTTGGCAATCCCTTTTTCTATTTCTATTTTTTTTGCCTTTTCCTCGCCGGCGATCATCTTTGCTACCCGGTCGTCGAGCGTTGTTTTACCCAGAAGCGTCTGGATAATTTTCGAAACGGCCAGGGCAATCAGCCATCCCAGAATCAGGATCGCAAGCGCTCCAAGAAGATTCGGGATATACGCCATGATTTCTTTTAGCATATTTTCCATACAGATTTCCCCTTTCTAAAAGTTAATGTCATGAAAGAATCCCTTATGAACAGCATAGAACACAATCGATCATGTTGCAACCTCTTTTTGTAGAGAACAGAAAGCTGTTTCGGCAGGCAGGAATGCTCTGTACACAAGCGGGTTGTTTCTGCGTGCTGAGAAGGAGCAAGGCCTTAAGGAACTTATATCATCAGGAGCATAGTATCAGAAGCTGAGGCTCTGTCTTTCAAGAAGCATCTCTGCAAGAAATGACCCCGGTTTGACAGTCGCACGCATGATCATTTCAGCGTCGTCGAGTCCGTACGGCTTTACGCATGATGCGCAGACATAGAAATTTACTCCAAAATCTTCCGTGAGGGTATAGAGTAATTCGTGCACTGGCGAGAACCCGTTTTTCTTCTGTCCTGCCATATTCTCTGCAAACCCTTTCTGAGCGAGCATAACTCCTTCATTCATGAGGAAAAAATCAAGATCAATGTCAAATACCTTCATATTCGTGGCTAACTGCAAGGCGCCTGCAGCCATATCAGGCCTGTCAAAAGAATGAGTCAGAATAAACACAAATTTCTTCTGTTCCAAAGGGAGTCCTCCTTTTTCAGAGATGGTGACTGCAGTATACCATAAAAAAAGGATAATTTCGTAACTATGAAACAATAGATAAATTTATTACCTGCAATGAGAAAGATGTCGAAACATAATAATATACTTGAATATTATGTCCTTTTTTACTATTATGTTATAAATATGGAACACAATGTCTTAAAGGGAAAAATTGAAGAGGTTCTGGAAAAAGTGAGAACAGGCCTGCAGTCAGAAGGCGGTGACATCGAGCTCATTGATTTAAAAGATAATATTGTTTATGTGAAACTAACAGGGGCCTGCGGAACATGCCCGATGTCAACACTCACCATGAAAAACTGGGTTGAAACGACAATAAAAAAGGAGATTCCCGAGATAAAGGCTGTACAGGCTGTCGAGTAAATTCATTGACTCTCTGGGAGGCGCTTATTGAGATTACATGAAAAAGTGAATCTGTTGAGCAGGGGCCTCTTTTCACTTTTTTTGATAATCTTTCTCTTGATACCGTTTCTTGCACCGGCTGCTGATCTTGTCGTTGTCAATAATATACGATTCTGGTCGTATGACGATTATACGAGAATAGTTATCCATATTTCCGAAGAAGCGGAATATATTGAAAGACGTCTTAAAGATCCCGACAGACTTTACCTCGATATCCTTTTCAGTAGAATTGATGAAGAGATCAATAAGGATATAACCGTTGAAAACAGAATGCTCCAGGGAGTTCGAGCAGGTCAGTTCGATGAAAATACCGTAAGGGTTGTTCTTGACCTCAATACGATAAAGTATTACAAAATATTCATGCTTGATGAGCCATCTAGGATTGTTGTTGATGTGTTCGGACCAACGGTTTTTTCTTCAAAGAAGCGGATAGTGATTGATGCGGGGCATGGCGGCAAAGATCCAGGGGCAATCGGTCCCAAAAGGCTCCTCGAAAAAGATGTTGTTCTGGATATTGCCATTAAATTAAAAAAGGAATTGGCCAGACATAAGAATTATGAAGTATTCCTCACCAGAGACAGGGACATATTTATTCCTCTGGAACAGCGAACTGCTATAGCAAATAGTAAGAATGCTGACCTTTTCGTATCAATTCATGCCAATGCAAGCCCGAGACGATCTCTCAGGGGTATTGAAACGTATTTTTTGAACTGGACTGATGAAGAAGAGGCTCTAAAAGTTGCAGCACGGGAAAATGCTATTTCCATGAAACAGATGAGAAAAATAGGCAAGAAAATGAATGTCCTCGACATCATGCTGAATGACCTGTCACGGGCATACAAAAGGGACGAATCAAACAAACTGGCTCATTTTGTGCAGGATGCTATGGTAATAAAACTGAATCAACAGTACCGGCACTCAATCGTGGATTTGGGAGTTAAACGGGGATACTTTTTTGTGCTCGTGGGAGCTGATATGCCGTCCGTGCTGGTTGAGGTGTCATTTATAACGAACCTTCTTGAAGCGAAGCTGCTGAGAAAGGATTCATACCGGGAACGTCTTGCCTATTCAATCGCCTCCGGGATAAATCAGTATATGTCAGTTATACCACAGAGACAGACTGTAGCTGAAGCAGGAAAATCTCTTGCCCCCTGAAGTAAGTATTATCCTATATATTGCATTCGTTGTTTCACTTTTTTTTCTCTCGCATGTGACACCTTACCTGGTCTTACTTGTGGTGATGATCTTTCTTCTCATGACCGTACCGCGCAGCCAGCTGAAAGCGGGAATGCTGCCGATAAGTCTTTTTCTTCTCTTCACCTTCATCAGCAATGTGATCAATCAGCACGGAAGAATCCTTTTTACAGCGGGTCCGTTTATGATCACTGATGAAGGCCTGAACATTGCCATGGTAAGGACGGTCAGGCTCTTCCTGATGATTGCAGGGGTGAAGCTGATGATGGCCCGTATGAAGACAGAGGATATTATTCATGCGGTTGGCCGACTCTTGAGCCCCCTGGAAAAATTAGGGTTGCCCATAAGGGATTTTTTTGAAACTATGGGGCTGACCATCAAATGTTTTCCGGTGTTAAAGAAGATGGCATCGGAAACGTACCGTAAAAAAATGCAGGCAGAAACAGTGCACGGATTCTGGAATAAAACAAAATTGGTATCACTGTTTCTTCTTCCCATGTTCATAAAAAGTATTCAATCTCCTGAGACATTTTTCAGAGAATCGGATACCCGTGAAAAAGAAAGCTGATGTTCTCATAAGAGGCGGTTTGATATACGACGGGAGTATGTCAGAACCGTATCTATCGGACATAGAAATATCCGGTGATCGTATTTCTGACATTGGGGCGACAGAGAGACAGGAAGCAGCATGCATTATTGATGCCCGTGAAATGATTGTTGCACCGGGTTTTGTTGATACCCATGCTCATTCGGATTTCACCATTATTGCTGATCCGAGAGCCGAGAGTAAAATGTATCAGGGGATAACAACCGAAATAAACGGGAACTGCGGATTATCCGCAGCACCGCTTTACGGATCAGTAATTGAAAAACGATCGGAAGATCTTAAGGAACTTGGCATCCGGGAAAGATGGAAGACTCTGAAGGAATATTTTGCAATTGTTCAGCAGAGGGGGATTTCGATCAATATGGCAACACTTGTCGGACACGGTAATATACGGGGTGCGGTTCTCGGCTATAGTGACCGGACTGCTACCCGGAAAAACCTGGATGCAATGAATGTGTTAATTAAGGCTGCACTTGAGGAAGGCGCCATAGGCCTTTCAACCGGGCTGATCTACCCGCCCGGTGTTTATGCCAACACTGAAGAGTTGTTAACACTTGCAAAGAATCTATCGGATAGATCGTCTGTTTTTACCAGCCACATGAGAAGCGAGGGTGACGAGGTTATTGAATCGGTTGAGGAGTTGATCACGATTGGAAAGGCCGGCACAAAGGTACATATTGCTCACCTCAAGACAGCCGGTAAACAGAACTGGGCCAAGGCTAGCCAAATAATTTCCCTCTTGAACCGTTGTGTAGAAAGTGGCATGAAGATAACCTGTGACCGTTATCCCTATACGGCTTCGAGTACAGATCTGGATTCGATATTGCCTACGTGGGTATTTGAGGGGGGGGACGCGGCAGAGATGAAACGGCTCAGTGATGAAAAACTGCGGAAGAGAATTGAAAATGAGATGTTGATGTCTATTGAAGATGACACCTTCTGGGATCAGGTAATAATCTCTTCTGTTGTAACTGAAAAGAACAGGTGGATGGAAGGTGAGAGGATAGCGGATATCAGCAGAAAGCTACGCATGCAGCCGCTCGATATTTTTTTCAAGATGCTCGTGGAAGAAAACCTTCGGGTAGGAGCGATATTCTCTCAGATGAGTGAAGAAAATTTAAGAAAATTTCTTTCCCTTCCGTTCTGCATGATCGGCTCTGACAGTTCGGCGCGGTGTTTTGATGGCCCTACAAAGCAGGGAAAGCCTCATCCAAGAGGGTTTGGTACATTTCCGAGGGTCTTCGGCGTATATGTACGAGATGAACATATTATCGATATGGCACATGCAATTCATAAGACTACTCTGCTTCCGGCAATGACCTTTGGTCTTACCGGAAGGGGACACATCAAGAAGGGAATGTATGCAGATATCGTAGTTTTTGACCCGCAGAAGATCAGAGATACAGCAACCTATGAAAATCCATTCCAGAAGCCTGAGGGCATATACCATGTGCTGGTTAACGGTGTGCCAGCTGTTTTTGAAGGTGAACCCACCGGCAGGCATGCGGGAAGAATCTTGAGATAGTCCAGACATGACAAAAATCGCTGGCAGACAAAAATTCCTGATGATAATTAAAGATGATTTCCTGTCAATTTTATGATATATTTTTCGTATGATCGATATGAGTGGTGCATTATTCTATGAGCAGCAGCGGTTTATCAGCAAGAAACTGGGGCTTGTCGTATTCCTGACAGCACTGGCTTTATTGCTTTTGAGCATAAGGAACGAATATATAAGCGGTGCTGATATGATCGGCCCCATCATACTCGTTTTGATCGCATATCTTTTTTATAAACTCGAATTGACTGTTATCATAAGAAACACTGAACTGATGATCTATTTTCCGCCGCTCGTAAAAAGAAAACTCCCTTTTTCAGAAATCAACTCTTGTGAGGCACGGACATACAGGCCGATAAGGGAGTATGGCGGGTGGGGGATACGGTATAGCTGGAGAGGTAAAGGCAGGGCGTATACTGTTAAAGGGAACAAGGGCGTTCAGCTGAGCCTGCAGAATGGGGAATTCGTGCTTATTGGCTCACAAAAAGCAGAACTATTGGCAGAGTCCATCAGAGGACAATTGATCAACCGCTCGTGAGTACAGGGCTTTAGAGTGTCTTGTTGCTGATAAATAGTTTCATGGAAAGAGCATGAAAAAGATAATCTGCGATGAATATGTATATTCATTAATACGTAATGAACACAGCTTCTTAAAGAGTTTTCATATTAAGCTGTTCAAATCAGCATCGAACGAAGAAACGATCCGTATTCATAAGATTGAAAAAGCCGATCTCATAGTATCCTGTTTTGATACGCCTGAAATGAGTGCTGAAAAACTCTGCAATGTAATCAGAGACAATAAAGACCTCTGTAATGTTGCCATAATTATTATCTGTCCTGAAGACACTTGGGACGAAATGAGGATATCGCAGTGTAGGGCCAATGCTTTTGTCAGGGCACCAGTACAGTTGCCCATTCTGATGAGCAAATCGCAGCAGCTCCTTCATGTTGCAAAAAGAGAATTCTTCATGGTACCGTTTGGAGCTCAAGTTGAAAAAGAAATAGATGCAAAGCCATTTCTCTGCTTTTCAATAAATATCAGTGCTTCCGGTATGCTGTTTTATACGGACAAAATTATGAAGCAGGGAGATATCTTGTTTTGTGCGTTTATACTGCCTAATCAGTCCCATATAAGCACGAAAGCAGAAATTGTCAGGACCGCCGGAAAGGCGAAAGAGCATGAAGCACATTTGTACGGAATGAAATATATTGATCTCTCACATGAATCCAGATTGGCTATTGAAAAATTTATTGAAGGCAGGGCTCAGCAATAGGTTTGGGTATGAAGTCGTTTCTCGGATGGCCGTATGTGCAGGTATCTCATGATGATTTTAGAGCTGCTGAAGAGGCTGATCGATTTTGAACGAAAATAAAATGTGGTTGAAAGTATTTATTCTTTCAATATATACGACACAATTAAACGCCAACTTCTCTTTACGCAAATAAGTATTCCTATTTAAAACAAACAGTTTTATGGAAAGGGTTGAAAAACAATAGTACATATCGAAGTGTGGATTTTGATGCTCGAGATATGCGACCTCAAAAATTGGATCAAGGATCACCTGCTTCACCTACTACTCCTCAAGAATATCACACCTCAAAAACTGAGAATTACCGATTGAAAGTGCTAATCGGAGGAAAGCTCTTTCCTTCCTGTATTATTCACTTGTTGTACTTCCTCTTATTATGATATAAATTTAACATTGGGGGGAAATAATAACTTACCTAACCACCGCAGGAAAGGGCATATACCTCGCCGATATGGAATACGCCTTGAATTTACTATGAATACGCTAAAGACAATAGCAGTGACACTCATCTCTCTCTCAGCTTTCTGCTGGCAAGTGCCGGCATGGCTTTAAGCGGAGACAAGTATTCCGGATTTCTGGAAGACTATCCAAAATTTCAAGCTGATAAAGATCAAAAGGGCGCGTTGATTTACAACAAGCCCGGCACCAGACTAAAGAATTATAACAAGATCATGATCGATCCGATTGAAATCTGGATAGCTCCAAAATCAAAGTATATAGGAATTAATCCAGATCAGTTAAAAGCTCTGGCAGATGCCTTCCGTCAGGTGATAATTGATGAACTGGAACCTGACTATCCGGTGGTCAGCAAGCCGGGCCCGGGCGTACTGGGCCTTGGTATCGCCATTACTGATGTCTATGCCGCAAAAAAGAAGAGAGGCCTTCTGGGCTACACACCGATAGGTTTTGCTGCCACAACTGCAAAGAATCTTGCTGTTGGACCGAATATCTCACTTGTTGATGCCGTGATTGAGGCTGAAATGCTTGATTCCCAGACGAACGAGCGTCTCGCGGCTTTGATCGATAGGCAGTCCGCTTCGTCCGAGAAAAAGAAGCAAACATAGCGGGAAGAGATCGAAAACACTCTGAAGTTTTATGCAAAGCGTTTGAGAGCCAGGATGGATGCAGAGCATGGGGAATAAGAGGTGTAAGGGATTCGGTGTCAAAAGAAGCTACCGGTGTCGGGTTTCGGGTGTCAGAAAATAAGAAAATGGGGCACTGGAGTAATGGAAGGATGCAAGAAGCCAGTAACACAATCGGTGGAGAATCCCGGCTCGCAGGTTCTTTCAACCCCGAATCAGTACCCGGGCGGTGGCGGGGGATAGTAAGAGGGACGCGGAGTAGTGGATCTCCTGTATTCAGGGATCTGATTTCCCTTTGCGTACATGCACTGCATATATGCAATGTCATAACGCCGTTGAGCCTCGTAGTAGGATCCAGACGCATACCCGGTACCTGCGGCGCTCCCCAGAAGC
>CP070737.1:1801723-1812941 GCA_020347665.1 Nitrospiraceae bacterium
GAGGAACAGGAAAACAGACAGGATGCCATGAAGAGGATCTGTAAAAGTTGTCACAGCACTGACTGGACAAACGGACATTTTGCCAAACTTGACAGTACGATTGAGGAAACCAATCAGATGACGCTTGCCGCGACCCAGCTCATGGTCGAGGCATGGGAAAAGGGGATAGAAGACAAGAGCAATCCATTCGATGAAGCGATCGAAAAACTCTGGATCAAACAGTGGCTTTTCTATGCAAGCTCCATACGGTATGCCTCTGCCATGACCGGGGCTCCTGATTATGCGGCCTTTAAAAACGGATGGTGGGAACTCTCTGATACCCTCCAGAAGATGAGAAATCAGATCGATGTCAGGGAGGAGTTAAAAAAGAGCAAAAAATAAATATGGTGCAAACAAATACCATGAAGGTTACTGCATTCCTTGGCAGTCCCCGGGAACAGGGAAACTCAGAACTGCTCCTGAAAGAGGCGATTCTGGGTATCGAGACATTCAGGTTGGAGGTCCAGACCTTCAACCTGAATGAAATGCAGATTAAGCCCTGTCAGAACTGTGGCGGCTGTGATGAGACCGGCATGTGCATTATAGAAGATGATATGGCAGACATCTACAACGCAATTCGGTCTGCTGACCGTATAATCCTGGCGTCTCCAGTCTTCTTTTTTGCCCTGAGCGCACAGACCAAGATCATGATTGACCGCTGTCAGAGCTTCTGGTGCGAAAAGTATCTCCTTAAAAAACCGATACCAGAAGGTCCCTATGGAAGAAAAGGCCTATTATTAATCGTCGGCGGGATGAAAAAGGAGATCGGCATCCAGTGCTGTGAGGCATCAGCAAAGGCTTTCTTCAGAACGGTCAATGTGCCTGAGCACAACGTTCTCAGCTTCCTTGGCGTTGATGCCAAAGGAGCAATTCTGAAGCACCCGACCGCTCTCACAGAAGTATTCGAAGCCGGCAAGCAGCTTGTCAGTCCACAGGGATGAACGTCTCACCTCTGCACTATATTCAGCTCTATCCTACGACACGATGTAATCAGCAGTGTGCTTTCTGTTTTAATGTGGAGCATAAACCGTATGAAGACCTTTCCTTTGAACATGCATTAAACCTGCTGCATATACTCTCAGAGCACAACATCCGTGAGATAGATATCATGGGCGGAGAGCCCCTGCTTCTCCCGTGGATGCCGGCTTTTGTCCATGAAGCGATCAGAAAACAGTTCAGAATCAATATCAGCTCGAACGGCAGCCTTTCCGAGACGGTGGAGAAGATTGGTCATATCAAAAGCGATCGATTTACTATGGGCATCTCTCTGGAAGGGAGTTCCGAAGTAAGTCATAACAGCGTTATCCGCTCTGATCACTTCAGTCAGGCCGTTGAAAACATCAAAAAACTCGTTGCGCTCGAAGCCGACCCGGTTGTCAAGACTGTTATTACAAAAAGCTCATTGAATGATATTCAGGACATTATCAATCTTGTCAGAAATTTCGGGGTTAAACGGTATTATCTCCTCCATATGGATCTCCTGAGCAGGAACGCTTCATTGAGCAAAGAGACGCTGAGCTATCCTGAATTCATTATGTTTTTCCAAAAAATGAGAGATAAGAACAGTGATATGCAGATTGGCTGTGTCCATGCATCCTGCTTTCAGGCAGAAACCCTGCCGTCGGACAGGCGCTGCACCGGCGGCCTGCGAAAAATGTCTGTACTGCCGGATGGATCCGTTTTTCCCTGTAATCTTCTTCACGGGTTTGAACAGTTTTATCTGGGGAATATTTTCAGAGATAACCTCCCCTCTATCTGGAGACATCCGGGCATAAGCCCTTTGAAAACGCATGGCAAGAAGGGATGTAATCGTATTGGCTGTGATCATTATGCGCACTGTTCCGGTGGATGTCCGGCACACTGTCTGTATCATTTCGGTACAACTCAAGGGATGGATATCAGATGCATGGCAGCACCTGAAAGACCCGGGCACAATACTGTTTCACCTGTTTGCGCTGTTAGGACCTGACGATAGTTTATTCGTTCGAACGTTTCAGATGTTCCAGATACACATCCCATTCAACGGGCAATAGGTGCTTCTTTTTGTTATTACAGCTTTTGCATGCAGGAACAATATTGCCTTTTGATGATTTGCCGCCGCGAATTAACGGTACCAGGTGATCCATAGTAAGCGCTCCCGGCTGGATGCTCTTTCCGCAATAGTAACAGGTGCCCTGTGAACATTTCCGTTTCCACCATTGCGTTTTCCTGATTGCACGAGCCTTTGCTTTTTCTTTTCTTATTTCTTCATCGGTTATATTGGTGGTGAAGAATTTCATCAATTATTTTAAAACGTTCCACAATACACTGTTATTCCTGCCGCTCTGCTTCGCAAAATACAGTGCCTGGTCTGCTTTATCTATCAGTTCCTCTTTTCCCTTCGCATTTGATGGCGCGGTTGCTATCCCAATGCTCACCGTAATATTAAATGTTTTTCCCTGAGCAATGAAGGATTTCTCCTCAACGGCTTTCCTCAGTCGTTCAGCGATATTCTCTGCAGCTGTCTCGTCCGTCCTCGGCAGTATAATGGCAAACTCCTCACCTCCGTAACGAGCCGGGATATCAATGTCCCTGATCGTCTGCTCTACAACCTTTGATACGTTTTTTAACACCAAATCCCCCACCGGGTGGCCATAGGTGTCATTGATTTTTTTAAAAAAATCTATATCTACGAGCATAAGCGAAATGGTTTCTGAAAATCTGTTTAACCGTTTTAGTTCTTCAGACAGCTTCTCCTGAAAAACTCTATGATTAAAAAGCCCCGTAAGTCCGTCAGTCGTAGCCATTTTTTCAATTTCACTATGTAATTGCGCGTTTGCAATAGACGTGGAGGCCTGATTACACAGAACCTTGAGCAGTTCAACCTGAAAGGTATCGAGAAATCCGGTTTTTTCCGAGAGCAGAACAAACACCCCTATTATGGATGTTTCATACAGCATCGGAAGAGCAAAGACTGAATGAACATTTTCAAATTTGAATGGCATTATGGGTATCCGGTAATCAGACGTATCTGACATATAAATGGGCTGTCTGTTTTCTACGACCATGCTTAAGAATGTGCCTTTGAGATCAAAAACCTTTTCAGAAATATCCTCGGTGCCCGTATGGTGTATTAACTGAAATTTCTTTTTTTTTGAAATAAAAAAGAATGCACTGGACGCAGCAATGGTGCTGGCGCCTTCGCACAGTTTTTTTACGATTACATCTGTATTTAATGATGAAACAAGCTTCGCACTTTCCTCATGAAGCGTCTTCAGGCCGTCGTAATCCCGTTGTATTCTGGGGTAGATTCGTTCTCTTTCAAGCGCTTTGACTATCTGCGGGATAAACATCTGCACAATATTCCTGTCTGCATCACTGAAAGCCTGGTACCGTGCACTGTCAACAGTCAAAACTCCGAGAAGTGTGGAACCGTCCATGACCGGGAAGGCAATGAGTGAGGTGATCTTGCCGTCTTTTATATAACCAACTTCCACGGTCTTTTCGTCGATTTCGGGAGAGGAAAAAGGTGTTCTGTCAGCAAAACATTTCGCTATAATGCCGTTGCCCGTAATAATATTTTCGGAATTGCTTTCGGTTGTGCATCTCAGAAAAAAACCAGTGCCCCGCTGAGCGAAAAAATATGCAGCATCAGCAAAGACCGCGTGTTTTAATGTTGAGAGCAGTTCCCTTAATTCTTCATCCGTCTTCATCATCGACGCAAAGTAATGCGACATAATCTTATCACTTCTGACAGAAGCCGATTCCGTATCATCCGCAATATTCCGGGCACTCTCTTTTATTAATTTCAGGGACGATACAGCCTGTTCTTTCTCTCTTTTCAGTGTATTCATAATAAGAGGTGAAATGACGGCGGTCAGAATCAGAAAAACACTGAATGCCACTTCATGAATCACATCGTTGAGAGAAAGAAATGTTCGCAACTCAAGGAAAGGAAGCAGAAAAGAAAGTGTTATGATTGTTCCCATTCCGTAGAAAACTGACATGCCGATTATAAACGGGAAAAAGGCCAGTTTCAGCCAGGGCACAGCATAAGCCTTGGCAATGCCTGACAGGACCAAAGCAAGAGAAAAGAGAAATTCAATGGAAAAGTCTTTGCGGCTGCTTTTTATGTGGAGTGACGTGAGCAGAATTGCCGTTACGAGACTCAGGGCAAACCACAGGATAGGCTGCTTGAATGGAAAGTCAATCAGCAGGGCAAGCCAGGTAGAAATAAGAAAGAAAAGAGGTGCTCCCTTTTTTATCCAGGGGCCCGTCCTCTTTTTGCCTCCTCTTCCCTGTAATATTTCTTGTAAAGGACCTCCCATTCAGGACTACCTTCTATCAGTTTTTTTGAGAAAGATTGCAGTTTCTTTCTGACAAACTGATCTATATCTTCTCCAATGTGCAGCTCCGCGATAATAGAACGCTTGATTTCACGCCTGATTTTGCTTTCTTCTTCAATTATTTCTGCAAGGTCTCTGTTGATTAACTCGTTCAGTAGGATATGGCTAGTATGAGAGATTTTGTCATCGGAAAGCATCATAAAACCAGATTCCTTTCTCTGACAATCTTCTGTTTTGTCATTTCAAAGAGCTTTCTATAATCAGCACGACCTCGTTCAATTTCTGTTTCATATTTTTTTAGAATCTCACGAACTTCGTCATTTACCCTATCTTCGATCGTAAGCTCTGCCATAAGAATTTCTTCAGTGCCGGTTACAAACTGCTCCATCGGTACCCTGGGTTTGAGCATTTCCTTTGAAACGAGATTATCCGCAATTTTTTTAGCTATTATGGGAACCCAGGATTTCGGAATTCTCACACTATTTCTCCATAAATGAAAGGAGGGCAATACTGCGGGCCCTTTTTATGGCCTCGGTTAATTCCCGCTGATGCTTTGCACAGGTTCCGGTCATTCTCCTTGAAAGGATTTTACCCCTCTCGGTAAGATAACTCCTGAGTATTTTGATGTCTTTATAGTCGATAAATTCGGTTTTGTCAGAACAGAACCGGCAAAATTTTCTTCTCTGAAATCTCTTTTGATGAATTGCCATGATACCTCCAGTTAGTTATCAATATAGTGACTCTGCACATCGTCGAATGTCTTTAAAACGGTTCGAGATCGGTTGTCTCAGGTGGCGGAGCAGCCTCATCTCCCTGGCTGCTTACTGTGGAAACATCCTTTTTCGATGAAAGAAACTTCACCGACTGGGCAACAATTTCAAACTTACTCTTCTGCTGGCCATCAGATTCCCAGCGTCTTTCCTGAAGCCTGCCCTCAACCAGAACAGAACTGCCTTTATTAAGATACTGGCTACATGATTCTGCCTGCTTCCCAAACACAACAATGTCGATAAACGTCGTCTCCTGTTTCAGGTCATCACCCTGCTTGTAACGATAATTTATCGCGAGTCTGAATGAAGATACCGGGGTGCCCTGAGGTGTATACCTTAATTCAGGATCTTTTGTCAGATTACCTATCAATATAACCTTATTGAACATTTACTCATTCCTCACTTTTTGTCTGTTCAGTACTTTCTGTCTGAACCGTTTCAAGATGTTTAATTTGCTTCGGTCCGAGCCTGATTATCATGAACTTGATAACAGGATCAAAAACCTTGAAGAATTCCTCGAGCTTTTTGATGGTAGAAGGTGGTGCCTTGTAAATCAAAAGCGTAAAATGCCCCTTCGTATGCTTTTTAATTTCATAGCCGAGTTTCTTTCTTCCCCATGCATCTGTTTTCAGTACTTCTCCACCTGATTTGATAATAATATCCTTGATCCGTCCAATTGCTGTAGTGATTTCTTCATCGGGGAGAGAAGCGTTCAAGATAATGATGTTTTCGTAGATGTTCATTCAAACACCTCCTTATGGATTTTTCCCGTTTTGTCGGGATTAAAGCCCTTCCCACAAGTAAGAGCAAGGAGCAGTCTTTTATACCACAGAAGACGAAAAAACGTCAATGAACAATAACGACGGTAAGTCATGAGGAGCATCCTTCGACAAGCTCAGGACAATAGACCGTGAGGCATCAGGCGTAAGGGATGAGGAGGGTTAAAAAAACTAGTGAACCGCAACGCGCAAAGCGAAAAACACAGTAAGAAATAAGCACGAAAACAGGATGAGGCTGAGGGTTACCCGCCTAAGGCGGTTTAAGTCAAGGAAGAAAAGGCAGACAGTCAATAAGTTTTACGTTCTCATTTTTGTTACTTTCTTAAACTGAGATCCAAAATCGGCAAGCCGGGGGCAGAAAAGACAGGTTAAAGGCATCCTTCGGCAAGCTCAGGATAAAACCGCTAAGAAGCAAGAAACAGGTGCATGCAGAGGTAAAGGCAACGGTCAAAGGGCAAAATGTAAAAAAACAGTAACACGTTACGCATAACGCGAAATATATAGCGGATTCTGTTCCAGAACTGGATTTAATTTTTTTTCTTATGATTTATAATGAAGCATGTACAAGCGTATCAAAGGTAAAATCCGTTCGGGAAAAAGATTGACCCGAAATGACGCCCTCAAGCTGTTCGAAAGTGATGACATTTTTTTTCTCGGAGCTCAGGCTTCTTTTGCGGCAGAGAAAAAAAATGGGCAACGGGCGTACTTTATAAAGAACAGGCATATCAATCCAACGAATATATGCATTAACCGCTGCAGGTTCTGCGCATTCAGCCGTTCAAAAGGAGAGGAAGGCGCGTTTGAATTGACCTCAGCAGAAATTATTCGAAAACTGAGCGTTTCTTCTCCTGATGCCGGCAATGGCGGTAGTGGTAAAAGAAATCGGAAATCTTCCCCAGTTCATCCCATTACACCCTTCAGCGAGGTCCATATCGTTGGTGGCCTGCACCCGGGCTGGCCTTTTGCATATTATCGTGAGATGATTTCTGTTATACGGAGGACATTCCCAGAACTTCATATAAAGGCCTTTACAGCGGTAGAAATAGATTATTTCTCCAGAATAGCGGGCCTCAGTCTCGAAAAGACACTTGTATCTCTAAAAGAAAGCGGACTGGATCTTATGCCCGGCGGTGGTGCGGAGATATTCGATCCCGTGGTAAGAAAAAAACTCTGCCCCGAGAAAATATCAGGCAAGCGATGGCTTGAAGTCATGGAAATAGCCCACCGGGTTGGCATAAAAACGAATGCTACCATGCTCTATGGCCATATTGAGAACTATGCCCATCGTGTTGACCATCTTTTGAAGCTCAGGGAACTGCAGGATAAGACCGGAGGTTTTCAGGCATTTATCCCTTTATCATTCCACCCGCGGAATACGCAGTTACAGGGTCGGTATTCATTTGGCATAGAAGATCTGAAGACCATTGCGGTCAGCCGTCTTATGCTTGATAATTTCGATCATATAAAGGCTTACTGGATCATGCTTGGTGAGAAGATATCGCAGCTTGCCCTGGTATTTGGCGCCGATGACATCGACGGCACCATAATCGAAGAGAAAATAACTCATGCTGCTGGGGCCCTCACTCATGAGCACCTTACGGTTGATCAGCTTGTTGCGATTATACAGAAGGCGGGCAAGGTACCGGTTGAAAGAGACGCATTTTATACGTCAATAAAAAGATATTCATGAAAGAGAAAAAGACCAAAAGACGCGTAACGCGAAGAGAGGCACTTGCGATGCTGAAGTCGGAGGATCTTCTGGAGCTTGGAGCCCGGGCTGATTCGCTGAGAAAGAAACTTCATCCGGAGGGCACCGTGACCTTTGTAGTGGACAGAAATATAAATTATACAAATGTCTGCATTAACAAGTGTGGGTTCTGTGCCTTTTGGAGAAACGCTGATCACCCGGAGGCATTTCTGATTGATAAAGACGACCTGTTTATGAAAATTCAGGAAACGATTGACCTCGGCGGTACGCAGATACTGCTTCAGGGAGGATTACATCCTGATCTTGGGATTGATTACTACATTGATCTTTTAACTGCTATCAAAGAGCGATTTGACATTACGGTCCATGGATTTTCTCCACCTGAAATCCGATATATTTCTGACTCAGCCCGGTGTTCCGTACCGGAAACCCTGAAGATCCTAAAAGAAGCAGGGCTTGATTCAATTCCCGGCGGAGGCGCTGAAATACTGTCTGACCGGATACGACGGAAAATGAGCCCGAAAAAATTATCGTCGTCAGAATGGCTCGATGTTATGGAGCAGGCACATGAGCTGGGCATGAGAACGACCGCAACCATGATGTTTGGCGCTATTGAAGACCCTGAGGATATTGTCCAGCATCTCGATTCAATTCGTACTCTGCAGGATAAAACAGGAGGATTTACCGCATTTATCCCCTGGTCATTTCAGCCCGGTAATACCGCATTGGCGCGGAATGCCCGCGAGGCAGGACGTGCGCTGGAGAGTACGGTCACTGCTGTTGAATACCTCAAAATGCTTTCAGTCTCCAGGCTCTATCTGGACAATATCAGGAACATTCAGGCATCGTGGGTAACGCAGGGGTTGAAGCTTGCACAGGTGGCTCTCAGGTTTGGGGCAAATGACTTTGGCTCTACAATGATAGAGGAAAACGTTGTTGCTGCCGCCGGGGTTACACATCGTGTCTCAAAAGAGGATATTATTCTTGCAATCAAGAATGCAAATTTTTCCCCGGCACAGCGTGATACATACTATAATATTGTCGTATGGCATTAGCATTCGGCTTGTAACGGAATATACTGTTTGACAGAGAGGAAAGGAGGCACTATTGAAACCAAGACTTACCGTTGAACTTGCAAAGAGAGTAAAGAATTTACCTCCCTATCTGTTTGCAACTATTGACAGATTAAAAAATGAAACCATATCGAAGGGGGTGGATTTGATCGACATGAGCGTTGGCGACCCTGACATCCCAACGCCCGAACATATTGTGGAGGCAATGAAGATTGCTGTGGAAAAGCCGGAACATCACCGTTATCCCTCGTATGCGGGCATGCTCTCTTTTCGGGAAGCTGTTTCTGAATGGTATAAGCATATGTTTAACGTCTCCCTGGATGCGGAAAGTGAAATCCTTTCTCTCATAGGATCAAAAGAGGGCATTGGGCATATTCCTCTTGCGTTTATTGAACCGGGGACTACCGCGCTTGTTCCTTCGCCGGGATATCCGGTCTATCCGATTGGAGTTCTGTTTGCGGGCGGGGAAAATTACGTAATGCCTCTCGAAGAAAAGAACAATTTTCTTCCTGTTTTCAAATCAATTCCCGAAAACGTTCTGGAAAATGCACGAATGATGTTTTTGAATTATCCCAACAACCCGACTTCAGCAGTTGCGCCAAGACATTTTTTTGAAGAGGCGATCGGTCTTGCCAAGGCCCATAATATTATTGTCTGTCATGACGCGGCTTATAGCGAGATATTTTATGACGATGAGCGTCCACTGAGTTTTCTGCAGGTAGATGGCGCTCGTGATGTAGGAATAGAGTTTCACTCCCTTTCGAAAACCTATAATATGACCGGCTGGAGAATCGGGTTTGCCGTTGGCAACAGCGAAGTAATTGCGGGACTTGGTCAGATTAAGACAAACCTTGATTCAGGAGTGTTTCAGGCTATTCAGGAAGCATCTATCGTTGCCCTTCAAACGGATGATCGTCTGCTGTCGGACATACGGGCACGATATCAGGAACGAAGGGATGTCCTGTATGAAGGGCTGAATTCTGTTGGTATGCAGGTTTCGAAGCCGAAGGCAACGTTCTATTTGTGGGCGGAAGTCCCCCAGGGATTCGACTCATCGGGATTTGTTGTTCATCTATTGGAACAGGCCGGCGTGCTGACCACGCCCGGCAATGGTTTTGGGTCTCCCGGAGAGGGATATGTTCGCTTTGCCGTAACTGTTCCAGAAGCCCGGATAGAGGAAGCCGTGGAGAGAATCAGAAAAGCACTGTGACCTCACACTCGCCATAGGCGAGCTGAGGTCAGTGTTAAGGTTGAGGCTGAGGTTTACCCGCCTACGGCGGGTAAAGACAGGGAAGAAAAGACGAGCAGGCAAACAAGGTTTACTTTTTCATTTTCTCATTTCTTACTTTTTTAAATTGAGATCCACTATTGAAGGCAACCGAGGGCGGACTGAAGTTAAGTTCAGGGCAAAAAAATAAAGAGTAAGGAGAATAGGAGTCAGATGAAATCGAAATTACTCATGTTTCTGTTTTTTCACGTTTCTGGATCTATATTAGAGATTGCTAAAGTAGAGATCGCTAAGGTCTGATGGCTACTGTTTTTCTTGGGATAGGCTCAAACATCGGTGACCGTCAGAAACAGTGCGAAAAGGCGCTTGAACTGCTTCAGGAATACGGGCTGAGGATCGCAGCCCGATCCTCGTTATACAGAACAGAACCATGGGGAAAGAAAGAACAGCCATGGTTTTTCAATATGGCCATCGAGGGTACAACTGACTACTCACCTCACGCCTTACTGGATCTGATAAAAAAGATCGAGGATGAGCTGGGTCGTCAAGAGTCGGTTCGGTGGGGCCCCCGCAGTATTGATATTGATATTCTTCTTTATGATGATATCATCCTGAATGGTCATGAACTTGTTATACCTCATCCTCTGATGCACGAGCGGGAGTTTGTTTTGCGACCCCTGTCTGAGATTGCCCCGGACAAAACACATCCGGTTTTAACGAAACCCGTAAAAGATCTACTTCAGGAAGTGCTCCACAGGAAACCAGGAATCTGAGCTATGATTCCTCGCTTTTAATTTCTTTAATATCATCTTGTTAGGTGACTAAATCAAATTTATATTATATATAAATTATATAATTAATTATTTATTGACATTCATCAGACAATTTGATAGATTTGAGTCAAAGAGGGAAAGCAGTAAATCATGAGATCACTTCAATAACAAGATGTATCTTGTAAGGTGTGGAGTTAGCATGGCTGATGAGAAGATACACGTTCTTGTTGTCGATGACGAGCCGCATGTTGTAGAATCCATAGCACTCCTTTTGAATGAATCCGGCTACACTGTTTGTAAATGTAACAATCCGCAGGATGCACTCACCCTCCTTCAGCAGAAGAAGATAAAAGTCGTATTGACCGATGTCAAGATGCCGAAGTTTTCAGGGCTGGAATTGCTTGAGGTGATCGGCAATTATTATCCCAATATCCCGGTAATTTTAATGACCGGACATGCTGACCTTGAGATTGCGATAGATGCTGTAAAGAAAGGTGCCTTTGATTTTATCCCAAAACCGTAT
>CP070737.1:1813041-1828345 GCA_020347665.1 Nitrospiraceae bacterium
ATCAGCAATAACCAATGTCGGCACGCCAGTGCCTGATGGTACGACCATTAATTTTACGGCTTCGCCGGGAGGAATCGATCCATTCGCTGCCACGACTGATGGTGCTGCAACTGTAACCTTTACTGCACCAACAGTCACGGTCAATACTTCAGCGTCAATAACGGCATCGGTTGCAGGTGTGCCTGGTTCTACGACAGTTAGCATAACAGCTGCTCCGGCGCCTGCTGCTACACAGACACTTGATTCATTTACCGATATATCCACTGCTCCTGCAGTTCCGGCTACGGTGCCTATGGCAAACATCGCGTCGACCGCAACAAATGGGGGCGTAGCCCTGACTTCAACGCAGGTGACAATTGGAGGCGCTCCTACCCCTGTTTTGCCGGCTGATGTTGGTGCTATACGGGTTTTATGGAATGCTGTTCAAGTTGGTATTGTAAACTCCCCCGTCAGTCTCGCAAATGTAAACATTCCACTTGTCGGCGCCGGGTTGGGCAATGGTACGCTTACGTATGAGCTTGACCTCCTTGGAACTGCTACGGGAATGGACTTTGATTTAACCGTAAACAGTGTGACAGGGAATACGACAGACAGTATCCCTCTGCCTGCTGCAACTGTAAACCAGACTGCACCGTAGAGGCTTTATATAACCGGAACGATAAAGGGCGGGCATTAGACCCGCCCTTTTTTTATGTGTATATCACCGGCGGAAGCACGTTCACCTCTTCGGTTCCTAAACATGAGACACCGCACTTTCTTTATCCAGCACATATATTTTTCGGGATGATGTCTTTGAAAGAAAGACGCTCTTTGCTTACACGGGGTTTACTTTCAGTCCGGTTTTTTAATACCATAAGAATCAATTAGTTAAGCGTAGTCTTGAACAATGAAAGGATAGAGAGCGAAGCAATGGCTCATCTCAGATTTCTGACAGCCGGTGAATCGCATGGAAAGGCCCTGATCGGGATTCTCGAAGGCGTGCCATCTGGCTTTACTATTACTGCGAAAGATATCGACAGCGAGCTCAGACGGCGTCAGGGAGGCTACGGCAGGGGCGGCAGGATGCGGATAGAATCCGACCATGCCGAGATACTCTCCGGGGTCAGGCACGGAAAGACGATCGGTTCCCCTATAGCCATTCTCGTAGAAAATAAGGATTGGGTAAACTGGACAGAGACGATGAGCACTGAGCAACGGGCACTGGGCAGGTTGTCAAAAAACGAGAAGGGAACGGTTATTACCCGGCCGCGTCCGGGGCATGCGGATCTTGCCGGAGCCCTGAAGTATGATCACCGGGATGTACGTAATGTTCTCGAGCGGTCGAGCGCGCGCGAGACAGCCATGCGCGTGGCCCTTGGGGCAGTAGCCAAACAGATATTATCAGGCTTCGATATTATCGTCGGAAGCTATGTCACGCGAATCGGAACGGTCAACGGTCAACGGTCACAGTTCAACGTTCACAGTTCCGAAAATAAACTTATACAGGTATTCAAAAAGGCAGAACAGTCTCCTGTTCGGTGCCCTGACACGGCAGCTTCGAAAAAGATGGTGAACCTCATTGACCGGGCCATACAACAGGGGAATTCCCTCGGCGGTCTTTTCCAGGTATTTGTTACCGGTGTCCCGGCTGGAATTGGGAGTCATGTGCACTGGGACCGGAAGCTTGACAGCAGGCTTGCCCAGGCGGTCATGAGCATACCGGCACTTAAGGGAGTCGAGATAGGGCTTGGGTTTGAAATGGGCACAAAGACCGGTTCTGCGGTAATGGATGAAATATTCTATAAAGCACGAGGCAAGGGACAGAGCGCAGGTTTTTACCGGAAAACCAATAATGCGGGTGGTATCGAGGGTGGCATGTCGAACGGGATGCCGATAGTACTCAGCGCGGTCATGAAGCCCATACCAACGCTCAGGAAGCCGCTTATGTCCGTGGATATAAAGACCAAACGTTCCTTTAAGGCTGCATATGAGCGCTCTGATACCTGTGCCGTGCCGGCTGCAGCGGTCGTTGCAGAGGCAGTGGTTGCGTTGGTCATTGCCGACGCATGTCTCGAGAAATTCGGTGGTGACAGTAAGAAAGAAGTCTTAAGAAACTATACATCATATAATTCTTATATCAGTAATTTTTAACCGTTCTTGTCATCAATCATTCTTTGTGATTTGAATTTACATGTTTCAGAAAGCACGGTGAGGATACCTGTATTCTTTGGGATTGTGAGATTGATTGGGATTCAGGGCTCGGGAATGAGGATGTTAAACAGGATTCGCTTTTTCTCTGTGCGACAGTATAGCGAGGATTCATGGAAAAAAATATTGTATTAACCGGATTCATGGGCACGGGAAAGAATGCGGTCGGCAGACAGCTTGCGAAGAAACTCGATATGAGGCTTCTGGATGTAGACGCTGAAATTGAGGCGCGTCAGAATATGTCAATAGATGATATTTTCAAGACATATGGTGAAAAGCGTTTCAGGGATATTGAAACCGAGATGCTGCAGTACTGTTCAGAAAAAAGGAATGTCATCATAGCAACGGGCGGAGGGGCTGTGCTCAGGGAAGAAAACATGGCGCACCTGAGAAAAAACGGGATTATTTTCTGCCTGATCGCCTCTCCTGAAACAATATACAAGCGTACGAGCAGGAGCGACAAGAGACCGCTTCTGAACGTAGAAAATCCGATGGCAAAAATCAAAGAACTGCTGGAATATCGGAGACCGTTTTATGAAAAAGCGGGCATCATGATAGACACAGACAAAAGAAGTCCGCTTGAGATTGCAGAGGAGATTGTGGAGATCGTGAAATGCAGGAGATAAGGATCGATCTGGCAGAGAGAAGCTATGCCATTAAAATAGAGGGAGGCATTCTTAAGGACCTGGGAAAGACGGTCAAGAGTTTTGCATTCAGCAGGAAGATAGCTGTTATCAGCAATCCTGTGGTTCATGGCCTCTATGGTACTGTCCTTGCCCAGTCCCTCACGGATGAAGGGTATGAGCTTACAGAAATAACAGTTCCTGACGGCGAGGAATATAAGACCCTTGAATGGGCGGGAAAGATATACGGGGAGCTTCTGAAGGCCCAGCTAGACCGGCGATCAGCAATTATCGCCCTGGGCGGCGGCGTCATAGGGGATTTAGCCGGATTTGTGGCATCGACGTATATGAGGGGTATAGCCGTTCTCCAGGTGCCCACAACGCTCCTTGCGCAGGTGGACAGTTCTGTCGGCGGGAAAACAGGCGTGAATCATCCTTTAGGAAAGAATATGATCGGTACATTCTGGCAACCGAGCCTGGTATGGATGGACCTGGATACGCTCAGAACCCTTCCGAAAAGAGAGCTTCTTGCAGGGCTTGCTGAGGTGATCAAGTACGGGGTTATCCGTGACAGCGAACTGTTTCAGTATCTTGAGACAAACCGGGACAAGATCATGAATCTTGACCAGCAGGCATTCATACATATTGTTCAAGCGGTCATGCGAGATAAAGGGGGATGTCGTATCACAGGACGAGCGGGAATCAGGACTCAGGGCCATTTTAAATTACGGACATACGATAGGGCATGCTATAGAAACGGTTACCGGATATAAAAAATATCTGCACGGTGAGGCTATTGCGATCGGCATGTGTGCTGAGGCAGTATTATCGAAGCGGCTTAGTTATGCCGGTGAACAGGACGTGCAAAGGATCAGGGCACTTATTGAATCGTATGGTCTCCCGGTTGCCATACCCGCAGACATTGATCTGCAGAGTACCCTGTCCGCAATCCAGATCGACAAAAAGGCCGTGGAGGGTAAACTGACCTGCATCCTGCCTGAGACGATCGGCTCTGTGAAAATAGCAACCGATGTTACTGCGGACGATATGCTCTGGGTTCTCGAGCATACCCAGGCTCGTGCGGAATGATCATGAATCACTGAATATCCGGTAGTCCAGATCCCTGAAAATACAATTTTTCTGTTCGAGCACAGAAAGCTGTCCTGTATCTATGTTATTCGAGACAATTCCATCATGGAGCATAATGAAATTCTGCATATGTTCTTTGAATTTTTTTGTTGCGAATTCAGAGGCATTGCCTGCCTTCATCATGAACGGCCAGTCACTTGACTGGGCAATCAACAGTTCACGGGCAGCCTGATTGAGCGCCCGCCGGAGATGTCCCGTTGCCTGCCTGTGCGTAACGGCAAGGCGTTTCATTTCTTTTGCGCCATGGTGCACATGACGGTAAATCCAGCTGTTTGATGCGTCTATCCAGGTTTCGCTATGTCCTTTATATCCCCAGCTCGAGGGGGCGGGCATGACGGTCTTAAGTCTCTGATGATCCGCAAGGTATTCAGACGGGGTTATGAATTTCCATGAACTGTTTTCTTCGGCACCTTTGCGTAATACAGAATCGAGCCACGCGGGACCTTCAAACCACCAATGACCGAAGAGCTCTGCATCAAATGTCGCGGTGATAACGGGCTGGATGCCCCATCGATTATTCAGGGATTGTATCTGCTGAGCCCTGCATTCCAGGAAATGATCTGCATGCTGCTCAGCCTTCAGGTGCGCGCGTTCCGGGATATAAGGTCCCTTATTATCAGATGTATCCGTGATGCGGTAATATTTCATCCCGGTAAATGTCCGGATACCCCCGGGAAGATACGGGCCGATGTAATTCTGATCAAGGTCAAACCCAATGTCCCGGTAAAAGTCCCTGTAGTCAAAATCGCCCGGATACCCTTCCACTGAACTCCAGACCTGCTTTGTTGATTCTACATCTCGTGCAAAGACCGTTGCGCCGGAGGGTGTCCTGACCGGGGCATAAATACTATACGGACTTCTTGGGGTACTATTCAGGAGACTGTGGCTTTCAAGAAAGAAGAAGGCAACCTCAGCTTTCTTCAGATAGCGATCCATACCGGGAACGTATCCGCATTCAGGAAGCCAGAATCCCTTTGCCTGTTCTCCAAAGGTATTTTTGAAATACTCGGTTCCCAGGCGTATCTGGACGTGAGCCGCAATTGGTTCTGTCATGAGCGCAGGAAGGTATGCATGCGTGGCAGCGCTTGCTATTAATTCAACGTGTCCGGATACGGCAAGCGATTTTAATGCTGATATCAGGTCCCGCTTATATACCTTGGTGTAAAGGTTCAGAATCTTTTTGAATTTATTATGATACATTTTTGCGAGTGCTTCGAACCTGCGGTCACCCCGTGTCCTTTGAAGTTCCTGTTCTGACAGGGTAATGAGCTGTTCCAGGTGATTTTTGAAACGCTCTTGAAGGAGGGCATCATTGAACATCTCAAGAAGTGTCGGGGTAAAAGAAAGGGCTATTCTGAAATCAACCTTATCGTTTATGAGGCGATCGAATACACTCAAAAGCGGTATATAGGTTTCTGTTATTGCCTCATACAACCACTGCTCTTCGAGATGGTGCTCGTGCTCTGGATACCGGACGAAAGGCAGATGGGCATGAAGGACCATCAAAAAATGCCCTTTCGTATTCTTTGCCGGTGAGACCATTGTATACATAATACAGGATGGAGAAAAGACAGGACAAGAAAGAGGCTCATGAAGACTCTTCCAATACAGTTGAAAAAAAAGGTTTCTCCCTGCACAATGTATAGATATTATCTTTTCTGTCGTGTGAGGATATCCGAATGAAGGTGTTTCTCAATAATAATCTTGTCCCTGAAGAAGATGCGTCTGTCTCAGTGTATGACCATGGTTTTCTCTATGGTGATGGGGTGTATGAGACCATGCGGGCATATGAAGGGGTCGTCTTCAAGCTTGACGAGCATGTTTCACGGCTTAACCAATCTGCATTGTTTATTCAGCTGACGATTCCTGAAAAACAGTTTATGAGAGACGCTGTGTATCAGACCCTTTCAGCTAATAAGCTTTCTGACGCCTATATCAGAGTAACGGTATCACGAGGGAAGGGGCCCATAGGCCTTGACCCGGCGCTGTGCAAACATCCAACGTTCATTATTATTGCAAAGGAATTCAAGGGGTATCCCGAGGCCCGCTATCAGGAAGGGGTTAAAGCTATTCTGGCAAAGACGAGAAAGAATCTGAGCGAGGCCCTGAATCCACAGATCAAGTCGCTTAACTTCCTGAACAATATTCTGGCGACGATCGAAGCAAAAGAGCAGGGAGCGGACGAGGCCATTATGCTTAACGCACATGGATTCATAGCAGAGGGAACGGTCAGTAATATCTTTTTTGTGTCAGATGATACTCTCTGCACGCCCTCGCTGGATGCAGGAATTCTGAACGGCATTACCCGAGAAACAGTCATCTCCATTGCCCAGCGGGCAGATATAACGGTCCGTGAGGGCATGTTTCCTCCCGGAGACCTATTGAATGCTCAAGAGGTCTTTTATACGAACACATCGTCTGAAATACTCCCCATATCCCGCATCGATCATACAACCTATGGTATTGGGAATATGACCAGACAGCTTCGGAAATTGTATAAAAAAGAAGTGGCGGATTACATCAGAAAAAACAAGAAATAAGTTCAAAAAAGTTCAACGTTCAAGGTTCAAAGTTCTCAGTAACACAGAGAAATCAGGATGCACAAAGTTAAATAAAGTCTTTATGTGCGCTCGGCAATTTTTGTACGGCGATTCAGTAAATCCCCTTTTTCCTGTTCATTTTCGTTCAGAGCCTAAAAATTCTCCTTGTCATTCCCGCAGACGCGGGAATCCAGGATAAAAAATATTCTCTAATGTCTGAGAAAGGCATTCCCGTGATGCATTATGTATGGGGTATACAACTGGATTCCCGATTACGACCTCGGAAATGACAAGGAAAAAAAACGGAAGTAACTTAAAGGTAGTCTTTGTTGAATAACGGGATTCCCGCTCCGTATCAGGCCTGCCTGACGGCAGACAGGTACGGGGTAAAATGCTGCGGGAATGACGAAGAAGCGGGCATTTATCTGTTGTAGAAAATGATGTCATGAATCCTGTGAAGTGTATGATTTATCTGGGACACAGATCGTGAGACCGGCAACGTGCGACGTGTCGCCTGTGACTGTCATCATGAGTCTTGCGTTTTGTGTGATGAGTCTGCCATGTGTATCGTGCGAACTACGCTGAGTAACTGGTATCTTGGAACCCGGAACGCGCCCTGCAGTATCTTATCCTATTCCGGTAGCGTAAGAAACAGGTACAGGGAGAGCCCAGCAAACAGAAACGGAGTAATCCAGGCTGCGATAACCGGTGTCATAATGCCGGCATATCCAAGGGAGAGCATGAATGTATACCCGAACCCGTAAAAGAGACAGATGAGGAGAGCGAACCCTGCGCTGATGAGTCCGGACCCGAGTTGTTTCCGGGATGATAATGATATGCCAAGAATCATCATGACGATATTGATAAAGGGAAAGGATATCTTTGAATGTAGATCGACTGCTAACCGCACATTCCTGAACCCGGCATTTTTGAGTCGTTCCGAATAGTTATAGAGCTCGGCAATACTCATTTCTTCAGGTTTCTTCATCTTCTCAGCAAAGATTTCCGGGGATTCGAGACCATGATATTCCAGAGTTTTTAATTCTGTTACCGTGCCACGTTCAAAATGATACTGTGTTACGTTTTCAAGGGTCCACAACGTGCCGTTCCAGGCGGCCTTTTCTGCAGAGATCCGTTCCCTGAGAAAATTCTCGCCCAACACGAAGATGTCAATCCCATGAACCAGTTGTTTGTCGAATACAAATAAATCTATTTTAACCGGGTCTCCGGTAGTGCTTTTTAACCATATGCTGCCTTCACGGGAGGCGTATTTTTTTGTTTTGCCTTTTAACTGATTCTTTATCGCTATGGCCCTCCGTGAAAAATCAGGTGCCAGTACTTCGTTTGTAAAAAAGGAGAAGAGGCTTATGAAAATACCTGTAAGTACAAATGGATAAAAGAATTTCCGCAACTGTCCTCCGGCAGCTTTGATTACCGGCATTTCAAATCTGCGAGACGCCTGGCTGAACGTAAAAAGACTGCTTATAAGGACCGAGACAGGGAGCAGAAAGAGAAGGTACTTCGGCAGGCTGTAGAGAAGGTACTGCGTTAACTGGCCTGCTGAAAACGCATCAGGCTTAAAATCATCTATCTTGTCGATGACATCCAGAAGGCTGAAAATCATGGAAAGACCGAGGGTAATCATGCAGAACATAATAAAAAAGTCTTTTAAATAAAGACGTTGCAGGGTTTTCATCTTATCGTGTGTATTCTTTCCTGAAGAGAATAACTGCCATGATTCCGAGTACAACAGACGGTATCCACGCACCGACATAATGGGAGAGTTTCTCAGCCTTTACCAGATTTTCACAGTAGATCAGCAGCATGTAATACGAGGTAAAGACGACCAGTCCCAAAGCCAGCCCTCCAAGTCTTCCTGATTTTCCCGCAATCAAGGCGAGGGGAGGTCCAAAGAGAATAAGCAGCAGGCAGACAAATGGCAGCGAGACTCGGCGGTGCAGTTCAAGATAAAAAGCAATCCTGTCTTTCTCTCTTTCTGCTACCTGTGCAGCTGCAATCAGTTCCAAAGGAGTAAGCTCACTCTTGTGTGGTCTTCTGGACCCTGTATTAAGGTTAAGGGTCATATTGTATGTATCAAAAAAAAGTTCTGTAATGGTCTTTCCCTTGGAGAGATTGATATAGCCGTTTTTCATAACCATGCCGGCCTCCAGACTGTCTGCAATGAACAGCCTTCCCTCTTTGGCCATGAGTATCTTGGGCTCAGCCTTAACCCTGTAGTCGTAAATAAAAACCCCTTCGAGAGCATTATCAGGTTTTTTCCCTTTGACCAATAAAACAATATCCTTAAATGTTGTGTTAAAGGTGCCTTCTTCTATTGCGTGAGATGCCCGGGTCGCTATCATATGGGTAATTTTTTCTTTTACGTGCAGGCTGCTTTTCGGGGCGATGGAAAAACTTACGACAATACTCAGGAAAAAGCAGGTCACTCCCAGGATCAGCACTGGCAAAGAAATTTTTCTGAAATCCATGCCGCTCATCCTGAGGACAACTATTTCATTGTCCATATTCATTCTCCCATACACAAGCAGGACTGATAACAGCAGGGACATGGGAATGGTTATGAGGAAGAGCTGCGGTTGTATGTAAAAGATAATTGCTGCCATGTCAGGCAGCGATGCCCCGATACCGGAAAGCGTCCTGCTCATCTTCAGCAGGTGCTCCATCATGAGAATGGCATTGAGAAAGCCGAGCGACAAGAGGAACGCAGCCCCGAGCTCCTTTAGTGCTGCCAGATAAAAAACCTTAAACATTGGGGACATTGTATCATAAACACAGCGAAATCATGAGAAAGGACTTCAACGGCATCGCAGCTGATGTCCTATATTTTCAAGCGCTGTGTTGAAAATTGAATACATCTCTCATCATCACCGATCCTTGAACCCGGCCAGAGAGCATATTAATAACACCTTGAAATAAAATGATTATTAAGGCTGAAAAGCGCTGGACAGCAATTTTGTCGCAAGCTGGCCCTTTTTTTGCTAATAATAGACAGAATTACTATCTATTTTTGAGTTGGGTTGGTAGGGAAATACATTGTTATTGACAAAAGAGCGGGAAGAATGATATTAATGGTGCGAGAAACGTACGATTTAATAGCTGTTTTTATTATTATGTTCACAAAAAAAACAATCTTGGCTTTCTTTCGGGAAGCTGGTGACTACAAGGAGGTGATACAGAACAGTTTACGCTTTCAAATGTAAACTATGCAGTTAACCCGCCTTGCGGGATGAAAATTTAAAAGGAGGTAAGCAAATTGAGAAAATTTTTAACGATTATTCTTAGCGCACTGTTTGTCCTGAGTTTTGCAGCAAGCTCCTTTGCTGTCCATGCAGAGATTCCTGCTGAGACTCAGGCTGTTATTGCAAAGGGCTCAACCCAGATCACCCTGGGAGGGCACTTGAGGTTCAGAGGCTGGTATCGGAAAGATCATGGAAACGCCGAAGCCTTACCGTTCGATTCTACGTCATCGTCATGGTATGACAGCAGGTTCAGGCTGTCCTTCCATCTGCAGGTCACACCCAATGTTGAGGGCTTTGCGACGTATAACGTGGGCAACGTGAAATGGGGCTCGTTCAATAGTTCAGGAGGACAGGAAGCCAGCCTGTTTGAACACTGGGTACGTATCACAGGCTCGGGTCTTCTCGGTGTACCTGCTGGACTGAAAGTCGGTCATATGCCTCTTGCGCTCGGACACAAGCTGTTCTTTGACCATACCGATGACGGTGATGATGCACTCTTGCTCACCATCGACCCAACCAAGAATATGCACATCACCTTAATCAACATTAAATTCGCAGGTGATGGCGGCAGGGCTGCAGGTTTTGCTGGCGGTAATGACCCGTTTGACCAGACAGATGACATGGACGGGTACGTCGCGGTACTTAACTATGACCATGAGAACGGCACTGCAGGCGTAAACTATACCTACCTCAACGAACCTGATTTTAATCTCCATTTTTCGAACCTCGGAGCGCATGCACATGGAACTATTGCTGGTTTTGGATACAAGGTTGCAGGAAACCTCCAGTTTGGCGATATTGGGACAACTGCTGGTGGTAAGGATATGGATGCCAAAGGCTGGGCCGTTGAGGCAAAATTAAGTTATAACCTCAATCCTGTTACCTTAAGGGCATCGTTTGGTTATGGAACCGGTGACGATGATCCTAATGATAGTGATTTTGAGGAGTTCTTTACCACCCTCTCCTCAACCGTTTACTATACGTTCGTTTATGACTATCAGATTAGGACCGCTTCATGCTGTACACAAAGTCACGGCGCAAATGGTGGTCTGGCCAACACGACCTATTACGGCCTCGGAGTTGATTACAACCCGTCAAAGAATCTGAAGACATATGCAAACGCTTTTCTCCTCAATGCTTCAGATACACCATCTGGTGTTAGTGATGATCTAGGATGGGAAATTGATGCCGGGTTTGTCTACACGGTAGCAAGGAACCTCAAATACTACTTTGATATTGGCTACTTTGATGCAGACGATTGGTATCAGGACACGGATCCCGCTGGAAGGGAACCAGAAGAAGTAATAGCCATAAGGCAGCAGCTTATCCTCAGCTTCTAACACTGGGACAGGCTCAATGCCTGCATAAGGATGCAGAGAAGGCGCCCCCAATATTCGGGGCGCCTTCTTTTTCCCGGCCGTAACCGTATCGTGTTGTGCACCCCTGCAATTACCGTATTGCTTTATGCCTGTTCCCATCATTTTTTCTCCGCACCTCTTTCTTGAATATTTTATTTTTCATTGACACTGCGGTATAGTAAATACCATGAACGTGAATGCTAACGTTATTTCTATTATCGAGCGTTTTAAAGATAAGAACATCCTTGTGATCGGTGATCTTATCCTTGACCTGTATGTGTGGGGGAAGGTAAACAGGATCTCACCCGAGGCCCCGGTGCCTGTGGTTGAAGTGAACAACGAGAGTTTCAGGCTCGGTGGTGCTGCCAATGTTGCCCATAATATCGTCTCACTCGGGGGAAATGCATCCGTTGTCGGCATACGCGGACAGGACGGAGCAGGGGAAGAGCTTGCGAACGAGCTTGCATTGCGTGGCGTGAATTGCGATGGCATCTTTGTTACGGACAGACCGACGACGATAAAGACGCGCGTCATTGCCCACAGCCAGCAGGTGGTCAGGTTCGACCGGGAGGATAGCAACTATGTGAGGGGAAAAACATTAAAAGGCATTATTGCCTATCTCCAGTCAGTTGTACCCGGATTCGATGGAATTATCCTCTCTGATTATAAGAAAGGTATGATTTCATCGGCCCTGGTAAAGCATATGCTGAAACAGCCGAAGATAAAAAAGAAATTTATTGCTGTTGACCCCAAAATCGGACACTTTCCTTATTACAAAGGGGTGTCAATGATCACGCCAAATGTGAAAGAGGCGTCAGACGGGTCAGGAATAGAGATCAGGGATGAAAAATCACTGATACGGGCCGGAAAGGCATTGCAGAAAAGGCTTTCCTGCGGGTCGGTTCTTATCACCCGTGGCAAACACGGCATGAGCCTTTTCGAAAAGAAGCGGGTGATGCATATTCAGACGAGGGCACAGCGGGTATATGATGTTACCGGGGCCGGGGATACGGTTATATCCGCCTTGACGCTTGCCCATGCATCAGGGGCGAACCTCGAGGAGGCTGCTCTCATCGCAAACCATGCAGCAGGGATTGTTGTCGGCGAGATCGGTACTGCGGTTGCATCCCGGGAACAGTTAATACAATCATTCAAAAGTGACGTGTGAGGAGTCAGGAGTGAACAGAAAACAACAGACCAGTACCCCCCCGCCGAAAGCAGTTGCATTATATTCCGGCGGGCTTGACAGCACACTGGCAATACTGACGGTACAGCAGCAGGGAATTGAAGTCGTTGCCGTAACGTTTCTGACCCATTTCGGCTGTGATATTTCGGACCGGTCATCCTGTTCCAAAAACCCGTTTGCAGCCGCTGAACAGTTCGGTTTTGCGGTAAAACTCTGTCACCTTTCTGATGCATTTATCGAAATTGTGAAGAATCCGAAGTATGGCCATGGAAAGAACATGAATCCATGCATGGACTGCAGGATTCTCATGCTGAAAGAGGCGCGGGCGTTTATGGAGATGATCGGGGCTCATTTTATTATCACAGGAGAGGTGCTGGGACAGAGGCCGATGAGCCAACGAAGGGACGCGCTTCATATTATAGACCGTGATTCTGGTCTTAAGGGATATGTGCTGAGACCGCTCAGTGCGCAGCTGCTCAGTCCAACCATTCCTGAGGAACAGGGGATGGTAAAAAGGGAACTGCTCTACCGGTTTAGCGGGCGAAGCCGGAAACCGCAGATGGCCCTTGCCGAAGAGTTTGGCCTGACTGACTATCCGGCTCCTGCAGGCGGCTGTCTGTTGACCGAGCCGAATTATGCGTACCGCCTCAGAGAACTTCTTGCGTATGATCGAAATCCATCATATGACGACCTGTTACTCTTGAGACTGGGGAGGCACTTCAGGCTTTCTCCGGACTGCAAGATTATTGTGGGACGAAACAAGGCTGAAAATGAACTGCTCCTGAAACTGGCGACAAAGACGGATACGTGCCTGCGGGTTGAGGGATTTGGCAGTCCCCTTACGCTGATAAAGGGCGAAGCGAACAGAGACGTCATAGAGATTGCTGCTTCTCTCTGCGCCCGGTATTCAGATGCAAAAAAATTACCTGCAGCTGAGGTGCGAATACTCAATAGTGAAGAGTCTTTTAAACTTGAAATTACACCTGCAGACGAAGAAACATTATGCCGTTACCGGATTGAAAAGAAGAGAGAGCCTCAGCTGGTTGATACTGCTGGATAGAAAATTCGATTACGTCAGTTACAGCCGTACCGGCACACCTTTTGACTGCAAATATTCCTTGGCATCCTGTATGCTGTATTCCCTGAAGTGAAAAATTGATGCGGCAAGCACTGCGTCTGCTTTTCCCTCGGCAAGGGCGTCATAGAGATGCTCGAGTGTACCTGCACCGCCTGAAGCAATGACCGGGATCGCAACCGACTCTGATATTGCGCGGGTTAACTCGATATCATAACCATCTTTGGTGCCGTCTTTATCCATGCTCGTCAGCATGAACTCGCCTGCGCCGAGTTCTTCTATTTTCTGTGCCCACGCCACCGCATTCATCAGCTTCATCTGTCTTCCACCATGCGTTGAGATAGCCCATGTCAGTCCCCCGGCAGACGGGTCAAGCACAACATCTTTTAGAGAAGGATCGGCAAACCACGCCTCACCTGATGCACCTTCAAGCCGATGTTCTACCCGCTTGGCATCAATGGCAACCACAATACACTGGCTCCCGAACCGCTCAGCAGCCCGTTGTATGAAAAAAGGATCTTTCACTGCAGCGGTATTAATTGAGACCTTATCGCATCCAGCGTTCAGGAGATCCCGTATGTTCTCAATGGTGGTAATACCGCCACCCACGGTAAGCGGCATAAAAACGTCCTCTGCTGTTCTTTCGACAACATCGAGGATTATCTTTCTCTTTTCATGAGATGCTGTGATATCAAGAAAGATGAGTTCATCCGCTCCCTGCTGGTCATAGAATTTTGCATTTTCAACAGGGTCGCCGGCATCGCGCAGATTTACAAAGCTGACTCCTTTCACCACCCGTCCGTCTTTTACATCAAGACATGGTATTATTCGTTTCGCAAGCATCTGAGCCCCCGTAATTCGTAAATCGTAATTCGTGATCCGTCCGCTTTAGGCGGGTCCGCCGAGGCGGATAATTCGTAAATCTTGAAGAGTAACAAGTATTTCTGTGTTTTTAAGTTGATGTAGACTCCCCCGGCATTACTGCGTACTTTTTGTCAATCTAATAGCTTCTCTCAGGTCAAGAGAACCCGTATAAATTGCCTGTCCGGTGATAGCTCCCCAGAGATTCTTAATCGCAAGAAGACTTTTAATGTCCGCTACGGTTGAAATGCCACCCGAGGCTATGACCGGGATATTTACTGTATTGACCATCTCTTCAATAGCCTGCAGATTTGGACTGGACAGCATACCGTCACGTGCAATATCAGTATAGATAATTCCCCCAATGCCCACTGCTTGAATACGATGAGCAAATTCTTTTGCATCAATCTCACTGACTTCCTGCCATCCCTTTATCGCCACGTTTCCGTCTTTTGCATCGATACCGACCAGTATCGTGCCCGGAAATCTATTGCATACTTCAATAACAAATTCACTATCATCAAACGCAGCCGTTCCCAGGATAACCCTGTTGATGCCAGCAGAAACAAGCTTGTCCACAGACACAAGATTCCTGATACCGCCTCCCACCTGCATGGCAATTTTCACTGTTTTTCGTATCTGGAGGATGATGTCTAAATTCTTTTGTCTCCCGGTAAACGCTCCGTCAAGGTCTACAACATGCAGTACGTGAGCTCCTTTTGACTGCCAGATGAGCGCAGTTTCGACCGGGTCTCTTGAAAAGATGGTGACAGCGTCTTTTCTGCCCTGCTTCAGACGCACACAATTTCCATCCTTGATATCTATTGCAGGGATAATGACCATAGTAGTAATATTAACAGAAAAGGGCTGGAATTTATAGTTTTGACGGGCATATATTCTGATATGAACCAGGTACCTTACTATAGTACACAAAACAGGCTGAATCAGTTAATCAATGGAAAAACAGTATTCTTTTTGTTCATTCTCATAACTGTTTCTAATACTTTGTTCATAGCCTCTGATGCAGCTTCCCAGAGCATCGACGAACAGTTTGTTTTCGAACTA
>CP070737.1:1828445-1875705 GCA_020347665.1 Nitrospiraceae bacterium
CCAAGCCATAAAGTTAAAGCTGTGGACATATTGGATAAGACTATCAACAAGTCATCTACTGCACACTCCAACCAAAAAGGAGCTAACCGTTATCGGCTAACTCCTTGATTTTACTGGTGGAGCTGATGGGAGTCGAACCCACGACCCCTTGAATGCCATTCAAGTGCTCTCCCAACTGAGCTACAGCCCCAATGATCTAAATTCCAATAACCAAATAACACATTCCAAACTAAGACATGTCAAACAATGAAAAGTCTAAATACGGAACAAAGAAATTTCTAATACCAAATTACAGATTTCAGGCAACAAGAAATTCTAATCCCTGAGTCTCAAACCGATAATAAAATAACACATAAGGTTCTCTCACTTCCAATAGGATTAACGGCGCGGACGGCAGACGATTGAGGAGCTTATCCTTACACTTCAAAAGCATCCTGTATATGCTCAATATGCTGCTCACCATGTTCAAAATGAATACTGAGTACATCAAAACGGGCTGGCAACTCCTTTTTGAATCGCTTCATATAGCTCAAAGCGACTTTACGGATTTTTTCTCTTTTTTTGGGGTGAACCGCCTCAAAGGGATAACCAAATGCAATGTCAGATCGTGCCTTCACTTCGACAAAAACAATGGCATCCCTGTCCTTAGCAATGATATCAACTTCTCCGAATACCATCCTGAAATTCTTCTCAACTATCGCATAGCCCTTCTTTTTTAAGAACGAAATCGCGATATCTTCACCCTGTTTCCCTAACCTGTTCATTCCAGGCCTTCTATCTCTGCCGGCCTCATTCCTTCCAGCCTCAAGAGCAGTTTTGGAATACCCTCGATGTCATTTACATCTTTCTGACAGAGCATCTTGAGGAGTTCCCTGATAGTGGCATATGTTTCCCAATGTCCTTTGAGATTGCTGGCTAACGATTTCTGAAGGGATTCCCCCTGCGTATCCCAGTCCATGAGAAGAATAATATTCGTAAAGTTATCCGCAATATCCTCACAAAACTCATACAGACTTTTTCCCCTATGGAACGTTATTATCTCACCTGCAATCCCAAGGCTTCTCAGAGCACGGGCATCTTTCTTCCCCTCAACAATTACCGGGAATTTCTTATTCCCCTCAATGAGGATTCCCAGTATTTCACGTATCCGGTCGGCACGCTCAAGGTCAGTGACGGACGGCATTTTTTTGTTGGTATTTATCATAGTTTAATATCGTACCGAATAATGCTATTAATAGCAAATAAACATAAATCTTTTGATAACAATATGTTACCTAGCTATGACAATTATTGACATTACGTATATTTTCATATATTTTAGACGTATGGCGGCAAAACTTGGGCGACTTTTAACAGCCTCGAGCATAATATCTGAAGACCAGTTGAAACAGGCCCTGAACGCTCAGAAGAAGGATGGCGGCAGACTGGGCACGAATCTGGTCAAGCTGGGCTTTATCACCGAAGATAAACTTGTTGCATTTCTGAGCAAACAATATGGCGTTCCTGCTATCAATCTTTCTGAATATAAGATCGATTCTACCGTACTAAAGCTAGTACCTGCAGATATGGCTAAGAAATACCTGATTATGCCGGTGGCAAGGGTCGGGGCTACGCTGACTATTGCGATGAGCGACCCTTCAAATGTTTTTGCGATAGACGATGTGAAATTTATGACTGGTTATAATGTTGAGGTAGTCGTATCGAGCGAGACGGCAATTATCAAAACCATATCAGGACACTATCTTGGTGCAGGTGACAGTTTGCTCGCTCCTACAGGATCGAAAAAGCAGCAGTCGGCAACTATTGAGGCTAAAGATTACACTTTGTCGGACGATGAAATGGGATCCTCAGGCATAATGGATGATGCATTTGATGATGGCCCGCAGGTTAATGTCGATGACTTTGACCAGATAGTCGGTAGCGCCCTGGACGGCGTAGATGTTCTTGAAGAAAAAGAAGATACAGAAGTCGTAAAAGAAGTCGAAGCACCGATCGTTAAGCTTGTCAATGGCATTTTTGTAAATGCGATAAAAACAGGAGCCAGCGATATCCATTTAGAGCCGTATGAATCGTCTCTTCGAGTACGGTACAGAGTTGATGGTGTCATGTATACGGTTATGAACTTACCGACCAAAATCAGGGCAGCCCTAACGTCGAGGGTCAAAATCATGTCAAAGCTTGATATTGCCGAAAGAAGACTCCCGCAGGACGGGCGTATTAAACTGAAGCTGGGGAAAAAACGGGAAATCGACTTTCGTGTTTCAACACTGCCGTGCCTGTTCGGGGAAAAAACGGTCTTGAGGCTTCTTGATAAATCCAACCTCGAGGTCGATCTGACAAAACTTGGTTTTGAAGAGGCAGCTCTCGAGGACTTTATGGAGGCCCTCACGAAACCATATGGCATGCTGCTCGTAACCGGTCCCACAGGAAGCGGAAAAACCACGACACTGTATTCCGCCTTAAATTATCTTAATAAACCTGATACGAATATCATGACCGCGGAAGATCCGGTTGAATATAATTTCATGGGAATCAATCAGGTTCAGGTAAAAGAAGAGATCGGGCTTACTTTTGCTTCGTCCCTTCGATCGTTCCTCAGACAGGATCCGGATATTATCATGGTCGGGGAAATTCGTGACTTTGAGACCGCAGAAATCGGTGTAAAAGCTGCGCTTACCGGCCACCTCGTTTTGAGCACGCTCCATACAAATGATGCCCCGAGCACCATCAGCCGATTGCTCAATATGGGTATTGAACCGTTTCTGGTATCATCTTCGGTTATCCTGATTCTCGCCCAAAGGCTTTCAAGGAGAATATGTTCTCAGTGTAAAATCGAGGAAAAGGTCCCAAACGCTGCATTGCTTAAGATCGGGTTTACCGAAGAAGAGGCCAAAACAGTAAAGTGCTTTAAAGGAAAAGGCTGCCCGGCATGCAATGGATCCGGCTATAAAGGAAGGATCGCACTCTATGAGGTTATGCTCATAAGGGACGAACTGAAAGAGCTTATACTGGAAGGTGCTTCGTCTGCTGAACTGAAGAAAACAGCCGTTCGACTGGGAATGAAAACATTACGGATGAGCGGCTTGACAAAAGTCGCTGAAGGCGTTACGTCAATGGAAGAAGTCCTGAGGGTGACCTTTGGTGATTAGAGGAGGAATTGATGGCAAGTATTTATGATCTGTTAAAAGTTATGATCGAAAAAGGAGCTTCAGATCTTCATATTACAACAGGCAGCCCGCCAAGGCTGAGAGTTGATGGAAAGTTGATTCCCCTCGATCATGAGTCACTTGCACCAACAGAAACGAAAGCACTCTGTTACAGCATCTTGACGGATGCCCAGAAGCATCGTTTTGAAGAACAGAGTGAGCTTGACCTCTCTTTTGGCGTTAAAGGCCTTAGTAGATTCAGAGGGAATATTTTTATGCAGCGCGGTGCTGTTGCAGGGGCGTTCAGGACAATTCCATTCGAAATAAAAACATTCCAGGAACTTGGCCTGCCTGAAATCATAAATGAACTGGTCAAAAAACCTCGAGGGCTTATCCTGGTAACCGGCCCTACAGGAAGCGGAAAATCCACAACTCTTGCAGCAATGATTGACAGGATTAATGCTGAACGCCAGGACCATATTATAACGGTAGAAGACCCTATTGAATATCTTCACGGGCATAAAAAGTCGCTCATTAACCAGCGTGAAGTCAATGCTGATACTGTCTCGTTTAAATCTGCTCTCAGATATATACTTCGACAGGATCCCGATGTCGCGCTGATCGGTGAAATGAGAGACCTCGAAACAATCGAAGCGGCACTGACTGTTTCAGAAACAGGTCATTTGACCCTTGCAACGCTCCATACAAATTCCGCTGTTCAGTCTATCAACCGTATTATTGATGTCTTTCCACCTCATCAGCAGGAGCAGATCAGAACACAACTATCTTTTGTCCTTGAAGGCATCCTTTCACAGCAGCTTATCCCCAAGAAATCGGGAAAAGGACGGGTGCTCGCCATTGAATTGATGGTGCCGACGCCCGCAATTAGAAACCTTATCCGGGAAGACAAAATTCACCAGATTTATTCAATGATGCAGACAGGGCAGTCACGCTATGGCATGCAGACGATGAATCAGACATTATTTGCCTTATATACGAAGGGACTTATTTCTTATGAGGATGCTGTTGGCAGGTCGCCGGTATCTGAGGAAATAATCACAATGCTCCAGAGAGCAGCAACTGCAAACTCTGGGCGCAGGAGGTGATGGTACAATGGCAGAAGTTTTTCAGTGGTCAGGCAGAACCAGCAAAGGAACAATTGAATCGGGAGAAATTTCTGCTGATTCCAAGGACGACGTTGCATCTCAACTGAGAAAACGCAATATTGTTCCGACAGCAATTAACCCGAAAGCGAAAAAATCTGCTTTTTTTAGCATGTCACTCGGCGGGAGGGTGAAAGACAAGGACATTGTGGTTTTCACACGGCAGTTTGCCACCATGATAGATGCCGGACTTCCTCTTGTCCAGGCACTGGACATACTCTCGACACAGGTTGAAAATAAGTTGCTTGCTAGCACACTAGCGACAATCAAGGGCGACGTGGAAGGAGGATCAACCTATGCGGATGCCCTCAGAAAACACCCGCGGGTATTTAATGAACTCTATGTGAATATGGTAGCTGCCGGGGAATCTGGTGGCATACTCGATACCATTTTAAACAGACTGGCCACGTATATTGAAAAAGCAATGAAGCTGAAAAAGAAGGTGAAAGGAGCGATGATATATCCATTGGTGGTGTCAACGATTGCAGTGCTCGTTATCGCGATTATTATGGTTTTCGTTGTGCCTACATTTTCAAAAATGTTCGCTACGCTTGGAGGAGAACTCCCCGTGCCGACGAAACTGATCATGGGTATGAGCAATTTTCTTGCCGGATGGGGAGGCTTCATCCTGCTCATGTTATCCATTGGCTTTATTATACTGTACACTCAGATTAGACGTACAGAGAAAGGAAAGGCAGTAACAGATAAAATATCCTTGCGACTTCCCATCTTTGGCATCCTTATCAGAAAGGTTGCCGTTGCGAAATTCACCAGAACCTTGGGAACGTTGATAAGTAGTGGTGTGCCGATCCTGGACGGACTCTCAATAACGGCAAAAACCGCCGGGAACAAAGTCATTGAATATGCGGTCATGGATGTTCGATCGGCGGTGTCTGAAGGGAAAACTCTGGCTGAGCCATTAACAAAGTCAAAGGTATTTCCGCCAATGGTGAACCACATGATCGCTGTTGGAGAATCTACCGGTGCCCTCGATGCAATGTTAAGCAAGATAGCTGATTTTTACGATGATGAAGTGGATAATGCAGTTGCCAACCTTACCGCAATGATGGAGCCGATGCTTATGGTGTTCCTGGGCGGAACTGTCGGATTCATTGTTGTTGCAATGTATCTCCCAATATTTAAACTCATTACGCTTATTAAATAAATGAATGCCGGAAAGCACGTTAATCCCACGAGTTAAAGCATTAATAGGCTTCAGAGCTGTATTTATAACCTTTCTTCTGGGCTCAATTTTTCTATTTAAGATCGACTTTCTGAACCTTCTCTATCCAAAAGCAATTATCTATTTTATTGCCGCCATGTATGCTCTAACAATCATATATGCAATGCTGTTACCGAAAATAAAGAATCTTTTCTTATTCGTCTACGTTCAGCTTATCATCGATGTCATATCTGAAATATCGCTTATCTATATTACCGGCGGAATAGAGAGCTGGTTTTCATTTACCTTATTGCTGACGGTCCTTTCATCCAGCATTGTCCTGAATAAAAAAGCCGGCTATGTGATTGCAAGCATTAGCAGCATATTCTATGGCGTTCTTATTGATCTTCAATTTTATCAACTGATCCCGATCAGTTATGCAACCTCTATACGGGAACAGGAATTCTTATATAATATCTTTATTCACATTCTTTCCTTCTATATAACCGCATACCTCAGCGGCTATTTATCTCATAGCCTTGAAAAAACAGTACTCAAACTTGAGGAGCAGAATTTATATGTGAAAGACCTGGAGCTTTTTAATACAACCGTAATTGAGAGTCTTCCGGGAGGCTTGTTTGTAACAGATATAAACAATAATGTTACGACATTTAATAAAGCAGCTGAAAAAATAGTCGGAATCAAGAAGAATAATGTATTGGGCGAAAAGATCGAGTCTGTTCTGCCTTTTCTGAAATATCCTTTACAGTCGGGACGTTTTGAAGCAACTCTTTTGACCAGGCAAAACGAGGAGAAGATTATAGGGATGACTATTTCGATCTTTGAAGATATGCGAGGGCATGAAACCGGTTATATCGGCGTGTTTCAGGATCTGACGCAATTCAAAAAGCTGGAACTTCAAATGAAGCAAAAAGAGCAGTGGGCAACAATTGGAGAACTATCAGCCAATATCGCGCATGAGATCAGAAATCCGCTCGCCTCGTTAAAAGGATCTATCGAAATACTCAGGGAAAATAGGTCCCCCGACACGCAACGAGATAAACTCATGAGCATTGCGCTGAATGAGATGGACCGGCTGAACCGTATCATTACCGATTTTCTGACATATTCGAGCCCGAAGCGGTTCGAATTGCGCAGGACTGACCTTCATGCATTGCTTGAAGAAACCATTGAACTCATCGGCAACATTGAAGATAACAGAGGCAGGATTTCGATAAAAAAAGATTTTTCAGGGCGTCTCTATGCAGATGTGGACCCGCAAAAAATTCGGCAGGTATTCTGGAATCTTGGCATGAACGCGCTTGAATCCATGAAAGAAGGCGGAGAGCTTCTTGTCAGTTCGGCTAATAATGGCAATACTATAAAAATTACATTTACTGATAACGGCCCGGGGATCAGTGCTGACGATATAAATAAGATCTTCTATCCTTTCTATACCACAAAGGAGGAAGGCACCGGTCTCGGCCTTTCCATTGCGTACCGAATTATTGAGGAACACTACGGCAATCTTTCGGTTAAAAGTATCCCTGAGACTGAAACAAGGTTTGAAATTGATTTGCCAAAGAAAGATGAACAATCTTAAAGCAAATATACTCGTTATAGAAGATGAAAAAAGCATGCGGGAAGTGCTCCGGATTCTTCTTGAAGAAGAAGACTATAGAGTGACATCTGTTACGAATGGGCTTGAAGGCATTGAAGCGCTAAAGAAAGAGCTTTTTGACCTTATTATTACTGATATCAAAATGCCCAAGGCCGACGGTTTTGAGGTCCTTAGCATGGCTAAAGAGATCAGCCCTGCTTCCCTGGTTATCATGATAACCGCATTCGGGACCACAGAAGCAGCGATTGATGCAATGAAGCAGGGTGCTTACGACTATATCAACAAGCCGTTTAAAATCGATGAGATAAGACTCATCGTCAACAAAGCCCTTGAAAAGAAGAAATTGAGCGAAGAAGTTTCTTTTTTGAGGGAAAAAGTCCTTACCTCCTTCAGATTGGAAAACATCATCGGGAAGAGCGCACGAATGCAGGAACTTTTCAGATTAATTCCAAGGGTAGCTCAGAGCAATTCAACGGTCCTGATCACTGGTGAGAGCGGTACGGGCAAAGAGCTTGTTTCAGCCGCGCTTCATAACTTAAGCCTCAGGAAAGATAGAAATTTTCTGACCATAAACTGCGCAACTTTTCCTGAGGGGCTTCTTGAATCCGAACTTTTTGGCCACATGAAAGGTGCTTTCACAGGGGCAGTCTATAACAAAGCAGGATTGTGTGAAGCAGCAGATGGCGGCAGTATCTTCCTTGACGAAATCGGCGAGATGCCCTTGTCCCTGCAGGCAAAACTGCTGAGGGTGCTCGAGAACGGAACATTCAGAAGGGTTGGCGGCACGTCAGATATTACGGTGGATATAAGAATAATAGCCGCAACAAACAAGGATATGGCTACAGCAGTCTCAACAGGGACATTCAGGGAAGATCTGTTTTACCGACTGAATGTCGTGCCGATCAATATTCCTCCCTTGCGTGACAGGAAAGAGGACATTCCCCTGCTCATCGAGCATTTTCTGAATAAATTTTCAGCTAACAGCAAAGCGTTCTCACACGATGCAATGCGAGCCCTTATAAACTATCCGTGGAAGGGTAATGTCAGGGAGCTCGAAAATTTAATAGAACGTATATTATTGTTATCAGATCAGGAAAGTATTTCTTTAGACGACATTCCTCAGGAGATTCTCACTGCTGATTATCCGGCAACGAATCTCCCTGACATAGGTGATGAGGGTATCAATCTGGAGAAAATTATTGAAGAAATCGAAAAAGATTACCTTGTAACTGCCCTTGAAAAGGGTAAAGGCATCAAGACTGAAGCAGCACGGTTGTTAGGCCTCTCATTTCGTTCATTCAGACACAGGCTTCAGAAATATAATATAAAATAATTCCAATGAAACTCGGCGAAGCAATGGTAAAAGATAGTCTCATCACAAAAGAGCAGTTACGGCTCGCTCTTGAGCGCCAGGTCATTTTCGGAGGCAGGCTCGGTACCAATCTCATTGAACTGGGGATAATTAAAGAGTTCGAACTCTCCAAGATTTTGAGTAAATTCAGTAAAGCACCCGCAGTCGATCCTAAAGAGCTCAATTCACCAACTAAAGAAACTCTAGCCTGTATGTCACTTGAGATGGTTCAAAAATATAACGCAATTCCCTTTAAAAAGGAAAAAAAGAGGCTTCATGTCGCACTGGTCGAGCCTCTCGCCATGTCATCAGTCGATGAACTCAGATTTGTAACCGGCCTTGATATTGTGCCGTATGTCTGTTCTGAAATCAGATTTCTTTACGCACTGGAAAAACTCTACGGCCAATCACGAGATCTTCGGTACATAAGCATATTCGGCGGAGATGAAGGGCTTGAAGGACAGAAAGAACGGGATGAAAAACATACGCTAAAAATAAAAACAGAATTCGCAAACGCACAGAATAGAGATGAAGTTATTGGGATTTTGCTGAACGAGTCCAGAAATATTGCAGAGCGTGTCGGCATTTTTATCGTGAAAGACAACAGAGCAACCGGATGGAAATCAAAAGGGTTTCCTATAGAAAATTTAAACGTGGACATAAATACACCTTCGATTTTTACTGATGTAATAAACAGAAAACATTATTACAGGGGCCCTCTTCTAAAAATACCGGGTAATGAACCTTTTATACAAGCATTGTCAGGCATGCCGCAGGACAGTATTATGATACCGATTACGATCAGGGACAAGGTCATTGCGCTCCTTTACGCAGATAACGGCAACGTTTCCGTTCTGGATGCCAGCCTCAGTTATATAAACAGCCTTGTTACGATGGCATCATATGGCTTTGAATTAATAATTCTGAGAAATAAACTCATGTCCTTATAAACGTACCCTTTGTCTACATGAATAGATGTTCATACGGTTCCCGCGAACAAAGCCGATGAGTGTAATTCCTGAAGCGGCAGCAATCTCAACTGCCAGACTGGTCGGGGATGTCCTGCTCACAATCACCGGCACCGAGCATGTCAGACACTTGTTCACGATATCAGAAGACAGTCTTCCGCTTGCCATCATAAGTGTTCCCTTAAATGGGATGTTTTCAAGGACACAAAATCCCAGTACTTTATCAACCGCATTATGTCTTCCAATATCTTCAGCAAAAGCAATGATTTTATCTCCATCTGATAAAGCCGCGCTATGCACTCCCCCGGTCATTTTATATGCCTCAGAACGATGCTGGAACTCATGAAAAAGAGTTTTCACGGAACTGGCATCGAACATTATGTCATCAGATATAAATTCATCACGGTTTTTTCCCTTCATACTGATGCCACCTACACATCCGGATGTAATTGTCGGCTCACCATGATGAATCGTTCCTGACGCCGGGACATCAACTTTTATTTCCTCATTATATTCAATGCTCATTCTGTCCGCACACCACTCACCTGAAATAAGACGTTCATTGTGAATTATCCCCACGACGAGTTCCCGAATCATTGAAGGCGTACAATAGAGATTTAAAACGTTTTGCCCATTAATAAGAATTCTCAGCCTCTTTTCAACCGCAATGAGATCATTCATTTCCTCAGAAGAAGCTCCCGATATCTTTTCTATATTTTTATATATGTATGGATCCATCGCAAATCCAATCTATCAGCTGTGCCGCGTGCCTATCGACTTGACTTTCAATGCTTCTGATTCTTATTATTCATTACTCGGGGCGTAGCGCAGCCTGGTAGCGCGCACGGTTCGGGACCGTGAAGTCGAAGGTTCAAATCCTTTCGCCCCGACCATTTCCATTTGCTGTCTATGGGCACACCATTTCGAACTGTTCAAATCGTTCATAAGAAAAAAACCGTCCGTCCATACAAATATATGAACCATCGTCATTGCAGTAATTGCTTACACACAAACGGCCATAATTGCCCGGATGATTACTGTCCGGGGAGACACTCGTACTCGCATTGTTTTGAATGCGCACATGCACTTCAAATCCGCATGAAGTGCGACCGATAACTGCATTTTTTCCCATGTATATTACGTTACCATAAAACCGGTATTTAAGAATGTTTTTTTGCCTGTGTGCGGGTCAGCATCTCAGGACTCAGCTGATCCGCACCAAAAAAAAGGTTATCTGATCCACAGTACTTTCCCATAGCGTTTCATCACTCTTTCCTAAATCCCGCGCAGAGATAATCTGTCGCTGAATATTCTCATGACATTCTATCGTTTATATGAGTAGATAAGCTCAATTGTGTTTTCGAAATATGATGGTGTAATATTAATATTTGATGTCATTGTCAAAAAAGTAGCTCATTGAAACAGGTAAAAAATGAAGGAAAAGGTAGAAGAGCAGCTCAGAGCAAAAGTTGTTAATGATACGATATCATGCGCAGTGGCACGGGCTCTTGCCGAGGATATCGGCATATCCTATAAAGAAGTGGGTGCTGCCGCCGATGAGCTTGGCATAAAGATAAAAGAATGTCAGCTGGGTTGCTTCTGATGGAAATTATTCTCTTTGAACTTGCCCTCACATTTTATTTTGCTGCAACAATAGTCTGTGTGCTTGAGCTTTTCAAAGGGACAAAAACGACGTCCCTTATCATGCTCAGCATTTCCGTTGTCGGTTTTGTACTGCACACGATCAACATTATTGCACGGTATATCATATCCGGACATATTCCCATAGCAAACATGCATGAGGCATCGTCTTTTTTTTCATGGTCTATTGTCTTACTGTTTTTCTATCTTGAATATCGCTATAAACTTAACCTGCTCGGATCTTTTATCATGCCTGTGGTATTTGTCATGATGCTTTCCTCTTCTATGCTCCCGCGTACGATCGAGCCCCTGAGCCCCGTTCTTCAAAGCTACTGGTTGGGCATTCATACTATCCTCGCTTTTATCGGAGATGCGGCCTTTGCTATGGCGTTTGGTGTTGGCATCATGTATCTCGTTCAGGAACATTATGTGAAATCAAAAAAACTCGGTGGATTATTCAAACGTCTTCCGAGCCTGCAGATACTTGACGAAGTCAATTATAAATTAATTACCATCGGGTTTCCGCTTCTTACCCTTGCAATAATAACCGGGGTTCTGTGGGCAGAAAGTGCCTGGGGAAGTTACTGGCGATGGGATCCCAAGGAAGTCTGGTCACTCATTACCTGGTTTATTTATGCCGCCGTACTGCACCTGAGGTTGACGGCCGGATGGCGCGGCCGGCGGGCAGCACTACTTTCCATAATCGGTTTTTGCGCCGTGCTGTTTACTTTTTTTGGCGTAAACTTCCTCCTTAAAGGATTGCATGTATTCTGATGAACACACTCGTTATAGGGCTCAATCATAAGACTGCTGACATCGATATCCGGGAAAAACTGGCCTTTGACGGACCAAAGCTTGGTGAGGGTCTGCTCACCATAAGAGACCTTCCTGAGGTCAAGGAATCGGTAATCATTTCAACCTGTAACAGGGTCGAGATTTATCTTAATGCGGGAAATACCGAAAAAGCCATAGCGTCCATAAAAGAGTTCATTGCCCGTTTTCATGGTATAAGAAAAGAATCGCTCAATGATGCTCTTTACATTCACCATGATATTGAGGCAGTCAGACATATTTATCGGGTTGCTTCAAGCCTTGATTCAATGGTGGTTGGAGAACCACAGATTCTGGGCCAACTCAAAGAAGCATTTGAATTTTCTCTCAAACATAAAACAACCGGTATTCTCCTGAATCGGCTTTTCAAGAAGGCCATTTCAGTTGCAAAGCGAATACGGACGGAAACGAGAATTGCGGAGAATGCCGTATCAATAAGTTTTGCCGCTGTGGAACTCGCCAAGAAAATATTCACAGAACTCCCCGGAAAAACATTTATGCTTCTTGGTGCAGGAGAAATGGCAGAACTTGCTGCAAAGCATATCATGAACAATGGCGTAACGGATATCCTTATTGCAAATAGAACCTATCAAACCGGTTGTGACCTGGCAAAAGAATTCAGCGGGAGGGCCGTACCCTTTGAGAATTACCCAAATGAGCTGAAAACTTCCGATATCATAATTTGCTCAACCGGTGCTACAGATTATGTGCTGACGAAAAGTCAGATGCATAAAGTGATGAAGGAACGGAAGAACAAGCCAGTTTTTATAATTGATATTTCAGTGCCCAGAAATGTTGATCCTGAAATAAACACTCTCGATAATGTATATCTCTATGATATCGATGATCTCCAGGGGGTTGTTGATTCCAACATCCATGAGAGGCAGAAAGAAGCGAAGAAAGCTGAAGAAATAATTGAAGAAGAGATCGAAACCTTCGCCAGGTGGCTGTCGTCTCTCGATTCAGTTCCGACAGTCATTGCCTTAAGAAAGAAGGCCGATGAAATTAAAGCAGAGGAAATTGAAAAATTGATTAATCGCTTGCCTGATATGAAGATAAAAGAAAAGCAGGCTGTCGAACAAACGATCAACTCCATTATAAACAAACTTATCCATGCGCCGACCGTAGCACTGAAAAACAGTTCCGAAGACAAGGATATTCTCATTGCCACGATAAAAAGACTCTATGGCCTTGAAGGAAATAATGAAAAGAAATAAGATTATCATCGGTACACGCGGAAGTAAACTTGCGCTCTGGCAAGCGGAATGGGTAAAGTCCGAGCTGATAAAAATAGACCCTTCTCTGCATATCGAATTGAACAGGATAAAGACTACCGGTGACAAAATCATTGATGTCCCCCTAGCAAACGTTGGGGGCAAGGGCCTGTTTGTCAAAGAGATTGAAGAGGCCTTACTGCAATGCACCGCTGATATTGCCGTTCACAGCATGAAGGACGTTCCGACTGAATTTCCGGAGGGCCTTCATCTCAGTGTGATATGTAAAAGAGAAGATCCCCGTGACGCTTTTCTGACACGAATACACGACAATACATTTCAGATTCCTGATTTCAATTCATTGCCCGAAGGCGCAATAATAGGCACGAGTAGCCTGAGACGGTCATGTCAACTTCTCAATATAAGGCCAGATCTGAAGATCGCACAACTGAGAGGAAATCTTGATACCAGGATAAGGAAACTGGACGAGAAACAGTATGATGCAATTATTCTGGCAGTTGCGGGCGTTACAAGGCTGGGATGGACAAACCGGATAGCAGATATCCTGTCATCTGCGATAAGCCTTCCTGCTATCGGACAGGGAGCCATCGGCATTGAATGCAGGGCTGACGATACATTTATCAACCATCTGATCAGCAAACTGAATGATGAAGAGAGTGCCCTCTGTGTCAGGGCTGAAAGGGCTTTTCTTAAGAAACTGGAAGGCGGGTGTCAGGTTCCCATCGCAGCACATGCGAGAATAGAGCAAGGATCTCGGGACAAAGCGCAGATCGCACACACTGCTGGTTCCGGACCTCGAACTTCAAAATCCGGAATTCTTGTTATGGATGGACTGGTAGGGAGTATTTCCGGGGACCGGATCATAAGGGAGCATGCTGAAGGAACAGTTGAAGACTTTGAATCGATTGGCATAGAGCTTGCGACGGCACTCCTCGCAAAAGGTGCCAATAGGATTTTGAAGGAAGTCTATGGCACATCAATCGGCAAGATCGATGTGCCATGAAAAAGAATGCGTTTTCTCAGCAGAAAATCCTGAGATAATCAGCTTTTTCCCTGAGTCTGCTCTTCTTTCTGCACGTCTGATGTGCCGAGTTCCTCTTTGAAAATCTCTATAATGCTCCGAACCTTGATTCCCGCTGCCTTAAGTGCCTTCTGCACATCAGGCAGTTTGGCATCTTCAACTTTTACCATAAAATTGCTGTTCACGGTTACACCTCCATGATTTCCTTTTCTTTGTGCTCCATGATTTCATCAACTTTTTTTATAAATGAATCAGTAATTTTTTGAATTTCATCATGTGATTTCTTTACTTCATCCTCACTGATATGGTCTTTCTTCTCCTTCTTTTTCAGCTCATCATTTGAATCCCTTCGGATATTTCTGACTGCTATTTTTGCCTCTTCAGCCTTCTTTTTCACAAGCTTAACAAGCTGCTTTCTTCTCTCTTCCGTAAGCTCAGGGATATTTATTCTGATAATTTTACCGTCATTGACCGGAGTGAGCCCAAGATCAGATTTCAGGATTGCCCGGTCAATTTCTGAAATAATGCGTTGCTCCCAGGGTTGTATGGCAATCTGCCTGCTGTCCGGTATGCTCAGGCTGGCGAGTTGCTGCAGAGGAGTCTGGGTTCCATAGTAGTCAACCGTAATGCCATCGAGTAATGCAAGTGAGGCCCGGCCCGTTCTTATAGAAGCAAATTCCTTCCTGAGTGCTTCTATCGCCTTGTTCATTCTTTCACTTGTTTTTTTTCTTAGTTCCTGATCCATTGTCCCCCCTGACAAGCGTGCCTATCCTTTTTCCCTCAATAATCTTTTTTATATTCCCCTTGCCTTTTAAATTAAAAACGACAATAGGCAGATTATTATCCATACACAAGGAAATTGCAGTTGCGTCCATAACGGCAAGACCTTTTTTCAGAACCTCCATATAGGTAAGTTTACTGTATTTCTTTGCACGCGAATCCTTGAGCGGGTCAGCCGAGTAAACACCGTCAACCTTGGTGCCTTTCAGAATAAGATCAGCACCTATCTCCATTGCTCGTAATGCAGCGGCAGTATCAGTAGTAAAGTATGGATTTCCCGTACCAGCCGCAAAAATGACTATTCTTCCTTTCTCAAGATGTCTCATTGCCTTGCGCCGGATATATGGCTCGGCAAGTTCTCTCATTTCGATAGCTGACTGAACCCTGGTGGGAATCCCGTGTTTTTCAAGGGCGTTCTGAAGAGCCAGTGCATTAATTACCGTGGCAAGCATTCCCATATAATCAGCTGACGTTCTTTCCATGCCTTCGAGACTTGCCTGCACGCCTCTGAAAATGTTTCCGCCACCTATGACAATAGAAATCTGAATAGCTGCTGACGAAACGTTCTTAATTTCCTTTGCGATGAACGCAACTGTCGTGGGGTCGATACCATACCCCTTATCGCCCATAAGGGCTTCTCCGCTTAATTTCAGGAGTATCCGCTTATATCTGCGTGTCATGTTTTGCGCTATACAGTCTCGGCTTCGGTTGCCAGAGTCTCGCCAAGTTGGTATCGAACGAATCTTCTTATAATTATGTTCTCTCCCAGCTTTGCGACTGCTTCGGTAATAATATCCTGAACTCTTTTTTTCTGTTCAGGATCCTTGACAAACGGCTGGTCAAGCAGACACGTTTCAGAGTAAAACTTTTCGAGCTTGCCGTCAACGATTTTTTCAATCACCTGGGGAGGCTTGTTCTCTACCTGAGCCCTATAAATATCTTTTTCCCGTTCTATAGCATCTTCAGGAATATCTTCCCTTGAAAGATACAAAGGATTTGTCGCAGCTATATGCATCGCAACATCTTTGACCAGCTCCTTAAAATCGTCTGTCCGTGCAACAAAGTCAGTCTCACAGTTGATTTCGACCATCACGCCTATGCGGTTCATATGCACATAGGAACCGACTATGCCTTCTGAGGCCGTGCGGCCTGCTTTCTTTGCAGCAGTAGCCAGTCCTTTCTGTCGCAACTTATCAATAGCTTTTTCAAGATCACCACCGCTCTCAACCAGGGCCTTTTTGCATTCCATCATACCGGCACCCGTTTTTTCACGGAGGTCCTTTACCACTCCTGCTGAAACCGTACTCATTCTGTTACCTCCTCATGAGCAACAACCTCTTCTTCTGTCTGTTCTTCCTGTACCTTCTCCTCAATCTGCTGATCCTCTTCTGCCTGTTGAACTTCTTTGGCACGTGCTTCCCTTCCTTCGATAACCGCATCTCCCATCTTGGACGTCAGAAGCTTTATCGCCCTGATCGCATCATCATTTCCCGGGATAACACAATCAATCTCATCAGGGTCGCAGTTGGTGTCAACAATAGCTACAACAGGAATTAACAGCTTTCGTGCCTCAGCGACTCCGATACGCTCCTTTTTAGGATCTACAACAAATATGACACCGGGAAGTTCTTCCATCTCTTTAATCCCTGAAAGATTTTTTTCAAGTTTTGCACGTTCTTTTTCAAGCGAGGCAGCCTCTTTCTTGGGGAGCAGATTCAGTGTACCATCCTCTTTCATGGCATCGATTTTCTTTAACCGTTCAATGCTCTTTTTAACGGTTTGAAAATTTGTGAGCATTCCTCCAAGCCATCTCTGATTCACAAAAAAAGCTGATGCACGACGTGCCTCTTCCATAACAGAGTCCTGCGCCTGTTTCTTGGTACCAACAAAAAGAACATTTGCCCCTGAAGCAGCAACATTTCTGACAAACTGGTATGCATCTCCAAGTCCCTTCAGTGTCTTTTGAAGATCAATGATGTAGATACCGTTTCTTTCGCCGAAGATATATTTTTTCATCTTCGGATTCCAGCGTTTTACCTGATGACCGAAATGAACTCCGGCCTCAAGCAATTCTTTCATTGACGCTACCATTATATCCTCCTTTGGTTTTACCTCCGCCTGCCCTGTTCACCTCTCAGAGGACCATGAAACAGGACCGTAGCCGGCGTGTGTATTTTTTCCCAGAAAAACTGCTTGTTCAGCTCAGAAGATTAACATATAAAAGCCTTTTTTTTCAAGGAGAATGATATAATAACGACACCGTAATAACCGCACGAACAGAGCAGGTTTTGGCAACGAAAAAAACAACATATATCGCCATATTATCCAGTGTTCCAGCTGAAGGCACGTTATTCACCAGAAAACTCAAAAACATATCAAAAGAAAGAACGACTCTTCCGGGAATCTATACAGGGCTAATCTTTGATCAGAATCTCATTTACGGCATATCAGGAATCGGCAAAACAAATGCCGCACATGCTGCAACACTGCTGATCAGGGATTATGCGCCATTTCTCATGATCCATTTCGGAATCGGGGGAGCGTACCCCTCTGCAGGGCTTGCTGTCGGCGATATTGCAGTGGCGACTCAAGAAGTATATGGTGATGAGGGCGTTGCGACTCCGAATGGCTTTCACGGAACAGATTTTCTCGGTATCCCTCTGTTGAAAAGGCGGGGCAAGACGTATTTCAATGAGTTCCCCCTTGATTCCAGGCTTGCAAAAAAAGCTGCCTGCAGTGCCCGTTCAATTTCAGCGGTCAAATCCGGCGTATTCGTGACCGTATCAACGTGTTCCGGAGAAAGAAAAAGGGCTCGCAAATTGCAAAAAAAATTCAATGCCCTCTGCGAAAGCATGGAGGGCGCAGCCGTAGCGCATCTCTGCGCCATCTACGGTGTGCCGCTGATCGAGTTGAGGGGGATTAGCAATGTGGTTGAAGACAGAGATACCGGCAGATGGGATATCCAGCATGCCTCTGATAACTGTCAACAGGCGGTAATGAATATTTTGAGATCCCTGAAGATCAGGTAGCCATGCGGGAACTAACTCTGGGATATTCACCCTGTCCGAATGATACCTTTATCTTTTACGGACTTGTCAATAATATAATCTCCTCGCCGGATATTCAGTTTAAAGAAGTGCTTGAAGACGTTGAAACCCTTAACCAGATGGCCAATCGGTCACAGCTTGATATAACAAAAATATCGTATCATGCCTTTGGCCACCTCTTTGACCGCTACTGTCTCCTCCGCTCGGGTGGTGCGCTCGGCAAGGGGTGTGGTCCACTCGTGGTGGCACGGGAGCAGATTGCTATCAGAGATTTGAAGAACAGGATTATCGCTATTCCCGGAAAAATGACAACCGCCTATCTGCTCCTTCAGATTTTCGATCCTTCGTTCAGGGATAATGTTGTGTTTATGCCGTTTCATGAGATCATTGATGCAGTCAGAAAAGGACAATGCGACGCGGGGCTCATTATTCACGAAAGCCGTTTCACCTTTCAAAAGGCCGCTCTGAAGCAGGTAATAGATCTCGGAGAGTGGTGGGAACAGGAAACAGGCCTTCCCATTCCTCTCGGGGCGATCATTGCCAAGAGAGATCTGGGGAACAATACAATACATACTGTAGAGCGTATGGTTAGAGAGAGTCTTGCATATGCCTGTGCTCATCGGGACGAGCCAAAGGCATATATAAAGAACCACGCTCAGGAACTCTCCGACGACGTCATAGACCGGCATATCAGCCTCTACGTGAATGATTATTCCCTCGATATAGGAGAAGAAGGCATTCAAGCGGTGAAAGAACTCTTCAGGCGGGCGGAAAAACTGTCAATCCTTGAAAAAGCTGACCTGCCTCTTTTTGCCGATTAGGTAATACGCCGATAGTATCGTGGTCCCGCTCTGCCTTGACACGGATCAGGCGATGTTTATATAATTAGAGTTTAGGTTTAGTTATGGGAACATATACGACATTCAGACCACATAACAGAAAGAAAAAGAGGACCCACGGTTTTCTTGAACGTTCAAGTACTCCCGGCGGGCGCAGAATACTGAAAAGAAGAAGAAGAAAGGGAAGGAAAAGGCTGTCCGCATAAAGCTGAAAAGGGGTATTCTTCCCCTTAACAAAAAGGGGGATTTCAAACAGGTTTTTGAACAGGGGCATAAACTATCTTCCCGGTACTTCACGATTTATGCGAAACCCAATGGATTGGAGTACAGCAGGCTCGGGCTTTCGGTCAGCAGGAAAACCGGGAATGCGGTCGAGAGAAATAGAATTAAACGGCGTCTGCGTGAAGCACTCAGAGATCAGCTGAAGAATACTCAGATCCACTATGACATTGTTGTTATTGCGCATAGGGCTACCATTGATGCTGAATTTTCTGGTTTACAAAAAATCATAACACGTTTTTTTCTGGATTGATGCATGAAGACCATTGCAATAATACTCATAAAGCTCTATAGGTTTATCCTGTCTCCGGTTCTCCCGGGAGGCTGCAGATTTACTCCGACCTGCTCTGCATATGCCATCGAAGCCCTGCAGACATATGGATTTCTGAAAGGTACGTATCTATCCATGCGCAGGCTGTTGCGATGCCACCCTTTTCACCGGGGAGGGTTTGATCCGGTTAAATAATCATGGAAAAAAATGCGCTTCTTGCCATAGTATTATCTCTGGCCGTGCTCATCCTCTATCAGTTTTTCTTTGCTCCCCCACCTCCCAAGGTCACTGAAAAAGAGCCGCCGGCAACTGAAAAAGAGATTGCCACAGTTCAGCCTGAAACATCAGCACCGGAAATTGTCACTCCCGATGCTGGCATTGAGGAACGCCCCCGCTTCGATGCAATTGCTGACAGGGAAATACACGTCGAAAATGACCTCTATACAGCGGTACTTTCATCAAGAGGTGCGTCAGTAAAATATTGGTCCCTGAAGACCTATAAGGATGAACAGGGAGACAATGTCGTTCTCCTCAGGGCTCCGGGAGAAGTACCTGCAGTCGCAATCGGCTCGAACAAAGAATTTAATCTTGCCAGTGTCAATTTCCGGGTCTCAGGAGGAGACCTTGTTCTGGACAGTGCAAACAGCTCAGGCTCAATCCGATTCGATTATGCGGGAGACAATTTTTCAGTGAGAAGAACTTATACCTTTTATGCAAACACCTATAAGGTTCATCTTACGGACGAGGTCTCCGGCCTTCCTCATTACTGGATCACTGTAGGTTCAGACTTTGGCATTTTTGATAAGAAGGCGGGATATTCTCACGTTGGCCCGGCTGTTTTGACAGGTACAGATCTCGAGGAGTTAAAACCGAATAAGTTGAAAGAGATGAAGGTTTTTACAGAAAATCTTAAATGGATTGCTCAAGAGGATAAATATTTCTTTGCTGCTCTTGCTCCGGTTGAGACTCCTGTTCTTGAGGCACGGGCATGGACATTTGAAGATTCACCGATCATCGCATTTAAAGGCACTCCTGACAGGAACACGTTCATACTCTATGCAGGACCAAAAGAACATGATGCCCTGAAACAGGTTGGTGTGGGGCTCGAGCATATTATCGATTTCGGTTTTTTCTCGGTACTGTCGAGACCCCTGTTCTGGCTCCTGAAATGGTTTTATAGTTTTATGGGTAATTACGGATGGGCAATCGTTCTGCTCACCATCGTTACCAGGCTTCCTTTCATTCCGATCGTGAACAAGGGGCAAAAATCAATGAAGAAGCTGCAGGCCATTCAGCCGAAAATGGCAGAAATAAAGGAAAAATATAAAAAAGACCCCCAGAAGATGCAGAAGGAGATGACAGGGCTGTATAAAAAACATAAGGTGAATCCGGTCAGCGGATGTCTTCCCATGCTCATTCAACTTCCAGTGTTTTTTGCCCTTTACAAGGTCCTGCTGGTTGCCATAGAACTGAGAGGGGCTCCTTTTCTGCTCTGGATAACGGATCTGTCTGCGAAGGACCCATATTATATCCTTCCCGTTGTCATGGGATTAACCATGCTCCTCCAGCAGAAAATGACACCTTCAGGCATGGATCCCCGACAGGCTAAAATGATGCTGTTGATGCCGGTGGTATTTACCTTCCTGTTTTTGAATTTTGCATCAGGGCTTGTATTATATTGGCTGGTTAACAATATTCTCGGCATTGCTCAGCAGTTCTTTGTAAACAGAAAGATCACGAAAGAACCAGCCTGATCGTCCGGCAACTATTATTCATGGGATTGTCTTGTTATCGACCTTCTTCCTGTCCTCTTCATATAAGTCATGAACTACCTGGATGACACCATAGCAGCAATTTCTACACCGATCGGACAAGGTGGTATTGGTATTGTGCGGATCAGTGGACCCGGAGCGCTTCGGATTGCAGATACTCTTTTCCAGCACAAAAAAAAGGGACCACCATCTCATATGGATTCCAACCTCTTACAGTGCGGTTATCTCATTGATCCTGCCGGCAATCAAGTGGTGGATGAAGTGCTTCTGTCGGTCATGCGCTCGCCGCATTCCTATACAAGAGAGAATGTTGTTGAAATTAACTGCCATGGCGGAATGATAGCTGTCAAAAAAGTACTTGAACTCGTTTTGTCCCAGGGCGCTCGACTTGCAGAGCCCGGAGAATTCACAAAACGGGCATTTTTAAACGGAAGAATCAGCCTGACGCAGGCTGAAGCAGTGCTTGACCTCATAACAGCAAAGACAGAGGAGAGTATGAGGATAGCTGCTGAGCAGCTTGAGGGCGGACTGGCAAAGAGACTGGATACTATTCGGAATGATCTTCTTGAACTCTGCTCTCAGGTTGAGGCGCACATAGATTTTCCTGAAGATGAGATCGAAACAATTCCTTATGAGAAGCTCATGACACAGACAAACAGGATTAAAGACACTATAGATACATTATCGAGGACATTTCAGGATGCACGGTTCTTCAGAGAAGGTCTTAAAGTGGTAATCGCTGGCAGACCGAATGTAGGAAAATCATCACTCCTAAACGCCCTTCTGAAGAAAGACCGCGCCATCGTCACTGAGATCCCCGGAACTACGCGGGATGAGATAGAGGAATACATTAGTATCAGGGGGCTCCCTATCAGGATAACGGATACCGCCGGTATCCGACAATCAGATGAAACCGTTGAAAAGGAAGGGATTCGAAGGAGCCTGCGCGCTCTGGAAAGAGCTGATTTTATTATCGCCCTTATTGACGGCAGTGAGCCTCTTACGTCTGAAGACCGGGACATGCTATCAAAAGTCAGTGAAAAACATGCGGTCATCGCGATTAATAAAGCAGACCTTCGAACAGTCGTTGAGCCCATGCAGGCGACCGCAAAACCGTATCTGCGCATATCAGCCCTAACCGGCGAAGGAATTGAGGAACTGAAAACTGTTCTGTTCAACGAAAACCTGAAGGACTGGGAGGAAGAACGGACAGGTGTCGTGGTTACAAACATCAGACATAAGCATGCACTTGATCAGGCATCTGCTCATATGGAGCAGGCGAATACATGCATTACAGACAATCAGCCCATGGAGATCCTTGCGATCGAACTCAGAGATGCGCTGGATGCAATTGGGGAAATTTCCGGCATGGTGACATCTGCAGATATTCTGAATAAAATATTCAATGCTTTCTGTATTGGCAAATGAATGAGGAAGCGCATTATTGCGTTATGCATTATTATGTAAATCTTTCATTTCTAAATCTCCCTGCCTCCTGTTCATAAGTAATTAATATAATAATTAATGTATAGTCGATTTTTTCATATCCAGTTAACAGAGTAAAGGTAAAATTCACATTACAGTATTTTTTGAAGCATTTCAGGCTATCTATGCATTTATTTATCGAGACTATTTTTCTTTTATTATTTATGATGTTGGATGTTGTTTATACGGTTTCATGCTTGCAAGGCCTTTTTATTTGATATAATAAAGTATGGGGTCTAGGATTTATGAATGTGATAAAAGCGGCAGGCTTACCATTTATCCATCTCTCGACGGTCCCAGAAAACGCAGAGCCCGCACATTCCTGAAAAAGGTTTTAAAGAAACAGGAATCTCAACAACAGTCTTCAGGAAAAAAGGGACACGCTCCTCCAAAGGGATAAGGCGCTTGATCTAATGAGATCACCTGCCTGCTGAGACAGGTCTATTGTCTGTTTGCACGTCCCAGTTCCGGCTCATTAATCGGAAGCAGAGTAATACCGAGTTCATTATTGTCCGCTGTGACAGTAACCGCTTGTGTATCCGGGTCCCATGCTGACCCAGGGAACCTGACCATGACCTTATATTTACCCTCAGGCAAGACAATGCTTACAGGAGTAACAGCGCCTCTTGTTGGCCCTTCAACCATAATATCCGCACTGGAAGTGAAAGAGGTCTCTGTTAAGAAACTATGTGCCGCATAGAGAGATGATGATAAGACTAACAGGAAAACGAGAATTAATATTTTCTTCCCCGGTTTTCTTAGTAAAAGCTTTTTCTGTATTCTGGCCTTCTGCATATCATTCTATGTATCTATTTTTATAGTTATGTATTGCTCACGTATATTTTCTCCTTATTGCATTACAGATTAAAGGTAAAATTCACATCAGTGCCTCGATAAAGACGCATGGACAATTGCGACCCAGCCTAACGATCTTTTTGAGGTCACAATGTGAGATTTCAAAAGAGTATGTTCATCTTTTGTTAACGTAAAAGTGGAACCGCTTAACAACTCACTGTCTGTAACCTCTATGAGCCAGTGGCCATAGGGAGTTCATGATCCGGAGGTGAGACGTGACCGCGGCAATCCCTGCAGGCAGGCAGGTTCATTTTATAATATTCCCCTGCGTTCAAATATCTTCTTGAGGGCCTTACTTCTCCATCCATTGAACACATTCTTATTGGCCAAAATGAGAGCCTCTGCTCCATCCCTGAAATCAGAATATTGATTCAAATAGAAATGGCTCTCTAAAATTACGGTATCAGCTCTTTTTTTCCCGAGAAGCCTTCTTACCTCCCACAAACACGCAGACCAGATTTCACCGTCGAGATGTTCTTCACCTTCCATGTCTTCTGGATAGTGCTTTGTACTATCGAGCCTTCTTAAGTATTCCTGTGGTCCACCCGCAAATCCCTTTGCATCCCATTCAGCGATTTTGACTCTTCTTGACTTCTTTTTATATTCGTAATAAAAAGAACCTGCCAGATAATCACCAAACCCTTCACCTATCGCGCGTCCTTCATCTGTTTGGCCAAATCCCGGAACAATCGCATCCTGCAGAGCATGCCCGTATTCGTGGGCAATGATATCTGCATCTTCAGCGTCATCGACACCTCCATCACCATACGTAAGATCTTTCTTTCCGGGGGAAGGATCATAATAAGACTGATCATCAAATCCACCGTGTACATTGGCTTTTATTGGCTTATCCAAAATACCTCTGTTGCCTCTGAAACCTAATGACTGCATATACCGCTGAATGGTATCAATATGGTAATAGGCCATTACTTCTTCGAATCTGTCGTCTTCTCGGGTAAAAACAAATTCATAATTCAGCGACCGGACATTATTTGGAGTGTTCGTCGTATCAACATATGATCCTTTTAAGTATCCATCTGTATGCAGGCCTTTCAGTTTTACTCTCTTATAGGCCTTATCAAATATTTCTTGATCTGCGTCTTTCTTATCAAAAAGATCATCCCGATCAAGCGTTACAATCGGGTTCGGCCTGAAGACCCTTCCTTTCCCTATGATTTTTTTTAAGATGTTCCGCTCTTCAATGATCTGTCCATTGGTCTTATCCACAAACAAAATCCATGAACCAGCGGGTTTTTTTGTGCCAAACTTCACCTTCCAGACATGTTTGATCTGTCCTTTCAGAACATATAACATGCTTTCTTTCTTAATAGCAGTAGTCAAATCACCAAATTCTTTTGCTTTCTTCCTGATAGTCGCGTTAATCTTGCTTGATGACAGAAAGACGGCCTTGGCCTTTGGTAGTTGTCGTTTCAATTTTTGGGCAGGCACGGTATCGTTCTTTACCATAAAGACCCTTTTTCCTCTGTTGATATGGACAGCGACCCATGCGCCGTGAATAGGCCTGCCCTGAAAGTGCTGCTGAAAAAGGACTGTTGATGCACCGATGCTTTCAACCGTCTTTTCAAATGTAAGATCATTGATTGAAGCAGAGATTTTCAGGACGCCCAGGTTTTCCTTGAGGAATTTTTTTGCAATTGTCTTTGGAGAACCCTTTAACGGAGGAGTTTCAAAGTCAGATACTTTTTTGGGGATGTAGTTCTCTGTATCCCATCGAACCGTGCATTTTTTAAGGTCTAGCATCGTGTTCTCCTTTCTGTTTTGTTTCATTACCAAATTTCTTCAAATATTACACCACATTTTCTCTCATTCTGCTATGATTTATTTGTGGATAAACACTCAAGCGTAATGAGGAAAACCTGAGAAATAATCCAGATTAAATTGTTTAGTAAATGTAAACAGATAACAAAAGGAGGGTTCTATGCTTGCCGGATTTAGCATTATTCCCATAGGTGTTGGCAGTAGTATCGGGGATCAGTTAGCTGTTGCTTTGAAGATAGTCGATGAGAGCGGACTGCCGTATAAAGCTGGACCCATGAACACCGTTATAGAAGGGGAGTGGGAAGAAATTATCCCTCTCATAAAAAAATGCCGTGACGCCATTATGGAAAAAGAGGACCGGGTTGTCATATCCATTACCATTGATGACAGAAAAGGGAAGCTGAATATGATAGAAGAAAAATTATCTTCTGTCGAAAAGAGATTGGGAAAGTCACTGAAGAAATAGTTTGGGCGGTCTCGGATGATATCCGCTTGAATTCTCTTTCAGCCGGGACGTCAATCGTCAGCCCTACCTGCCTCAGACGTGACTTGTCTGCTGTGTCGTGTGGCATGGATTACGATACCCGCTGGACTTTCAATCCTTTCTTTGCACGTAATGCGAACAGTAACAGGAAATCAAGGAACCGGTTGCGATACACTATCTGTACTAGTTGATTAATCCGGATAAGGGGGCGAAAACTATGAACAAACTTTATATGAACGGTAAGTGGATTGAGTCGGCCTCCGGAAGGCGGTTTGATGTTCTGAATCCTGCAAGCGGGGAGGTCATCGGCCAGGTTGCCGACGGGAATGCAAAGGATACGCAAAAAGCAATACAGGCTGCACATGATGCATGTGAGAGCTGGGCGCATACACTTCCGAAAGATCGGACACAGCTCCTCTCTGATACAGCACGCGCAATTCTTGTAAACAGGGAGCACCTCGCCCGCGTCCTTACACAGGAAAATGGCAAGCCGATGCACGAGGCTAGTTCGGAAATAGCATATGCTGCAGACTTCTTCACCTGGTTTTCAGAGGAAGCAAAGAGGGTATACGGACGAACTGTTCCTTCAAATGTGCCAGACCGACGTCGCATGGTTATAAAGCAGCCAGTCGGTCCTGTGGGTGCTATCACACCATGGAATTTCCCTCTTGCGATGATCGCGCGAAAGGTTGCACCGGCCCTTGCTGCCGGATGCCCGGTCGTCGTTAAACCTGCTGAACAGACGCCCCTTTCAGCAATTGAACTCTTCAGGGTCTTTCATGATTCGGGATTTCCCCGTGGGACAGTCAATCTGATTACGTGCTCAGATCCTGTGAAAGTCGGCAATGAGTTGCTGCATGATGAGCGTATCAGAAAGATTACCTTTACCGGTTCCGCTGAGGTTGGGAAATTCATCATGAAGGAATGTGCAGATCAGTTGAAAAGGGTCTCGCTTGAACTGGGCGGCAATGCTCCGGTCATTGTGTTTAACGATGCAAATATTGAAAAGGCAGTACAAAAAGTTGTAGCGTCAAAATTCCGCTGTGCAGGCCAGACCTGCATCTGTCCAAATCGCATCTTCGTGCAAAGGGATATCGCCGGAACGTTCAGTGAGACACTGGCTCAAACAGTCAAGACCCTCCGCGTTGGAGACGGTATCAAGAGCGATACGCAGATAGGCCCGTTAATAGATAAGCAGGGACTGGAAAAGGTAAAGACACATGTAGCTGATGCAGTTTCAAGAGGTGCCAGGTGTCTAATCGGCGGGAATACACCGGCTGATCAGGCTTTGAGAAATGGATTTTTCTTCGAGCCGACCGTCCTCGTGAATGTTACCACCGTTATGAAGATATTCAATGAGGAGACATTTGGACCGGTCGCTCCAATTATTGCATTCGGCACGGAGAAAGAAGTTTTGGAAATGGCAAACAGCACTCCATATGGTCTTTCTGGCTATGTCTATACGAACGATCTTGGCCGGGCCTTCCGCGTATCAGAGAGACTCGAATGTGGCATTGTGGGCGTAAACGATGAACGTCCTAGCGTACCGGAATGTCCGTTCGGCGGGTTAAAACAGAGCGGAATTGGCCGTGAAGGTGGCTCTGAAGGGATCGAGGAATTTACTGAAACAAAATACATCTCTTTCGGAATCGATTGACGGCCTTTCTTGTCCTTACAACCTTGCCCATTTGTCGGTGAAGATAACCATTTCTTATACTTAAACGCAGGACGTAAGTCATGAATCGTGAGGTGTTAAGGAAAAGCGTTATATTTTCTTTTGTATCTACTGCACACGTTGCCTTTTCTTATACCCTTTGACTGATTTGGAGAAATCCTCGCAGGGTTTTTCGGAGGCCTGGATACTGATATCGTGTTTGCAGGTTCCGGCCTCAACCCCTTCTCCGCCGAGGCCCTTGGAGGAGAACTCGCATTCCAGGAGAATAAGGCCCCTCTTCTTTTTTTCTCGCTTATTCAGAAGACTGAAGACATGCGTTATCTTAAAGAAGCGACTATAGAGGACTCCCCTTATACCCTTGCACACGTCGAAATGACCGCATGTCTGAGAAAGAACCTGGCTGACCGGTTTCTCGGTGCCATATCATGGTTGCCTTTCACCTGGGCTATGATTCTCTGTGAATGGAACCTCGTGCAAGAGAAAAATATCACTGACAGGGCCTTTATTCATGAGGTATGCGAGCTGGGCATCTGCCTCACTTGAGTCTTTTTCAATTTGCTCATTGATCGTGATCTCATCGACAGCATCTCCATTCCTGACGGCGCGGTAACACTCACACCCATTGATCTGTACAGAGAGGTAATACTCCCTGTTGAACAGAAGCTCATCGAAAAGGTGAAAGAACGTGGCATCGTCTAATTCCTGCAACAGTACGGCAATATCGGCTCCCAGATCGCTTTCTATCCCGAAACCGGCGCTCACTGTATCACCGTTGATGTGGGAGTGTCTATCTCTGAAGTCTATGACAGGAATTTCCGATCCCTACTAGAAGTATATTCTCATGCCTTCTTACAATCTCCCGCATGACGCACCTCTTCGTAATGTGAAGGAGTTTTTATCATGTGCCGATCCCATCGAAAAATGATAAGAAAATATTTTGGTCGGAATGTCAAAAAACGAGTTTGTCCTTTTAAGAAGTTTCAGGAACATCACCTTATTCGATTAACGTCTGCTTAGAGGTCTCCAGTTTCAGAAGGCAAAAAAAGCAATTAAAGTTGGGTCTCCTCTTTAAGCCCATTACACGCTACAACTAAGGATTCAACAAGGTCTTGATCACTATCTATCCTCAGTGGTGATAGTTCCCAAACTACAGGAAAGCACTCATATAATGTCCACCGTTGAATCATGTAAAAATTGTCTTCGTTCTTCGAATATCCTAGGAGGGTAATACTTATGTTTTTCAAGTATGGTTTGCCTTTTCCTGCGAGTGCTTTTTCAGACCAATCGTTGAAGAATGAGTTGGAACTAAATATCTTTTTTAAAGTAATTCTCCTGAATTTTATATTTCCTGGGCTTAGTTCTATAAGAGGGCTACTCTTGCTTAGTTTTTCTACTAATGATATCTCAATTCCAAGACCCGTAACGCTTATAATATCAACAACATCGTAATTCTCAATTTTAACATTAAAACTATAACTATCCATGGATTTGTCTGTGCTAATCTCGGCAACCCCTATTCCGCCCATGACAAACAAACTGAACACAAAACACATGGTCTGTAATTGGATCATTATAATTCGATTCATTGAATATCCCTGCTAATGTTGGACAGCATTAATAAATGATAGTATTTCTTGAAAAGATGAGCATCCATAAACATATTTAGCAAAATATTCTGCATATGTCAATGAAAAATATTGATTAACATTAAAAACCGTGTGAGTTGAATATGATTTAGAAGCCAGACAATAAGAAGTAAGTGCTTATTTGTGAATATAACCCCAAAGAGTTATCGACTCATGGTCGCTTAAATGATATCTGGCCTTGGCGGGTCGCCTGAGGCAACTGCCTGTTTCTCTGCTTTCTGCTATAATTCGATTGATATGGCTCAAAACAATTCCTACAAACGAACGAAGAATCTCTTCGAACCGGGGGATCTCAAACCGTTTAAGCTAAGCAGGTCGAAGATTGATCTTTTTCTTGAATGCCCTCGGTGTTTTTATCTTGACCGACGACTGGGTGTTTCACGCCCGCCGAGTTTTCCTTTTACCTTAAACAGTGCGGTTGATACATTATTGAAGCAGGAGTTTGATGCCTACCGATCCCATAAAAAGCCGCATCCGATCATTGAACAGTATAGCGTTGATGCAATACCGGTATATCATAAGCTCCTTGATATATGGAGGCAGAATTTTAAAGGGGTTCAGTATCTGCATGAGCCAACCAATCTACTCATTTTTGGCGCGATTGATGATCTCTGGCAGAGCTCACGAGGCGAATATATTGTTGTTGACTATAAGGCAACTGCAAGAAACGGGAAAGTCACTGAACTCAAGGAGGACTACCATAAAAGCTATAAACGCCAGATGGAGATCTATCAGTGGCTGTTACGAAGAAACGGTTTAACCGTTTCTGATACAGGATATTTTCTCTACTGTAACGGACAAAAAAACCGTGACCGGTTCGGAGGAAAACTCGAATTTGATATGACCCTCATTCCGTACACAGGGAAGGACGACTGGTTAGACGAGACGATAAAAAATCTTTATGAATGCCTTCAAAGCATCAAAATTCCTGAAGCGTCCAAAACATGTGATTACTGTTCATACTTGTTAGCTGTCGACTCTGCCTCCAGAAATCTTTTTGTGTAGATTCTTCGTACAAGCATATGGCGAAAATCCCTTTTTCGTGCAGGAGATGCGAACATGGATACGGTGAGTGTCCTTTGTAGCAAGGATAAGCATTTGATGGAAGATTTTAGCAGGAGGTGTATTGAACAGCTAAAACACCATGCAGTGTTCCGTGTCTTTTCTGGCTTATTTTACGGTTACATGGATGAAAACGTACGAAAAGAGATCGACAAAGACAGATTCATTATTGAAGATGCTGCCAGACATTTCACCGCGGATTACAAGCTAGAAGACATAAACACACATGCCATTTTTGAAAAAACAAAGGAAATTGATCGTACTTTTCTAGAAAAACTGTCAATCCTTCCCATATTCATAGATATTCGATATGACGACATTGAAGACATACGCATACAGAGGATCCGCCTGATGTCAAAGGTTGTCTATGAACTATTGAACAATTGGAAAGACGCAAGCACTTTTGAAGAAACCGTAAAAAAAACCTATACCAAAAAGGAATTTAAGAAAATTATTGGCTTGATGCTCCATCTCTATAACCTTGAGACCAAATTGCTCAGCAATTTTTTAAGCCTCCACCATCCTGCCAAGAAAATAGGAAAGCTGTTTGTAGAAACCCTCTTCAATACCATGGAACATATAAAAGATCATATGGCTGAAGAAGTGACGAGAAGTATTTTTGAATAAAATAAGAAGACTGTTCTTTAATTTTTTCCCCGAGGGGGATGGGAAGGGCTTCGTCAATGTTAACAGTCACGCCTGACTGCCTCAGGCGTGGCCTGAACCCTTTGTTGTTTGGTGCGGGTGCGAATTATTCACTGAAAGAATGACAGAGCGAAATCACCCTTTTGGAGATCGGTTAAATATTTCTTCAGTAAATCTTTTGAGCTGTCGTTCATCCCAACAAATCTTAATCCTGACTGATTATAAGCTGCTTCATTTCCCTGTCCAGTAGCTATTTCTTCGAATGTTGACCAGACTACAAATCCAGTGAGTACGATTTCCTCCTTTTCATTATGTGGAGATATCCTTACTGAGTATGCCGTATTCTTTGTAAGACGCTGTCTGGTTTCCAGGCATATTCCGTTCATGCTTATATTTATAATTTTTACGCTGTCAGGAACAACAAGTTCAATCTTGTGTTTGTTTTCAACGTCATATCGTTTATCAATTCTTCTTTCTCGCGTTATCTTCTTTGGTTGCTTAATGCCCGCTTTCTCCAATTGATAACGCTGCTTGTTTTCATACATTAACTTATCTGCTCTCAATAGAAGGTCTTCAAGAACACACGGATGTGCAGGATCATAATACACAATCCCGGTACTGACGGATAATGTATACCCTTTTTCAGTCTTTTCATTATAGTTCCTCAGATTATCCAGCAAGTTATCAATTACGGCTTTTTCAGTAGCTGTTCCTCTTGCTCCTGTCATGAGTACGGCAAATTCATCCCCTCCCATACGGGAAATTATGTCCGATGATCTAAACGTCCTATTCAGTATATTGGTTAAATTTATTAGTGCTTGATCACCTTCATGATGTCCAAATTCATCGTTAATTGCTTTCATGTCATTCAGATCCAAAAAAAGAAGAGAGAAATGACTCTTGTGACGATTTGCAATCTCAATCTGTTTTTGTGCAAATTTTAAAAAGCCACGGCGATTTAGGAGGTCTGTTAATTCGTCAGTTATCGATGAGAGCTCAAGTTTTTTTTGATAAAGAATAATCCTGGGGAATATGATTTTATTAAGGTAAACCATTCCGATTAATAACAGGAAAAATCCTGTTGCAGATAATATCCAGCTATAATTAAGATGTAAATCTGTCATGATCTCCATTGACTGTTTCCTTGGCATAAATATTGGAAACACATGCATGGCCAAAATATCCACATAATAGAGAAACGCCATGATATAAAAACCACCCAGAATAATTGTCACGCCATATTGCATCTTTAATTGTTTAAGCAGCTTTCTATTTTGATAATAATTCCAAAATAAAATAAGCGTTATAACAATTATAATTAAATCGATAATTGTCATTAAGAGCGTAGATCCCCAAATCATCGCTGTATCCCTATGGTCAGCAATTTATTGACCAGCAAAGAACATAATTGAGCATGTACATTTGTTTTCGAATCTTCCATTTTTAAAGTAGGACCCGGGGTCAAGCCTGCCTGCAGTCCCGCCACACTTCACGGTAGGTACCCCGCGCCTTACTGATTGGCGGGCAGTCCTGCCTGATGGCAGTCAGACTTGACTGTTAACATTGCCCTTTCCCAATTTCTTCTAATATTACATCACATTTCAGTGAAAAGGGAACTATAAATACAGCAACGAGCAATGAGTGCTGAGCAAAGCTCAGTGGGGTCAGGACTACCTTCGGCAGTGAGACCCTATAAACCACGCCATATTGAACGACGGTTAAATCACGCGAGGGTACGAGGTAAATTCCCGCAAAGTTAAAACCACGTGACGTGCTTGTTTCCTTCATTTACATCAATGTTACCTCTTTGTGGCCCGCTCACTGGAAAGCGATGCGAACATATCAAGAAGCTGAACAATTCTCATTAAGATTTTTTATAATAGATAGCGATAAGATTTAACAGTCCTGAAGGGAGTAGTAAAAGCCCGCCAACAAGCGTAACCATTCGTGCTCGTCTCATGTCAAACAGCATCATAACACTGCCATGGAGAGATATCAAAGAGAATAAAACACCTAGGGCAAACCAGAAATTATGCATGGTATTGCAGAACATCCAGCAGACAACGCTGCAGTCAGGGTCCCCGATACCCATAGGCACTGGTGTCCACCATAAACGGCAATATACCAGACATCCCAGGACTACCCCTCCGCTCATCAGCGGTAAAAGCCAGAGCCATTGTTCAGCTGTTTTGCCCATGCAGTGCGGAGCTTATAATAATTCGCACAACCATGATATAATTGCGCAAATGATGATAGGGTGCACTATCAACATCCGAGAGACAGTCTTTGCTTAGACGATAGTTTCCTGCTATCAACTATCCGTACTCAGGAGTCGTTTCTTGCATTCCGACGCTCAATAGTTCTTTATAGGCGTATGCGAGTCTTTTCGAGATTATTCCTGCCAGTCGCTTGAAAATAATGAGTCCATCTTTAGGATGAAGGCTGAATATTTTCTCCAGCTTCTCCCTTTCTATCCTCCATACCTTCAAATCCGTAACACTTACAGCAGTGGCAGAATATTCTCCGGACTCAACCATGCTTGACCAGCCAAATACCTCTCCAGGCTCTGTCAGAATATAAACGATTGAGCCACCGTCCTTTATCACAAGATCAACTTTGCCTTCTTTGAGAATATACAGGTTTCCGGCATTTTCACCCTTCTGAAACAGAATCGTCTCACGTGCGTAACTTTCTTCAGAACTGATGCTTGCAATCTCATCTGAAACCTTGCTATCTACTCCCTTAAAAAGAGCTATATCCTGGATAATCATCTCCCCACCCCCTTTCTACTTATATTATATGCCATTATGATGAGAAGTGGAATAAGACAAAAAAATCTAACTGGGTAATTTCTGTAACATGGCCTCTGGCCTGAGTTTACAGTTAACTGACTGCTTTAATTTAATATTTAGCATTCTGAGTTTTTATATCTTTTCCTCTATTTACCCGCCAATCAGTAAAGCGTGGCTTTCTGCCTATTTTTCTGCTTTCTGCTACGTTTTTGCTTCACTCGAGCTTTCACTTTCTTCCTCTTCTAATCAAGTTGTCAATTTTTTGTGAATCCCTTACATGTGATATAATGGATTCGATTGCGGATTACATTTGATAATCGCTAACTTAAGATCAAAAATAGAGGGTCCAGATCACAAAAGCTTTTTGCTGATACGAGCTTGAAAAACACCTCAAAAGAACGTGAGTTTCAATTAATAATTCTTACTAAGAAAAGAGGTTTAACTATGCGTTCGTCATTACTGAGAATCTTATTATTGTTAAGTTTTGCTTTATCGGCTGTATTTATAAGTTGTTCTTCTATGGATAAACAAATGACGAGCAAAGTAGAAAGGATAACTACAGAGGAGGCAAAAGACCTTCTTGATGATTCTGATACAATATTAATTGATGTCCGTTTGGATAGGAACTGGCAACAGAGCGATCAAAAAATAAAAGGTGCGGTCCGTGAAGATCCTATGACAGAGGAGGCATCGTGGGCCAAAAAGTATCCTAGAGATAAGAATATAGTGTTGTATTGAGCCTGACCGTCTGAAAAGACTAGTGCCCGTGTGGCACGCAGGCTTATGAAAATGGGTTTCACAAAGGTATCGGTAATAAAAGGTGGATGGAATGGATGGGTAAAAGCAGGATTCCCTGTTGAAAACAAATAAGGAAAAAATGACAAACCACTTTATTAAACGATTTCTTGCTTAACTGTTGTTTTTTTATATCTAACAAGTACGCAAATTGCATCCATTAATATTTGGTGATTATAAAAGATCTTAATCTCACTGATGAGTAATCACTTCCGGTAAGCATCCCATGGCACAGTGGAACAAAACTTAAAAGCTTACGGACCTACTGGAGATAAGGGCTGGAAGTCAGAGAGATATCCCTCGAGGTAATATGAGAATAATATTGATGTATTTTGATCGAATTCGACAAACTTGATACCGACTCCTGTTGGACGGGGATGTGTTGAAGCTTTATTAATGTATAAAACCTCCCCTTTTAACTCAAGCGGATTTTTTAGATTTGGCAATGACAGGGTTATAGAAAGTATAGTTCCTACAGCATACGGTTGTTCTGTTACCAGATAAAGTCCTCCCTCTCCGACGTTCAGAGTTTTTAACTGAACAGATTGAGAACCATCGTTGACGACTGCAGTGATTTGCATCTCAGCTCTAATATGACGGCGTTTATTATGCATCGGCAGGTGTTTTTCTATCAGAGCATTTAAAGTTCTAATGCTAACAGGTTTTGTAGCGTAATCAACACAACCACTGTCTAATACAGTCTGCCTGGTTTCAGATAAACCATCGGTTGAAATAATTATTATTGGTATATTAGATACTGTAGAGTCTTTTTTTAGAAATTTACAAAGTTCGAGCACATTATTATCTTGAAGCTTCGTTTCAGAGATGACAAGTTCAGGCATTTCTATCTTAATCATTTCGATTGCTGATGCCACACTTGTACTGTGCGAAACCTTATAACCAAGCCTGGACAATATCATCATTGCAAATTGGGCAAAGGTATTTGTTGGTTCTATCAGTAATATTTTTTTTTCTATTTTTTCCATTAAGCAACTGCCCTGTTCAAAATATCCTCCAACCTGATTCTCCATCATCTCTACCTCTTTCTATAGCATTGTTATCCATACTTTTTAGCAATAAACATACCACTAAGATTGGAAATCATTCAACTTGGTATTGGATATTAAAAACAAGGATTTGTGATTTGGTGAAAGGAGTAATCGATTATCTTAATTTTTGAAATAGCGTCATATAACACAAAAATGTGACATATTATGACTTGAGGTTGAAATATTCATATTTTTATAAGTTATAGGATTGACTGTTACAGGAAGAAAGTGATTTTTCCAGGCTAATGCTTTCAAAGGTGAAATCCATAATCCGATTACGTTGTGAACGCAATACGACTGGGGGTAGTCCCGCAAATCTGAGGTAGCATTGATTACCGTCGAAAAAATACGGTGGTACCGGCCTGGATCTGGCATTAAGTAAAAAACTGGTTGCATGACATAAAGGAGCCATCTGGGTCGAAAGCCGGCCCGATAAGGGAAGTACTTTCAGTTTTGTCCTGCCATTGATAACCGTATCACCTGAATCCGATCTCTCGGAGGTCCGCATTTAGGAAAAAAACAGATCATGTACATTGTATCAGCTTTTCTTCGATTTCGTCGTCTGCGACTCATCTTCTTCTGATTTCAGTATTTCATTGATAAGCTGTATCGTTCCGGCAACACCATAGCTCTGAATAATCGTTCTGAATTTAGAAAACCAGGAATACAGAAAAGTAACAGGATTCTGCAGATTCTTTCCCGTGGCATAATCATACTCCCATACCTTGGTGTCCCCCGCACCCAGTTTCCTGAGAATATCCCAGACCTTCTCCCTGTCCCTGTCAAGAGAATAGACACATATGGCACTGGGATCTTTATTCCAGTATTTGGCACTCTGTATCTCTCCGGAATCAATCAGAGGCACGAGCTTTTCGCCCAATGCCATAATTCTGTCCTTTCGGTCAAAGATAATCCACTTGCCGCCATGCTGCATCCATTCTTGCCTATCTAATTTCACAGGATCATCCGGCAGGAGCCGTGTCCAGAGTTTATCTGTTGTTTTATGCATGCCGAATCCTTTTCATTACAGGTTGTACGATAAACGCTTTAATTCTCTTTTCAACTGGTTTCAATGTTTTCATACTGCCTAAAGAGCAGATATCCTCCCCAGGCAAAAGCCAAAAGCATGAGTACTATTCCAAAGATATGGGCAATCGTAGCAAGAATATGATCGCATTCAAGCATACCGAGCCTGCGAAGAATATATTCCCAGTCATGGTAGTCCTCTACGTCGCGGCCAGTCACCCCACCAAGCAATACCAGCTGCAGGCTTCTCGCATCATTAATATACGGTGCGAGATCCATCAAACTTTCACTCAACCACCAGAGAGAAACCGTGGCAGCAAAGGCATCACGCGTCTTTACCAGAAAGACAATTATGCATATCAGAGGAACTAAAACCTGCATCAGGCTTCCGCCAAGCGTACTGATAAACTTTCCAAATGGACTGAAGATGATATGTCCGGCCTCATGGAACGGGAGATTCACCATATGCATAAAACTTCTTCCTGCGTAATTGCTCGCCATCGGATTAACAATAAAGGAGATTCCCCATATGACAATTATGAGTAAAAGAACAACTCTTCCGACAAAAAAAAGGATATGAATCTCAGGTTTAACAGTGAAAAGAACGTCCTGTGCAATGGCCTTGAGTCCCCTATTCTGTGTTCTTTGTCTGAGAGAATCGTCAAAATAGAGCGGAAACGAGGATTCTTTGTCGCTTCTCTTTTCTCTCATATGATATTTTTGAAAAATTATGCCACACCTGAAACACTCTGCAGTACTATCAGGTTGCTCAAATCCACATTTTGGGCAGACCATTTCTTTCCTTAATACTATCTCTTCCTGCTATATCTCTCTTGAAGGACAGATATCATACAGAACGCACTGGCTATGATTGGGCTTTTTCGCCTGGCAGGTCTTTCTGCCATGGAAAATGAGCAGATGTGATATCGTGCCCCACTCTTTCCTGGGCACTAAAGCCATCAGGTCCTGTTCAATCTTAACCGGGTCTGTATGTCCTGTAAGCCCGAGTCTGAAGGCAAGCCTTTTCACATGGGTATCTACTGCAATACCTTCGTGTATACCAAAGGCATTCGAAAGAATAATATTGGCTGTTTTTCTGGCTACACCCGGCAGACTCGTGAGTTTCTCCATCGTTTGGGGCACCCTGCCTCCAAACGTATCGATTATCAGCTTTGCCGATACCTGAATGTTTTTTGCCTTGTTATTAAAGAAATTTATTGATTTGATATCTTTTTTGAGGCTTTCCAGAGGAGTATCGGCAAAATCTTTCACTGACCGGTATTTTTTAAAAAGTGTTCCGGTAACTTTATTAACATGAACATCAGTCGTCTGTGCAGAAAGGATCGTTGCAACCAAAAGCTCAAAAGGGCTTTTATGTTGTAGTGCTGTCTGCGGTGCTGGGAACTCTTTTTTTAATCGACGCAGAATCTCTTTTAAATCCTTTTTTTTATCCAGAGATTTCATTTGTAAAACCGAAACTTTTTATATAAGTGTAACAGATTTTTTTAAACCTTTTCGTGATATTCTTGTCTTATACAATAAGGAGTTAAGCATGAACAGAAGAATATTTTCAGTGCTAATCATATAATTATAGCTTTTTCGTCTCTTTCAGCGTGTGTAGTCCATACACAGCCACCGCTTGGGTGCCCGGTCATCTCAGGAAAGGGCCCTGGGGATGGAAATGGGTCCCCGGCCACTGGAGATGATGTAAAATAATTTTTCTGAGAAGCCTGAGATATCATTCTTTATGGCTTATAATACATTAGCTGTCGGGCGTATGGAGCTACTATAGCTTCGAGTTCCCTTTTTTCTGTATCATCAAGCGGCTCAAATAATTCAGCGAAAGATACATTCTGTTCAAGCTGCTCGATTGAATCACACCCGATAACGCCGGTTGAAATCGGATGAGAAAGCGCGTATCGGTAAAAAGACTCCACTGATACATACTTTTGCAGCCTTGATGCCATTCCCCTTAAATAGATCTTCATGCCGATAATGCCCATTTTCTTTCTGTTTGCGATTGGAATAATCTCGGCAATAAAGCTTTTCTGGTAAGGTTCTGCCGGATTGATCGGAACAAGCACTGTATCAAAGTCAAACGACTCGATGCATCGTTTTGTTATCGTGGGATTATGGTGTCCAGTAATGCCTATGAACCGCACCAACCCCTTTTCCCGAGCCTCGACAAAGGCCTCAATAGCACCTTCCGGCCCGAAGATTTCTTCGATTTCCTCATCTGTCCTCACGTCGTGAATCTGCCACAGATCGAGAAAATCCGAATCCATGTTCTTCAGTGTCTCTTCAAGATGAAGCAATGCCCCTTTTCTGCTACGGGCATGCGATTTACTCGTAAGAAATATATCCCGTCTTCGTTCTTTCAGGGCACTGCCGTAATAGGATTCACTATCTGCATAGGCTCTCGCCGACTCAAAGTAGCTAACTCCCAAATCCAGGGCCCTGTTAATCAATGCATACGCTTCTTTATCATAGCCAACGGTCCTGAGGATACCCTCTCCGCCCAGGCCGAGTATGGTTACAGCGATGCCTGTTTTTCCCAGTTTTCTCTGTGGAATATCCATGAAAAAAGTATATCAAATGCTCAACACAAGCAAACTGTTACCGTATCGCAAAGGTGATATAAATGGAAATCAGAAAGTTATAACAGGACAAGGCGGATTATTACTATAAATAATCCGCTTTCAGAGTACATTCTCGAATGGCACTGTTTTAGAGAAATACAATAACTTGTGCTATTTTTTCTTCTGTAATTCAGTCTTTATTATCTGTTGGAAACCCTGCATGCTCCTGTTCTGAAGCCGTTTTCCGTTCACAAATATCGTTGGTGTTCCACGAACACCTGCCTGCCGCCCGTTATTAACATCTCTGCTTATGAGCTGTTGTATGGCAGGGTCTTTCAGGTCCTTGTTAAACTGAGCTTCATCCAACTTCAGCTCTTTTGCTATTTCCTGCACTTTTGTATCGCTCAGGCTCTTCGAGTTTTCGAATATCTTTTCGTGGAATTCCCAGAATTTCCCCTGTTTATCCGCAGCAAGGGCGGCAGTTGCGGCCTGGCGTGCAAATTTGTGGCTTGGCAGAGGGAAGTGCTTGGTGACCAGTTTTACGTCCTTTGGGTATTTTTCCAGCACCTGCTGGAGAAGCGGCTCAAGCCGCTTGCAGTATGGTCACTGATAGTCATTAAAAACCGCAATCGTAACAGGAGCATTTTTCTGACCTTTATATGGTAGTCCGGTGATATCGATATTCCAAACGAATTCAAGCTGGATTATCTTCAGCGTTTTTTTCGAGCTGCTCGTTACAATCAGTCTGTTCTGCTTTGGTGAAAATGTCAGTCTATCGAAGGATTTGTCAACGGGAATACGGTTTACCACTTTTTCCTGGGCAATTGAGTAAACCAGTATTTTTCCGGGTGTGAGTATAAACATCAAGGTCGCATCTTCCGAAAGGGCACTGTCCAAAGGCGCAGCATCAATCGGCACCTGTTTTTTTGCTGACCACTCAATTTCGGCAAAGGCATTCTGCATAAGAAGAACCAGCGTTGCACAAACCATGAAAAACAACCACTTATTTTGCATCTGCTTTTTCATATCATTAACCTTTCTGAGTTATTTATTGTTTTCCCTTTTCCAGGCATCTCTTATGGTCGGGGCGAGAGGATTTGAACCTCCGACCCCCTGCTCCCAAGGCAGGTGCGCTAGCCAGACTGCGCTACGCCCCGTAAAATATAAAATACTTGATGTGAGATCAAAAAATCAAACGAGGGAATGCCGCGGAAAGAACACGTTAGTACTTCAATATCTCCAAATAATCCCTGATATCCTGCTGTTCGTAACCACTGGCCCTCATCTCCATGTCTGTTAATTCCTCAATAGCTCTATTCACATCTCCCTGATAAAGAGGATCAAGCACAATAGCACTGGACAAAGCCGTCGATGCATCACCATATCTGCCGAGCGCGTTATAGCAGAGCGCAAGTTTCATATAAGCAATGCTGAGCGTTGGCGCTCTTTTCAAGGCTTCTCTAATTGCCGCAATAGCTAAGTCATATTTCCCAAGCCTGTAGTGGACATTTGCCAGGTTAATATAGGCCTTTTCAGGTGTGGCATACATAAGGTTGGCAACAGCCTTCTCGTAATATGATATGGCTGTTTCAAAATTACCGAGACTTTCATGCGCAAAACCGAGATTGTTGTATGCCTCGGAATACGTCGTATCAAGATTTACTGCCTTTTCAAAAAAACTTATGGCTTTTGGAGTATCATCAAAATGGAGCAGGTATATGATACCGATAGCATTGAGAATCCTCTTATCGCTCGGATTAATGCTATATGCCTTCTGAAATTCAACAAACGCCTTCTGTATTTTGTTTTCATTGAGATACGCAACCCCTAAATCATAAAATGCCGAACTTTCCGGTGTTTCATAATTCTTTACCTCAGGAGCGGTACATGCGATTAGAAGATACACCAGCAGCAGAGAAACAAGACATTTCGTTACACTCAATGGTTACCATCTCCCGTGATATGTTTGTTTCTAAGATATCAGAAGTAAAACAATATGGCAAGATTCAGCGAAATGTGCTACATCATTACCAAATACCTTGGCGGGGTCTCTGATGAATCCAGATATATTTCATCGATTCTGATCTGAATAATGCTTGATCACCTGCATGGTATCCCACGGCCTGCACTGCTGCTCTGTAAAACCGAGTAAGGAAATGCCCTTGCGCACTGACCCGATATCCGGCCCCTCGACCTCGAGAAATTCAGGCACGTGTTCAAACCGGCCATGATATTTATCCATTTCGAAATGCAAACCGTTATATGCATAGGACGTGCGGTGCTTTTTTATGTCGAGCCATACTGAAAAACCAATGGCTTCTATAATTGAACGAACCGCATGAAAATCAGAAATCTCAACTTCATGTTCTCGTCGGACTTTTGCTTCCTTGTTGTCAACGTACTGCTTAAAAGTAAGCAGTGTCTGATCTCCCTTTCTTCTTAAACGAAGTGTTCCTTGTGTCTTCTTTATGTCTTTACCACTGTTGTCATAATATATGGAATGGATTTCCCCATCAAAAACTTTCTGTGCGCCAAGAGAGCTGAGCGTTTTCTCTACGAACATTCTGTTTATTTCAAGAATCTTCAGTTCGACTTCTAACATAGCCCAGTTGAAATCGCGACCTCTACTACCCGTTGCATGAGGTCACTGCTCTTTTTCTTCCCAGACAATAGTTCTATCCTTACCTTTCATCTTGGCTCTATAGAGGGCCCTATCCGCATTCAGTATTAATTTCTGGGGAGTAATGCCATCACTTGGAGAGCTGGAAATACCACTGCTTACGGTAATATTCTTTTTCGGATAAACATTCCAGGTCTGTTCTATCCGCTCTCTTATTGAGTTCCTAATTCGTTCTGCAACAAAGTAGGCTTCAAGCTTGTCGGTCTGCGGCATAATGACAGCGAACTCTTCCCCTCCTATCCGGGCAAAGACATCTACCGTTCGAAGAGATTCATGAACGAGTTGTGATACCTTCTGCAATATTCCGTCTCCGGAAAGATGTCCTTCCGTGTCGTTATATAATTTAAAATCGTCAATGTCAATGATGCAAAGGGAACAATGCAGGTCATAACGTTCTGACCGCTCAATTTCTTCCAATAATCGCTCCTGAAAATACCGTCTGTTGTAAAGACCTGTCAGAGGATCAGTAATGGAAAGCTCCTTCATTTCTTCAGCCAGACTATAATAGCTCGAGCCCTTGAGGGCAATCGACACAAAGTCAGCAAAAGAATGCAACAGCCGCAAATCCTCATCCCGAAATATCTCCCCACTAATTTTATCGGAAAGATTCAGTATACCTATTGTTTCCTCACCAACGTTCAGGGGAAGACTTATAAAAGATGATGTCTTATACTTAGACTTTCTTTTAACAGAAAAGTCCCGTTCGATGTCATGACACATAATGGGAACTTTTTCTTCAAACACTTTACCTGCAATACCTTCACCTATTTTAATTTTCAAATCCTGCACATCCACTTCGTTCATGCCGTATACCGCTTTAACTCTTAGTTCAGTGTCACTCTCTGCAAGCAGAAGCGATCCCTTCTCAGCGCTCGAAAGCCTGGTAGCAGTTTCCACGATAGACCTATAGAGTGTATCAGGCCTTTCAAATGTCAGTTTTAATTCCGAACAAGCGAGGTCCAGGGAGTTCAATACCTTTTCCCTGTTTTCATACGCATTACGAAGACAGAGGAAGTTCTCGACGAAATGCATATATTTGCAGATTTCAAAAATATCCTCTTCATCCTGCGTCTCAAGCTTTGTGTTAAACAGGATGAGAAATTTATTCTTTGTGTTTTTCATGAACATCGGAAAAATATGAATCGAAGTAATGTGATCATGCAGCATAAGCTTACGCAGTTCTTCAGTATCATCACAATAAACAGGGCGACCGGTAACAATCGTTTCAGATAAAATAGTTGAATTCTTTGCAAGGAAGAAAGTGTCGAGATATTCCTTCATTCTTCCCGCGGGAAAAACGGATGTAATCCCCGTGTGCACATCTTCTGCAAATGAGAGTGAATCAACATTAAAAAGATAAATGAGCATATCTGATACCGAGGTATACATATAGTTCAGAGAAACATTCTCTTCGATATTTGATAAAAGACTCAGTATTGTCTTTGTCCGGCTATATTTTTCACCATATATTTTTTTGTCATATATACTCTTCACGGAAACAGCAAACAGCTGTCGGACATATTTTGAAATTCTCAATATTTTGTTATGATCGGCAATAAGAATTCCTTTAGAAAGTTCATCTATCTTTGCGTACGATATGTTATATTTAGCTGCATTTCTTAGAATAAATTCGTGGAAACTATGTATTGAATGGTAAAATGCACCTCCTACAAGAACCAGAGATCTATTGCCAACGATGCAGGGGATAAAAAAAAGATATTGTCCTGAAGGAGCTTGAGAAATTTTCATTTCCCTTTCTGCCAGAGCAGTGCTAATTGATTTCTGAATGAAAGTATAATACTCTGTTCTGCCCTCGGGAATACTGGTTATGATCGAAAGGACAGGATCTTCATCTGAAGGAGGGGAAAGAGGTACCCCCTTGCTGTTATAAAAAGAAATTCTGATAGCGGCAAGTTCCGCCATTATTTTCTGCAAAGCTGAAAAGTTCTCGATGTTCAATGGATCGGCATTCATAATAAAAAAAACTAACGTTAATTATATATCCTTTTCTTTTTTAAAGAAAGCTATAAAAATATGCTCTACGAGCACATTCATGCTGTGACGAATACCTGCATGTTCACAGGAACCATGGTTCTGTCACAGAGAGGATTACGGGAAAAGCCAGTTCCAGATAATTTCGTGTTGACCGACGCAGATAATGAGCGATTCGCACGGCTAACGCAGGATTCATTGCTTCAAAAGTGTGTGCGTTATTTCCCGTTATTTCTCTTGTTCCAGTTTCTCCTACCATAATGTCCTGTCTATGGAAGTCATTGTCGCCAGGGTATACTCCGCTGTTTCGAGTAATGAGAGGAATACAGCTAATCCGGTAGAACTCTGTTATAGTAACCGTTCGCTGGTTCATGAAACACAGATCATGGATAGTGTGAAATCTTTCTGCCACAGGAACACCTGTACGAGCTTCCAGGAGTATGAAAGAGCGTATCCCTGAACGATTTGATTGTTTGAATGCCCTCTGTTGTGAAGCAGTTAAAGAGCATGGAGATTGTATGGGATCGTATTTTCGCCTTTCCTTCGACAGATTGGTTTCCATCAAACAAAGACCAAAATAGCGAGACAGTCCCGTTGAGCGGATAATCTCTTGTTGAAATGATACGCCTCATTTTTTTACACCATGCTCTACGTTTTTTAATATATGTTTCTTGCAACATGTGTGCCAGGGAGCTAAATCGTTATAAAGAAATCATCTAGAATATTTTCGCGTTAAATCATGTATCCATGAAAAACAAAATGGTTCTGACAGCGTTACTATTGGATACAAAGCTATCAACCATAGAATGTTTCTGCCCAAGAAGTACTGTGCAGATCCACCAATGTTCTTGCAATGAAGAGGGGACCGTTCATAATGGATAAAACGGCATGAAACGAATGCTTGAAAAGTATATACAGCCATCGGCATTCTTACCAGCTGCATGTCTCACGTCAGCGTAAAAGTTCAGGAATTTCCTCACTACGATATTTAGTACAAAAATCACCCCGAATAAATCACATCATAATTCGTTATGCGTAGCGCCGACTTTTTGCCCTTGACAAAATTTTGAGTTCTTGATACTGTTATTTCATTCCTTGTATTTCTTCAGGCCATAGGTACGAAAGGGGGGAGAAGAATGACGAAAGCAGAGCTCATCGACAAGATAGCTTCTGGCGCAGGCCTTAGTAAAGCAGATGCTTCACGGGCACTAGATACAATGTTGGATGCAATAAAATCAACATTAAAGAAGGGCCAGAAGGTCACCCTGGTAGGATTTGGCACTTTTTCAGTATCAAAAAGAAAAGCAAGAAAAGGTCGTAATCCAAAGACGGGTCAGTCCATAAACATTCCCGCAAGTAAATCGCCGAAATTTTCAGCAGGCAAAGCTTTAAAAGACGCAATAAAGAAATAATTTTTTTATCACTAAGCGATCCAAGGGACAAGAGTACAGATGTGACCCTTTATAACTCTTTCGTGTTAGGTCAGATTCCCCATTGAAAGGAACGATACGGCCTGCCTTTCATTCGTGCTGTAGTGAGCCTACATGGTTTTACCGCTTGAGCACAATAATCGTTCATGAAGCGGCTTCGAATGAAAGAGAATAAGTCCGGGGGAGCACATGCAATTACCTGCGGACTGAATCGATGCGATGCACGTTTATTGCCTGAAGAGATCGTCAAATTTCTTCTTCACATCATTTTTATCTGTTTTCGAAGTCGCCTGATCACTGTCCATAAAGATAAAATAATCGCAAAAGTTTGCCTTATCTCTTGTTCTCTGGAATTCTGCCTTTGGCTCGACACATTTATTATGTGAAGACTCTGAGTAGAATGTGCAGTTGAAACATATATGAAGATCACCGCTGCATGAAGGACAGGTTGCACTTCTTGAAAAATATTTATCGATAACAATCATTTTATTGCATAATGCACACACGTTCATTCCTTCGACACCTCCTTTTTCCATTGTATCAGATCCGCAGCTCATGACAGCATGCTCTGCACAGAAAACAATTTATAGTCATAACAAGTATATCTCTGGAATTCAGAATTTACAATATTCTGTATTTGTTTGACATCATCCCAAAACCATGATATTTTGAATGAGAAAATGACAAAAGGAGGTTATGCAATGGCCTGCAAATCAAAAAGCAGTAAGTGCAAGACAGCGAAAAAATCCTCAAAAAAGACTGCTTCAAAATCTTCCAAGAAAACCAAAAAGAAATAGCAAAAGAATGCCTTTCATGACACGGGAAAGGGATGACGTTCGTCATCCCTTTTTCTTCATCTGCCACAACGCAGACAGAATGAGTATTACTATTCAGGGAACAATACATATTACCCGTTGTGACAATCCTCAAATGTGATACAATCTAGAGGTGTTCCGGGAAGAGCTGGATAATCTTTTGCAGAAGAATCTGGTGCGTCAGGTAGTGTCGCGAGCGTCTGCTCAGGGAGCACGGGTCACAATCGGTAGCCAAAAATATATCAATTTTTCCTCTAATGACTATCTCGGCCTTTCTCACCATCCTCTCGTTGTCGCATCGGTGAAAGCAGTGCTTGATACATATGGTTTTGGTTCTGGAGCTTCGAGACTGCTTGCCGGGGGAACCGTCTTACACGAGAAACTTGAGGCCGAAATCGCAGATTTCAAAGGCACTGAGGACGCACGGGTGTTTAATTCCGGTTATGCGGCAAATATCGGTATGATACCGGCAATCGCACGTGAAGGTGATGTAATTTATAGCGATGAACTGAATCATGCAAGCATCATAGATGGGTGCAGGTTAAGCAGGGCAAAGACCGTTATCTACAGACATGGCGACATCACCATGCTTGAAGAACTCGTCAGGAAAGAACAGGGGCAAAGGAAGGTAATTATTACAGACTCCATTTTCAGCATGGACGGTGACCTCGCGCCGCTTGGCGACATTTATCAGATTTGTCGTGGATATGGAGTTCTGCTGTATCTGGACGATGCGCATGGGACTGGGGTTCTTGGAGACGGTAGAGGCGCCCGAAACCATTTCAATCTCCCGTCAGAGCCCTGGGTCATCCAGATGGGCACATTCTCGAAGGCCCTGGGCTCGTATGGTGCTTTCGTCGCTGGCAGCAAAGAAACGATTCATTGGATATCCCAGACAGCCCGCAGCCTTATATTTTCCACAGCCCTTCCCCCATGCGTCATCTCCGGATCTCTTACGGCACTCAATCTTGTGAGAAAAGGAGGCTCCCTGATACAAAAACTCTGGACGAACAGGAAACAACTAGCAGAAGGCCTCAGTCGCCTGGGCTATGATATAAAAAAGAGTGCATCGCCGATCATACCGATCATGACCGGGACTATCCCGGATACCACCAGAATAGCATCGGAGCTGTTCAAACAGGGGATATATGTACCTGCGATACGGCCGCCGACCGTTGATACGCCACGGTTACGACTGACAGTAACCTCGGATCATGATTCGGATGATCTGGCATTATTGATCAGAACACTGGAAAACCTACAGGGGTAGTAGAAAACCCACTATTGCACGGGGAATTCAAATATACAGGACACGTTGCCTTCGGCCAGGCTCTGCTCCAAGGT
>CP070737.1:1875805-1961153 GCA_020347665.1 Nitrospiraceae bacterium
ACATACCCCTTGTCTTTCAGTTCCTTCTGAAGAGGCTCAACCTGTTTCTCATCTGAAATGAGAAACTCAATGTTATTTCTCGACGTAAAACGGAGATATCCGTCGCAGTATTTCTCAGCAATGTCACAGATCTCCCTGATGGTGTCAGTAGCCAGAATTCTTGGAGATGCAACCCGCACCGTCCAGAGCTTGTCACCGCTTTCTCCAATATGCACCATAACAGCAGGAGACAGCTCTTCATGATATTTCCATTTGCCGTAATTTTTCTTAATGACCGGCGGCAAAAACTGCTCATAATGAGGCGGGCCTATGTCTGTTTTTCTTTCTGGTAATGCCATCTTGCATATCCTCCTTTATTAATCTGTTCCTTATATTAGAAATTATATTTTCCGGTCTTCTTTTCTTCTTCTTCATTCGCCTTGAACTTTGCAATATCTTCCTCAGTGTAGAACATGAACGGGTCTTTTCTTGGTTCCTTTATCTGCTGAGGCTGAGGCTCCACCCCAATCGCCTCAAGGAAAGACCGCATACCTTTCATCTCTATAACCTCACCGATTCTCTCTCTCGGCTTGGCATTGTCATCCCACCAATCCCATATCTTGCGGATAAGGTCTTTCAGTTCTGTATACGGCGGCTCAAGCTTGATAAAGGGAACAATAACCCATGAGAGCAGTGACCCGACAACAATCGGTGCCTTACTGCCGATACAGAGTGTGGCTCCTCTTTCTCCGCTCGGTTGTAAAGCCTTTGTCATCCGTGTGATGCAGTGCATACACCGGTTACATTCAGAATTATCGATCGTCAGCGCCGTGCCGTCATAACTCATGCACTGTGTCGGGCACATGCTGACAATTTCGCCGTTGATATCCATGCCATTCTTTTCATAATTCTTCACTTCGGCCTGGTCAATCTGGATATCACCCTTCCAGGTGCCAATGATCGAAAGGTCTGCGCGGGCAATGGACGCAACACAGTCACACGCACAGCCTGCTGCTTTTATCTTGAATTTATAGGAAAACATGGGACGGTGAAGCTCGTCCTGAAATTCCTGGGTCAGATTGTATATAAGATCAAGGGTATCGTAATTGGTCCACTCACAGCGGCCAGGCCCAATACAACAGCTCGGTGTCCTCATGTCTGAACCTGAACCACCAAGGTCCCAGCCGCGTGACGAGAACTCTGCAAACAGCGGCTCAAGAGCATCCGTTGTCGTTCCGAGCAGAACAAGATCACCGGTCGAACCATGCATATTGGTCAATCCGCTGCCGTACTTGTCCCATATGTCACAGATTTCTTTCAGGGCCTTGGATGTATAAAACCATCCGCTCGGCTGATTTAATCTCACCGTATGAAAATGTTTCACACCAGGAAATTCCTCACCCAGTTCTGTATATCGTCCGATAACGCCGCCCCCATATCCGAGAACACCCACGATACCACCGTGCTTCCAGTATCCCACTTTCGTCGTAAAACACTTTTCGAGATGTCCCACAGCATCATTCGCCATTTCATTCTTTTTGCCGGCCTTTTTCATCTCTGTCACGAAGCTCGGCCACGGCCCTTTTTCCAACTCATCCAGCATAGGCGTGTCATACTTCTTCATAGCATCCTCCTTTATTATGATTTTAAGAAGCTTTTTAAAACAGGAAAAGCAGTGCTAACAAGCTTAAAACACCTCTTATCTAATGGTCAAATAAAAAAAATTAATTTGTAAATCATAATTATTTATTAACCTGATACCTGTATTTTCAAGAAAATGGTTTAATGTCAATATTTTTTATTTATTTCCGCCCACTATTAATGGTATACTTATCGAGTTTTATCAAGATTAATTATAGTGGTGCAGGGGCTTAATGCATAAAACTCGTCTCTTATTAAGCGTGATTATCATTTTTATTATGGTTTATACGGCTTATGCCCAGAGGGTTCCCTTTATTACAGCCATAGAAATTCAGGGCCTCAAGCGCATAGAAGAGGGGGCAATCAGGGCAAAGATTTCTCAGTCCATTGGCGGACCAGTTTCGCAGGAACAGACCAACGAAGATATTAAATCGATTTTTAGAATGGGGTATTTTGATGATGTGCGGGTAGAGATTGAGGCATTTGAAGGTGGTGCAAAGTTAATCTATATCGTCAAAGAAAAGCCGGTCATTGTAACCGTAGCATTTGAAGGAAATGAAGAGGTCGATGATGAAAAGCTCAGCGAGAAAATAACCATTGCTCCCGGTTCAATAGCTGATACCGTTCTGATTCAGGATAATGCCACACGGATTAAATATCACTATGAAGAAGAGGGCTATTGGCTCTCCAACATTGTACCAGTGATCAATACGATTTCTGAAGACGAGGTCAGTCTGACCTTTCAGATCGATGAAGGCAAAAAAATACGGATCAAGGATATCATCATAGAAGGGAATAACGCCATATCATCCCGGAAGATCAAGAAGGTCATGGATACGAAAGAGTGGTGGATATTTTCCTTTATTTCGTCATCGGGGTATCACAAGAGCGCCCAGCTTGAAAATGATATGCAAAAGATAAAAAATCTGTATTTTGATCATGGGTATATAAAGGCTATTGTTGCAGAGCCGGACCTCTCGGTAGATAAAGAGGAGAACAAGATGACCATAAAAGTCAGGGTTGCAGAAGGTGAGCAGTTTTCTGTAGCTTCAATCGCTGTTCAGGGAAACACGGTATTTGACAATGATACCATTAAAAGCAGAATTGCCCTGTTACCCGGGGACATATTCAGCAAGGCCTCCCTCGAAAAAGATATGGCTTCAATTTCGGAAATCTATTCTGAAAATGGCTACGCCCTTGTATCGGTAGTCCCGGATCTTGTCACCGATGATGATGTCCGAAGCACTGCAGTTACCCTGATCATCAATGAGGGTGACCGGTTTAACATCGGAAGAATAGAAATCTCTGGTAATACCAAAACACGGGATAAGGTAATCAGAAGAGAAGTCAGGATAAACGAAGGCGAAACCTACAACGGCAAAAAGATAACGAGAAGCTATGATCGGATAAATAACCTTAACTTTTTTGAATCTGTTCAGATGGTTCCAAAGCCACGGTCCGAAGAAAAAATCGTTGATTTGGAGGTGAAGGTTAAGGAACGTCAGACCGGTTTTTTGAGCGTCGGCGGCGGGTACAGTTCGCTAGACGGGTTTGTCGGGACGGTCGAAATAACACAGGGAAACCTGTTTGGAAAGGGCCAGTACCTGAAACTAAAAGGGGAGCTAGGCGGAGAAAGTAATTTCTATGAACTTTCCTTCAAGGATCCTTGGATATTCGACAGACCGATAAGTTTCTCCACAGGTATATATCGCTCAGAGCGTGAATATATCGAGTACGACAAAGAAGCTAAAGGTGGGTATATTGGTTTTGGGCGGAACTTTGGAGAATACTGGAGAGGCAATGTATCCTATAGATATGAGCGTGCCACTATTGAAAATGTAGATGACGACGCGTCAATTATCATTAAGGACCAGGAAGGAACAAACACGGTAAGCAGTATTACCCCCTCCCTGGTGAGAGACTCAAGAAACAATTTCATTGATCCTACGGCCGGGTCACGAAATTCGATTGTCGTAACCTATGCGGGGCTTGGGGGCTCATTGTCATTTATTAAAGGCACAATTGACTCTGGATGGTATTTCCCTATCGGAAGGTTTACGTTTATGGTACGGGGACGCTTTGGATACGCGCGGGGTATCTCCGACGACGAGCTGCCTCTGTATGAACGCTTCTATGTGGGTGGAATCTACACAGTACGAGGACTTGAATGGGGAGATGCAGGTCCCAAAGACCCGCTGACTGGAGATGAGATCGGAGGAACAGAGCAATTGATCTTTAATACTGAATTTATTTTCCCCATTGTGTCGGATCTGAAGCTCAAGGGAGTCATATTTTTTGATGCGGGGAATGCCTACGATGAGTTTGAAGATTTTGGCGAACTCAGGTATACCGCTGGAGTGGGTGTCCGCTGGATTTCCCCCATGGGGCCGATCAGGCTTGAATGGGGGTATAATATTGATAAGGAACCTGATGAAGATTCCAGCAGACTCGAAATTGCATTTGGAAGCTTTTTTTAAAAAAGGAGAAGAAATATGAAAAAAGTTTTTTGTTTGTTTATGCTTATTACTCTTTTTATGTCTGTACAGCCTTTGTATGCTGCAGATATGAAAATTGGCTTTGTTAATCTGATCAAGGCGCTCAATGAATCGGAATCAGGGAAAAAGGCCAAGACTGATCTGGAGTTTCTGATCAATGCAATCCAGAAAAAAGTAGATGAAAAGGGTAAAACCATTGAGCAATTAAGGGCAGACCTGGAAAAACAGTCTTCAGTGCTCTCTGAAGAATCCAGAAAATCCAAGGAGGCCGAGCTCGAACGGCTGCTCAGGGATTATCAGCGGCTCGTGACTGATTCTCAGAATGACGTTAAAAAAAAGGAAGGCGAATTTACCGCCAATATTATTAAAGAGCTCAGAAAGATTATCAAGAAAATAGGAGAAGAACAGGGGTATACCTTTATCCTTGAGAATACAGACGGCATGGTTCTGTACTCGCAAGAGGCACTGGATTTAACCGATGAAGTTCTCAAGCGTTACAATGCATCAGGAAAATAGGCATCGCTGTTCCGGTTTCATTTCGGGGTAAGAGTTTCTCACGTTCAGATAAAACCATACTCTCTGCTATGTTATTTATACTTTTATTTGTTTTATGAGGGCGTGCTTCTGGATCAGGTGTATAATCTATATATGGCATCCTGAAGCTTGGGCCCTTTTAGTGTTCTTATGAAACTGAAAGATTTTGCTGACATTGTCAAAGGTACCGTTATCGGTAATCCGGACACTGTAATTACCGGTGTGTCAGGGATTAAAGAAGCTGCAAAAGGCGATATTTCGTTTATCGCTTCTCCCAGATTCCTGAAGCAGGTGTACGAAAGCAAAGCCTCCTGTATCATTGTTAAAGACCGGATAGAGGATCTGTCAATAGACCAGCTAAAAGTACAGAATCCCTATTTCGCTTTTGCAAAAGCGATTGAACAGTTTTATCCCCGGAAAATATTCAGGCCCGGCATAAGCGAATCCGCAATGATAGCTGATTCAGCAGTAGTCAGCAGAAGTGCCTCGGTCTTTCCCTTCGCATATATCTCAGACAATGTGTTGATCGGAGACGGCACTGTTATTATGCCGGGGGTCTTTATTGGTGAGCACACCACTCTTGGCAATAACTGCCTCATTTATCCTCAGGTTGTCATCAGGGAACATATTCAGATCGGTGACCGCGTAATTATTCATTCCGGAAGCGTTATCGGTTCCGATGGTTTTGGTTATGTGTTTGAGGATGGTGAGCACCACAAAATACCCCAGGTCGGAAATGTGATCATTGAGGATGCTGTTGAGATCGGTGCAAATGTCTCTGTTGACCGTGCAACACTCGGCAGTACGGTCATTGGCAGAGGCTCCAAGATTGATAACCAGGTGCAGATTGCTCATAATGTCAGGATCGGTGAACATTCCATACTTGTTGCCCAGGTTGCGATCGGTGGCAGCTGTGAGATTGGCAATTATGTCACGCTTGCCGGACAGGTTGGAGTCGCTGATCATACATCAGTTGAATCAGGAACTGTGATAGGAGCGCGGTCAGGCATTGCCGGTCGTGTTACAAAAGGTGCCTATGCCGGCTCCCCGGCCATACCGCACAAAAACTGGCTCCGCTCGCAGTCATTATATGCAAAATTGCCCGAATTAAACAGAAAAATAAAGGAACTGGAGGAACGCTTGAAAACCTTAGAAAAGGGGGATACTGTATAATGGTTATCCTGGATATCAATGAAATCATGGATCTGCTTCCGCACCGCTATCCATTTCTTCTTGTTGACCGAATCGTCAGCATCGAGGAAGGAACCTGCATTACCGGAATAAAGAATGTGTCAATTAATGAACCCTTTTTCACGGGCCATTTTCCCGGACAGCCTATTATGCCCGGTGTCCTCATCATAGAAGCGATGGCACAGGTGTCAGGAATACTGGCCTTTAAATCAGGGGTGAAGAAGGCCAGATCAGTCTACTTTATGAGTATTGAAAAGGCCAAATTCAGACAGCCGGTCTTTCCCGGCGATCAGCTCGTGATGGATATTACGACGATGCAGCAAAGAGGAACCGTCTGGAAATTTTCCGGTACGGCAAAAGTAAACGGTAAAGTGGTTGCTGAAGCAGGTTTTACTGCTATGGTCACTGACGTGGAGCTGAAAAAAGATGAAAAGTAAAATACATCGAACTGCGATTGTTGACCCGAAAGCAAAGATTGATGCAAATGTAGAGATTGGTCCATTCTGTGTTGTTAACAAAGGGGTCCGCATCGGAAAAGGCACCCGGCTTGTTTCTCATATCGTTGTTGAGGGCGTTACTGACATAGGAGAAAACTGCATAATATACCCGTTCTCATGTATCGGGTTTCCACCGCAGGATATAAAATATGAAGGAGAGAAAACAAAGCTGATCATCGGCAACAGTAACATCATCAGGGAATACGCGACCATACACCGTGCGTCTGTGGGAGGTGACGGTGTCACCTCTATCGCTGATAACAACTTTCTCATGGCCTATGTTCATATCGCCCATGACTGCAAGATCGGCAGTAACGTAACTATGGCAAACGCTGCCACACTTGCCGGCCACGTCGTTATTGAAGATTATGCACTTATCGGGGGGCTGGTAGCCATTCATCAGTTCACAAGAATCGGCAGGCATACCATGGTTGGGGGCTTCAGCGGTATCGGACAGGACATTCCACCGTATATGGTCGCATCCGGTGCTCGTGCCAAGCTTTTCGGACCGAATGCTATAGGGCTTAAACGTCATGGATTTTCCACTTCGTCCATAAACGTAATCAAAAAATCCTACAAGATCCTTTTCAGGGAAAAGAGGACTCTTAAGGACGCATTGAAAAAAATTCGTAATGACCTTCCTGCTACAGATGAGATCAAGCATCTGATCGAATTCATTGAGCAGAACAAGCGCGGGATCTGCAGATAGTGAAAAAATTAGGTCTTATCTCTGGAACAGGAGAACTACCCCTTGCAATAGCATCAGAGGCCCGATCGAGAGGCTATTGTGTCGTTGCGATCGGGCTGGAACCCCTAGCTCATGAATCACTGTCGTCTGTTGTGGACGAGATCACATGGGTGCATGTCGGCAAGCTGGGAGAGATTATTAACACCCTGAAAAAATCCGGCTGCAAAGAGGCTGTCATGGCCGGGAAGGTCCCCAAAACACTTTTATATAAAGGTAATGTAACACCAGACCTGAGGGCGGTCAAAGTTATGTTCAGCCTGAAGGACCGCAGTGATGACGCCATCCTCCTTGCCATATCACGGGAACTGGAAAAAGACGGCATCATCCTGCGAAATACTACTGACTTCAGCACAGAGCTCCTAACCCCCGAAGGTGTTTTGACAGTAGAGGAACCCTCAAAAGAAGAATGGAAAGACATTGCATTTGGCTGGAAAATCGCAAAAGAGATCGGCAGGCTCGATGTAGGACAAACTGTTGTGGTTAAAGGTCGGGCAGTTATGGCCGTCGAGGCGATCGAAGGCACAGATGAAGCTATTCTCAGGGGGGGGAAGCTTGCCGGCAAAGGGGCTGTTGTTGTCAAAGTCAGCAAACCCGAGCAGGATATGAGGTTCGATGTGCCGGTTGTCGGCACGGATACCCTGAAAGCCATGATAAAGATCCACGCACGGGTGCTTGCTGTGGAAGCAGAAAAGAGCATCCTCATGGACCGGGAAAACATACTCAATAAGGCCGCGAAGGCCGGCATATCCGTCGTGGGTTATTCCACGACCTAAAACTGACTTTTTGCCCGTTGTACGACCCATGAAATCTCCGGTTGATTTTCTATTATCAAATTATTTATACTTTGAAGTTGTTTTTATCTGGGAAATGTAATTATAAGGTATGCAGGCTGTACGCACGTATAGCTAATCCCTACAAAACGAGGAGCTTATGTTTGACAAAAAGTCTTTAGTCCTCATGGCGTCATTTCTCATGCTAGCTGTCTTTTCACCTCTCAGCGGTTTTTCCGAAGAGCCGGCAAATTGCCTCGTCTGTCACAGCTCCATGAAAGGAAAGATCCTGTCACCGGCCGGCCACATGATCGAATTGCACGTGGATACAGACAGGTACACAGAATCTGTTCACGGCTCATTTTCCTGCACTGACTGCCACTTCAAATTCTCTGAAAATCCCCATGCATCTCCGGGAGGAGTGGTGCCGCAGAATGTGCTTGCTGTCTCTGGGAAGATATCCGCAAAACACCCGGTTGATCCAGTGGCTGCTGCTGCCTGCGTGGCCTGTCATGAAGAAATATATACGTATGTTCTCGGCAGTGTACATGGACGGAACATCCTGGAAAAGAATGAGACCGACGGCGCTCTCTGCCTTGACTGCCATGGCTCACCACATTATATAAGAAAGAAAGAAGACCCGGAATCGTCCGTGAGCCGTGGAAACCACGTTAAGACGTGTGGCAGGTGCCATGGAAATAGAGAGCTCTACGAAAAATACGGTCTTGAGAAGAATGTTATTCATAGTTACGAAGAGAGTTTTCACGGCAGAAAACTCCACCTCGGCCATATGAAAGCGCCGGTATGCTCAAGCTGTCATAACGCGCATGATATAAAAACCAAGGATGATCCTTCCTCACCAGTATACGGTAAGAATAAACTTCAGACCTGCGGCAAGTGCCATGAAGGGGCAAACGAGAAATTCATTCCTGCGATTTCACACAAGCCGGCGGGCCCGATACCGCACTACGCTGAGATAGGACTGATCATACTGACCATGAGTGTCTTTGCCTTTGTAATCATTCACGTCCTGCTTGAGGCATACTCTGACATCAGGGATGCAGTATTCAGGAAAAAGGAGGATGACTAATGAGCCCGGCAGCCACTGCCACAAAAGAAATACCTAAGGAAATAGAACGTTTTAATATTATTTTTAGGATTCAGCATATCATCATGTTTACAACCTTCCTCCTTCTCAGTTTCACCGGCTGGGGACTGAAATTTGCTTACGAACCGCATGGGGTTTCAAGCATCTGGATCCGTGTATGGGGCGGCGCTGAAATAGCGGGGCTTATTCACCGGATAGCAGGGATTACGATGCTCCTTGACTTTATATGGCATGTGATCTATCTTGCATACCTCTTTGCGAAGAAAAGGATGACGATTAATCTAAAAACAACGGTTATTCCGCTTCCCAAGGACGTATTTGATGTTATAAAGAATTTTATGTATTTTCTCGGGCTTTCAAGGGAAAAACCCCGCTTTGGAAAATACTCGTACGCGCAGAAGTTCGATTACTGGGCTGTTTTCTGGGGTATGTTCATTATCGGGTTTTCCGGGTATGCACTGGCATTCCCGATGCAAGTCTCCTATATTATTCCGGAATTTACAACCGGATGGATCTGGCAGCTCTTTGGTATCATGCACAGTGACGAGGCCCTGCTTGCTATTGTCTTCATCCTGTTCTGGCATTTTTATAATGAACACCTCAAGCCGGAAAGCTTTCCAATGAGCTGGATCTGGATAACCGGAAAGATCTCGACTGAACGGTTGAAGCACCATCACCCGATTGAATATGATCTGCTGTTCGGGCAGGACACCCCAAAGAAGAAAAAGGAATAGCGGAATGGTGCTGAGGGCGATCGCTGCTGTATCTCTTCTGCTGCTGCTCTCTTCCTGTAAATTCATGACAGAGCCTGCTGTCCCGGTAGTCAGCAGACCTTCGTCGCCGGTCATTGAATCCCTCAAGGACTCCGGACTGCCCTGTTTCAAGTGCCATGCCTATGAACAATATGCGCTCAATAAACGGGGAGCGTTTTCCCATGACAAGCATGTTGGATTCGACATCCACTGCAATCACTGCCACATCATAAAAGCTCATAAAGAATCTACCATTAACCGGGATGTCTGCAACAACTGTCATCAGCTTTCGAATCTTACGTACGACGCATCAGGCATGAAAGTGACTTATTCACACCAGAGCCATGCGGAGAAATTCAATTGTAGTGAATGTCATCCGCAGGCCTTTAATATGAAAAAAGGTACAACCCATATCACCATGGATGACATGTATAAAGGGAAGACGTGCGGCAAATGTCATAACGGCACGATCGCGTTCAAATCCACTGTGTGCACAAAATGCCATGAGATGAAAGGCTTCGAAAAAGTGCTTTCCTATCGTTCTGGTGGTATTGATCCGGCACGGTTCAGTCATAAGACCCATACAGCCATGTTTGAGTGTAATAACTGCCACACCATAATTTTCAAGTATCAGAAAGACGGCTCAGGCATGAAGATGGATAACATTTACACTGGCAAGTACTGCGGATCATGCCACAATGACCAGATGGCCTTCGGTCCCATGGCCTGTAATAAGTGTCATAAGAAAAACTAGAAAGCGGACACTTTCCGATTCTGTATATTCCTGAATCTTCCTTTTTCGATTCTTCTCTACACGTATTCTGCTTCTTTTTTCTGGATTCTCTGTTCGTTCTCACGTATAATGCCTATAGAAGTCGGCAGAGTAATATTTAAAAGGGGGTTGCACCATGACAGAGACGCCAACAGAGACATCAACAGTTCAAACGGCTGAGGATAAGCAGGCGAACACCTGGGGTATGCTGTGTCACTTAACCGCCCTTGTCGGGTTTATTGGTATTCCCTTTGGACATATCATCGGCCCGCTCGTCGTATGGCTGCTCAAAAGACATGACTATCCGCTTGTTGACGAAGAGGGAAAAGAGTCTTTGAATTTTCAGATTTCAATGACCATATACGGCCTGCTTGCGGCAATCCTTATCTTTCTCATTATCGGAATATTTCTCTTGATCGGATTGGCTATTGCGGATGTGATCCTCGTAATAATCGCTTCGATTAAAACAAGCAACAGGGAAAAATTTCGCTATCCGTTAACGATAAAATTTCTAAAGTAATATTTCATCCGTAGTGACTGCTTGTCATTCCTGTTCTGTTCCTGAACTCAGGACTGTTGTGAATTCGTCAGACCAATACAGATTAACCATGCAAAAACATACAGTGCCTCGTTTTTAAATCCCTTAAAAGAATGATTTTTCCCCCTTTAAAAAAGGAGAACGTCTTGGGGCGGCTTTTGCCGCAGAAAAAAACCCTTTTAATGGTATTTTTACCTTTGTTTTGCACCCTGGTTCTGAAACGATAAACGTAAGAACTGAGGAGATAAAACCATGAACGTCAAAGAGCTCATAAACATTGTCCTTGAAAGTTTTTTCTTTCTTGAGATGTCTCTTCGGGAGTGTTAACGATAAAGCACTTGTGCAGAGCATCAGGTACAGTGTGTAGTTGGGAAAAAAATAGCCGCTGTCCTATTTGTTTTGTTCAGAATTTACGTTTTTTGTAGTTTTTCTTTTCTAAGGTCACTTAAATTTGCTTCTTTAAATTTGCTAATACTATCATCGTACTTATCTGCTTTTAACCTGTTTTCATGTATTTTAAGTGATAATTCATGATCCAAAAGAGTCAGGCACGTACCCTCACAAGAAAGAATATAACACCCGCACATAAAAAGAGGGAAATTACCTCTATACAGAAACGAATCTTCACTAATAATCTTCCCTGTTTGTTCATCATGGATGATATGATATGCTCTAAAAGAAGAAGCATCAGAAGATATATTTTCTTCTCTTCTTCCAAGAATATGAATTTTTCTGTCTTGCCATCTAACCACATCAATGGATTCTAATCGGCCTTCTTTTGTTTTAGATATCAATTACTGGAACCAAGTTTAAATAAATGGATGTTGATTTCTCATTGAAACATGCATTAATTTTTAAATCCTCAAAAGCAATCGTTCAGGAAGAACTCTCACTGCATAGTATACCATTGCAAAATGGGCTGTATAAAGACGATAAGAAATCGCTTTTTTATGATTATTGACATGTTATCAAACAGGAGCTTTTTTTCAACATTTTTTTATGCTGGTGGGCAATTTTAAAGCGCAGGGAACGATGTTCCGTTCTCTGCGCTTTTTTTACTACTATGGGTACAATTCCTTCGTGGCTGCATTCAGAACGTCATCCTTCTGCATCTTCATCATCGGGTTCTTGCTGGCCTTGGCAGCCTTCATAAAATCATCTCCAGTTTTATGCTTCTCAAGCATGGCTGCCTTGGTCGGTGCTTTCATCGTATTGCCCTCTTTGTGGCACATGAGACACTTCGTCTCCCAAACTCCAGCAGACGATACTCCTGCAAACGCAACGACAAGCAAGATAGTTACAAACGTTAAGCGTCTTTTCATCTTCTTCACCTCCTCCTTTTTAGATTTTGTGTTATATCTTTTAATTATTTAGAAAATGCTCTGAGTTTCCGTTTCCAGACGATTTATCAATCAACTACTACTATTTTTATGTCAAGCCATATTTTATCATATTTCACATCTTTTTCGAGAGTCATAGATTTTCACAGTCCCTTTCGCACGTTGTATCCTATCATGCATTATCAAGGTCAGATACGCTTACTCTACAAGTAAAACTAACGCTCTCAGTTTTAGAAAAAGATAGCAGGTGATCCCCAGCGTTATCAATTTCCGTATATAATCTTCAGTATCAGCGGAGATTTTAACGTGCGACTTATAGGAAGAAATTTTTTTCTCTTTATTTTGTCACATGTAGAGCCCTGGCCCCCTTGATGTTACACAGAATTTGCTGATAAAAAGTTCTGCGCGCGGTTGCTCAAAGGTACGCCACGCTGCTGCAAAAAACTCAGGACAAGGTTCCTTCTGTACAGCAGATTTGCAGTAAACAAATCCTCACGTCCTCTGACAGAGACATGCAGGTTCCGTGTTGCCACGGTATCCCAGATATCGACATTTTCAATTTCCGCAAAACGGATGGACTTTTTCAGCACCACCCGACACTCCATCCTATCTTCATAAAGAATAAGAGATGGATTGAGACTGTTGTGAGCAAAAGATATCTGACGAGGCATTCTTTTTAATCCGGTAAAGGTTGCGAGAATGGGAACCTCAAACCCGGTTTCAGGCAGGGTCTGGGGCATGTCAGGCATCTGATTGATCCGCTGAGCCTTTCTCTTATAGATCAGCCAGAAAAGGAATATTCCAAAAGAGATGATCGTCATTCCTAAAGGTATCGGAACTTCGAAAGCCATAATGGCATTATCCTAGCATATAATGCACTAACCATCTAAACCTAACGCTAAGCTCATTCAGACCGAGAACCGCCCGGCCCTTGGATTCAAGTGAAACGACAGGTTCTGCGAAAAACATTATATTATTGCGGCCCGAAACGGGGCCAGGGCCTCCAGAGGCGGATAAATCTTGTTTCTTGCATGGACATGGGGTCTGTTCGCATATTAATACGGATTCCATTTGTTTTATCGCGTGCACTGATATGAGATCCGAATGGAGTCCGTTCATTCCAGAGAGGTGGCGCCCGGGACTACTGCTATTCCTCCGCCTCAAATACTATTTGTTCGGTGATCGTCTTGTTTCCGCTTTCCTCTATTGCTATCACCTCAAACTTCACCTCAAGCAGTTCACCTTCTGCAAAAAAGTCAAACGCCGCAGAGATAAATTCCTGCGAAATGGTAAAAGATGTTACAGATGCCGGGAAGGTAGCGGTATTTACGAATACGCGTTCCTCACCAGAGTCGTCCTCGACCACCATCTCGATCACGACCTCAAAGCCGACAATTTCCGGGTCTCCATCTTCTGATTTATCTACCCATTCAATGATAGCGGAGTCGCCGTTTACGACGAGCGCGACGTCGACCGGGACCGGAAGGTCATGTGTGAGCATTGCGGTACCTACCATCAATCCTCCTCCAACTATCGTGCCTAAGAATGTATATTCTCCCTCTGTGAACAGTGCGAGTAACTCTTCGCGTGGGAGTTCATCGAATGACGGCTCTGCGCTCTCTGTGAAGACTTCGGTGCTGCCGATCTGCATCAAGCTTCCTCCATTCATGACATTAAAGACCGTGCTATCTTCCGGGCTGAAGACCCTGACCATCATCCAGGGCTCTCCATCAAAGAAGATCTGAATACCCAAATCTCCATCTGTAGCATTCTCCTCAAAGAATATTGCTGTTTCAGAAAACTCATTCTCTATGAACCCAAAATTGATGGCCCAACTCTCCGAAGCAGTGATCCCCATGATAAGAGCGATCACCGCTGCCAGAAGAACAGGCAACATCCCCATGTGTCTTGTCCTGCCATTCATTTTTTCCCTTTCCTTTTCTAAAAACATAACTACCCCCTTTGATGTGGTTTATAAGCGCTCTTTAATACGGGGCATCCGGGTTAATAGCGGCTTCAGAAATGACTGTCCGAATACCCTTAATCGGCCTGATCAAAACGTTTCTGCTACAGGGCCCTGGCCGTGATTCTCATCCTGTCTTCAGTATAATTGACAAATCTTACCGAGAGATTACCAGAGAATTATTATTTGATAATGATATCTGGAACAGGGGACAGAGAACATACAGATGATTCTAAATTCTTTATTATCGGTGTAGTATTGCTGTTTTTAACTACCCGGTTTATGAGGTCATGTGCAACGTCTAATTGGCTCGTTGTAACAGCTTTTTAACGGACAACCTGATAGCCGACTGGAATTCCTTTTTTTGAAAGGACAAGCTGCCAGACGTCCAGATATCCGCACCTGAATGCACCGGCACAGCTCTGGAGATAGTATTTCCACATGCGATAAAATTTGTTGTCGTAGAAGAGAACGAGTTTATCCCAGTTGGCGTGAAAATTCTGAAACCAGCTCAAAAGAGTTGGATCATAAAACGATCCAAAGGCATGCCAGTCTTTAACAACAAATAATTTCTTTATAGAATCGTTTACCTCATGACGCACTGGTAGCCAGTAGTTCGGGAATATATATTTATCCATCCACGGATCATTGATCTTCTTGGCCCGGTTTTTTCCGATGGTATGCAACAGGAAAAGACCTCCGTCCCGCAGGCATTTATGGACTGTTTTCATATACGTCCTGTAATTTTTTAATCCGACATGTTCGAACATGCCAACGGAAACAATATGATCAAAGGTTTCATTGACAGCCCGGTAATCCTGCAGTCTGATTTCAACGGGCAGGCCCCTGCAGAGTTCTTTGCCGAGTGACATCTGCTCCTTTGAAACCGTAATACCAACGACTTCAGCACCATATTTTTCAGCAGCATATTTTGCAAAACTGCCCCAGCCGCACCCAATATCAAGGATTCTGTCACCCTTTTGCACGTCTAATTTTCTGCAGATAAGTTTCAGCTTTGCTTCCTGAGCATCATCCAGGCTGTCTGCGTGCTTCCAGTAGGCACAGCTATAAACCATTCTTTTATCAAGCATATGCCTGTAGAGTTCATTGCCTATGTTATAGTGCTGTTCGCCGACCTGGTAAGCTCGTGATCTCGTGCTCAGATTGAGCATCTTTATCTTGAGGATATGGGCCAGTAGTTTCAGGTTCTTTCCAACCCTGCGTTCGGGATCCGACGGGATTATCCTGCAGAAAAAATCAGTAAGATCATCGCAGTCCCACCAACCATCCATAAATGATTCACCGAGGCCCATGCTTCCGTCATGTACAACACGATGATAGAAATCCTCGTTTTTAACCTGTATGTCATAAGGATTATTGCCGTTTACCCGTATGCCGGTGGGTGATAGTATGTTTTCTATCAGATGCTTTGTTAGAACCTCTTGCATGGTTCCCCCGATACATGCACTTCCTATTATTAGAATGATATCAATTAAGAAGAATTATGCAAGTTCAAAAAACAGGACAAATAAATTCCTCTGGAGAGTACATCAGTGGGCTCAGCAGATATTCACTATTACAGATAACTGATCTCTCCGGCCAGGGTCATTGTTCGGTTAGATAAACAAGGGCAGACACCAATGCCGACCCACCCAGTTACGCTGTCTCGGCTACGTTTTCTCTATTCTTTACAATCTCCCTGATGCGAAGCCGTGCCTCTGTCAACAGATCATAGCATTCATCATAGGAAAGTTCCAACATGCGCGCAATAGTTCTCACTTCATGTCCGTTTTGAAATTTTGCATGGATAAAGTGGATCATATCATCAATATGTTTGCGTTCACCACAGAGAATGCTGCAGGCCTTTTCACGCATCTCATAATTCTCCATAGACTGTTTCATGTAATTTCCCCTCCTTTTCAACTATTTGTACCTATGGCTTATCCCTCCCCTGTATCCTTTTTCATCATACTATAATTTTCATATTAATTAAAGTTTAAATTATTAAAATATATTGTAATTATTATACTCCATATAAATGACTTGATATAAAATAAAAAGTGCCGGGAGTGACCCTGATGGAAAATGACCGTTTGTCAAAAAAATTGAACATAACCCGTTCTTATTTGATCAATTATTACCAAATAGCTGCTACTTTAATAAAAAATAATGTTTTAATCTGTTATGATAAATACCGGATGACATCGCAGCGGGGAGGCGACGCATGAAGGGTGACAGCATTGTTGTTGAAGAACATCATATAAGAGCTGCTCAAGGCGCCGTCAAAATAATGCTTCCAGAGATCATAAAAAATAAGGGAAAATATACCATTTCTGTGGCAGGAGAGTCAGGGAGCGGCAAGTCCGAGATCGCTACAGCCATCGCCAATGAGCTCAAGACAAAAGGGATGACTTCTGTTATTTTTCAGCAGGATGACTATTTTATATACCCCCCAAGAACGAATGACGCCGTCCGAAGAAAAGATATAACCTGGGTTGGGCCGCAAGAGGTCAAGCTCGACCTTCTGGACCAGCATCTCAGGGATTTCCTCGATGGTAAGGACCGCGTTACGAAACCGCTTGTCTGCTATGAAGAAGATTGTGTCGAAGACGACACGATTCAGCTGGCTCATGCAGAGATCGCTATTGCCGACGGCACATATACAACACTCTTGCAAAATGTGAACGCGCGCATTTTCATTGATCGCGATTATCGGGATACACGAAAACACCGGGAAAAAAGAATTCGGCATGCTTCTGAGCTGGACCCGTATATAGATAAAGTCCTCGAAATAGAACACGGCATCATATCACGGCACAAAGCAAAAGCATTTATTATCGTAAACAAGGATTACGAGTCCTCACTGCAGAAAGATTAATCCAGAAAAGGACAGACATGCATATTGTTTTTCTGAATCCACAGGGAAACTTTGATCAGAACGACTCTCATATGACTGAGCACCCTGACTTTGGCGGCCAGCTGATTTATGTAAAAGAAGTCTCAATGGCACTTGCAGACATGGGTCACACCGTGGATATCGTTACCCGCCGGATTCAAGACCCCAAATGGCCTCAGTTCGATAAGGATATAGATTCTTACAAAGGGTATGAGGACATATTAAGAATCGTTCGTATACCGTTCGGAGGCAATACTTTCCTCAGAAAAGAACTCCTCTGGGAACATCTGGATGAATTTGCCGACGGGATACTCAATTTCTATGGTTCAGCACTTCCTGACTTTGCCACAGCCCATTATGGTGACGGCGGCCTGAGCGGTGTACTGCTCAAAAAAAAATCAGGACTGGGCTTCACCTTCACCGGACATTCTCTTGGCGCGCAGAAGCTCGACAAACTCGGAATGAACAAGGCGAATTACGAGGAGCTGGAAACATATTATTTCTTTTCAAAAAGAATTATGGCCGAGCGACTCAGCATGCAATATGCCTTTAATATTATCACCTCAACCCGGCAGGAACGGTATGAGCAGTATGCTCATCCTCTCTATAAGTGGGCTGTTGATCCCTCTGACGACGAGAAGTTCACCGTCATCCCTCCCGGGGTGAATTCAAGAATTTTTTCTACGCAGGAAAGCCCTGTAGATAATAACGTGCGTGCATATATTTCGAAGGTAACCGGTGGACAGATCAAACCGTTTATTATCGTATCAAGCAGGCTTGAGGAAAAGAAAAATCATAAAGGGGTTGTGGAAGCCTTTGCGCTTTCACAATCGCTGCAGAAGAAGGCCTGTCTCGGTCTGGTACTGCGGGGCATTGACAACCCCTACCATGAAGCTGGAAAATTACCAGAACAGGAGCAGCAGATTTTAAATGATCTCCTGGATGAGGTGAGAAGACACAATCTTACAGACAAGGTTTTTTTCCTGAACCTGAAATCACAACAGGAGATCGCCGCTGCTTATCGTTACTTTGCCGGTCTCGGATCCGTCTTCACACTAACATCATTTTATGAGCCATTTGGCCTTGCGCCGATCGAGGCAGCAGCCTGTGGTCTACCCGCAGTCGCAACTAAAAACGGTGGTCCGTCTGAAATCTTTGCGGATGGGAAAGGAGAGCTTGTAGATCCATTTGACCATAAAGACATAGCCCGGGGGCTGTTGAACAGCCTCGAAGCGCACTCACGCTATGCGCGGGAACAGGAAGCCCTGGTCAGAAAAAACTATACATGGAGGAAAACTGCAGAGGCATACTTCAGCGTTATTGAAGCAGGTGCGCAGGCCATGAGAGATGATGCTGTTGCAATTGGATCGCTTAATGCATCAGAACAGATCAGGGCATATCTGGCTTTGCACTAATGCTCTATTCTCAGAATCAGACACACCGCCCGAAACAAGGCATGGCACTTTAATCGTTATCACGCATTCATACCGTGCAGACACCTTTTTTCTGGCATTTGTCTTCTTTTCTTCTTAATTCCAGCCGTACTGTTTTTCTTGCCGCTGCCTCCTGATTTCGTCTTTTTTCTTCATCACTCTCAAGTTTAAGAGCGGATATTGCTTTAGGGTTCCCTTTTTCATTTAACGCCACAAAAGTCAGATATGCTGATGCAGTATGTCTTATTTCACCGGTTATATAGTTTTCAGCCTCAACGCGAACCCCCACTTCCATTGATGTCCTGCCAACCATGTTCAGGCCGGCCTTTTAAAAAAGAAGGTCTCCCACAAATACGGGATTATGGAAATCGATTCTGTCGATAGATGCGGTGACTGTATTGCTTTGTGCATGCCGGCTTGCCACTACCGCAGCAGCAGTGTCTATGAGCTTCATGATAACACCACCATGTACATTGCCTGCAGGATTTGCATCCTGAGGAAGCATTCCCTGTCCCATGGCAACACTTGAAATTCTTATTGTCTTTCTTTTCATCTGTTCCCCCGGGTTACGAAGGATAGTCAGAACTATTGATTTTATTCATAAGGACTGTATCAGGTCCTGAAGACATTTCCCAGCTCCTCACAATAGTGTAATTATTAATTATATTTATATTACTTCGTTATAAAAACGAATACATCTTGACATCAGTTAAAAAAAGGAGTATGGTGAAAATAAGGAGTAGGTATCAGGGAAAAGGTGGTGTTCGTGCTCCTGATTGTTCACAGTCTCCTGATGTACCGTCGTAGGACGTATGGTTGTAGACGTAATGTCGTAAGCTGTAAGTTCTTCAGATGTAACGTCGTGAGATGATTAGTCTCAAGGAGATACTGGGCAAAGCAGGAAGCGTCGCCACCTTTTTTTTATATTTCCTTAAGCGCACATACATACAGTAAAGCTTTCAGTAATCCCTTTGTATTAAGAAGATATTTGCCCCCCCCTGCTGTTTCAGAAATTATCCATCAACGAAAATAAAGCTTGGCGATCACTGCTGTCATGATACAGCAGAAACATACCAGGGCCGCAAGAGCCGGGCGAATGCGGTTGATCCGGTCAATAAAAGGCTCCTTCTTGAACGCAAGGTAACCAATGAGGATCAGCTGGGCAACAGGAACCAGCACGAGAAGTCCCAGCCATTTCTGTATCCAGAGATTGCGACATACACTGATCCATATCACAACAAAAAGGACAAGATCTATCGCGAAAAGCACAGCAAGACAGAGAACCGCATACAGATTTGTGCTTATCCGAGGAACAAAAACCGTCAGCAGTCCCAGTAAAGGAAGCGCCCACCACCAGGGTCTTCCTGCTGTAGCCAGGAGGGGGAAAACGTTGACAATAGGGATCCACGAAAGCCGGGCGGTTTTCACTCCTACTTTTTGACTGAAAATAAAGAGACAGAGAGCATAATAAAGATGATAGAAAAGCATAAATCCAATAAATAGCAGAATAGAGAAATTTCCTCCGGTCATAACCTGCTTAAACTGCAGTAAGACCTGTGAACTCGTGTTCCTGCGCTGATCATCCAAAACGGAGAGAACTTTATTTAACATGCTTTTTGCCCATATCACGCGGTCAGGAGTCTCTTCTTCGATCACGTCACTGCCTGGCTTTATTTCGCTTTCCGGAGGTGGATAATCCGTAATATGCTCTTGCCCGCTCCGATCTACCCATTTATACAGCGTGTCTGCATGGACGTCCTGAAGGATTATGCTGCTGTTTATCCACAAAAGAATAAACAGTGCGGGAAAGCTGAGATATTGTTTGTAGAACATTTTTCTCTTTTATAAATATAATATATTTTTTATCATTTAGAAAATTCTTGGAAAATCAGAAAGGATGTTCATAATGGATATCACCACAGAGGTCTTCACAATTAAGACCAGGGGTAAGACAGATATTATTGATATAACGAAAAAAATTGAAAAAGCAATAGTACAGACCGGATTGCAGCAGGGGACAGCAGCAATATTTGCCATCGGCTCGACAGCAGGTATTACAACGATTGAGTATGAACCGGGTCTCGTAAAAACTGACATTCCAAAACTGTTCGATATGCTCGCGCCCTATGGCAGGCATTATGCTCATCACAATACCTGGGGAGATGACAACGGCGCTGCTCACGTAAGGGCTTCGCTTCTCGGCTGCTCTATGATAGTACCTTTTGTCGATGCAAAAATGCTTCTCGGCACATGGCAGCAGATTATTTATATAGATTTTGATACCCGACCCCGGTCAAGAAAAATTGCCGTTCAGATAACGGGAAAGAAGTAATCTTCTATACAGCTCAAAAGTCAGGGAATGTCTGACAGTGACATGAGGAAATACGCAGTGAATAACCGGATGATCATTATGAGACCTGCCAGTTGCCGCATAACCGCGATAGGTCTGGCGCTCATCCTGTGGTTCAGCACGACTGCGTCCGGCTGGTATGATGAAACACATCTCGCGATTGCAAAGACAGCTGGCTATAAAAAATGGTTTCATGCAGCGGGACCGGACATGGCCAAGATCAAGGCGGGAAACAGCGAAAGGTATAACCACTGGTACAACAATATTGCAGGTGTTATCGTGACCCCTGAACTTGTTATGCGTCAGGTTAAACAGTACAACGATGCCTATGATACTGAAGGACACCTCTACGGTGCTATTATAGCTTCACTGCGGGACTACCTCAGGAAGACCCGCAAGAACATCTACGCAGAATACTATCTTTCTTACGCTGCACACTATATCGGCGATCTAACCCAGCCACTACATAATATTCCCTATGATGTATTCAACAGAACATATCATGCCACAAACGATGGTTTAGTGAATAAACAGATACTCAAGAATACGGCCCGGATAAAAAAATATGTCTATACGATTTATCTTGATAAAGACAATTTCGAGCGTGACCTTTCAGCAGAAATTTCCCGCCTTGCAAATCTTTCACGGTCTCTTGGCCTGATATTAAAAAAAGAACAGCGAATGATGACTGAGGAAGAAGCCTTCAGGCAGCTGGGACACAGTGTCTCTCTGTTGCAGGCTGTTCTTGAATGTATGGCAGGACAAGAGAACAGGGAAAAATAAACCTGTGAAAAAAAGGGACATTTGATATATAATGTAAATGTAGCCTGAAAAAGCAGGGGGAAGATATGTTTGGATTAGGAACACAGGAGTTAATCATTATTCTTGCCATTGGCGGTCTTCTGTTCGGTGCAAAGAAATTACCGGAATTGGGAAGAGGTCTTGGCGAAGCCATACGGGGATTTAAGAAGTCTGTTGCTGAAACTGAAGAGAAGATGCTATCAGATCAAAATGATTCTACAAAATCAGCTGATTCTGCAAAATCAACTGAAAAATAGCATATTCCTGTTCTCTTTCTGAATTTTTTTGGAGCAAACGGCTCCCGCTGATGAAAAAAGTGCTTGTCCTGCTCATGGGTATATCACTCATGTTCTCGTGCTCCCATATCATATCAAAAGATTCACGGGAACTCGTTGATGAAACCATGTCCCATGAGGCACTGTTTGCCAATCCCGATGCGTACGTGGGTAAGACGGTAATACTCGGTGGATTCATCGTAAAGACGACAAATACCGGTGACATCACCTATATAGAGGTTGTTCAGAATCCCCTTGATTATCGCGGCAGGCCCCGCACCAGAGACCATTCTTACGGTAGATTTCTTATCCTTGCTGAAGGATTCATTGATGCAGCCATCTTTTCCCCGGGCAGGGTTCTGTCCGTTGCAGGAGAGGTGCTTGGAACAAAGACAGAATCACTTGGTAAAATGCGTTACTCATACCTGCTCGTCAGAAGCAGGGAAATGCATATTATTTCCCATAAACAGGGTATTCCTGTTCATATAGGGATCGGAGTCTGGCAGACCTTTTAATACCTGCCGGTAATCAGATGACAGCAACCAGATAATAATATGCCATACCAATGCACAGAGTCAGTTTCAGAATGGTACCAGTAAAAAATCCGAGTAATGAACCAAAAGCTGATTTTACCGCTTTGCCAGCCGTATGCCCGTGTATGAGTTCACCGATAAAAGCACCGGCAACCGGGCCAATAAGGATACCGAGTGGTGGGAAGAAGACTAATCCAAGAATCAGGCCGATAACACTTCCCCAGATTCCATATGAAGAGCCTTCAAATTTCTTTGTTCCATATATCGGGATAACATAATCAAGTAGAGCTGCAAACGCAACTAATACGGCGAAGATAATCAAGAATTGCAGAGAAAAAGGGTGCCGTGAACTTAATTGTACGAGCAGAAGGCCTGCATAACTTATCGGCGGACCGGGCAGGATCGGAAGGATACAGCCAATTGTACCCGTTACAATCAGCACTCCCCCAACGATAATCAGCAGGATATCAAGCATATATACCCACACAAAGTGGCATTACCATCACCGATAGAATCACTGAAACCTTGATCGAATGTACTATATGTCAACAGATCACATTACAGCGGGAAATAAATACTGAACACTGACCCTCTTTCTTTAGCACTTTCCACACGAATAAATCCTTGGTGATCTTCGATAATCTTCTTTGTTATTGGCAGTCCCAAACCAGTTGTTATTTTATCTACCTTCGTCGTGTAAAAAGGTTCAAAAATCATATCCAGCTTGTCTTCGGAAATGCCCTGTCCGGTATCCCCCAGTGCGAGAACAGCATAGGTGGTTCCATCCATCAATTCTTTTTTTGTACTGACAGTCATTGTACCACCTTCGGGCATAGATGTTATCGCATTGGCAACAAGGTTTTCAACAGCTTCCCAGATCTGTTCTCTATCAATCATTATCTTCGGCATATCGACTAATGATATGCGAATGCTAATGTTTTGATTGCCGCATATACTTTCGTATGTTTTGAGAATTTCAGTAACGATCTTATTTAAGTTCTGCTCCTTAAGCTGGGGCTTTGCCTCACTCGAAAAGGCAAGGACTTTTTTCAGTATATTCTCAAGCGTGTCCATGTCAGCAACGATGATATCAGCATATTCCTTTGCCTTTTTATCATGCGTAACGAGCTTCTGTAATCTGCGTGCAAATCCACCAACCACGGTTAACGGGTTTCTGATCTCGTGTGCAACGTTGGCCGTAAATCTGCCAAGCGCTGCGACTTTTTCTGTTAGATGAAGTTGTTCAATAAGATGCTCTTTTTCAAATTCAGCCTGCTTCCGCTCGGTGATATCTTCGACAACGCCATCAAACCATTTTGTATTACCGATCTCGTCACACTTCACTTTTGACGTAAATGCCGCCCACATAGGCGTGCCATCCCTTTTCTTCAATCGTAATTCTTTTTCCTTAACCATGCCCTTCTGCATAACCTCTGCAATAACCTGCCGCCGGTCTTCCGGATCAATATAAAGATCCGAAACATGAATCTTCATGATATCGTCAACAGATTCGAAGCCAAACATCTTGGCCAATGCAGGATTCGCCTGTAGAAAACGGCCGTGTGGATCAGTTGTTGTTCTATATACGCCTATATTGACATTCTCGATCAAAGTGCGGTATTTTTCTTCACTCTCACGCAGTGCAGTCTCTCCCTGTTTACGATGAATAATGCCTGCGAGAGCATGAGCTACGGACACGAGTAACTCTTCCTCTCCTCTTGCTCGTTGTTTGCCTTCTTTAATAAATACATTTATTAATCCGAGAATGGAATCATCTGATATAATCGGAACACAATAGTGTCCATGAGGAACGCTCACCCCACCTTTTGTCTTATGTCCATCATTGAAGATGACTTTTTTCGCGGTAATTGCCTTGGCACAGAGGCAATCACCCAGGGGAATCCGTTCACAGGGTTTCTCCTCTGCATCCGTGAATCCCCGTAACGCCTTTCTTACCAACAGTTCCGACGAATCTTCTTTAAGATAGATGGCGCCTTTTGATTCAAGGGAAATCTTTGGTACTGACACGATCAGATCAAGGACACGCTCCAGTTGTTCGCTCAGAGAAATCTGTTCCAGCGATATCTTCAGTGCAGTACTAACCACTCGTTGCGTATGATATCCAAACTCGATCTTCTCTTCCGCTTCTTTCCGCTCCGTAACATCCCTGATAGCAGCTATAACAAGCAATCCTTCATCAGTTTGTAAAGGGCTGAGGCTGATATCAGCGGGAAACTCCGTACCATCCTTTCTTAAAGCGTATATATCAAGACCGTATCCCATAAGACGATTATGAGGGTGTGAGAAAAAGTCGTTTACGTGTGCGTGGTGCCCGTTCTGAAAACGGTCAGGGATCAGCATTTCTAGCTTTTTCCCGATTATTTCCTCTTTCTTATATCCAAAAATCATCTCAAGCTGCGTATTAACAAGGACAATTCTGCTCTCACTATTCAAAAAAAGCATGGCATCAGGAGTTGACTCAAGGAGTTTCTCATACTGCTCCTTGATCTTCTGGTACCTGATTCTACACTGCTCCAGTGGCTTCAGCGATTTGTCCATCTCTTCTGGTTTACTCATAATAGTCGATCTTCTTCTCTCATTATGTCCCAACCTTTTGGTCCTACGGTGAAAAACCCGCCGTTTCCGGAATGGTAAAAAAGAATACCGAGCCGTGCCCCGGTGTTGATTCAACCCAGATCCGGCCTCCATGATGTTCCACTATCTTTTTACACGTTGCCAGACCAATGCCGGTTCCCGGATATGTGTCGCGATGAAGACGGCTAAAGATCTCAAAGATCTTCTCTACCTGATCCGGAGAAATGCCAATGCCATTATCAATCACTGAGAAGATCCATGAACGCTCTCTCTGTTCGGCAGATACGTGAATGCGGGGTGTTTCCTTGCCACGAAACTTGATTGCATTATGAATCAAATTCTGAAACAGCTGTACAAGCTGGGAAGAATCAGCCATGATTTCGGGCAGTTCGTCATACGTTACTTTTGCATTGCTTTCTTCAAGAGGAACTTTCAGATTTAAGAGTGCTTGCTCCAGCATATCGGAACAGTCAGACACGGCAAAAGGCTTTCCGCGATTTCCTGCACGTGAATAGCTCAGGAGATCGCTGATGAGTGCCTGCATACGGTTAGCGCCATCTATGGCCCCGGAGATTAACGTATCGGTATCCGGATTTTGTAATCCCTTTAATTTCCTCTGAATCAACCTCAAATCAACAGCTATGGCCAGTAATGGTTCCTTGAGATCATGAGAAGCTGCATAAGCAAACTGTTCCAATTCAGTATTAGAGCGCTCTAATTCAGCTGCAGACTTCTTTACCTTCTCCTCTGCATATTTTCGCTCCGAAACCTCTCGCTGTAACGCTTCATTGGTCGAGGTTAATTCATCGGTATATCCCTTTAAGCTCTCTGTCATCTCGCTAAGACTTTGAGCTACCAGTAACATTTCATCTTTTGATTCAACTGAAAGATCCACATCTAATTTTCCGATGCCAATACGTTTAGTTGCACGTATGACCTTTGAGAGCGCATTCACAACCGAATAATAGTTTCCCATAAAGACGTATCCAAGCATGACCAGAGACACCAGAGCCAGGAGACTAATGGAATTTCTTTTTCTGAGCAAACGATCTACACGTGTCTGCAATAGATCATTCAAAACAATGGTCACATTATTATGAAGTTTGAAGCTTGTATTAATGGAATCTGAAAATACTGCAAAATACTCAGAGGGCTCAATAGAGATATGATCTGAATTGATAACCCTGTTCAGGAGCATCTCTAAAGAGTCGTTATAATCTCTTATACTATTTTCTAAGCCTTCACCCAAAAGTACCTCAAGGTTTTTATTGGCCAGAAAAGCCTTTTTAAGATCTGTCTCGACTACTGAAACGGTTGATCTGCACAGTCCTGTTAAAGCGATGAGATGTGCATATTCTTCGGCAGAGAGAGTATTCGTTACTATTGCTCCTGCTCCGAACCCTCTTATCTGAGCGGCATATTCTATCGCAAGGGGGAGTTTGTTCGCCGCAACATCTATAAGATAAAAGATGTCTATGTAAGTATCGAGTGTCAGGCGAGAGATATCTGCAACATGGGCTATCAGCGCAAGGATATCGCTGATAAGACTGGTGTGCATCTCAAAGCTTTCCCTGGCCCCCAAAGAAAATTGCTGCTTCTGCAGGTTCCTCCATTTTTCCTTCAATACTTCCCATTTCTCGGATGTCTGGAATAGTGCACTGAATCTGCTTTCTACAGAATCAATCTGTTTGATATCTGCTTCCAGATCTGCCTGCTTGATAATAATTTCGGTTTTAAAAGATTCATCTCCATTGAGATAGGCATTTGACATACCACGGTGCTGCTGAACACCCTGAAAAAATTTCATAATCGATTGATTATATTCAGCGCCCTGTTTTTCTTTTCTCGCATTGATTATTCCCTCATTGATTTCAACTAATAAAAGATACATAAAAGCCAAGAGAGGCAGTGAAAAGATAAAAGCCACCAGCAGCATCTTTTGAGGATACTTGAGGTTATTCATCATCTGTATGGCAGGATAAAATATTTTTTTTGCCATACGTACACTGGCCGTTGAAGCAGCTCCCCCTTAACTACAGTATATGATACCTATTGGATTCCATGCAATACGTTTCGTCTGCCTATTCACGTTATACTTCGGTATACGGTGTATAAGTACGAATGCTGTCGGTGACAGTAACGATATCCAATCATATCATCAGTTTTAGATCCGGATTCTACGTCGGTTCTATTCAGGAACATAGTACTTCAAGTAGAGCAAAGCCCCGAAATCATAGAGCACATGTATCTGTATCGGTATGAAGATATTTCCTGTCATCTCAAAAAAGAGCCCAAGATACAGTCCCATGAGAGTAGCCATGAGAACATATGCGCGCGTGATAAAGTGTGCAAGGCCGAACAGAATACCAGCTCCCACAATGCCGATACTGCTCTGGATAACGCCCCGAAAAAGTAGTTCTTCGGCAACCCCTGCCAAAAGAGAAATAAGAACGATATCGCTGAATCCGGCATGTTCAAACAACTTCTTGATGTCCTTCATTACAGTCCGCCGGAGTGAGTTTATGAACCGAATATTTTGAGCTTTTTTTGTGAGTGACAGGATAAACAGCATCAGTGGACCGATTGTCCCGGCAATGCTGATCGGAAGGCCAGTGACAATATTTCTGAGTGACAACTGCAGTTCAATGCGAAAGACTGCCGCCAGAACAACAGCCAAAACGAGAATAAGTCCTTCTGCAATAATAGCAATTATTAAAAGCTGTAATCGGGAATAGGTCATAAGCTCCTTTATGGCACAGCATATCGGTCTAACAATATTTGCTTTTTCATCCTAATTAATACTTTACAAGGAAGATAATTATTACTATAGTATGATTAACAGTATTTTCAAGTAAAAATCAAGCACGAACTAAATAGCTATGATTGACCGAATGTGCCTCTCATTATTATGTCTTTTTCTTACTACTGTCATGGTAGCTGCACAAGATACCCGATGGGAACTTATTTATAATGATGAGGACGCTGGTATTACCTGGAATATCGATACCCGGATAGTTCTTCCAGGATCTGCGGAGATAAAAAGAGTGTGGATTCGGGAGGTGTATCCGGAAACCATTTATGAAACCATGAAAGAGATAGATTGCTCTGAATATGTGTACCGGTACATAGGATGCACTAAATATACACTGGACAAAGTGCCTGATGGGCCATGCTATGATGAAAGTGTTTATGCTGAATGGATACCGATTGAGCCCGAATCTCCTGATGAATTATTACGTGATGCGATCTGTGGCAGTTCCGATACGGATGTTAAGGCTTTTTAGGCAGCTTTTGACATAAAAATTTCCTGTGAGGAGGATACCGGAAAAAGGTTGCTGCTCCCGTTAAGGTCACCTCTTTTTGTCGCGCGATGTTTTTAAAGCTTCTTGCTGATTTCGTCGTTGTCATACATCTCATCTGGATCCTTTTTTTGATATGTGGTGGATTGTGGGGAGTTCGCCATAAGGTAGTAAAGGTTATTCACCTGTCCGGTCTCTGCTTTGCCCTGATGATACAGATATTTCACTGGTACTGTCCGCTGACCCATCTAGAGGTCTGGGTGAGGGCGCATCATGACCCTTCCTTGTCCTATACCGGTTCGTTTATCATTTACTATCTCGAAAAAATCATCTATGTAGAACTGTCCCGAAGCCTTATTTTTACGCTCAGCATACTTCTCCTGGTGTTTAATGCATGGATTTATCTCAGGTTAAAAAAAAGATGAAGAAGAAAGAGCATTGCTTTTGGCCAGATATGTTTGGGTATCTTTCAGGATGTTCCTGTGATAATATCTATCTTATAACCGAGTTTTCTGACAGTAATAAAAACCTGCCTCCTGTCAATCACTGAGGGATCATAGGTAATGGATATGATATCGTCAGCGTAGCTGACAGAGGCATCCAGAATACCTTTTATGTTGTTCAGGATTTTTTCTGTATCTTCCGCGCATCCAGCGCATGTTATTTCGTTTACCTTGAACTGTATCTTTTCTTTCATCATCGCTATCGATTACCTCACGCATTGCATATAACCGATACGTTTTCATTATATCCCAGTATTGCGTATAATTGCTAAAAAGCTATACAGCGTAAAAGGAGGAATTATGGATATGTATCGTAAGAAGGTAAGGCCTGTTATATTCATTACGCTCATATCCCTGGCGTTTTTCAATACGGGTTTTCTTGGTTTTGGCAATCAAAAACAGGAAAAACAGGGTATTGGCGAACGCTTTCACGCTGAAACCTCTTTAACCTGGCGCAGTGCCCTTACAGATATAGTCAGCAAAAAACCTGCACAACCTTCTCAATACAAAACATATGCGGGAGCAAAAAAAATACAGCTTCCTGAACCAGGATTCAGCGGTATGCTATTTGAAGAGGCGATTAAAAGAAGGCGCTCCATGCGAGAATACACTTCAGAAAAGATGAATAGGGGACAGGTATCGCAGTTACTTTTCGCTGCACAGGGGATCACCGGAAAAATATACGGCCATCACCTCCGCACCGCACCTTCAGCTGGAGCGCTGTATCCTTTTGAGATCTATGTTTTCATCATGAATGTGGATGGCTTTGAGCAGGGCATATACCACTATGCAGTGCGCGAGCATGCCCTAGAGCTTGTGAAGAAAGGTGCCTTCAGAAGCGAACTAACATCTGCAGGCCTGGAACAGGATATGCTCGGTACGGCTGACATAACGTTTGTGCTGTCAGCCATCTTCGACAGGGCCCGCTTTAAATACAAAGAACGCGGTTTCCGCTATATATATATGGAAGCCGGACATATCAGCCAGAACATTGCCCTGCAGGCCGTCTCTCTTGGTCTTGGATCGGTTAGTGTTGGAGCATTTATTGATGACAAGATGAATCAGATAATCGGTGTCGATGGCCGCCGAGAAGCCGCCATTTACCTGCACGCGATAGGAACCATATGAGCCGTAAGAATATTAATTATCTCATAAGCATACTGCTCTTTTGTTCTGTTTCTGTCACCGGCATCCTTGGCTATATTCAGTCAGAATTGGAACTGAGAAAATTCATTCCTCACCGGTATTTTGCTTATACAACATTGAGTCTCGCAGCTGTGCATGTTTTCTTAAACGGTGGAAAGATAGTAAAATATCTTTGCACCAAACAAACTGAAAGAGATGAATAGCATAATCTCCCTTTGCAGGCTGGGATACGAGGAAAAAATAACGGCACCTTTATTTTCTCTTCTTGGAATCCTGATCATCGCATTCCCAGGGTGTATGGTAACACCGTCATCTGAAACGGCAGCGCAGACAATCAGGCGCTATTTCGCAGACAGACAGTACCGCGTTATCTCTCTCGAGATCGGTGAGATAGCATCGATTCCATTAAAGGAAAAAACCTATATGGGCTTCCCAACCTATACGGTTCAGATAAAATCAATAATCCTGGAAGTCCCTGTAGATATCGGTGAACCGTGGAATTATCAGAAGGGGGAACGATTGACATTCGAAAACGCAGTTATGCAGATGAGAGAACCTTCCCGCTCAAGCGGCAAATGGGTAATTGCAGGCATATCGGGAGTTTCTGTGCCATAGGAATGCAGCGTTGAATACCATCATAATTCTGTTTGAACGATTGCTGATTTTTTTAGCGTCTGGTAACAATGACTGCCTCTCGTAAGGCCTTCTCTCCAAGAGAGTGGCAGGTTATCTGCCAGCACAGAACCCCCCATCAGGTCCAGCGGTTCCTCAATGAATTTCCTTACAACCACGAGAAGAAAAAACAGACGCTACGTACGTTTCGGCAGGTGCTCAGGCTCAAAACCGCTCACTGTCTCGAGGCCGCACTGACCGCTGCTGTAATCCTTGAACAGCATGGGTACCCAGCCCTTCTGCTTGACCTTGAGTCTCAGGACGACCTCGATCATGTGCTGTTTCTCTATCAGAAGAATGAAAAGTGGGGCACTGTGGCCCGTTCCCGTGATCCCGGGCTGCACGGCAGGAAACCGGTTTTCACAACGCTTCGTCAGCTCGTACGCAGTTATGCCGAACCTTACATCGACTTTTCCGCGCGTATTATAGGCTTCGGCGTCTGCAATCTGGCAGACCTCGGTACCTATGACTGGCGTCTATCTGAGAGGAATGTCTGGAAGGTAGAGCGTTTTCTCATCGAGATGCCTCATCAGGAGTTCCGTATGTCAGATAAAGCGTACCAGTATTGGAAAAACCGTTTTCTGCATTATAAAAAGCGTTATCCAGACCGCAAGCCCCTCTATTATCACAACCGCCGTTTCTGGATGTCGGGATATCAGAAGACTCTGTGATTGCAGCGATCACTCACAATATCAATACATGAAAATTGCTCTTATATTGTCAATTCATTGACATATGGTGCACCGCCTGCCGGATTTCTTGATTCATCAGTACCTTAATATGCTGATAATACTAAATATTCTATAGAAACAGCCCGAATGGCATTAGAATTGCAATTCGTAAGAATAGTATGTGCCACTATAATGAAGAAGGAAGGCTCATGATGGAATCTTGCCGGAAGTTGGACGGTCAACTTTTTTCATATCACGGTGCTCGGTATAACTGACCATTGAGAATGCCATGGTTACGACAACCGATAAAACAAACAGAATATTGATCATTGATGACGAATTCTCTATTCGGGAAGCTCTGAGCGTAGCGCTCAAAGGCTCTTATGATACACAGTCAGCATCTAATGCGTTAGACGGGTTAAAAATCATTTCCTCTGATCCACATTTTGATATTGTGATCATGGATATCAAAATGCCCAATATGGACGGCATCTCAGCTCTCAAAGAAATAAAAAAAATACAACCTGATACCGAGGTCATCATGATCACTGCTTATGCAAGTCTTCATACCGCTCAACGAGCCTTACAATGTGGAGCCCTTGATTACATCATAAAACCGTTTGACTATGAAGATATGAAGAACATAATTCATAAAGGGATTACGAAGAGAAAGAAACTGATCAAAACAGAAGAAAAACATGCGACACTGATGAAACTCGTTCAGAAACGAACAAAAGATCTAAAGATCACAGGAGAATTGCTCAAAACTCTCTATACATATGCAAATGATGGAATAATAATCATGAATAAGGCAGGTGTCATTATCAATGCTAACGAACAGGTATCAAAGATATACGGGTATCGTGAAGGACGATTACTGGAACAACATATTAGAATTCTCGAAGTTGACCCAAATACATCAATGCTAGAAGAAAGAATGATGCGATTATTAAATGGTGAGGCCCTCCTTTTTGAAACTGAACATCGAAAAAAAGACGGCACTCTCATAACTCTTGAAATCAGCTCAAAGGCTATACAGGTCGATGATGAAGTATACATTCAATCGATTCATAGAGATATAACTGAAAAGAAGAGGTTGCAGGGCCAATTGTTGCATGCCCAGAAGATGGAGTCGATCGGCAGATTATCAGGAGGGATAGCTCATGACTTCAATAACATTGTAGCCTCCATAGCCGGATTCACTCAGCTTATGCTTGATTACAAAGAAGAACTTCCACCGGATGTCATCGAATTGATAAGGATGATAGAGGGTTCATCAAAAATGGGCTCTTCCATGATATCCAAGTTGCTGAACTTTGCACGACGGGGACAACTCGAAATAACGGATCTTAATGTAAATACAGTAATCGACGAAACGGTTGATATGCTCGAACGACTTATGCGGAATATTGAAATCATTAAGGATCTGAACCATTCAATTCCCAAGGTAAAAGCTGACCGGAGCAAAATGGATCAAATCATTATGAATTTAATGATCAATGCCAGAGATGCCATGCCAGAAGGTGGAAAGATTATCATTAAAACCGACCTTATTGAACTCAGTGGGAAAAAGCTGAATATTTCGACCAGTGTAAAAGAGGGGCATTATATTTGTCTCCGTGTTCAGGATACGGGCCTGGGTATTCCTGAGGACAACCTCCATAGTATTTTTGAACCGTTCTTTACGACAAAAGAAGAAGGCAAGGGCACCGGACTTGGTCTCGCAACCATTTGGGGTATTGTCAAAGAACATGGCGGATACATTACTGTTGACAGTACCGTGGGAAAGGGAACAACGTTCATGATTTACTTTCCGGCGTCACGTACCAAGGTTCTGGTTATCGATGATGAAATACCGGTTCTTCAGCTCATTAAAGATGTTTTATATAAGAATGGTTATGATGCCACCGTGTTTGCCGATCCCACGCAATTCAATGATTTCTATAAGGAAAACTGGAAAAAAATTGATCTTGTAATAGTGGATACCATAATGCCTTCTGTTGATGCTGCTTCCTTCATCAAGAACCTTAAGTCATTGAATCCACATATCAAAATTATCGCACTGACAGGTCTCTCTGCGGATGAAGTTGAAGATGCCAATATCGTACTTAAAAAACCCATTGATCCTTTACAGCTGCTTTCTTCATTGAAAGGGCTTTCTTCATAAAAAAAGTACAATAACATATCCGGCATGATTAGTAATTTAAATAGAAAATTCTTTCAAAAGACAATTTTTAAAAATTTGTTACAATGTGAACAGTACACATGCTGGATGCACTTGAGATTTTGAATTATGAGTAAACATAGACATTTTTTGAGCATATGCATTCCTCTCTGTCCCATCTTTCGGAGATCATTATCAAATAATAATTCTCTGGTAATCTCCGGGTAAGATTAATCGATTATACTCGAAGACAGGATTAGAGTAGCGACCAGGGCCCTGCATCAGAAACGTTTTGATACGGCCGTTTCATAGTAATCGGCCAGTCATTTCTGATGTCGTTATTAATCAGAGTGCTCCGTGTTAATGAGCGATTAGAAACCACATCAAAAGGGGGTAAATATGTTTTTAGCAATAGTTAGGCAAAAAATGAATGGCAGAAAAAGACACATAGGTATGGTGCCTTTTCTCGCGGCGGTGATCGCCCTTATCATAGGGGTTACTGTTTCACAGAGTTGGGCAGACGGGCATAACATCGAGGATTTCGCAACTACAGAGGTTTTCCTGGAGTTCAACTCCACGGATCTCGATCTCGGCCTTCACCTTTTTTTCGATGCTCCAGGCTGGGAAAAGGTTACGGTTGAAGGTCCAAACGGCACTACGTTCTCTGTCAAAAACGGTGGAGGCCTGAAGAAAATCGGCAGTACCGAGGTCTTCACTGAGAGCGCTGAGCCACCGCTCGACGAGGAGGATCTCCAGGAATCAATTGAGGAGTTTTTGGACATGTTCCCGGAAGGGGAATATTCATTTGAAGGCAAGACAGTCGATGGATTTAAATTGATGGGTACAGCGATGCTAACGCACGACATCCCATCCGCACCTGGCCTCATATTCCCTGATTCTGATCTAGAAGAAAACGAGGCAGACCCCGAGGATACTGTCATCAAATGGGAAGACACTTCAGAACCAGGAGATCCGGAGATTGTCCGTTACCAAGTCGTTGTTGAGTTCGAGGAGGAAATAACCGAAAACGTATTCGAGTTCAGCGTTGATGTTCTGGCTGACCCTAATGCTCTGTACCAGAGTGTGACGGTTCCAGAGGAATTTTTCGAAAGCCTTGAAGGACTTGAAGGTGAGTATAAGGCTGAGGTAGTAGCGATTGAAGGAAGCAGAAACGCGACCATCTCTGAAAAAGAATTCGATCTGGAGGAATAGTCCCGGACACTACACTATATCCGTGGGATTGAGGGACTCCATTCGCATCTCGCATCAGTGCACTATCCGAGGCAAAGGGAGTCCCGCCTCTGGTACTATACCTCATAACAATTCAGCTTACCGACAAAAGCTCAATATGTATTATCATAAAAGATATGGCTGATAATACATATGTCGGAAAAATAGTCTACGCTACTGTTTTCAGTATTTCAATGGCTTTCATTGAATCCGCGGTTGTTGTGTATTTGCGTGCATTATACTATCCAGACGGTTTTTCGTTTCCCCTCAAATTAATGACCAACAACCTTATGGGCATTGAAGTATTGCGTGAGGGTGCTACCATATTCATGCTCCTTTCAGTTGCAGCCCTTGCCGGCAAAAGATTTTGGGAACGATTTGCCTATTTTATTTTTTGTTTCGGTATATGGGATATTTTTTACTATGTATGGCTTAAGTTTTTGATTGACTGGCCTCTGTCAATTGTCGAGTGGGACATTTTGTTCTTAATTCCTTTGCCCTGGATAGGACCAGTTATCGCCCCGATCACCATATCAGTGCTGATGCTTATCAGCGGTATGGTCATCGTTCGTTTGTTCCACAGAGGATACGACTTTAAACCGACAACACCCTCAGTGATACTTTTTTTAATTGGATCCGGAATAATATTGTATTCTTTCATGAGGGATACCGGCGCCACGCTTCATCAGCAGGAGCCGATGCCCTATCTGTATAAACTGCTCATTATTGGCGCGATGTTATATATCACGTCATTTATCATTTCATACAGAAGAATCGTACATACATCACGAGGGATTGTCTAATGGTCTGGAACTGGGCTCCATGAGGTCGTATTATGACTCTATTATACCGAGCTTTTTGATCTTACGGTAGAGCGTCGCGAGGTCTACACCCAGCATTCTCGCTGCCTCTTCTTTATTCCAGTTATGTGCTTCCAAGGTATCAACGATTACCTTCTTTTCATAAGAATCTATCTTGTTTTTCAGTAAATCTCCTTCTACTTCTTTCATAACCAATAGTTTATCGGGCAATTCTTTCAGCTCGATCTTTTCTGAAGTTGCCAGTACCACTGCCCGCTCAAGAACATTTCTCAGTTCCCTGATATTCCCTGGCCAGGAATAGTTATGCAGTACTTCCATAGCCTCATCACTAATCCCCGTTATATTCTTATTATTTTCCTTACAGCATTTTTCGAGGAAATGCTGGGCGAGCACGTCAATATCTTCCCTTCGCTCCCGTAGAGAAGGTATTTTCACTTCTATAACATTGAGTCGATAGTACAGATCCTCTCTGAACAATCCCTTTGCTATCAGCTCCTCCAGATTCTTGTTTGTGGCAGCAATGACCCGTACATCGACATATGTCTGTGATGTTCCGCCAATTGGTAGCACCTCACCAGACTCCAGCACCTTCAGCACTTTTGACTGAAGGCTTAATGGCATATCTCCTATTTCGTCAAGAAACAGCGTTCCTTCATCAGCCAAAACAATAAGCCCTTTCTTATCGGATGCAGCACCGGTAAAGGCTCCTTTCCGATAACCGAATAATTCACTCTCAAGGAGGTTTTCAGGAATGGCAGAGCAGTTTATTGAAATAAATGGCCTGTCCTTTCTCTGGCTGTTGCAGTGGACGATCTCTGCAACAAGTCCCTTACCGGTTCCGCTCTCGCCCAAAATAAGAATATTGCTTCTCGTTGGTATCACCTTTTCCAGCACTTCAAACACATACATTATTTGGTTCGAAGTCCCGACAAATTCCTTGGATCCAAACTGCTGACTCAGCTGTTGTCGCAGGGCAAGATTTTCGTTCATAACCTTTTTGTGCTCGAGCAGTCTCCGAATGGTCATCTTTACGTCTTCGTTGATAAAGGGCTTGACAATATAATCACTTGCGCCTTTTTTCATGGCTTCAACAGCAGATTCAACTGACGCAAAGGCAGTCATAATAATGATGAGGAGATTCGGGTTCTTCCCGAGGGCTTTTTCAAGCACCTGCATTCCATCAATACCTTCCATTTTAAGATCTGTTATTACAAGGTCAAATGCCTCTTTTTCTATTTTCTCAAGGGCATCTTTACCACTGTAGGCGGTAACAACGGAATATCCTTCTCTCGAAAGCAGGAACTCCAGTGCCTTGCAGATATCCCGTTCGTCATCAACGACCAGTAATTTATAATTATTATTTTTCATAACCGGGTAACCTCACTCTGAATATTGAACCGCCTTCTGATTTGTTCTCAAATGAAATATCTCCATTGAAACTCTTCATAATACTGTAACTGACACCTAAACCAAGTCCGGTGCCTTTCTCTTTGGTAGTAAAAAACGGTTCGAATATCTTTTCAGCGTATTCCGCAGGCACACCGTGTCCGGTATCTGAAAAGGCGATTTCAATTTCGTCTCCTACTTTTTTTGCTGTGATTTCGAGTGCTCCTGTATCCGTCATGGCATCTGCAGCGTTAAAAATGATATTCATAAATACCTGAATTAACTGCGTATCATCAACGTGAACCTCTGGCAGATTGTCAGGAACGTCTACCTGAAAGGTAACGTTTTTCATCCGTTTATCATACCGCACTAGTTCCAGCGTAGAATCAACGATTCCACGGATATTATGTTTCTTGACATTTGATGCTGTCGTTTTGGAAAAACTAGACATCTGCCGAACGATGCTGATAATCCGGTTTACATGTTTTGCTATTGTGTCAAGAGTTTCTTTTGTGAAGGAATCACACTCCATCGCCCGCAAGATCTGAACGTACGATGAGATAGAGGTAAGGGGATTGCCCACCTCATGAGCAACGCCCGCCGATATCCTCGCAAGATCGGAGAGCTTTTCCGAATGCATCATCTGTTCTTCCATTTTCTTCATTTCGGTTATATCCTGAACAAGCACTAATGCCTGATGCGTTCCGTCGGAACTTATCAGCGGCGTTGAGGTTATCTGAAAATATCCCTTTCTTCTTCCGAGATCCTGAAAAATGATCTCCTGAACAATATTATTGTCTACTATTGAACGCTGGACGTCTGTTCCGCTATAGATTCTATCAAGAGACATATCGCCGATATCGTCCACGCCCATCCAATCCCTGAGTGTTCTGTTAATCCACGTAATTTTTCTGTCACTGCCAACGATGAATAATCCCGCTTCAAGCGTCTCAACAATAGCATTTAATTTTTCTTTCTCGCTGAGCAGCTCATCAGTTCTTTCACGGACCAGTCCTTCAAGTTTTGCGGCGTAATCTCTCAGCGTTTCCCGTAAATGGACTTCTTCGGTAATTTCATTGCTCGAGAGAATAATTCCGGATACCGTGCCGTGAAGGATAAGGGGATTGATGCTAATGTTCAGGTACAACGTCTTTTCCGCTGTCTCATACGGAAAATCATGTAGCATACGGCTGGTTCCTTCAAGACAACTGGCAAAAATCTCCTTGAAGGTGTTCTTGTTTTTTTCATCAATGATCGGGAAAATGTCAAAAAAGTGCTTGCCAATAATATAGTCCTTTCCCTTTTTACAGAGTTGCTGGTGCGCGGCATTAACTGTTCTAATAATCAGGTCCTTGTCGAGCACCATAATCTTTGACTCCGTGCTTTGAAGAAGGTTTTCAAGGTAATCCCTCGCCTGAATAATCTCCTTCTCAAGGTACTTCTGTCTTTCTAGATGCTTGGCCTTCTCCTCTGCCTTAACCCTTTTCCTGTTAATGAGTATCGTGGCAAACGTACCCGCTATCGTAGCAATAAAAATGGAAATAACGAGCAGGGAATGCAGTTTCATACTTTTTCTTATACTATAGGTCACTTCCGAATAGGGTATCGAGACGCAGACGATCCATGACATTTCGCCTACGTTTGAACGGGAAAAAGCTATGAGCTTATCTTCCCCGAACGGTGCACGGTAAGAACTGAAGCCAATATTGCCGCTTTCCAGAATCTTTTTTTCTGTTTTGAATGTTTTGTGACAGTCATAACACGAGGCATCAGTTTTATAAAGGTTTTTTCCAATCATTTCAGGCTGAGTCGGATGAAACAGGAGTGTCCCCTGTCCGTCCATCATCCATGCGTGTCCCCTGATACCGACCCGTATCGGGGCCAAAAACTTCTTATTGATCGAGTCTATCATAACCTCCATGATGACAGCGCCGAGTATTTCTGCGCCCCGGACCACGGGCATCGCGAGCAATATACTTCTCTTGTCCGCAAGGGCATCGATAAACCAAACATCCCCGGGAGGCAGTAACACGGTGCGTTTGAAGAGATCACGGTCCTGGCCATCCGGCTCTTTTGCCAGAAAACTATAGATAAGGTTGCCTTGTTTATCCCATACTTTCAAATCTATTTCAAGATCTTCTCTGAACTCAACATATGCGTTATTTACAAAGGAAGGGAGTCCTTCTCCTGTTATACCCCTGTCGGCCAGAAGACCGACGAAAGAAATGGTCTCATCCTCAAGATGGTCTATTTGATTTTCGATATTTTTCGCAATGGACTTTGCAATAATGAGCTGCTGCCGGTTAAACTGCTCAGCTATTTCGCTCTGGTAGCTCTGTTGAAAAAATATATTAAGGGTAATGATAAGAGATACAACAAAAAGAATAAGTATCAGTATGAATATGTTAGTCCTCAATGACGTGTTTTCCCTCTCATGCTTTTTTCGATCCAGAGAAGAGTTTATTCAGTTTTTTTGTGAACATGGTATAATGGGTACCCTTCCAGTACACCTTACCACAAACATCGCACGTAAAGAAATTGTTAATGTTATGATATATGAAATCAGGGACATGCTCCTTAATCTCTCTTTTCCCTGCTACTGCGGTCAGGCTGCCGTTACATACCGTGCATCTACTTACTCTATCCGTAGTACTCAGATTGCGGAGTGAGATGATCTGCTGAAGCTGTTCAAAGGTATCGTCAGAAGTGATAAAAATATAATCTCTCAGGGCCTTCTGATGTAGCAGGCCTGCATCCCTGGTAAGAACTGTCCTGTCCTGTTCCCTGGCAATTCTGATAAGTTGCCGGTCGTCTATGTCAGGATAATACAATACATCAACACCGATGATCCTCAGCCACCTGGCAAGCCTTCCGAGCATTGCATCAGCGATAAATTTCATGACATATGCATCCTCCGTATACTGTGACAGGAACAGAGGCAGCACACGGAGGATTTCAATACACAATTATTCTTCGATAATCGGCTCGGAAATCATGGGTTTCAGTTCCCGCTTGACAAAGGTATTCCTGTATTGTTCCATACCGGTTCCAGCAGGTATGATTCTTCCCATGATTACATTTTCTTTCAGGCCGCGCAGTTCATCAATTGCACCGTTTATTGCAGCTTCGGTCAATACGCGGGTTGTTTCCTGGAAAGAAGCGGCAGAGACAAAGCTTTCCGTTGAAAGGGATGCCTTGGTAATGCCAAGAAGTAGAGGTTTGCCCTGAGCCGGGTTGCCTCCCTCGGCCTTTACTTTCGCATTCTCTTCATGGAACGGAATTCTGTCAACCTGTTCTCCAATCAAAAATATGGTATCTCCCGGATCTTCAATTCGCACTTTTTTCATCATCTGCCGGACAATCACCTCTATATGCTTGTCATTGATGGACACTCCCTGAAGCCGGTATACCTTTTGGACTTCATCAACAAGATAACGCTGGAGTTCGTTTGGCCCAAGAATATCAAGCACGCTGTGAGGGTTTACCGCACCATCCATAAGCGGTTCGCCAGCCTTTACCCAATCACCTTCATGCACACTCACATGTTTGCCTTTCGGGATATCATATTCCTTCGTTGTCTCTCCTCCTTTTACCACAACAACCCGTTTCCCTTTCTGCGCACTTTTGAATTCAACCATGCCGTCGATTTCTGAAACTAAGGCATGCTCTTTCGGCCTGCGTGCCTCAAATAACTCTGCTACCCTCGGAAGACCACCGGTTATATCTTTTGTTTTGGTTGTTTCTCTTGGAATTTTTGCCAGAATATCACCGGGGGATACCAGATCATTTCTATCAACAAGAATATGGGCTCCAGAAGGCAAGAGATACCGAGCGATATTGTTGGTCCCCGGAATTTTGAGCGTTGTTTTTCCCTGCTTATCCTTTATCGAAATTCTCGGTCTCATGGTCGTAGGATAGTCAATAATAACCTTGTGCGAAAGACCGGTTGTTTCATCGACCTCTTCCTTGACACTCACTCCTTCAACAATGTCCCCGAGTGCAATACTCCCGCCAAGCTCCGTAATGATCGGTGTCGAATAGGGATCCCACTCAACCAGCCGCTGTCCGGCTTCAACTTTCTGACCGTTTTTCACGCGCAGTTTCGCACCGTACACCACAGTATATTTTTCCCGTTCGCGTCCTTTGGCATCGGTCACAGCAATACTGCCGTTCCTGTTCATAATGACAAGGAAGCCTTCCCTGTTCTTAACCGTATTTATGTTAATAAACTTTATCGTACCGTTGTACTTCGCCTCAAGAACAGTCTGTTCAACGACCTTAGAAGCGGTTCCTCCTATATGAAACGTCCTCATGGTAAGCTGCGTTCCCGGTTCTCCAATTGATTGGGCCGCGATAATGCCGACTGATTCTCCTGTTTCAATCTGGCCGCCTGTCGTCAGGTCTCTTCCATAACATGTTCCGCAGGCCCCGAACTTGGAGTTACAGGTGAGAACCGATCTAATTTTTACGCTGTCGATTCCTGCTTCGATTATTTTTTCTGTGCAGGTCTCGTCAATTTCCTGGTTCTTCTTTAAAATCCGCTCACCCGTGACAGGATCTTTCAGATCTTCCACAGTAACCCTGCCCTGTATTCTCTCATCCAGCGGGAGTATGATTTCTCCACCTTCAACGAGGGACGTAACGGTAATGCCATTCGTGGTACCACAGTCCTTTTCCATAATCATGACATCCTGAGCCACATCAACAAGTCTCCGCGTAAGATATCCTGAATTCGCGGTCTTTAGCGCGGTGTCGGCAAGACCTTTTCGTGCGCCATGAGTAGAGATAAAATACTGGAGTGGTGTCAATCCCTCTCTGAAGTTAGCAGTAATGGGGGTTTCGATAATCTCACCGGAGGGCTTGGCCATCAATCCCCGCATACCGGCGAGCTGCCGTATCTGGGCGGCACTGCCGCGGGCCCCGGAATCAGCCATCATGAATATGCTGTTGAAAGATCTCCGCTCCTGAAGCTCCCTTTCCGGATATAGACGATCGTCATCTGCACCCAGTTCCTGCATCATCTCGTCTGCGATACGCTCTGTAACATTTGCCCAGATGTCAATAACCTTATTATATCGCTCACCCTGGGTAATCAGGCCGTCCGCATACTGTTTCTGGACTTCCATAACCTCCTGTTCAGCGCTATGGATCATAGATGCTTTTTGGGACGGAATATGCATGTCAGCCATACATATTGACAGACCCGAATTTGTAGCAAAATGGAAACCAAGTTTTTCCAGATTATCGAGAAACACAACAGTCGCACGTTTTCCGGCAGTCTTATATGCATCCTCAATAATCTTCGAAAGCTCTTTCTTGGTCATATCCCTATTAATTTTCGAGAACGGAATCTCCTCAGGAACTATCTCATAGAACAGAATTCTACCGACTGTTGTTTCTACGGATTCTCCATTAAGACGAACAGTTATCTTTGCATGCTCGCTCAATAATCCGGCATCATACGCGATTCGTACATCTGCAGGATCCGAAAAATATTTCCCTTCTCCAATCGCTCCCTTTCGCTCTTTCATAAGATAATAGATCCCCAGCACCATATCCTGCGTAGGAAGCATTATTGGTTTGCCGTTTGCCGGTGAAAGGATATTGTTCACCGCCATCATCAGAACCCGTGCCTCGACCTGTGCCTCAATTGATAGCGGTACATGAACCGCCATCTGGTCACCGTCAAAATCAGCATTGAACGCTGAACAGACGAGCGGATGCAGTTTAATTGCCTTGCCCTCGACAAGAACCGGGTCAAAGGCCTGAATCCCCAGTCTGTGGAGGGTTGGCGCTCTGTTCAGAAGTACCGGTGTTTCCCGTATGACATCTTCCAGGGCATCCCAGACTTCTGCTGATTCTTTATCAACTAGCTTTTTCGCTGCTTTTATGGTTGTAGCAAAGCCCTGCTCCTCAAGTTTATTGAAAATGAATGGCTTAAACAGTTCGAGTGCCATTCTCTTTGGCAGTCCACACTGGTGAAGCTTCAGTTCAGGACCGACAACAATGACCGAACGGCCAGAGTAATCCACCCGTTTGCCAAGAAGATTCTGTCTGAAGCGGCCCTGTTTGCCTTTGATCATGTCACTCAGGGACTTTAACGGCCGTTTGGTTGCTGTCTTGAGCACCTTGCTTCTGCGACCATTATCAAACAGTGAGTCAACCGCCTCCTGGAGCATCCTCTTTTCATTTTTTATTATTACGCTCGGCGCCTTCAATTCAACAAGTCTTTTCAGGCGGTTATTTCTGTTAATAACTCGCCGGTAAAGATCATTCAGATCTGACGTCGCAAAACGTCCCCCTTCCAACGGCACCAATGGCCTCAGGTCAGGGGGAAGAACAGGAATAACATCCATAATCATCCATTCAGGTTCGTTACCCGATTTTCTGAATGCTTCAACAACCTTTAACCGTTTTGTAAGCTTCTTTTTGACTCCCAGGGAGACCGCTTCCCTGATCTTGGATTTCAGTTCAACACTGAGCACTTCAAGATCAACCGCTCTCAACAGTTCCCTTACTGCTTCAGCGCCCATACCAGCCTTAAACCGTGTGCCGTACTCAGCCAGCTTCTTTTTATATTCTTCCTCGCTGAGGACCTCTTTCAACTTTAACGGTGTATCGCCCGGATCGATAACAATAAAGCTTTCGAAATAGAGAACCTTCTCAAGATTTCTCATGGTCATGTCCAGCAGCGTTCCGATACGGCTCGGCACTCCCTTGAGGAACCAGATATGTGCTACCGGCGTTGCCAGCTCTATGTGGCCCAACCGTTCTCTTCTCACCTTTGACTGTATAACCTCAACCCCACATTTATCACACACAATGCCACGGTGTTTCATCCGTTTGTATTTACCGCATATACATTCCCAGTCTTTCACCGGACCAAATATCTTGGCACAGAAAAGACCGTCTCTCTCCGGCTTAAACGTACGGTAATTAATAGTTTCCGGTTTCTTAACCTCGCCAAATGACCATTCCCGTATCTTTTCCGGAGAAGCGAGTTTTATTCTTATTGCTTCAAAATCTGTCGGATTCTTAGGCTTTTGAAACGTGTTATAGATATCTTCTGCCAAGTTAATCCCCCTTTTTCTTTTTCTCCAGTAACTCTATATCAAGACCAAGGCTCTGGAGTTCTTTGATCAAAACATGGAAAGACTCGGGCACTCCCGGTTCCAGGTTCGCGTCGCCCTTCACAATAGCTTCGTACATCCGTGCCCTTCCGGCGACATCATCACTTTTTACCGTTAAGAATTCCTGCAGAGAATACGCAGCACCATAGCCTTCCAGCGCCCAAACCTCCATTTCTCCTAGCCGCTGTCCACCAAACTGCGCCTTTCCACCCAGAGGCTGCTGGGTGACCAGCGAATACGGACCGATAGAACGTGCATGAATTTTGTCATCGACAAGATGATGCAATTTCAGCATATACATGACACCGACGGTCACCGGTCTCTTAAACGGCTGTCCGGTCTTTCCGTCGTAGAGTGTCACCTGGCCAGTAGTCGGTACATCTGCTTTTTTGAGCAGTTCTTTTATCTCTTTTTCCCTTGCTCCCTCGAAAACCGGCGTTGCAATATGGAGATCCAGCTTCTGCGCTGCCCAGCCAAGATGGGTTTCAAGAATTTGACCTACATTCATTCGGGAAGGAACCCCCAGCGGATTCAATACAATATCAACGGGAGTGCCATCCGGAAGATATGGCATATCTTCCTTTGGCAGAACCATGGCCACAACACCTTTATTGCCGTGACGGCCCGCCATCTTGTCCCCGATCTGGACTTTCCGCTTCATAGCTATATAGACCTTGATAGTCTTGTTCACACCAGGAGGCAGTTCATCACCCCTTCTTACCTTATCCACTTTCTCATCATATTGCGATTCAAGATACCGCACATATTGATTGGATTCCCGTATAACTGACTGGATCTTTTCCTCCGTTTCACCATCGGCAACCTTTATCCGAACAAGATGCTCATCCTGAATATCTTCGAGATGCTTTTCAGTAATCGTTTTATTCTGAGGGCATATAACCGTTTTGCTTCTGGGAAGCTTGATATCTTCGGCAGCACGCTGTCCAATCAAGAGTGTGCGAATTTTATTAAACTTCTCTTCCTTCACAATCGTTATCTCTTCTTCAAGATCCCGCTGTAATTCTCTTATATCATCTTTTTCAATACTTTTTGCCCTTCCATCTTTTGTGACTCCCTTTCTTGAAAAAACCCGAACATCAACAACGGTTCCTTCAATCCCGGGCGGAACATAGAGACAGCTCTCTTTGACCTCCTCCGCTTTTTCACCGAATATTGCTCTGAGCAGCTTTTCTTCGGGAGTCAACTGCGTTTCTCCCTTGGGAGTCACTTTCCCCACGAGGATATCGCCCGGTTTTACTTCTGCCCCTATTCTGATGATGCCGCTCTCGTCAAGATCTTTTAATGCTTCTTCACCAACATTCGGAATATCCCTGGTAATTTCTTCGGGACCCAGCTTTGTTTCGCGTGCTTCGACCTCAAATTCTTCAATATGGACTGACGAATAGACATCATCTTCAACAAGCCGCTCGCTTATCAGGATAGCATCTTCAAAGTTATACCCACCCCACGGCATGAATGCCACAAGCACATTTTTCCCGAGAGAAAGTTCGCCCAGTTCCGTTGATTGACCGTCGGCCAGGATATCTCCTTTCTTAACGGTATCGCCAACGGAAACAACGGGTCTCTGGTTGATACAAGTCGCCTGGTTTGATCTCTGGAATTTAATGAGGCTGTAGATATCAACTCCACCGTCGTCACCAGTTCCCCTCACAACAATTCGTGACGCATCCACGCTTATAACCCGTCCTGACCTTTTTGCAAGCACAAGTGCTCCGGAGTCACGGGCCGCGACATGTTCCATCCCTGTACCAACAATCGGCGATGCGGGCTCCAGCAATGGTACAGCCTGTCTCTGCATGTTAGAACCCATTAATGCCCTGTTGGCATCATCGTTCTCGAGAAACGGAATCAGTGAAGCAGAGATGCCGACAATCTGTTTCGGAGATACATCCATATACTGTACTTCCTGCGGCGTGACCATCTTAAAATCACCGCCTTCACGGGCTGAAACTGTTTCGCCTTCAATTTTTCCTTTATTGTTCAGCGGGGTAGTCGCCTCTGCAATGATAAAATGTTCTCCCTCTATTGCTGAAAAATATTCTATCTCCTCTGTCACTCTGCCGTTGACAACTCTCCGGTACGGCACCTCTATGAAGCCGTATTCATTCACGCGGGCATACGAGGCAAGGGAGGTAATAAGACCGATGTTCGGCCCTTCAGGCGTTTCAATAGGACAGATTCTGCCATAGTGCGTGGGATGCACATCTCTGACCTCGAATCCTGCGCGTTCCCGGGTCAGTCCTCCCGGACCAAGCGCAGAGAGCCGCCTCTTGTGGGTAATTTCAGAGAGGGGATTTGTCTGATCCATAAACTGGCTCAGCTGACTTGAACCAAAGAATTCTTTCACCGATGCAATAACCGGCTTTGCATTGATGAGATCATGCGGCATTGCCGTATCAAGTTCCGTCAGCGTCATCTTTTCCCTTATGGCACGCTCCATTCTAACAAGCCCTATGCGGAACTGATTCTCAAGAAGTTCCCCTACCCCTCTTATCCTTCTGTTGCCAAGATGATCAATGTCATCGATCTCTCCTTCACCGCTCCTCAATGACAAAATATATCTGACAATTTCAATAATATCCTTATCGGTGAGCACCTTCTTTTCCAGCGGTATGTCGAGACCGAGCCGCTTGTTCAGTTTTAACCTGCCTACCGGTGAAAGATCGTATCTTTTCGGATCAAAGAACAGGCCATTAAAGAGCTCTCGTGCAGCATTTTTTGTCGGGGGTTCACCGGGCCTCAGCTTCTTGTATACCTCAATGAGAGCTCCTTCCTGAGTATTTACCTTGTCTGTCAACAGAGTATCTCTCAGTGAAGAAAGATAACGCATATTATCGATGAAGAGCAGACTGAGTGTATCTATCTTTAATGAGAGAATTTTATTTAAAGCATCCTCTGTAATAGCCTCATTTCCTTCAAGTATAACTTCTCCCGTTGACGGATCAATGATATCCTTGAGCGTTATTCTTCCGATAAGATCCTGCTGCGCTATCGGAATGGTCTTGATGCCTGCCGATTCTATCTTTCTGATAGCACTTTTTGTAATTTTACTTCCTTCCTTGACTATCACTTCTTTGGACCGGGGCGCAATAATATTCTCAATCGCCTTGATTCCCACAAGAATATCGCTCGTCATTCTCGAAAAATTGCTTCCCTTTATGGTAATCGTTTCTATGGGATAAAATGTTTTTAAGAGATCCTCGTTCGTATATCCGAGGGCTTTGAGCACTATAGTCGCGGGCAATTTTTTCCGTCTGTCAATTCGCACATAGAGAATATCTTTCGCGTCAAACTCAAAATCCAGCCAGGAACCACGTGAGGGGATAACCCGTGCAAAGTACAGAAGCCTGCCGCTGGCGTGTGTTTTCCCTTTGTCATGACTGAAAAAAACGCCCGGCGAGCGATGCAGCTGACTTACCACAACCCGTTCGGTCCCGTTCACAATAAATGTGCCGGTTTCTGTCATGAGCGGCATTTCCCCGATGTAGACTTCCTGCTCTCTTGATTCCTTCAGCAGTTTTTGACCGCCGGGATCCACCTCGAAAAGATTCAGTTTAACGTTTATTCTTAGCGGTGCAGCATATGTCGTCCCTTTTTGCAGACATTCCCGAACAGTGAACTTCGGTTCGCCAACCGTATATCCCATAAATTCGATAGCCGCCGTTTCATTGTAGTCCATGATGGGAAACACACTTATAAAAGCAGCCTGAAGACCCATATCTTTCCTCTTGTTGAAGGAAAGGTCCCTCTGCAAAAATGTGTCATAGGAACTTTTCTGTATCTCTATCAGATTAGGAACCTCAAGGAATTGCGGCACTTTACCAAAATTCTCTCTTTTTCTCAAAACCCTTGCCATAAATCTCCCTTTATGTTAGCACCAGGAACACGAGAAACGGTGAACGTCATGCAGCCTGCTTCACTCCCGTTTCTCGATTCCTTATTTTATTTTACTTCTACGACTGCACCCTGCTCTTCCAGTTTAGCTTTTACTGCGTCAGCCTCTTCCTTTGGAACGCCGGACTTTACCGGCTTGGGGGCACTGTCAACAAGTTCCTTAGCTTCTTTGAGTCCAAGACCGGTGAGTTCCCGCACAACTTTGATTACCTGGATCTTCTTGTCTCCGGCAGAAGAGAGAACAACGTCGAATGCCGTCTTTTCCTCGGCAGCAGCGGCAGCCGGTTCACCCGGAGCTGCAGCAGCTGCAACAGCCACAGGAGCTGCAGCAGTAACGTCGTACCGCTCCTCGAACTCCTTGATGAATTTCGACATATCAAGGACCGTCATATTGTCAATGAATTCAAAAACCTGATCTTTGGTTATTGCCATGTTGTTTCCTCCTTTTTATTCGTCTTTATCCTTACTCATGATTTTTTTACATTTCATATGATTACTGCTCTTTTTTACTTCTCAAGGCGCTCATGGCATATCCAAGACTGCTGACTGTTGCCGCGAGCGCTCTGGCCATGTTGCCTGCCGGTGCCTGTAAGGTTCCAGCCAGTCTTGCCAGTAATATTTCCTTTGCCGGTAACATTGCGATTTCCTTAATTTCGTTTTCTTCACAGAGTTTTCCCTCAACCACAGCGCCTTTAACCGCCAGTTTTTCATTTGTTTTGGTAAACTCAAGAACTTTCTTGACTGCCGTTACCGGATCATCATATCCGATGGCAACACCAACCGGATCATGGAAAATATCATCTGCAACAGCAATATCAGTATCCCGGGATGCAATCCGGGCAAGGGTGTTCTTTACCACCCTGAATTCAACAGAAGAATCTTTGAGCTGCTTTCGCAGTTCACTCATTTCCGCGACTGTCATACCTTTATAGTCAGCAAACACTACCGCTTTCGCCCTGGAAAATCTGTCCTTTAGGTCGTCTATTACGCGTGCTTTATCTTGTTTATTCAGTTTCAACCTCCTTTCCCAGAGAAAACGATCGAGGAAACAACAAACAGGAATTATCCCGTGCAGACCCTTTCATCTGCTTTCCTGCTTCACTTCTTTAACATCCTCCGTTGTAGCCTCGGTAGGCCGGCCTGCGCATTCTTTCTATCAGGCCAATTAAGGTATCCGCCTACTGTCTCTGACTTATTACCGCTCTATAACAAGCACATATGTGCCTGTTTGTGCTATTTTGATGACGTCACGGTACTGATATCCACGGTCACCGATGGTCCCATGGTAGACGATAGATACACTTTCTTCAGATACTTACCTTTACTCGTAGCGGGTTTTGCTTTCATGATTGATTGAACAATAGCCTTTGCATTTTCTACCAGTTTCTGGGCTTCGAACGAAATCTTTCCGACAGGAACATGCACTACCCCTGCTTTTTCAGTCCGGTATTCGACTTTTCCAGCCTTTATATCCTGAATCGCCCGGGCAATATCAAATGTTACCGTCCCCAGCTTGGGATTCGGCATAAGACCTTTAGGTCCGAGAATTTTACCAAGCTTTCCGACTGAACTCATGACATCAGGAGTCGCAACAACTTTGTCGAATTCAAACCATCCTTTTTTTATTTTTTCAACCATATCGTCAACCCCGACATGGTCAGCTCCCGCATCTCTTGCTTCTATTTCTTTCTCTCCCTTTGCAAATACCAGTATCGTGACGCTCTTGCCACTGCCATGAGGCAACACAACAGAACCACGTACCATCTGATCCGATTTTCTTGGATCAACACCGAGATTCATTGCCATATCAACCGTCTCATCAAACTTCACAAAAGACAGTTCTTTTACCTTTGCAACAGCTTCCTCAAGAGAATATTCTTTTACCGGTTCTATCTTCTCTTTTGCCGCTTTGAGCATCTTTCCCATATCATCCTCCTCCGTCAGTCCACAACTTCAACGCCCATACTGCGTGCTGTCCCGGCAATGATTTTCATCGCTTCATCCAGTGAGTATGCATTGAGATCTTCAAGTTTTGTCTGAGCTATCTCTTTTATCTGGGCGGTCGTAACTTTCCCAACCTTTTCCTTATTTGGAACGCCAGATCCCTTTATAATACCTGCAGCCTTCTTAAGCAGTTCCGAGGCCGGGGGGGTCTTCGTAATGAAGGTAAACGTCCTGTCCTGATAAACTGTCATCACGACCGGTATTATGGTGTCTCCCATGACCTTCGTCTGTGCATTAAATGCCTTGCAGAACTCCATGATATTTACCCCATGAGGACCCAGCGCCGGACCAACCGGGGGTGCCGGGGTCGCCTTTCCCGCTGGAATCTGAAGCTTTACCAGCGCTGCAATGTTTTTCTTTGCCATTATTATCCTCCTGCTCTCCTACGCATACCGTTATGTTTTTTCAACCTGATAGAAATCGAGTTCAACCGGTGTCTGTCTTCCGAAAATACTTACCATGACACGCAATCGTCCGTGGTCCATATCGACTTCGTCAACAAACCCGTTAAAATTGCTGAACGGACCGTCTATGATTCTCAGGTGATCACCTTTCTGGAATTGCGTCTTTACCTGGGGGACCGGCCCCTTTTCGACCTGCTGCATGATCACGTCAATCTCTTCTTCAGCTATGGGAACAGGATTCTTCCCCCCGACAAAGCCGGTTACCCGGGGAGTCGATTTCACCAGATGCCATGTTTCGTCGTCAAGGTCCATTTCAATAAGAATATATCCGGGATAGAACTTCTTGTCGCTTTCCTTCTTCTTGCCGCTCTTCAGTTCAACGACCTTCTCAGTCGGTATCAGAATCTTTGAAATCTTATCCTGAAGCCCTTTACTTTCTATTTTTTCATCCAAAGCTAGTCGCACCCGTTCTTCAAAACCAGAATATGTATGTACTACGTACCAGTTTTTAGCCATAGATCATCCTAGCGCGATCTTTACGAGTTTTGTAAGGCCGATATCCACTATGCCAAGAAACAGTGAAATCAGAAAAATGGTTATGATCACCACCCAGGTCGACCCTATGAGTTCATCCTTGCCTGGATAGATAACCTTACTGGTCTCGATTTTGACCTCTCTGAAAAATTGCCGTATCCTCTCTATCATAATGTATCCTCGTTCTCATGGCAGGCCAGGAGGGATTTGAACCCCCAACCCTCGGATTTGGAGTCCGATGCTCTAGCCGTTAGAGCTACTGGCCTACACGGTAAAAATTTCACCTTCCAAAGTCCACTTTCCACGTCCGAATCTGCGTTCCGTTATGTATGTGATGAAACACGCTTATGCCTTTGTCTCCTTATGCAAGGTATGCTTCATGCAGTTTCTGCAGTATTTCTTCCTCTGGAGTTTATCTGTGGTATTCTTCTTGTTTTTCATTGAAGAATAATTCTTATTCTTGCAATCAGTACACTGTAATAAGATAATGTCTCTCATTTTGTTTTATTCTCCGTTGTCTCTTTCACAGTACCCGAACACCTCTGTCATGGTGCGAATTATTTACTCCAGCACTTCGGTAACGACACCGGCGCCAACCGTTCGGCCACCTTCACGTATCGCAAACCGAAGCTCCTTTTCCATCGCAATCGGCGATATCAGCTCCGCTGTCAGGTTCGCATTGTCCCCAGGCATCACCATCTCTACTCCTTCCGGTAACTCCGCCACTCCCGTCACGTCCGTCGTCCTGAAGTAAAACTGCGGACGATATCCCTTGAAAAACGGCGTGTGCCTCCCACCTTCTTCCTTCGTCAACACATACACCTCTGCCTTAAACTTCGTGTGCGGCGTAATACTGCCCGGCTTCGCCAATACCTGCCCACGCTCCACCTCATCCTTGCCAATACCCCTCAGCAATACCCCTATATTATCTCCGGCCCGGCCCTCATCCAGCAGCTTCCGAAACATCTCTACCCCCGTCGCCACCGTCTTCCGCGTCTCGCCCAGCCCCACGATCTCCACTTCTTCGCCTACCTTGATTATCCCCCGCTCTACTCTCCCCGTCACCACCGTCCCCCGTCCCGATATCGAAAATACATCCTCTATCGGCATCAAATACGGCTTGTCTATCGGCCGCTCCGGCGTCGGTATATAGCTGTCTATCGCCTCCGTCAACTCAAATATGCTCTTGTACTCCGCTGCCCCAGGATCCGTGCTCCCAGACTCTAACGCCTTCAACGCACTCCCCTTTATAATCGGTATCTTATCCCCAGGAAACTGATACTTCGTCAACAGCTCCCTCACTTCAAGCTCTACCAAATCCAACAGCTCAGGATCATCCACCATATCCGTCTTGTTCATATACACCACGATATACGGAACCCCCACCTGCCGCGCCAACAATATGTGCTCCCGCGTCTGCGGCATCGGTCCGTCCGCCGCACTCACCACCAGAATCGCCCCGTCCATCTGCGCTGCTCCCGTTATCATATTCTTCACATAATCCGCATGCCCCGGACAGTCCACATGCGCGTAATGCCGCTTCTCTGTCTCATACTCTACATGCGCCGTCGCTATCGTTATCCCCCGGGCCTTCTCCTCAGGGGCATTGTCTATCTGATCAAATGCTATGAACTTCGCTCCCCCTCCCAGTTCCAGCACCTTCGTCATCGCGGCCGTCAACGTCGTCTTCCCATGGTCTACGTGCCCAATCGTCCCTACGTTACAATGCGGCTTTGTCCTTTCAAATTTCTCCTTTGCCATAATGCCTCCTTAATAAATGCACAATGCATATAACAATATGCAAAAGCTAGCTGGAATCAAATATTCCTTTATATATGCGTTGTCACGATAATTCAATGCCCTGCCTGTCATTTATTCGCCTTTTACCTTTGCAATCAGCCCGTCTGAAATGCCCTTTGGCACGTCTTCATAGTGAGAGAACTGCATTGTATAGGTCGCCCTCCCCTGAGTCTTTGACCGCAAGTCGGTTGCATATCCAAACATATCTGAAAGAGGAACGTGCGCCTTTATGACCTGGGCTTTTCCTCTTTTTTCCATACTCTTTATCCTTCCCCTTCTCGCATTAAGATCCCCGATAACATCACCCATATATTCTTCCGGTGTAACAACCTCGACATTCATAACCGGTTCAAGCAGTACCGGCCTGCCTTTTTTGGCAGCTTCCTTAAACGCAATTGAACCGGCAATCTTAAAAGCCATTTCAGAAGAATCTACTTCATGGTATGAGCCATCGAAAAGAGTCGCTTTCACATCCACAACGGGATAGCCTGCAAGCACTCCGGCATCTGTTGCTTCTTTCATGCCTTTTTCGATCGCATTGAAATATTCTCTCGGAACAGAGCCTCCCACAATTTTACTTTCAAACAAGAATCCCGCACCCCGTTCCAAGGGCTCCAGTTCCACATAGACGTGACCGAACTGGCCCCGTCCGCCGGTCTGCCGCACAAATTTACCTTCAGCTTTTGATCCGGTTTTTATCGTTTCCTTATACGCGACCTGCGGTTTTCCAACGTTTGCTCCGACCTTAAATTCCCTCAACAGCCTGTCAACGATAATTTCGAGGTGTAATTCTCCCATGCCGGAGATGATTGTTTGACCAGTGTCTTCATTAACCGCAACGGTAAACGACGGGTCTTCCTGCGCCAGTTTCACGAGCGACTGAGACAGTTTTTCCTGATCAACCTTTGTTTTCGGTTCAATAGCAACAGAGATAACCGGCTCTGGAAATTCCATAGATTCAAGAAGTATTGGCGATTTGTCATCGCACAAGGTATCACCGGTCAATGTGCTTTTCAAACCAACAGCAGCAGCAATGTCACCTGCCGAAACCTCCTTGAGATCTTCACGTTTATTTGAATGCATCTTCAGAAGCCTACCAACCCGTTCCCTGGTGTCCTTCGATGCATTATAGACGTACGAACCCGTGGTAAGCATGCCTGAGTAGACCCGCATAAAAGTCAGCTGCCCCACAAAAGGATCAGTCATAACCTTAAAGGCCAGAGCTGAAAACGGCTCTTCTGTATCAGGTTTTCTAACCGCCAGGGTCCCATTGTCAGGATGAGTTCCTTCAACCGGGGGAATATCAAATGGGGAAGGGAGATAGTCGACAATAGCATCGAGTAACTGCTGCACCCCTTTATTCTTAAATGCAGTACCACACAAAACCGGGGTGAGCTTAATCTCCACCGTCCCTTTTCTGAGGGCCGACTGTATTTCTTCCGGAGGAATCGGCTGTCCGTTCAGAAACTTCTCCATGATATTCTCATCAACATCTGCAAGCGCTTCTATCATTTTCTCATGGTATTCTTTTGCCTGAGGCATAAGCTCTTCAGGAATATCACTTTCCACATATTTGGCCCCAAGTGTTTCGTCATCATAATACAGCGCCTTCATATGAATGAGGTCTATAGGTCCCCTGAAATCCTCTTCAGCTCCGATCGGTAACTGAACCGGCACTGGCTTGGCTCCCAACCGCTCAACCATACTTTCAACGCTCATAAAGAAATCTGCACCTACCCTGTCCATTTTGTTCATAAATGCTATTCTGGGCACATGATACTTATCAGCCTGGCGCCAGACCGTTTCGGACTGTGGTTCAACACCAGCGACAGTATCAAATACCGCCACGGCCCCGTCCAACACCCGTAATGACCGCTCAACTTCTATGGTAAAATCAACATGCCCCGGCGTATCGATGATATTGATTCTGTGCTCATTCCAAAAACAGGTAGTTGCCGCAGACGTGATCGTGATACCTCTTTCCTGTTCCTGCACCATCCAGTCCATGACAGCGGTCCCGTCATGGACTTCACCAATTTTATAGGTTACACCCGTATAATAGAGGATTCGTTCCGTGGTCGTAGTCTTCCCCGCGTCGATATGCGCCATGATGCCAATATTGCGTGTTTTTTCTAAGGGAATCGGGGACAAAATATATCTCCTCTATTCTTCTTACCATCTATAATGGGCAAAAGCCTTGTTAGCCTCGGCCATTTTGTGGGTATCTTCCCTCTTCTTGATGGAAGCCCCGGTTTTATTAAAAGCATCAAGCAATTCACCAGCGAGTCGTTCTCTCATCGTCTTCTCGCCTCTTGATCGGGAATAGTTGATTATCCAGCGAAAGCCTAAAGCCATACGCCGCTGAGGCCTTATTTCCACCGGCACCTGGTACGTCGCACCACCAACCCGCCTGGCCTTCACCTCTACCAGGGGTTTTACATTCTCCAGTGCTGTCTTGAACACCTTGAGGGGGTCATTACCGGTTTTCTTTCCTATCACGTCAAATGCTCCGTAACAAATACCTTCAGAGACTGATTTACTTCCGTTTTCCATTAACACATTTATAAATTTGCTCACAATTTTGCTGTTATATTTGGGGTCCGGCAAGATTTCTCTTTTTTCGGCAACTCTTCTTCTCGGCATTATCTGCTCCGCCTATTTCGGTCTTTTTGTTCCATATTTTGATCGTCCGCGACGCCTGTCAGCAACTCCCATGGAATCGAGCGTGCCTCTAATAATATGGTATCTCACACCCGGTAAGTCCTTCACCTTGCCACCCCGTATCATAACAATCGAGTGCTCCTGAAGATTATGTCCGATTCCTGGGATATACGAAGTGACTTCCATCGCATTGGTCAGTCTCACCCTGGCAACCTTCCTCAACGCCGAATTCGGCTTTTTAGGCGTCGTCGTATAGACTCTGACGCAAACGCCCCTTTTCTGAGGGCAGGATTTTAACGCAGGACTTTTCGTTTTTTTTACAGCACTCTTACGACCCTGCTTAACGAGCTGTGCAATTGTCGGCACGTTACCTCCACAAACAACAAAACTGTTATAATTTTCCTCGCTCTGGGGAAAAACCTTAAAAGCTTACCAAAGTTACTTTTCTTTGTCAAGCTAATTACAATACTACCGTACATACTTCTCTTCTGGTAAATATGTATTATACCATTTATTGATTATTTGCATAACAAAAATCAATACACCAGAATTTATTGTGCCCGGATGGGATCAGTGCCTCCTCATCGACCCCTCATTCCCTGAATACCCTGTTTTGACAGCCTGTGAAACACCGGAGTATAATCACTTTTATGAAATTTAAAATCCTCATTGTATCAACCATAATAACGATAGTGATGGGTGGAATTGTTGGCAGCTACGTTTCCATACAGGCGACGTTACCATCAATCGATGAACTCAAGCAGTATGCTCCGGCCAGGGGATCAAAGATTTATGCGAATGACAATGCCTTGGTTGGAGAATTAAAAATTGAAAAAGGAGTGTTTGCTGTTATCGACGATATTCCCGAGGATCTTATGAATGCAATTATTGCTGTTGAAGACGCTCGATTCTGGCGACACAAAGGCCTCGACTATATCGCAATTGCCAGAGCAGTCATCAAAGACCTGATCCACGTCAGCCTGAAGGAAGGGGGAAGCACCATAACCCAGCAGCTCGCAAAAGTTGTCTATCTGAGTCCGAGGAAATCTTTTAAGAGAAAAATTATAGAGGCTTTTCTTGCAATAAAACTGGAGAAGAATCTGAGCAAGCGAGAGATCCTTGAATTATATCTCAACAAAATCTATTTCGGGCATGGGGCGTACGGCGTGGAAATGGCTGCCCAGACATATTTCGGCAAATCCGTGAAGAACCTGAACCTAGCTGAAGCATCGTTAATTGCCGGTCTGACCAAGGCCCCTTCCACCTATTCTCCTTACAACAATCTGAAAAAAGCAAAGGCCAGGCAGCAGATTGTGCTTATGAGGATGGTGGAAGAGAATTATATAACGGTTGAAGATAAAGAGCGGATTTACCGGCAACCGTTGTACCTTTCAAACCTCAAAAGAAGTGTTGGTGTCAACAGTTATTTCATAGAATACGTTCGAAAGCAGCTTGAAGACACCTACGGGATTGATGAGGTATACAATGGCAATTTAAGCGTATATACAACCCTTGACAGACAGATGCAGGCTGCCGCTGTGAACGCCCTTCAGGCCGGGCTGAGAGAGATCGACAAGCGCCGGGGATGGCGCGGGCCCGTTGCCCATAAGGATAACTTTAATATTGAGCAGGAGATGACAGGCAAAAAGCTCCCATCATCCGTAGTTGTCAGTCCCGGCGATATATATTCCGGTCTTGTACTGAGTGTGACAAAAAAAGAGGCTCGCATTAAAACCCGCGGTATCATCGGCAGGCTTTCCCTTAAAGATGCTTCATGGGCCTCAAGCGTTCTCGATTCAAGAACGGGGAAAACGCGTACAGTAAGAAATTTCAGCCTGCAGAAGACATTGAAGCCAGGTGATATTGTAAAAGTCAGCATCAAACAGGTGAAAGGGAAGAGAGTGCAGCTCGCCCTTGAGCAGGACCCTGCAGTAGAAGGATCCCTGGTCGCTGTCGAGCCGTATACCGGCTTTATAAAAGCCATGGTCGGGGGCTATGATTTCAAGAAGAGTGAATATAACAGAGCCATCTTCGCTGAACGACAGCCCGGATCGGCTTTTAAGCCGGTCATCTATGCCGCTGCGATGGATAACGGTTATACCCCCGCAAGCATCATCGTTGATGAACCGATCACCTATATGGAGGGTCAAGCAAATGAATGGAGTCCAGAAAATTACGACCGAGAATATCGCGGCCCTACCCGCCTGCGGGAGGCACTCGTTTACTCGAGAAATATTGTAACGGTTAAACTGGCTGATGAGATGGGACTGGACGTTGTGATAAATTATGCGAAGCAACTTGGATTCAAGGGCCCCATTCCGAAAAATCCGAGTATCGCTCTGGGATCGTTCATTACGACACCGCTTGAGATGGCCTCGGTCTATAATGTGTTCGCCAGTAACGGGTTGCGGCTGAAACCGCTTTCAATAAAATATATCGTTGATGAAAACGGCAGAGTTTTAGAAAGCAGTGAACCAGCGCCCGAACAGGTTATCAGTCCTCAGACCTCTTTTTTAATAACGTCCATGATGGAAGATGTTATTCAATACGGAACGGGTTGGCGGGCAAAGGTTTTACCTCATCATGTTGCCGGAAAAACCGGCACGACCAATGAATATAGGGATGCCTGGTTCGTTGGCTTTTCAACATCACTCACAGCATGCGTCTGGGTCGGCTTTGACGATTCCAAGACGCTGGGGCACAAGGAGACCGGATCAAAGGCAGCATCTCCCATATGGGTCGCTTTCATGAATAATACACTAAAAGGAGAGCCTGAGGAATTTGTTGTACCGGAGGGAATAGTCCGTTATGTCATCGATCCTCAAACAGGCCTGCTGACCTATTACGATACCGGCATTGAAGAATATTTCAAGGAAGAAACTCAACCAAAACAGTTTTCCCCCACAAAATCCATATGGGAGCTGAGAGACCCTTCGAAACTGAACTTTGATTAGCCTGTTTTCAGAGACAGCAGCGGGGACCGATACACACAATACAATTTATTTTTTCAGCCTCTTCTTTTTTGACAGGTAGACGACACAGTCTTCACATATCTTGCCGGTTTCCCTGTTACAGATCATACGGTTCAGTTCCCAGCACGGTTTTGTCTTGTCTATGAAAGCCGAACATGTTTCTTTTCGTTCCTCGGAACAGCTCGTAATTTCCCAGCACGGTGCGTAATCAAGGAGCTTCTTAATTCCCTCGATGCTTATCTTCTTATTATGAATAAGATCCCTGAGACATCGCAGCCATTTGATATCATTCTCTGAATAAAACCTGTTTTTGTTCCTGCGTGCCGGCTTTATTAAGCCATGTTTTTCATATAAACGGAGAGTCTGGTCTGTCGTCCCGATCAGTTCAGCCACAATACCGATCGGATATAACGGCATTTCTTTCTTTTCTTGCTCTGTAAGATCTCTCTTCATTTTTCTCTCGTTTTATCCCCTTCTTAAAAAACCAAAAAATAACATTTCGATTGTTAATGCTAATTATTAATACATTATTTAACTATAAAAAGCAAGTGTTTTATTTTTTATATTGACAATTGTTATGATCTTGGGTAAAGTACAGCGATTTTCCCCACAGGAGGGTTCGCATGGAACATGAAGCCTTATTATTGGATATTTTCATCAATCCCGCAACAATTCCTCATTTTGTCTCTTACGCTTTTCTTGCATCCTTTCTGCTGATTATTTCTGCTCTCGTCGTCAGAAAATCTATTCAATTGGTACCCCGTGGTATACAGAATTTTATGGAATCAATTCTCGAGGGACTTTTGAACCTTTGCGAGGAATCGATCGGCCATCATTGGGGCAGGCATTTCTTTCCCCTTATCAGTACCATATTCATGTTCATACTTCTCTGCAATTTTATGGGGTTGATTCCCGGTTTTACGTCTCCGACAAGTAATATTAATACAAATCTGTCAATGGCAATCCCGGTGTTTCTCGCAACTCATATCTATGGAGTCCGCGTGCACAAGGTTAAATATGTCAATCATTTCCTGGGGCCCATCCGATCGATAATCGCTTTGCCCCTCATGGCATTAATGTTTATTATTGAAGGCATCGGTCATCTCGTAAGACCGATTACCCTTTCTGTCAGGCTGTTCGGAAATATGCTGGCCAAACATATTATTCTCGGGGTGCTTGCAGTACTGGTTCCGGCACTCATACCCGTGCTTATACTGGCCCTTGGCACACTGGTCAGCCTTATTCAGGCATTCGTATTTGTCCTTCTTTCTTCCCTTTATCTTGCAGGTGCTGTTGAAGAAGGACATTAATTCAGAGAAATTAACGAAAGGAGGCAGCTGTCATGAAAAAAGTTTTTTCGATAATGCTGATCGCATTGGCTCTCGTTTTCGTTCTCACACCATTTGTTTTTGCTGAAGAAGCAGCTGAAGCTGCTTCAGGAGATGCTTCAACCAAGGCTATGGCTGCCATTGCATGCGGAATTGGGATCGGCATTGCCGCCTTCGGTACCGGAATCGGACAGGGGATCGGTCTGGGCAAAGCATGTGAGGGAGCAGCAAGAAATCCCGGCGCAGCAGGCAAAATACAGGTTATTATGATCATCGGTCTCGCCATGATCGAATCCCTCTGTATTTATGCGCTTCTGGTTTCTCTCGGTATCCTCATCAACCTGAAGATGTTTTTCTAGTACCGGCAGCTAAGTTCAATCTATAAGGGATAAAAAAGGGCAGGGTCACCTGCCCTTTTTTATCATAACCGGACAGACCGGGATGCATTTCCGGAAGTATGATGCTGTGATCATACCCGTTTATCACAAGAATCCATAATACCTTTGTCCCGGGACTTATCCTGTTATAATAGGTTCAAACAGGGAAAACACCATAAGGGCTGTCTGAGATGGAAAAAAAAATATTCCTGCAGTTGAGGGCAAACGCACTTGAAACGGCCAGAAAAATACGTTCGCCTTCTTTTTACGCAGCACATGAGAGCGAACTTGCCTCGTCATTCGACTATTTTTCAGGAAGCACGGTAATTCAGAAATGCAGATCATATGTCGACAGAGCGGTTCTGCACCCTGCTCATGGAGTGGATCATTGCGAGAAGGTAGCCCTTGAAGCAGGTGCGATTGTGCAGATCGAATATAAAAACAGAGGTCTGACCGGTATTGATGTTTCTGATCTTCTCTTATGCGTCCATCTGGCAGGGCTATTACACGATATAAAAAGAATGGAGCAAGATCACACAATCGCCGGCAGCATTGAAGCCGAAAGAATATTGAACGGATTTGAACTCAATAACCGTTACCGGAAATATATTACTGCGGCAATACGGAATCACGAGGCTTTTAAAGAAGTGCAGGCATCTGAAGACGAACCAGCCAGAATCATCAGCGATGCACTCTACGACGCGGACAAGTTCAGATGGGGGCCTGACAATTTCATAACAACGGTATGGCTCATTATGGAATCCACGGGAACTCCAGTGGCCAAGCTGTACAACAGCTTTGATAAGAAGATACGCGGTATACGGAAAATCAAGAATACCTTCAGGACAGAAATCGGCAGGCAGTACGGGCCTGAATTCATTGATCTCGGCATTGAAATTGGCAGTGCAATCTATAAAGATATGCAGGACATCATGAAAACGGCATGAAATGAAGCTCATTACTGACTTAACCGTGATTACGGAAAAATTTGAAAATACCGTCATAACCCTTGGCAACTTTGATGGTCTTCATAAGGGTCATCAGGAGCTGATACGTATGGTTATCAGGAGGGCACGAGAAATCGGAGGCAAGAGTCTTGTGGTAACATTCAGGCCCCACCCACTGAAAATTCTGGCACCGGAACAGTGCCCCCCCCTGATCAGCATTTATGAAGAAAAAATAAGACTCATGAAAAAATTGGGCATAGATGTGCTCGTAAAGATACCGTTTACAAAGGAATTCGCTTCAATGACACCGAGAGATTTCGTTAAGAATATTTTAAGTGATCTTCTCGGTGCCAAAGAAATATTTGTAGGGTATAATTACCGCTTTGGAAAAGGAAGAGAAGGCACAATAGAATCCCTAAAAACATTCGGCCGGGAATTCGGCTTTGTAGTGCAGGAAGTTGAACAGGTCTCAATCAACGGAGAAACAATCAGCAGCACCAAGATACGGGACCTCTTAAAAGAGGGGGATGTTGAACATGCTGCCAGGCTTCTTGGACGACACTATGCAATCACGGGAGTTGTGATAAAAGGTGACGGCAGAGGAAAAACCATAGGGTTTCCGACAGCAAATATTGCCCCAAAACACTCGATTATGCCGGCTAACGGCGTGTATGCCGTGAAGATATCAGCGCGTGACAGATGTTACGACGGCGTTGCGAATGTCGGTCTGAGACCGACATTCGATAAAAAGGATCTTACCCTAGAGGCCCATATCTTCGACTTTAACGAGGATCTTTACGGTGAAGAGGTATCAACCTGCTTTATCAGGAAGATTCGGGAAGAAAAGAAATTTCTGAATGTGGAAGCCTTAATCAAACAGATCAATGCTGACATCGACATAGCAAAAAGCATCTTTACCCAACAAGATGTATACGGGGCAGAGTGTGAATGCAAGCAGTAATGTCCGCAGATCAGTGTTTAAACGCCCTCTGGCCGGTGAATACCATCGTCACCTGAGGAGCAGCCTCATTACATGCCTGAATGGATTCGAAATCCCTCTCAGAGCCGCCCGGCTGAACAATGACTGTGATACCCTCCCGCACGCCGACATCCACACCATCCCTGAAAGGGAAAAAAGCGTCCGAAACCATTGTTGAGCCGATAAGACCGCCCTTCTGCTGTTTCGACTCCTCATCTATTTCATGCAGTGCTGCCTGATCTCTTTTACCTTGCTCAGCTTCCAGCTCAAAGGTTTTATAGGGAATGCCGTATTTCCTGAAACAGAGGGCATCAGCGTATTTTGTATATGCCTTGAAGACCGCGATCTCGGCAACACCAACGCGGTCCTGCTCACCGGTACCGATACCAACGGTTACCCCGTCTTTTACGTATATCACCGAGTTTGAGGTTATGCCCTGTTCTACATTCCATCCAAAGAGCATATCATCATATTCCTTTTCAGTCGGCTCTCGTTCAATAGCATATTCTTTTTCTTTATAGATCGCCTTGGCAGGAAGAAAATCGTCCTTCGACCGTATATTATTTATGGGCGACTGCTGGACAATAATACCGCCGTCACTCAGGGATTTGAAATCAACAAAACGGAATGACGTGTATTGTGCAAGCTGCTTGATCTTATCGATCCTGACAATCCTGAGATTTTTTCTTTTTGCAAGGATATCTATAACGCCTTCTTCATAATCAGGCGCCCCAACAACCTCCAGATAATTGCTGTTTACCAGTTCTGCCGCTTCTTTGTCCAACGGCCTGTTCACCACAAGACACCCTCCGAATGCTGCGATCCTGTCAGCCATATTCGCTTTGTCATATGCGTCAGAAACTGTTCGACCGTAAGCGACCCCGCACGGATTATTGTGCTTAAGGATTACGGCCGCAGGTCTGTCCATCAGGTATTTCATGATATTCAAACCATTATCAAGGTCTGTCAGATTTGTTTTACCCGGATGTTTGCCCGCCTGGATCATCTCTTCCTCCGTAATACTGCTTACGAGGCCATTTCCGGGGCTGATATACCGGCAGTCGGCAAGGGCCAGGTTGCCGTTGACAAGTTCGTAGAGAGCTGCCTGCTGATCAGGATTTTCACCATAGCGGAGCCCTTTTTCTATCATTTCTCCAGTTTTTGGATCAGGGATTTTCCATGCCCGCTTTCTGTATACCAGTGTCTGCTCTCCAAACATTATTCTCATGTCATTGGGAAAATTATCATCCATAATCGTTTTATACATCTTTTTTAACTCGGGCATGTCGAGCCTCCTTGAAATATATGGTTACCAATGGCGTTTCTGAAAAGCCAGCTTATCCGCCAGAACAGCAGGGCGTACTGACGGTGAAAAGATGCCCCAAACAATCATACCAAAATCATGTCGCATGATGAAAGCATTTCGCTTGAGAAGACAGAATGCCAGTTTTCCTGTAAAATACAATTTCAGCAGTCTCTGCTGCATTTCGAAGGGATAAAGAGATACGATGAAGAGAATAGCAAATTTCCTGTTTGAAGCCGGTATGCTCAAGCGCACGCCACGGACCGGGTTTCAGTTTCTGGGCTCTGGCGCTGAATCTGTTGCCGAGCACATTTTCAGAACGGTCTATATCGGATATACACTCGGACGCCTTTCGGGAGATGTTGAAACGGATAAGATCATTAAAATGTGCCTTTTTCACGACCTGCCTGAAGCACGTACCGGGGATTTGAACTATGTAAATAAAAAGTATGTGACGGCAGATGAAAAAAAGGCTGTGAAGGATCTGACAGCAACCCTGCCGTTTGGTGAAGAGATCAGTGACGCTATTCATGAGTTTCTGGAAGGCAGAACCCGGGAGGCCCGGCTTGCCCGTGACGCAGACCAGCTAGAGATGATACTCGCTCTTAAGGAATATAAAGATGTTGGAAACCAATACGCTGATGAATGGCTTGATTTTGCTCTCAAGCGCCTCAAGACAGATATAGCACAAGAGCTGTCGAGGGTTATTGTGGAGACTGATTCGTCGCTCTGGTGGTTTTCAGATAAAAGTGATTGGTGGATAAACGGGGAGAAAGACACGAAAAACAGGTTAACCCGCCTCAGGCGGGTTAAGGCCAAGGTTAAGGCTAAAAGAAACGCAAAGCGCACAGCGCCTGGCGCTAAGCGTAAGAAGTAAGTAGCAAGCAGTAAACTGCAAATCGCAAGTCGTGATTCGTGATTGTCAATTCGTGAACCGTCAACTGTCAATTGGAAGACTGAATCGTAAACTTAGAACCTTAAACGTTGAGCCTTAAACACAAAACGACTGGCGCATAGCGCAAAGCGCGGAGCACAAAAAACAGTATGAAATAAGCAGTAGACAGCAGGCTCTGAAAACAGGTTTACCAGCCTTTGGCAGGCCTAGGATGAGGTTTAGGTTAAAGGAAAGCAATAAAACAAAAAAAAGAAACGCGATATTGGTATGATACAATTACAATTTATACACATGATTTCTTCCATTCGGAGTGTATATTATGACGCATAAGATTAAAGTAAAGAATCCGATTGTTGAGATAGACGGCGATGAAATGGCGCGGGTGATCTGGCACCTGATTAAAGAAAGACTGCTCCATCCATTTATTGAAATCGATATCAGCTATTATGATCTTGGCATAAAGGAGCGGGACAGGACAGATGACAAGATTACGGTTGATGCAGCGCATGCCATCAAAGAGGCGGGTATTGGGGTTAAATGTGCGACCATCACACCAAATGCCGAGCGGGTAAAGGAATACGGCCTCAAAAAGCAGTGGAAGAGCCCGAATGGAACCATCCGCGCGATTCTCGACGGGACAGTCTTCAGGCAGCCTATCATCATAAACAATATTCCACCGGCGGTCAAAACATGGAAAAAGCCCATTATCATAGGACGACATGCGTACGGAGATATTTATAAGAATACTGAACTGGTCGTTGATTCACCCGGCAAGGCTGAGCTTGTTTTTACGCCTGAACAGGGTGGAGAACAACAGGTGTTCGAAATCCATTCATTTGCTGGCCGGGGTATTCTTATGGCTATGCACAATACTGAGCAGTCAATCCGGAGTTTTGCCCGTGCATGTATTCACTATGCGCTTGGTGAAAAGACAGATCTTTGGTTTGGCACCAAAGACACTATCTCAAAACAGTATCATGGATTTTTCAGAGATGTTTTTGGTGAAGAAGCAGAAAAAGAAAAAGAGAAATTCATGAAAGCCGGCATCACGTATCGCTATCTTCTCATAGACGATGCTGTTGCTCAGGTCCTGAAATCAGAGGGTGGCATGCTCTGGGCCTGTATGAATTATGACGGGGATGTGATGTCAGACATGGTTGCAACCGGTTTTGGCTCGCTTGGCCTCATGACATCGGTTCTGGTTTCTCCCGACGGCACGTATGAGTTTGAGGCAGCTCATGGAACTGTTGTGCGGCATTACTATGAGCACCTGAAAGGCAATGAAACATCCACGAATTCTATTGCCTCAACTTTTGCATGGACCGGCGCCCTGGCAAAGAGGGGAGAGCTTGACAATACCCCTGAAGTCATTCATTTTGCCCAAACCCTGGAAAAGGCTGTTATCGAGACCGTAGAAAACGGCATTATGACGAAGGATTTGATGTTGATTGCCGATCCCCCTGTTAAGACATTCGTACGTACTGAAGAATTTATAGACGCTGCTGCAGAGAAATTGAGGGAACGCCTAGGCGTTTAGGACTCTTTACGTTCAAAGCTCAACGTTCTAAGTTCACTGTTCACTCTTTAGTGTCTTTTATGCTTTGCGCCATGCACCTAAGGGTCAAAGTTCTACGTTTAAGGTTATGAGTTCCGAGTTTTGTGACTTATCTTTTTTCAACCTTAGCCTGAGCCCCCATAGACGGGTAAGCCTGTCTTTTTTGCTGTTACGCTTCGAGGACTGCTCTAACTTTGTCCAGCAGGTCTTTTATCGAGACCGGCTTCATAATAAAGCTCAGGCCGTCTTCGATAATCCCTTTTTTATGTATGATATCAGCAGTATAACCACTGAGAAACAAGGCCTTAATGCCTGGCTTCATCCTGCTAATTTCATCATAAACGTCTTTGCCGTTTTTCTTGGGCATGATCACATCAAGAAGAAGCAACTGCACCCGTGCCTGGTTCTCATTGAATTTCACCAGGGCATCATCTCCATCTTCTGCCATGATAACGTTATATCCCCGGTGCTCAAGGATATCTTTGATGAGCTTTCTGACCCGTTTATCATCCTCTGCAAGAAGAATAGTCTCAGTAGCGGGATGTGTTGCTCCAATCTCTCGAGGCTGCTTATCTTCCTCTTCGCTATGCCCTACGTCCGGACTGTTGACCGGTAGATATATCCTGAATATAGCACCCTTTCCCGGTTCACTCGAAACATCAATAAAACCCTCGTGTTGTTCAATAATACCGTACACTATTGACATACCAAGCCCGGTACCCTTGCCAACCTCTTTTGTTGTGAAAAATGGCTCGTAGATCCGCCTTCTGGTGGCTTCATCCATTCCAGAGCCAGTATCTTCTATGGTAAGGACTCCGAATGTGCCTTTTTTCGCAAAAACGTGTGAGGCGGTAAAATCTTCGTCAATAACTGAAAGACCTGTTTTTATGGTGAGGTGACCTCCGTCCGGCATGGCATCACGGGCATTAGCCGCCATATTCATAATGACCTGTTCGATCTGACCCGCATCAGCCAGGATACGAATCTCCTCTTCTGCAAGGGCGGTCTGCATCTGAATGTCTTCACCTATCACCCTCGACAGCAGTCTTTCAATCCTTTCAACAACCCCGTTAAGATTCACAGGCTGCGGATTGATTACCTGCTTTCTGCTGAATGCCAGAAGACTCTGCACCAGATTTGTTGCCCGTTCAGCTGACAAAAGGATATGATCCACATGCATACGCAGCGGGTCATTTTCTCCTATTTTCATCTGTAATAAATTGCTGTATCCTATAATCGCCGTGAGGATATTATTGAAGTCATGGGCTACGCCCCCAGCAAGCTGCCCGACAGCCTCCATTTTCATGGCATGCTGCAACTGCTCTTCAAGCCGCCGGCGTTCGCTAATGTCCTCGCCAGAGCTCAACATGCCTATAATATCTCCCTGTTCATTTTTTAACAGGGTATCATGCCAAGCGATGATTTTTTCCTGGCCATTCCCTGTCACAACCGGATTCACATGATATTCCCATTCTGCTATCTCGCTTGTAACAATCTTATTGAACCCATTCCGCATATCTTCTCTCTCATGCACCGGGATAAACACATCAAACCAGTTTGCTCCTATAACATCTTCTTCAGAGCAGTCCAGTATGTCACATCCTTTTTTATTGATAAGTTTGACTTTTCCGTCAATGTCGATTACGAGAAGCATAACCCCGGCGACATCAAGATATGTTTGAGCCCTGTCCCGTTCATACCGCAAAGCTTCTTCTGCCTTTTTCCGTTCAGAGATATCCCTGAAGATGCCAACAACATACGCTTCTCCTTCCAGTGCTACTGCTGAAGAGCTGATCTCAGCATAAAAAATACTGCCGTCCTTTCTTTTCATCGGGATGTTCTCAGCAATGACAATTTCACCTCTGACCTGTTTTTCAAACTGATCAATCACATATGGCAGGTCTTCTTTAGGGTGGATATCATTAACACTGAGACGCACTATCTCATCAGGGCTATAACCAAGCATAGTAGAGATCATATTGTTTCCTGAAATAAATTTCTTTGTCTCAACGTGTGTAATCAGGATACCGTCCATGGCAGAATCGTATATACTCCTGAATTTCTTTTCCGATTCGAAGAGGTCCTTTTCTATTTCTTTGCTCTTGATTGCCACAGCAAGCGAACTGGCAACATCTTCAACCACGTAGATATCTTCATCACTGAATGCCTCTGGTCTGCTCCTGCCGATATTCAGAGAGCCGACCAGCCTGCCCTCGTACATAAGCGGCACATTCATATATGAACGGATACCTTCATCAAAGAGCATCTTATCCGTTGCAGTTATCTCTTTTCCAGCGGATGCCAGATCATTGTGAATCCTGACCTTTCCGCTTCTCAGATCTTCGGATACACCGAAATCATCAAGAGAACACCCGTAATCAGTCCCCAACTGTGTTTCAGCACCTGCAGTAACTGCAAGGACTTGTACTGCATTCTTGTCAAAATCAAACGACACAACACTGCTCCGTTCACAGGGCACAAGCTCTGGGACGCCTTCTGTCACTATCCCGGCAATTTCTTCCAATGACTCTGCTCCGACAATGGCCTTCTCAATCAGCATGAGCACTTCCAGGCGTTTGACCAGTCTGGACAGCTTGCTCTCGATTTTCCTGCGTTCCAATAGCTCTTTTTCCAGTTCAGTGGCATGCAGCCGTGTCGCAGCTGAATGATCAATGACAAGCATAACAATTCCGCCCAGGATAGAGGAAAAGAGTATTCCGACAGCAAGTCCAATCCACGGAACGCTGGACTCTTGTAACACAAAGAATCCCCGAGTAGGCTTTAATATCAACAACCATTTTCTTCCGCTGAAATCTATAGTTCCGGCATAATGGAAGTCTTTCCTGACGTCTGCTTCTGTTACAGCCGACAGAACCGGTTCCGTTCTTAACCGCGGAGCATGTGCGTAAAGAAAACGGCTGTCTTCAGGAGCGGTCTTATCAAACAGGTACGCATGAAGACCAGACAGACTGAGCTTAGCAATGGCCTTTTCAAAAATATCACCAACCCGGTAGACACCCAGCACAAACCCTTTTAAATATCTGCGGCGGTCATCGATCGTCCCGAGCTGTTTCTTCTGCTCGTAAACCGGATGGAACACGAGAAACCCGAACTGTTGTTCCTTCTCCTGCACGAGTGTGATTCTTGCTGTAGCAGCAGCAAGTCCTGTGTCACGTGCGCTTTCAAGGGCTTCTCGCCGAAGCCTGCTTGAGTGAAGGTCAAATCCAAGGGCCTGTTCATTTCCTTCAAGGGGCTCAACATAAAATACCGGGAAGTATTCATCCCGTTCCCCTGCCCTGATCATATTACCCCGCCCTCTCTCTTCTGTGATCTCGAAATCAGTGCTCCCCTCTTCGCGGGCCTGTTTCTCGAACTCATCACGCATGTGAACCGACACACGGGGTATCCATTCAAGCGCCTGTATGGAAGGATTACTGAACAGAAGATGATTTACGAACTCACTAAATTCATGCCGCTCAACTTTTTCAGAACCAACAAAAAAAGCATGAAGCGCATCAAGTTCATGCTGATTAAGCTGTAGGGCATCCTGGAATGCATCAATATATTTTCTGCTTGCCTCGTGAAATGCAAAGGCTGTCTTTTCCTGCTCATAAGCCCTTGCATTGTAAAAAAAATACAGAGACAAAGCCAAGCCAATACCGAAAATAACGAGAACAATGAGAATCCGGGCCTGAAGATGGTACATCCACGGAAGTTCCGGCTCGACTGCTTTGTTTATGGTAGCGCTGTCTCCGGGATTCATTTCAGCCTGTATGTATACGCTTTAATCATGTCATGCGAAGTTTCTGCCCATCATATTGTAGAATATCATCTGTATTATTACTACCCCCAAAGATGGCCCCTTGGCCCGGCCCATGATCCCCCGGCTGCTCGCCCGTTCAGACATCACCACCGAAAGAAAAAAAGTGGTCATGAGAGGCTGTTATGATGCAATTCTTTAATTCATTTTAGAGTGGATGGTATGATAGGATACCTGTAAGACTAATCCGATATTCAGAGGAAAAGGAGCTCTTATGACTGAGGCATGGTATGAAGGGTTGCCGGATGATGCTTTTAAAACAGAAACCGACAAGGCGTATGAGAAAGCCACCGCAAAAATCCGTGAAGGGCTGGCTCAGGGTCTTGATTTTGACAGTGCCTGTGACGATCTTAAGATTCAGGATGATGAGCTCAGGCAGAACATTATCGAGGATATGCTAAAAGTACTCATCGCAGAAGAGCATTTCACCAAGAATGTGACTCTTGACGAATTGTCCGCTCAATTACGTGTTTCAGTCGATCGGCTTGAATCTGCCAAAAAAAGCATGCTCGAGGATGTGAAGAATGATTCCATCAAGGCGTTATACAGAGAACAGGGTCCTGGCGGAGCAGAACCTCACGCATGATACTATTCCCTGCCTGAAAGACTCTGTAGTACGATTTCAAGGCACGACACGCATACATTCCTGCACGCTTTCAAAAGCAGCTGTTATCGAGGGAATTTCCTTCACTGCAGGTTCAATCGTCGGCTTTAATGACGAGGGCCGTTTGTGGCGCTGCAGAATTTCTCATGATACTGTCATACAGGGCATGCCGTGCGGGAAGGAAACTGAAATTGAATTAAACCGCAGTGGAAAACTCATTATGTGCACGCTTTCGAAGAATTGTGATGTGCAGGAAATTCCTGCTTTGGCCGGCACAACTCTCTTCTTCCACGATATGGGCACACTCTTTAAGGCAACGGTATCCCGAGACGTGATAATAGATGGTTTTTCCATTTTATCCGGCAGTGATGTCTGCATCCATGATAACGGCAAACTGTCATCGTTTAACCTTTCACAAGACACCATTATTCATGATATCCCCTGTCTCAAAGGAACACGGGTCTGGCTCAATAAAAATGGTCATCTTGCCGGTTGCACACTGGCTAACGATATAATATTCTACAGCAGAAAGTATCTTAAAGGAGACCTTCTTGTTATTGCAGCAGATGGAAGGTCGATCAATATTCATACGTCTCCTGAGTCGGTACGTCAATTCGCTAATGGAAACATTCAGGGAAGGCTCCTTGAAAAAGAAGAAGCTATTCATGGAGTGCCGTGTATGGCAGATACATGGGTCTGGTTTCATGAAAACAGCCAGATCTCCAGTTGCCACCTTTTTGAAACCACACAGATTGACGGCATCACCTGCAGGGCCGATACAAGAATCTATTTTCATGAAAACGGCAGATTACTGCGATGCTTTATCACCGCAGATGCGCTTATTCAACAGGTTCCTGTGCAATCTGATACATTTATTCTTTTTCATGAAAACGGCTCGCTTTCTGCGTGCAGACTGAGTAAGGATTATTTTTACCGTGATATCATATGCAGGGCGGGTACCTGGATCGTGTTCCATGACAACGGCGCTTTAAAGAGATGCTTCGTAAGAGAAGACACGATAAAAAATGGTATTACGCTCAGGGCAGGTTCCTGGGCCTGTTTTCACAGGAATGATGTGCTTGAAAATTGCAAGCTCACTGAAGATGCCGTAATACAGGGCATAGTATACAAAGCGGGTGATGTTCTCCTGTTCGACGAAACCGGCTGGCTGGCAGAAACAATTAGAAATCCTCTGGAATAAAAGAGCGTTCTCGGTTCAACCTACAACGTTCAAAGTTCCAAGTTCAATGTCCAACGTTCACTTCTTACTCTTTCTCACTGCGCTATGCGTTTCTTCTTTTCCTTATCCTCAGACCTACCTCGTCCCTGATACTATAATTTCGTTACGTTTCTTGCTTGCCCAAGAAACGTAACCCAAAGAAGGGCACCCGCGAAACTTTCTTAACGGCTCGTCTGGCCGTCCTCAGTACATTTTAGAAACTCACCTTTGGCTCAGACAGCCTAAAATGCTTAACCCTGCGGGCGACCATCCTCACCTAAAAGTTTCAACGGGATAACCTTCTTATCTCTAAGGTGATCATATCTTGCCATTAGCCTTTTGTCTGTCTTTACCTCTACCGTTACCTGTCTTTTTCTGCCTTTTACTCATTGCTCAGTACTCAGCACTTATTGTTTTTTTCTGTCTGTCTTTTTCTCTTCCTTTACCTGTGTATGTCTTACGTGTATCCGAAAAACTGCATCATCTCACCGGCAATCGTTTGAAATTCATAGTTCTGGGTCTCTGTCCATTGTTCTTTCGGTGGAAATGAGAATGACGGATTCGCATTAAACTGTTTTTCTGACAATCCCCTGTCTTTTAATTTCATGTCAGTGAACATCTCAAGTGAATCAAGCACCTTCGTGCTCTGGATCTGTTCCAACTTCACAATAAGCTTCTGCCGGTCCGGTACCGGTCTAAACCCTTCAAGGGCCTTCTTGTTTCTCCAGTTCCAGATCCACGCAGTCCTCTGAAGGGGGTTCAAGGTGTCCCACATATCAAAATACGGATCATTCCTGAATGGAATCGTACCGACAAGTCTTTGCTTATGCCAGTTGCGGCTTATTGCTGATCTGACGAAGTCCTTGCCATTCCTGACCGTGAATATGAATTTAACTGACTGATTCAAGGCATATACGGCATCAATAAAATGGATATACAGATTTGACGCATCAATGAAGGTTCCCGGATCAATTCCCTGATGAAGGTCCATGATCACCTGAATCCGCTTTTCCAATGAATCAAATGGGTCTGCTTGAAGGTCTGTTTTCAGAAAATAAGTATCAAGTATATAATTCGCCCGAAACTCATGATGTCCTCTGAACATCTCTGCCAGCGTTTTCGTTCCTGATCTTCCTGTCCCGGTAATGATGAGCATTTTAAAACCGTTTCTCGTATATTTTTTTACTATACCAGACAACGCATTTTCCGCACAAAATCGGCAGCTGCCTGGAAACATCTTTCTGTGCAAGCGCATTCCGGATGCCGTTTGAGAGAAGAAACCATTTTCTTCCTTCTTCGTATCCAAATGGGGGCTATTTATTTTAAACTATACCTCCATAAATAAAAGAGGCAAGGAGAATATCATGGGCACGGGGAAAAAACGAATAGACAACATGATGCGATCGGTTATGGAGTTTGTTCGCGAACATCATAAGGACGATATAGAAAAGGCATACACCTTTTTCTGGGATGAAGATGATCCTACAGAGTTTTTGAGAGGGACGGCACTTCAGTTAGGATTTACAAATTTTGAGGACTGGCTCGTTATAGATTACAAAGCAAAGAAAAACAACGAAACATTCCTTGATATCTTCAGAAAATGCACTGATACTCTGACCGATGATGATCTGTCCATAATAGAACAAATAAAGGAATCTGTACTCAGCCTCTACGAGGTGATATCCGTTTCAAAAGACAAGAAGATGCGTGTGAGGGATCTTCTCCTCGGTGAAGAGCATGATCTTCGCGACAAAATCCTTTCAAAAGGATTAAAAAAAGGAGATATTTTTGCGGCTCGTCTTCTGCTGATTGACGGGAGTCAGGTCATGAGCGGCAGTGTATATCCTTTCAGCGCGAGGTTTAAGAAAAAAGTGCTTGAGTTATTTGACAGGCAGTTTGAGAGATACAGGAAGAATGTCGATCCAGATGGTACGATGAAGGCTTTTCTTAAGAACTACGGAGACCTCTTCAATATCATTTGGGTCAAATGCATTGTTGAGAGTTCCCACGGAAAGGCATAACATACAATAGCTTTTTATGTGGGTATTGTGCTTCATGAACATATGCTCATGAAAAAAGATTACTCATCACTCCCATCGCTTGGAATCATTTCATATTCCGATCTCTATGATATACCGGAAAAGAAGGTATGGGGTGATTACTGGTTCAAGAAGAATCTTGTCGCGACGTTCGAAGAACTCGGTTATCCTGTTAACAACAGCAGTCCGAAAATTAAATTACATCTTTTCGGCGAGCCGGCTTATCAGACCTCTTCAGATACCTATAATATTCTCTGGCTACACAGTCATCCTGATTGGATTACACCAGAGATTCTTGAAAAATATCAAAAAATATATTGCATATCAACGTATTTCATAAAGAAAATTTCAACTATGGGATTTCAGGCAGAATATCTGATGATCCCTACGCATATGAAACCACTCATCCGGGGAAAAAGCCATGATATCGTCTTCATAGGCAACACAAAGAAAAATACCCTTCGACCTGTCATTCGGGACCTGGGATATCCTCCATATCGTGTCACGGTGTGGGGATGGGGATGGGATGGCCTGATTCCGGCTGAATGGTACGGGGGAATGTATTATGAAAACAGCAGGCTGAATGAACTCTATGCATGCTCAAAAGTTGTTCTGAACGATCATCACGACGATATGAGGCGAGAAGGATTTCTCAATCCTCGAATTCTCGATGTCCTCGCAAGCGGTGGATTTGTTATCTCCGACAGTGTGCTCGGCATGGATGAATTACTGGATCACAGTGTGGTCACGTATGAGACTCCCGAGGACCTTCAACGAGCAATACGCTATTATATGCAGGAAGACAAAGAAAGGGAGATGCTCGCCAAAAGGGGGCAGGAAATCGCAGTACGGTTTGCGTATCCCAGGGCCTGCAAAAAAATTATTCAACATATAGAATCCATTTTTGATAGAGTATCTTCATGAGCACCGATCAGGCTGACAAGGTAGCGGGCATCATTATTATTGGGAACGAGATACTGTCGGGCACGGTTCATGACACGAATTCATATTATCTTGCAACCGAATTAAGAGACCTCGGGGTCCTCGTATCCCGAATCGTTGTTATCCCTGATGATATCACGGTTATCAGTTCCACGACAGCTGAATTTTCAAAGACGTTCGATTATGTTTTTACAACCGGAGGCGTCGGCCCGACCCATGATGATATGACCATGGAAGGTATTGCGCGGGGTTTTTCTGTGAACCTTGTTCCCCATCCTGAACTCGAGGCTTTTTTCAGTATGCGTTACGGCGATGGAGCAAACGAATCTGTATTGAAAATGACGAAGGTCCCCGAGGGCGCATCGGTAATTACCCATAAGGATATGAGCTACCCGGTAATCACATTCAGGAATGTATTTATATTGCCGGGCATTCCCGAATATCTGAGAGAAAAATTCTCTTTCATAAAAGAAAACTTTCGTTCTGCTGCATTCCATGTCAAACGTTTTTATCTCGACACGCGGGAAATGGATATTGCTGAAATACTGACCAGGACCGCGGATGAACACGGCGATGTTCTGTTCGGCTCGTACCCTATTCTCGACAATCCGGAATATAAAATAGTAGTCACAGCAGAATCAAAATCTGAGAATGCCCTGAATGTGGCTGTGGATGATTTTACGCGCAGGTTGCCGCGAGCTGTTATTGTAAAATTAGATTAGCATCAAATTGTAGCCGCAGACTTTAGTCTGCGATGATATGAGAGGTATTATGGGCCGCAAAAGAATTCTAGGCAAAACAACAGACTTCATCACTGGTAGAGAGATCAAAGACACTGACGATGAACGTCTCAGACAGAGGCTTGCTCGTTATTTGGTAGAAGAGAAAGGATATGCGAAAGAAGATATTGAGGTAAAGCGCAGGATTGAGATGATCATAGAAGGTAAAAGAATACGTTCCATGGTCGACTTTGTCATTATGACAGAGGGAACGAGTTTCATGGTTATAAAATACGGTCCTGGATCTCTCGTCACCCGTGAACGGCCTGCGCTCGCAATCGCGCGAATTCTTGAGGAGTATGAGATACCGCTGACTGTTGTAACGAATGGGGAAGATGCAGAGGTGCTTGAAACCGCGAAAGGCGAGATTGTTTCTACCGGCATTGATTCTATTCCTGAGAAGGCTGTTCTCATAGAGCAGTATAAACTTTTCAAACCAAAAAAAATTTCACCTGATCAGATTGAAGCGGAAAAAAGAGTACTCTCGGCCTATGACTATCTTGAGCACTCCCTTGAATGCGATGATGACTGGTGCGAGACAGGATAGTATTTTTTCTGTTGAAATATCAATGCTATTTATATTTTAATATGAAAACAAACGATGCGCTAAAGCAGAGAGTTGGTTGTATCAAATAAATAGAACAGAGAACTTCTTTTTTTCTTTGATAATTTAGGATATCTGAATATGCCGACGTATTATAAACATGAGACTGAGGGAATTGTGCATTGCTATGCGGTTGGTAACTACACGTTTGAGGAAACGTATAGTAATTACAAAGCAGCTTTGGACGACCCGAAAAGCGCTGATGGTATAAATGTTTTAATAGATGTGCGTCAAAGCAAAGAAACGCGGACTTCAGATGAAATGCGGTCTATTGCTGATCTCTTTGCTGCTTCTTCCACTTTTAAAGGACGGTGCGCCATGCTGGTAAGTCCGGACTCAGCAGTGCGATACGGCCTTGCACGGATGTTATCTGCCTTTGCTGACATGCGAAATCTCAAATTCTCTGTTTTTCTCGAAGAAAAATCAGCCCTGGCCTGGCTTAAAGCAAAAAAATCATTCATCGACTCTTCCGATCTCAGGCCATGACAGTCAGTGGTGATCATGCATTCTTTACTTCCTGAAGTTTCGGGATGAGCGGCTTCTTCCCCTCACTCAGGATATCACCCTTGATGCCTATGACCACTTCATTATACGGAATATTCTTTCCGGATCTCTTAAGGGCCTCTTTGACAATATAACCAAGGCCGCCACAGCAGGGTACCTCCATCCGTACAATGTTTATGCTCCTTATCGTATTCTCATTAAACATTTCCGTCAGTTTTTCAAAGTAGAGCTGCGCGTCATCAAGTTTTGGACATGCTATCAAAAGTTTCTTCCCTTTAATAAACCTGCTGTGAAAGTTAACAGCCGAGAATGCTGTGCAATCAGCTGCCAGCAGCACGTCCGCATTCTGCAGATAGGGAGCGTTTGTTGCTATAAGCTTCAATTGCACAGGCCAGTTTGTAAGTTCAGGCTTTGATTCTGCATCACCGTTTGAGGTCTCAGCCTTTTCAGTAAAATCAAAGGCCTTTGAGCCCGGACAACCTGCAGGCACGCTCTCCTGCTGCTTCATCTTATTCATTTCCTCAACATGCCGGTGAGTAGCCTCTTCATCAAATTCTTCTGCTTCCCTCTGAATAATCGTCAGGGCACCTGTTGGACAGCCACCGAGGCACGCTCCCAGTCCGTCACAATACATCTCTTTTACCAGTTTTGCCTTGCCGTCAACGATCTGCAGCGCTGCCTCAGCACAGTCAACAACACACTGCCCGCATCCATCACATTTTTCTTCGTCTATCCGTATGATATTTCGTACCGCCATAGTCATCTCCTCTCATTCTGTTCTTGCTCTACAGTATACGGTTTTATGCGTCATGTATTCTATGATTTAAATCAGCCTTAATAATAAATCCAAATGTCAAAATCCAAATGTCAAATAATTAATGTATTCGTGTCAGGTATCTGCGCTGAGACATTTGAAATTAGGATTTATTAAGAACTTAGATATGCATCAGATTTTTGCATTTGAGCTTTAACATTTGACATTATTTTGTTGTCTGGCTTATAAGAAAAATCAGCATCTTTGTTTTCTGCTCATGGTTCATTATTGTATACAGCTGTTTTTCCCGCTTTTTTTCCCCATAAGTCGTCGCATTCTATCTAATGTAGCAGGCCAGTCCCCGGCCATACGTGCCTTCGGCTTTTGAAGGCGGTGTCATTGCCTGCAGTAGACTTTATACAGTTCATACCCTTCTCTTACTTCAGGGCTCAGGTTCTTTGGCTCATAACTACAGCCTGTGGGAAAGATTCCCAGGAGAGAAGCAGACATGATAATTAGCATCTTTTTTCCCGTAGACCGTTATTCATAATATAATAAATAAAATCAAAATGTTATAATATCCAAAATCTTCAGGGATCAAGAACCGTAAATGAAAAAATGCCACATTTGCCATGAAGTTGATGATATCTGCGGGTGGAAGCATCCTGTGACAGAAGCTGAGTATACCTTCTGCGGTTATTGCATGAATACCATCATAGGCGTCTGTGCAGAATGTGACGCGATTCTGAGCAGATTGGATCCTGTCGGTGTAAACAACGACGGAAACAGAATATGCTATAAGTGCAGTGCAATGCATGAAATGACTGAGGATGAACTCTAGCGGTTTAAGGCCGCAATTCATCTTATCTATGACAGACATCAGGGACGAAGAAAAAACTCATCAGATCAACACATCTTTTACATTAGACAAAATGTATCTACAGGCCCTCGGCTACCTCAGAGAAGAAATGACAAGCCAGGGGATCGATATTGATTCAGGCGAAGGCAGGAAGGCTTTCATCCGTGCCGTTCGAAAACTGAATGAAAGATTTATATAGAAGTCCCTTCAGACCGTTGATTTCAGAAACAGGCCTTTTTTCATGAGTATAACGGTCAGCAGGTTTATTGTTAAATATCTTGAGGGACTCGGTACAGAGTATATTTTTGGGATTCCCGGCGCTCATATCCTTCCTGTTTTTGATGCCCTTCTTGACTCAGACATTACGGCTGTACTCACAAAGCACGAACAGGGGGCAGCTTTCATGGCCGGAGGGTATGCCCGCCATTCAGGAAATATCGGTACCTGTATTGCAACGGCAGGCCCTGGCGCCACAAACCTTGTAACCGGACTGGCTAACGCATATATGGACCGGCTCCCGGTCATTGCCTTCACAGGTGAAACACCAACGTATTCTTTTGGTAAAGGCGCGTTGCAGGAGAGTTCCGGTCAGGGCCACAGTATTAATCAGAATTATATTTTCAAGGGTATTACCAAATATCATACCATTGTACAACGCACCGATTATATATTAAAGATATTCAGGCATGTCACAAAAATACTCCTTTCAAAAAATCCCGGTCCGGTACTCCTCAGCTTTCCCTATAACGTACTGAAAGAAACCATTGATGAAAGCATGCTAAACGATATACACCCTTCGTCCATGTTGACACCAGAACATGATGATCATCTTCCTTCAAAAGAGATCCTGTCAATGATATCAGATGCTCATCATCCGGTTATCATCGCGGGACACGGAAGTATCAGTTCGCGGTCAGAAGAGCTTATTTCAGAATTTTGTGGCAATACCCGGACACCCCTCGCAACCACGCTTAAGGCTCGGGGAATTATCCCGGAATCGTCTGACCTCTGCCTCGGTGTTCTCGGTATCACGGCAAATGAGCTCGCACAGCGGTACATATCAGAAAAAGCTGATCTCGTCATCTTTGCGGGAGCAAGCTTCGGGGAGAGGACCAGCTACAACTGGGACCAGAAATTACTGGAAGGAAAAAAAATACTCCAGATAGACCTCATTGAGAAACAGCTTAATAAGGTATTTCAGGCAGATCTGGCACTGCATGCAGACGTAAAGGCATTCTTCCAAATGCTTAATGCAGAACAGATCCCTCCTAAAAATTCAGAGGATGTCAAAAAATACAGAGCCAGATACGCAAACCATAATGTCAAAGACACCGAATTCCTCCTTATAAGCCACTTTCTCAGAAAACTGAACAGGTTTTTCAACGGGAATGTATCACTGTTTGACGATAATATTATTTATATGCAGCGTTTTTGTGAGATTTCGAGCAGCAGATCTTATTTTCCGAATTCAGGACTGTCATCACTCGGTCACGCCATCCCGGCGGCAATCGGGGCAAAACTGTCGACGCCACGGCCAGTTATTTCTATTATCGGAGACGGAGGCTTCCAGATGTGCTGCATGGAGATTATGACGGCAGTAAATTACCAGGTTCCTTTTACTGTAGTACTGCTTAATAATGGAACGCTCGGGCTTGTCAGGAAAAACCAGTTTTATAACTATGGAGGAAGGTTTATTGCGAGCGATTTTCTGAACCCTGATTTTTCAAAGCTTGCTGAGTCTTTTAACATACAGTATTATCGTGTTTCTTCAACGTCTGAAGCCGATAGCATCTTTCATCTGGTTGATTTTCACAAGAGTATCAATCTGATCGATGTTATTCTTGACAAGGATGAATTCCCGAAATATTCATCAGGGCGATAGCGCTTTTTTTCATGAAAACGAATGATCTTTTTCCCCATGTAACCCATTTCTTTTCCCTGTATAAAAACAATCCCTCTGCCGTTTCCATGCACAAAAAGCTTCTTGCAGCATCTAAACGGATTATATCAGCAGAAGATGTAATTGATGCAATAGATACAGTAAAACCGCTTTATGAAGATTCCATAAGAATGTTAGAGCACGATATTGTTGACGCTGGTTTTGATCACCGGCTTCTCGATCTTCAGAGAAGAATATTCAGAGAGCTTGAGCATTTATTGTCCTTTGCACAGCGTGATTCACGACATCATATCATGATGATTATCCCTGTCGCGGACAGGCCCGCACTGCTGTCAAACTGTCTCGAAAGCCTCAAAGAGCAATGCCGCACATTTCAATACGGCGGGACATCAATCGATAAAAAAGGCACACCCTATTACAAAAAGGTGAGCGTTTTTATCTTTGATGACAGCAAAGAATTATCTAACATAAATACTATTAAAGCTCTTTCATCTGAACTGAATGCCTTTGGCATACGGACTTATTATGTGGGACTTGATGAGCAGAGCATCCTGTTGCAGCAGGTTCCTCCTGAGCTCAAAAAAGATATTTCCCGCATAATCGGGGATGCACGTAGCTCTGCGCTTTCTCACAAGGGAGCATCTGTCACCCGGAACATCGCGTACCTCTATGTGCATTCGGTTATACAACAATGCGGTGAAAAGGCACTGCTGTATTTCATCGACAGTGACGAAGAATTCAGCATAGCCGCACGGCATGGGGAAGCAGTCAAAAATGTTTCATTTATCAATTATTTCTACTGGCTTGATCTACTGTTTAATTCAATTGATATCGATATGCTGACCGGCAAGGTTGTTGGCGATCCTCCGGTTTCCCCGGCGGTCATGATCAATACATTTCTGGAAGACCTGATATCATTTCTTGAAATTATTTCAGAGATGGAGCCATCAGATCACTGCGTATTTCACGAACCCGTGTTGTCAGATGCATTCTCTGCAGATTATCATGATATGGCCAATTTATTTGGATACCAGGAAAAAGCCTCACCTGAAAAATATACCTGCGCCCTCACAGGGAACCATACAGTCCGTGATACTTTTACGGATTTCTCCAAACGGGTAATGGATTTTTTCTACGGCCTGCACCCAACAAGGACACAGTTTTATCGTCATCCTGGAGACGCAACAAACATTGAACACGCGAGGACGGTCTATACCGGAAATTATGTCCTGAATAGTGACGGGCTACGGCATTTCATACCCTTTGCTCATCTTAACCTGAGAATGGCCGGTCCAACACTCGGCCGGATCCTGAAACAACAGCTCAAAGATCGGTTTGTTTCAGCCAACCTTCCCTTGAGCCATAAGCGCGTTCTGGCAGATAACACCATGCATGAATTCAGAAGCGGGGTTTCCAGGAACAGGAACTCTCCTGATCTGTCAGGAGAGTTTTTCAGACAGTTCTGGGGAGACGTAATGTTATTTTCAGTTGAAACATTGACAGAGAATGGATTTCCGGGAAAAACAGTGTTGATCGATGAAATATCTTCTGTTGTTTCTTCGGTTCATGAAAAACTGTACCACATATATAAGGAAAAACAAGCGGTAACAATGAAAAAAAACCGGAAGTTGAATCATTACCTTTCTGACAAACGGTATTGGTGGAATAGTAATGATCATCTGCATGATACCGTCAACAGGTTTAAGCGCTTTACTCAACTGATTGACGATAATTTTGGAGTAGAATCGAAAAACCTTGGTGTGATATCCGATACAATCGCCGAGGGGATATGGACCCAGAAAATTGTCCACGCCATCCACAACTTCTATAGAGACTCTGAATTATGGGATACCGTTCTAAACACAAATTTTGTTGTTAAGCATTCTTTGTAACGGTATCGGGAAGTGATCCCTCCCGAGCAATCGTGTCGATGAAACGAGTAATGCATCCATGAATTGCTGCAAAACATTCCCGGTATTCCCTCAGACTTGAGCCATACGGATCAGGAATCTTTTTCAGTTTACTGTTTTCTAAAAAAGCCGGGAGGCTATAGACGGATTTACCTGCTGAACTATCAAGCGAAAGGATCCATTCTATGTGTAACGGCTCCATACAGAGGATCATGGTGTTCTCCCTGATAAGCTTTTCGTCTAACGCGCGTGCCCGGTGACCTGAGATGTCTATACCCTGTTCAGAAGATGCGATTAAGGCAAATTCCGAAGCAGGGTTCCCCTGAAGCGCATGCGTGCCTGCAGACGATATATGTATCACGCCTGTTTCTCCAAGCATGCTTCTCAAGATACCTTCTGCCATTGGACTTCGGCATATGTTCCCCGTGCAGACGGCAAGGATATGAATAGATTTATTATTTTCGTTCTTCATGTCCCGAGTTGTTTGTAAATATTCCGAGCCTGACGTTATAATAACAAACTACAGTTCATATTCATAATAGTACTCCTTTATACCATGACAAAAGAGACCATCAAGAGCACATCTGATACACTCAAGACAGGTGACAGTTTTCACTTTAACTGCCGTAAAGAACTAGCCTGCTTCAATAGATGCTGCAGGGATATAAACCTGTACCTCACGCCATACGATATCCTGAGGATAAAAAAACGACTCACTATGCATTCAGCTGAATTCCTCCGAACATACACCATTCCGCTTTTTCCTGAAGAAATAGGTCATCCGGTGATAGTCCTCAAGATGATCCCGGACGAAACAAAAAACTGCCCTTTTGTGAGCGATGATGGATGTCTCATTTATGAAGACCGCCCCTGGTCATGCAGAAGTTTTCCCCTCGAACCTGTGCCTGGCGCGGAACCTGAATTTTCACTCGTTAAAAGGGATTTCTGTCTGGGGTTTGGGATGGGAAAAGAGCATTCAGTTAAAAAGTGGCGCGACACACAAAATATTGCCTTTTATGAAGAAATCAATGACGAATGGAAAGAGATTACCCACCATAATCATTTCCCCTCAAAGAATTTCCTTGAGGGGAAAGCACGGGATATTTTCTTTATCGGGAGTTACAACATTGATGAGTTTCGGGACATTGTTTCCAAGAGTGATTTCCTCAAATATTATGACGTGGACAAAAAGGTCCTCAAGAAAATCAAGTCAAACGAAACAGAGCTCTTACGATTCGCATTTAAGTGGATGAGAACTGTGCTGTTTGGGGAAGCAACGTTAAAAAGGAAATAACGAGTTTCATGCAAGACTGAACTCTTCTTTGTTATACTATGAAAGAGTGATTATCACGCTCAAAATTCAAGAACGTACGATGGCTGTATAAAAAATAATGTGCTGTTCGACAATTAGCCATCTATTATACGAGGTGTTTTTTCATGGGAACAACAATGGAAGATAAAAAGACTATCTGTCCGCACTGCAATAAAAAACTGAGTAAATGGGCTGCGCCTAACTTTAATTTCTCCGACGGGCTGGGCTGGTGTACTCCCTTTCTGTACGTCTGCTTTAATGACGAATGCACCTTTTATAAGAACAGCTGGAAGCATATGTATGAAATGTACGGTCAGGAAATGGGCTATCGGTTTATGATGCATCCTGATTCCGGAGAAACTTCAAGTGTCCCGGTAGGAGGAAAAAACGTTATGAAGGGAGACATCATCGACGAAGTCAGGGAAGCTGAAGAAGAGGCGGAAATAGAGGCACGAAAGAGAGCTTTTCAGACACTTACTGATTATTACATCAGGAAAGATACTGACGCAATACTTGCCATGCTCCTCGATGATAACGGCTTTGGCAGTGTACGGCTTAAGGCAGCAGAGCACCTTGGTGAAACCGGCAATATTAACGTTCTGGAGAAGATGGTGAATCATCGATTTGTCAACGAAGTGATAAAGAAAAAAGTTGATGAGGCTGCCGAAAAAATTCATAAGAAAAATTTCACCATGGAATGTCCGCATTGCGCTGAAATCATAAAAAGACGTGCAAAAATATGCAAGCACTGCGGCCGGGAGCTCGAGCAATCAGTCTGAACTATAATTTTTTTGTAAATATCGGTAATCCTCACTGATTTCCCGGCAGGGGTAGAATTCGTCTTTATGGCGGTTTTTGTTCAGTCCACGGACGTTGGAATCATTGAAACACAGGGCCTGGATTTGACCTTAACTCATTGATAATAAAATATAATCATCCTTCTTCTGTTCTTTTCCCCCATATGCTGGAGGTTTTTTATTTCTCTTTTCTCTTGACAACTTAAACCATTTATAAGACAATATAAGCACCATGGCTGAAAGAAGAGAATGCCAGCGTTATATTAAAAGGCATCCGGTAGTAATCAATGCAGGAGGCATGGCATTTAAAGGAACAACGGTGTGGTTGTCCAGAAAAGGATTCTTTGTCAGGTCGCAGAAGAACTTTAATGAAGGTGTACCCGTTGATATCACGTTCCATCTCACTGAAGATAGCTCGTGCACCTTAAAAGGAACTGTCAGGTTTGCGAAAAGCATTGAGCTTTTCAGGCAAAAAAATGGAATGGGGATTGAGCTTACTGAAAAGAATCAGAATTATCTTGCATTGATACGATCACTCGAACAGGAAAACAGCTGATCACGCAGTTTTTGGAAACAATTGTTTCTTATTCCTTGTCAAGCACGTCAAGCGCGTATTGCAGCCCTTCTGTCTTACCTTCCCAAAAAGCGATCTGATCACGGATTATCCAGATTTCCCTGAAATTGTCTGGGGCCGTTATTTCCTGCTTTTTCAGTTCGTCTGAAAGCTGTTTCTTCTTTGACAGAGCAGCCTCATATTCTTTGAGAATACTATCTTTTACCTTCATGAGACGATCCTCAGAGTAATTTCATGACACTTCATTCAAACAATACAACAAGGTCTGTATTGTAATCTCGCGATTATCATTTGAAATATACACGTTTTAAAGAGTCTTTGCAAGCTTGCTAACAAAAAACCCCTGTGCACGTGATATGCACAGGGGTCAGGGGAGGTCCTATTTATCATTCACCGTTTGTCATTTGAGCTTTGACATTTGGCCTTATATGTTGTTATTCGCCTTTGCCTCTGCTTCCTCTGGCCGTGCCCTGCCCAGGCTGCCAAGCACATCTACCACATAGCCTAGGGCTGTGCCAAACACCGAGCCAAGCACGATGCTCACCGCTCCTATGCAGAAGATCCCCAGCATGATTCCTACCACGGTCAGCATCCGCACGATCGTTGTCGGCTCTACCGGCCCGCCGGTCAGATGGCTCAACAACACCACAACCCCATAACTGCCAAAATAAAACCCTGGCACAATCCCGAATACCAGAAATCCGATTATTCCCAGTGCTGCCCCTATCTTTGTGCCTGCCTTCATCGTTCTTTTCCGTTCTTCGTTCATCTTTATATCTCCTTTTTCATATGTATGTAAGATTATTTATCCTCTGCTGGTGCCA
>CP070737.1:1961253-1998498 GCA_020347665.1 Nitrospiraceae bacterium
AGCCTTTTGTTCTGGCTGCCAAACGATAGCTAGCTACGTGCCGCTACGTGATTCCATTCCTGCCTGTGCTCTTTTTCTTACGTTTCGCGGCACTCTCACTGAATACACATGCTCAGAAATTAGCATTGAATAATGGACTATTATATAATTTTTGTGGTATCCACATGAAGGCTTTGATGAGTAAAAAAGTTACATGATATAATACCTGGGCAATTTCATAGAACAGATGAATGTCTTCACGATTATACTGCTCACTGCCTATCTTGTTATCCAGGCCTTTGAATACTGGCTTCAGTTCCAGAACCTCAAACATATGAAAAGGCAGGGAATGATTGTACCGAAGGGTTTCGAGGAACATGTCGATGCACCGTTACTAAAAAAAACCAATGCCTATACCATAGAACAAAACACACTGGGATTTATAGAATCCTTGTTCGGTAACATACTATTGCTTCTATTTCTTTTTGGTGGTCTTTTGAACTGGTATAATTCCTGGGTTTTGTCGCTTGATCTTTCGTTTGTGTTAACGGGCACGGTTTTTTTTCTGCTTCTCATGTATGCAGGCACAGCTCTCTCGATTCCCTTTAGCCTCTACAGTACGTTTAAGATTGAAAACAAATACGGATTCAATACCATGACAATAAAACTATGGATAAAAGACCTTATTAAATCCACGCTTCTGTCGACCGTACTTGTCAGCATCATACTTGGAGGTGCGTTCTGGCTGATTACAGCAAGCCCAAGCTTCTGGTGGCTCTATGTCTGGATATTTTTCTTTCTGTTCAGTATCTTCATGATGTACCTCTCGCCATATGTTATTGAGCCGCTTTTTAACAAATTTTCGCCCATAGAGGAAAGCGAGCTGGAAGAAGCAATAAGAAACCTGATGAAAAAAGTGGATATTACCGTTAAAAGGATTTTCAAGATAGACGCCTCAAAGCGAAGCAGACACACAAACGCATATTTTACCGGAATTGGAAAAACAAAAAGGATTGTTCTCTACGATACACTTATGGAACGGATGAGTAAAAACGAAATACTCGCTGTCCTTGCGCACGAGGTGGGCCACTGGAAAAGAAAGCATATATTCAAACGGATTATCCTCTTCGAACTTCTTTCTCTTATGGCTGCTTTCATTGCGTTTAACATTCTCCAATCGGATTTTCTTGCGGATATCTTTTTAATTAAAGAGACAACCTTGTTTTCAAAACTGGTCATTCTCAGCTTTATTTTCAGCATCATTGCCGCTCCCTTTTCACCGCTGTTCAGTTATCTGTCGCGCAGACACGAAAATGAAGCAGACCAATATGCTGTCGACCTGACTGAAGACCCTGAAAGCCTTGCTGCATCTCTTATCAAGCTTTCACGAGACAACCTCTCGAATCTCCACCCGTATCCCCTTTATGCTGTGTTCCATTATTCGCATCCGCCGGTCGTAGAGCGGGTACGGAAGATAAGAGGTATCTCCAAAGACAGGCAGAGGTAAAGGTAAAGAAGCATGCAGTAAGAAGTAGGCACTCAGCAGGCCGAAAAAAGACAGAGGAAGTAAGCTCAAAATCGCTAAGCGGCAACGGGACAAAGGGGTGAGGCGTGCTCTACTACCTGCGGCGCGACCTTGAACGTTGTCTGTTCTTGGTAAGTTTCAATTCTGTCGTTGTTCCATCATCCTCGATCTCAAAAGAGATTAATTCTTCTTCTACAGAGTCTGCTGGGCGTTTCCGCTGTGTTCCCGCAAGGACCTTGGCACGATGCTCGGCTTTTCTCCTTCTTGATCCATCATGCTTTCCCCCCATTCCCCTGAGACGAGTTCTTCCAACCACAGCCCATCCGTCCATGCGCAGAAATTTCTTGATCTTATCTTGATGTATCAGCGCCTCGAGGTGTGAATCCTCTACTGCGCCGGATTTTCCGTTTTTATAAATTACAGGGATTAACATGATTCTTTCTAGGTATTCTGATCACTATAATGATAAAACGCCATGGACAGGATTACAACAGAAAAATAAGGCCAAAAAGACAAGAATTGGGACAGGACAAAAAAGGGACCGGGTCCTTCGACAGGGGCTTCAAGTGAGTAGCCAGACCTCAGCCGAACTCCCCATGACCGTACGGAGGAGGGGCAATGAAAAAAAACACATCTGGGCAGACTCATGGTTCTCCATATGGATACGGCTAGAACAGTCATGTGCAGCGTCAAGAACTTGTTGTTTTATTGCGCTTTTATTAATATAAATGTATATGTCTCCCCAAAAAAAGAAGAAAAGGAAAGGGAAAATAAGAATTAACATGCGGTATTTCATCCTTTTCCTTGCACTGTTATTCCTAGCATCCGCATACTTTTCCTTTCAGGCATTCAGTAAGGATGCTTTCCAGCTCGAGACGTCTCTTGTGCAGACAAACGACAGCCGTCGGAACGGCACGAGTAAAAAAATGTCATTATCAGCTGAAGACGAAGGAGCAGAATGTATGTCTTCTAAAAAAGAGCTTCGGGAAAGTACCTGTACCGATAATAGTGGTGATACAACGCAATCATTAACCAATAGGTCCGGGGGTCTTCGGGAAGCTGAGTCTCTTCTGGATATCGTCAAGAAAGAAATTCCCGATGTGTCTCATATATCTGAAACAAAACAGCCTCTTCCAAAGATTGCAGTTGTAGTCGATGACCTCGGGCCGAATAAAAGACCTGTACAATCGCTGCTTAACAGTGATGCCCCGCTGGTTTTTTCCATTTTGCCTCATGAGGCCCATTCAAAGTGGATTGCTGATACAGCATATGAGCGTGGTCATGAAATTATTGCCCATATCCCCATGGAGGCAGAGACAGAAAAAAAATTAGGTGCAGGAGGGCTTTATACGTGGATGAAGGCGGATGAGATCCAGGAGGTGCTGGAAAAAGATGTCGAAACGATTCCGCATATTATTGGAATAAGCAACCACATGGGATCTGCGTTTACCGCTGATGAAAAGGCTATGGATGTTCTGATGGCCGCTTTAAAGAAGAGAAAATTTGTTTTCCTTGACAGCATGACAACACAGACTTCAGCCGGAACGATTGCAGCACGAAAGCACGGCGTACATCTTTATAAAAGAAATATATTTCTTGATAACAAGGACGATCCCGCGTACATTGAACAACAATGGGAAAAAGCTGTTATGATCGCCAAAGAGAGAGGATATGCTATAGTACTCGCGCATCCGAGAAAGAATACAATAACATTTCTGGAAAAAACACTCAGGAAGAATGACGTTGAATTTGTGACACTCTCTGAACTTTCAGTAGTGCAATAGCCTCCATAAGGATTATTATTCTTTCCAATAGGGATGCTTTAGATCTTCGAATATCGTCATTGCAGCGACCGCAGCTTGACCAACTGCTGTAACGATTTGTTTAACCCCGCCTGTGATATCTCCTGCTGCGTAAATACCTTTCATCGTAGTACGATAGTCTTTGTCTACGGTTATATATCCCTCTTCACTGTCAACGACGACTCCTAGCTGTATTGCGAGTTTGTTGCTTGGCACGTACCCGATCGCAATGAACACGCCGTCGACAGGAACGGTCTTTGAAGAACTGTCTTTCATATTTTCTGCGACGATTCCGGTTACGAATTTTTCACCAACAATTTCCTTGACAACGGTATCCCATAGAATAGGAATCTTCTGCTGCATCAGATTCTTTTGGAGGAATTCTTCAGCCCGCAACTGATTTCTCCGGTGAACGAGAGTTACATCAACGCCGATATTTTTTAAATAGAGTGCCTCTGTCGCAGCCGTGTTTCCGCCTCCGACTACGACAACTTTTTTTCCATCTTTAAAGAAATAGCCGTCGCAGGCGGCACAATAGCTTACCCCTTTTCCCTGAAATTGCAGTTCACCGGGAATATCTAGTTTCTTACTCTGAGCACCGGTAGTAATCAAGACAGCTTTTGCCGTATAGGCAGCTTTATTTGTCTTCAGGTGAAAGAGGTGATCTTTTTTTTCTATACTCAGGACCTCTTCTCCTTCATGAATGTCAGTATACTGAATAGCCTGCTGAGCCATCATATCCATAAGTGTTTTCCCGGCGATTTTGGTGAATCCGGGATAATTTTCAACGACCGGGGTAATGGCAACCTGCCCGCCGATATTTGCTTTATCAAGCACAACAGTGTCAAGACCACTTCGTTCAGTATAAATTGCAGCAGTAAGACCGGCCGGTCCAGCACCAATGACAACCACATCTTTTTCAGTAAGATCTGATTGTTCAACCGGCTTAATCTTGACTGACGCGGCGGAAATAACTTCCTCAACAAAGACTTCTTCCGGCTGCAGGCCCTGACCGACGAGATTATCGTCAATAAACAGTTGAGGTACAGAAGTTGCGTTATATTTGGATGCAAGATCCTTGTTTTCATAAATCTCTATAATTTCCAGATGGATTAAATCCTTTTTCTCAATTGCGACTGCAACCGCAAGGGTAGATTGTAGAGGGCAATAAGGACACGTTGGACTCACAAAGACTTTCACATTACGTTTATCGATAAGATCATCAAGCCTCTTTCGTGAATCATCGGTGAGAATCGACCGTCCTGTAGAGGCCATAAGGAGAGCAGCCATCAGGGCCTGGACTTCTTCACCGGCTGGTGCGCCGACAAAGCGAATATGATATTTTTCAGGCTGTATAATGAGTGTGGGAGATCTTGTAGCATTAAATTTTTTTGAAAGCTCACTGCCGATATTTTCGAACTGCGGTGCAATTTTTTCTGAAATCTGCGAAAGCTCAGAGAGTAACTTCCGGGAATATTCATTAAAGGTCTGATTTTCATCTTTTGATGTAAACACGAGTATCCTTACAGGATCTTTCATTTCAGCAAGGTCCCGCTGGAGAATTTTTTTGGTATCGTCGTCGATTAATACGGGGCCTGATTTGTTCATATGTAGCTCTCGGGTCTTATATCAGTCAATTGTACAATAATTTAAGAAACCTTATGTCGGTTGTTTGTTTTTCTGGACAAGTTCAATAAATGCGTTCAACATATCTTTCCTTTTCCGTGTCATTTCTTCCAGAGAGCCTATGAATTTTCTGTAAACAACAGCAGAATCATTGTGCATGCTTGCAAGGAGTGGAGTGCAAAAAAACCAGGTGCACCGGTAAGGGCGAAGAGGTCTGGATACCGTACAACCATGACTTCCCATGAACTGGCAGGGATCTGAATCGACTCCGCTATTCCCAAATACAGGCGTTTCCAAACCGAGCGACAGTATATAAATAATATCCTCGTGCTCATAATATGCATGCTTGTTCATGCAACATACCCCAGTGCAGACGGCACATACAGCTTCTGTATGTTTCTGGATGAAAGGATCAGCCATCTTGATAAACTGAAATAGTTCGCGTGCACGTTTTCTAATTCTATAAAGATCATTAGAGTTACTGTTACATACAGCTTCTGTATATGAGCGGAAATTCCCCAGATCCATATCCTTCAGATAATCTATTTTCAGAGCTTTCTTACTGTTTTTCATGCAATTGTTCCATCATAAACGGATTATGGCCCATTTCGTAGGCAACGGTAGTTTCTTTCCCATGGCCGCAGAATATTTTGGTGTCGACTGGCAGCGCCATAATCCTTTTCAAAGAAGTGCGTAGTCTCTCCTGATCTCCGCCTTCAAGATCCGTTCTGCCGATTGATCCGGAAAACAACGTATCTCCGGTAAATAATGTGTTACCGCTGTACAGACAAATACTGCCGGGGGAATGTCCCGGGGTATGCATGATCCGAAATGAAGTATTGCCAATGCTAATTATGTCTCCTTCTCCTACGGTTCTGTCAGGGGATGGAAAATCATTCTGTTCATATCCCCATGATATGCATTGCGTTTTTGTTTTTTCATATATTGCCTGTTCATCCAGATGCATAACAAGAAGTGCCCCATATGCGTCTTTCAGTTCCCTGATTGCGCACACATGATCGAAATGAGCATGAGTCAAGACGATATATATAGGATGTAATCCATGGTCTTCTATTGTCGCACTGATCTTTTCGGGTTCGTCTCCGGGGTCGATAATAAGAGTATCTACATCTGTGTCATCAGTTACGATATAACAATTTACATCAAGCTGACCAGTAATAATGTTTCGTATGATCATATGATTACTTTTAAATATTTTAAACCAATTTCAGTTTATCGGCTATATTTCTTGCTACATCAGCAAGGGAGTCGTCTCGTGCACCAAACACGACATAATCAGACCAGCGATAAAGCTTATGAAAGATGATTTTTCGGTCTTCAATTACCTCAACTGACCTGCCAGACGCTCGGATACCGTCTGCAAGCATGGCGCTTGTAACATCTTCTGTAACAGTACCACCGGTATAATATATCGGCAGGAGTATGAGATGGTCTGAATCTCTCAGGTTTTCGGCGAAGACCCTAATGAACTCATCTTTTAACAGGCGGACCGGACTGTATCCGTGCGGCTGAAATATAAAACAGATGCCGGCTGAGAGCCGTTGTGTTGTTGTCATAAGGTTCATTATCTTGTGAGGATTATGTGCATAGTCGTCTATCACCAGATTTTTTCCATTGTTCAGATAAATGTCAAACCTTCGATCAAGTCCGGTAAATGCAGACAAGACATCAGCAATTCCGCTGGCAGCTATACCGTATTCCAGGAGAAAAGCAATGCAGGCAATTGCATTATACAGATTATATATTCCGGGCAAAGATAGCTCGAAAGGCTGATTTTTGACAGTAAATATTGTTTTAAGAGGAAAGTAGCGTATATTTTCTGCTGTATACAGTGATTTGTTCAATATGGAAAAATATACCGGATTGCTGACAGCGCAGGCGGCAAGGTGTTTATCATCCTTGTTCAGAAAAACAAATCCTTTCGTATTATCCGAAAGTTTTTCAAACATATGCGCCGTTTTATCGATAGAATGGTGATCGAGTCTCAGGTTTGTAATTATCGAATGCTCTGGGTTGAAATGTACTATAGTTCCGTCAGATTCACAGGCCTCAATAATTAGGACAGGTGAGTCACCAATCATATAATTGCCGGCTCTCCGTGATGATGCGAACTGCTTCACCCGTCCGCCGCCTATGAAATTCGGTTTCAGCCCCAGCTTTTCCATGAGAAACGCCAGCATGCCGGCAACGGTTGACTTGCCGCTCGTTCCGGCAACAGCTATGGTCCGATATGTTGAAACCAGGTCTGCGAGAAATTCCGGGCGTGTCTTCCGGGTGATGGCTAGGTGACGCGCCCTGATCAAATCGGGGTTGTGCGATTCAACTGCTGTACTGTAGACAACCAGGTCGTAAGAAGGTGATAACGCTTTTCCATCCTGGGGCACAATAGTGATTCCGGCTCTCTGTAACTGTGAACGAAGGGGATGGTCAAGGTTACTGTCAAAGAGACGGTCTGAACCGGAGACAGAATGGCCTTTGTCAGCAGAGAAGCCTGCAAGAGCAGATACACCACTGCCGCCGATGCCTGAAAAAAAGATATTCAATGGTCAGCTTCAGTTGTGAAGAACAAATGACTTGATGCCTTCCTTCTCAAGTATGGTTCTGGACAGCTCGAGGGCCTTTTTATTATCATTAAACGTTCCTGCAAAAACTCTGTGAATTGTTTTTTTATCTGCACTGATATGTTTTTCCATAAAAGCATCATATCCCTTATTCTTTAGTTTGCTGACCAGGGCAGAAGCATTTTTCTCGACGCCAAAAGCACCAACCTGAACAGAATATCTGCCTTTTTTTGCAATTGACTTCTTGCGGGGCTTCTGAACAGGAGGGGTGACAGCGGGTTTCGACACAGTTGCGGGAGGTTCAATCTTCTTTTTACCTGCATCTGCATCCGGGACCGTTTCCGGTGTGATCTTCTGAACAGGCTTTTCATCAAGGGAAAGGACGTCTTTTATTGTTTCATCCTGAACACCTTCCTCTGCTGTACGAGCCTCCTCAACAGGAGCGGTCGGCTGGACCTCTGAATCGCCAAAAAATATTTTCTTCGTCAGGAAGGCACCCCCTGCAAGTCCCACAATTACGATTAATGCGGCCCCGATGAGAAGAGGAAGTCTTTTCCTGTCTGCGTCTTCAGCACTGTCCTCAAAATCAAACTGATCGATATCCAGCGGTCCGGTATCGTCGTCAGCCGTAAAATGATCAATAGTATCCTTTGCAGACTCTGTTTCTTCATCTATGCTGATAGGCTCTTCTGCTTCGGATTCAAGATCTTTTTCAAAGGGAGGTTCAGAAAAGTCTGTTTCTTCATCTATGCTGAATTCATCCATGCTGCTGTCATCAGGCAATGGTTCTTCTGTATCATGCGCTCCAAAATCTTCATCCGCAATTTCGTGTTCGTCAGTCTGTTTAAGATCAGCAGGTGCTTCGAACTGCACGGAAGACTCTGCAGCATCAGCAGCAAATTCTGTTATACCGGGATAATCCTGTCCCTCATCAAGTTCCAGAACATCATCCTGTGATTGTTCTGTGTCAGGTTTTAACAGACCGCCTGCTGTCATTTCATCATGTTCAGAAAAACCGGGCATTGTTGCTTCAGCCTCAATGGGCATCTCCTCTTCGAAGGACAAAATGTCATCCTTCACTGCTTCAGCCTGCACTGCAGCCTCTTCATGATACGATTCAGTGTCTTCATCGATTGGTAACGCTTCAGCTTCTTCAAATTCAGTTTCGGACAGTGTTTCTTCTTCCAATGATGAAACACCTGCTCCACCAAGTATCTTCTCGGCCTGAGCTGATAAAATTCCCGGGTCAGGAGGTTTTACAATTACGTCGACAATTCCTATGGTAACGGTATATCGAGGATCAAGTTCACCTTCATACGATATCATCATGATGACAGGTGTTTTTTCCAGACCTTCTATGGAATGAATTGCCTTGCTTGCTTTCAATCCATTCGATCCCTGTAAAAGGAGGCTTAAATATATGAGTTCCGGCATCGCCTGCTGCGCCTTGTCTATCCCCTCCTGAAAACCAGTGGCAGGGATCACTTCATACCCCTTTTCCTGAAGTGTCTGTGCAATCGTGTTTATAACTTCCCGGTCATCGTCAACAACAAGTATTTTCTTTTTGCCTGTCATAATCGTTGATATCCAACCCCTCTCTCAAGCTCTATAGGCAACGTTCCAGATATTATACAATTTTTTTCTTTGATTATACACAATAAGATCATATATGGGATATCACAAAATTATTACTCACGTTCTGCCTATCCTGGCACAGACATCTTCTCTTTTCTTCGGCGCAGCAGATCGTTTGTCCTGACTTTTGAAGGAACCGGAATGAAAATGAAATCCTGATTCCGTGCCGTGCGGATGTTTTCCCCCTTTTCGTTTTTCATAGAGGAGATGATGAACTCTCTCTCTTCATACCCCGGGGTAAGATATTCCACCGTATCACCGCAATCCAGTCTGTTTCTCAATCCTACTTTTGCGGTATCGCCATATGTTTCATAGATTACACCAACCAGATCATGAGTCATCCGGTAGCTTTCCCCGTCGAAATTATAATCGTTGTCAGGCTGGTTACCGAAAAACATACCAGTGGTATAGCCTCTACTGCTGAACATGGAAAGCTCTGTCAACCACCGATTCTTTACCACATAGTCACTATCAACTGCCATAGCATCTATTGCTTCCCGATATGTCTTAACAACACCGGCAACGTAGTTTATTCCTTTCATTCTTCCTTCGATCTTAAAACTGTTTATCCCTGCACGAACGAGCATCGGCAGATGCTGAATCATGCAGAGATCTTTTGAGCTTAAAATATAAGTCCCCCGGTCATCTTCAAAAACCGGGAAATAATCCCCTTTTCTCTTCTCTTCCATGAGAGCAAATGACCATCTGCATGCATTCGTGCATTCACCAACATTTGCGCTTCGAGAAGCAAGCAGACTGCTGATATAACATCTTCCGGAGTATGATATGCAGATTGAACCATGAACGAATACCTCGAGTTCAAGAGATGTTTTGTCACGTATTCTCCGTATTTCGTCAATCGACAATTCCCTTGAAAGAACAAGCCTCGATGCACCGAGACTCTCCCAGAATTTTGCAGATTCACTGTTTGTAATATTTGCCTGAGTGCTGACATGAAGATTTATCTGCGGAGCTTTTTCCCTGAACAGCATGAATATCCCCGGGTCTGAAACCAAAACTCCATCCGGCTTGACATCACGAAGCAGGGCAATATGCTCCTTAATGTCAGACAGGTCTCTATTGTGCGGGAAAATATTAACAGTGACATAAACATTAACACCATTGTTGTGAGCATAATCGATAGCTCTTTTCAATTCATCATCATGAAAATTTCCTGCTTTTCCCCTCAGGCTGAACTGAGAAGTGCCCAAATAAACCGAATCAGCTCCATAATGGATTGCTGTCTTTAGTTTCTCGAAATCTCCGGCAGGGGCAAGGAGTTCAGGCCTATTCATCGCGGATCTTTTGCCTTAGCTTGCTGATTTCTCCCCGCGCAAGCATGTCGCATCTTTCGTTTTCAGGATGACCATTATGTCCCTTAACCCAGTGCCATTCTATTTCATGCTGTTCAGAAGCCGTAATAAGTCTTTCCCATAGATCTCTGTTCAGGACTGCCTTGTTTTGTGCATTTAGCCAGTTTCTCTGCGTCCAACCAGTTATCCACTCGGTCATTCCTTTTACGACATAATTTGAATCAGTTGTAATTATGACTCTGCAGGGTTTTCTTAGTTTCTCAAGAGCTGAAATAACACTCATCAGCTCCATTCGGTTATTTGTTGTTGTCCGTTCAGAACCGGTTATTTCTCTGGTCTTTCTGTCAGTTTTCAGGATGGCGCAAAATCCACCAATGCCGGGATTGCCGCTACAAGCCCCGTCAGTATAGATATGCACAAAAGGTTTGCTCGTTTTTCCCATGTTTTATTATATTACTATTTTCGCATTTCTCCTGTCACATATGGCTGTAGATTCTGGCGGGGAAAAAGCCGGTTATTTTTTATCCCTGCAGGCATGAGAAAAATAAGTTTTGACAAGCTCTTTTATATCGGTTTATGCTTAAGTGTATGCCGACCACTTGGGTTGAACTTTTGGTTACGTATGATTCCCTGGAGGCTGAAATTATTAAAGACCTGCTGGAGAGTGGGGGAATTCCTGTGGTGCTGCGATCTGCAAAAGTGACACCATATCCGGTCAATTTGGGAAAGATGGGGGAAGTCAAGATTATCGTCAAAGAGAACGACAGAGAAAGGGCAGAACAGGTAATTGCAAAGATCAAAGATAAGAAAGACAATCGGGAATAACCAATAGGTGGGATAGTATGGTGTCAAACCTACAGGACCTTAAGAAGAAGCTTTTTTATGACATGCTGGATCTTGCTGGACGAGTCTTTATTCATGTTAAATTCGATGAAAATGTTATTATCGGCGAAAGGGGTTTCCTGCCGGAAGAACAGAAGAGAGGAATTATACTTGTTTTAAATAAAAATATGCATTTTAATTGGGACGATAAAGGGATTTCCGCTGACCTTATATTCGGTTCGACCGTGCAAAAATGTTTCATACCCTCTCCGGCTATAGTTTCCCTGGTATCACCCGAGCTGAACGCTCAGTTCTCAGTAATGCCGCAAGAAAAGGGCACTGAAACGACACGAACGACACAACAGAAAAAAACAGCGAGAAAAGTTAGGCCACATAGAGGGGAAAAGGTTATAAAGGTTAATTTTAACAGAAAGAATTCCTGACATTACCTTCCATTTTTCATTCTGTTTGATACGAAAAAAAATGGAGGACTGACGTGAAAACTTCAAAATGCAGTGATAAACTTTTTAGCCTTTCTTGGTAATGGAGGACGTGTGGACCTTTTTGAATTGGGCATTTCTGAACTGAGAGCACTGCTAGAAAAACGCGAAATTTCGTCTGTAAATATCGTTGAATCAATCTGCAAAAGAATTGATCGCGTTGAAAATAATATCAAAGCTTATATTACCGTAACGAAAGAACATGCACTCCATATGGCTGAGCATGCAGACAAAGAAATGAAAAACGATATTACAAAACCGCTTCTGGGGATTCCTGTAGCCGTAAAAGACAATATATGCACGAAGGATATCCTTACCACATGTGCATCTAAAATACTGAGCAATTACATTCCGCCGTATGAAAGTACGGTTACTGCAAGGATGTTAAAAGATGGATATATTCTGATTGGTAAAGCGAACCTTGACGAGTTTGCGATGGGTTCGTCAACAGAGCATTCGTCTTTCTTCGCTACCCGTAATCCTTGGAATACAGACAGAATCCCCGGTGGATCGAGTGGGGGGGCTGCGGCTGCGGTTGCTGCCAATGAATGTATAGCGGCACTCGGATCTGATACCGGGGGGTCAATTCGCCTACCGGCTGCCTTATGCGGTGTTGTAGGGATGAAGCCTACGTATGGTAGGGTTTCGCGATACGGATTAGTTGCTTTTGCATCATCGCTTGATCAGATAGGTCCGATAACAAAGAACGTTAATGATGCAGCTATTCTTTTAAACAGTATTGCAGGAAAGGATACTATGGATGCGACATCTGCCCCCATGGACGTCCCGGATTTCACTGCGGTTATAGGCGAGGACATCAAAGGAATCAAGGTGGGTATTCCGAAAGAATATTTTATTAAAGGAATGGACCCTGAAATTACCGTTGCTGTTCAGCAGGCGATTAAGCAGTTAGAAACACTCGGTGCGGTGCCTGTTGATGTCTCCCTGCCACATACCGAGTATGCTATTGCTGCCTATTATGTGCTTGCTCTATCCGAGGCAAGTTCGAATTTGGCCAGATATGATGGCGTGAAATATGGCTTCAGAGCTGAAGCTGAAGAACTTATGGATATGTACCTCAAATCACGCTCTGAGGGATTTGGGCAGGAGGTCAAGCGAAGGATAATGATCGGGACGTATGCATTGTCTTCAGGATACTATGATGCATACTATAAAAAAGCACAACAGGTCAGAACATTGATAAAGGATGACTTTGAAAATGTTTTCAAGACCGTGGATATTATAGCGACACCAACAGCACCTACACCTGCTTTTCGCTTGGGAGAGAAGATTGCTGATCCGTTACAGATGTACCTTACGGACATATTTACGCTTTCCGTCAACCTCGCAGGGGTCCCGGGGATTTCAGTGCCGTGCGGATTTACCTCAGACAAGCTACCGATAGGATTGCAGCTCATCGGAAGGCATTTCGATGAAGAGACGATTCTGAAGGTGGCTCATGCGTTCGAACAGTCAACTGAGTGGCACCGAAGGAACCCAAACCTGTGAAGTTCGAAACCATTATAGGTCTTGAAGTTCACGCACAGATGCTTACCAATACGAAGATTTTTTGTGGCTGCTCAAGCTTATTTGGCGCAGAGCCGAATACTCAGACGTGTCAAGTGTGTACGGGTATGCCCGGGGTACTGCCGGTTCTGAATAAGAAGGCTCTTGAATATGCGATTATGACCGGACTTGCGATGGGCTGTACCATATCGTCGCATAGCCGCTTTGCGCGAAAAAATTATTTTTACCCTGATCTCCCGAAAGGCTATCAGATAAGCCAGTATGAGCTCCCGATTTGTGAACAGGGACATATAGAGATTAGTGTTGACGGCGAAGTTCGGAAGATCGGGATTACCCGGATACATATGGAGGAAGACGCCGGGAAAAACATTCATGAAGGAACAGGTAAATATAGTCTTGTTGATCTCAATCGAACTGGTGTTCCCCTGATGGAAATAGTATCAGAGCCTGATATGCGAAGTCCGAAAGAGGCTGCTGAATATATGAAAAAACTGAGGGCCATTCTCAGGTATCTGGATGTCTGCGACGGCAATATGGAGCAGGGATCGCTCAGGTGTGATGCGAATGTTTCAGTCAGACCGGCAGGTCAGAAGGCATTGGGCATTCGTACGGAGGTCAAGAATATTAATTCATTTAAATTTGTTGAAAAAGCAATTGATTATGAAAGAAAGAGGCAGATTGACGTGATAAAAACAGGAGGACAGGTTCAGCAGGAGACGAGGCTCTGGAATTCAGCGAAAGCAGTAACCGAGTCTATGCGCTCAAAGGAAGAGGCTCACGACTATCGTTATTTCCCGGAGCCTGATCTCGGACCGATCATGGTTGGCAGGGAATGGATCGAAGAAATTCGAACACGGCTTCCTGAATTGCCTGACGCCAAAAGAGAACGGTTTGTATCAGCATATGGACTCCCCGAACAGGATGCGGACATCCTTATTGGTGATCGGCCGGTAGCAGCGTGGTTTGAACGGTCAGTAGCAGCCGGCGGTCAGCCAAAGGCTGTATCGAACTGGATGATGGTTGAGTTGATGAGGCTCTTGAATGAAGAGAATAGATCTATTGAAACATGTCTCCTGAGGCCCGAGCAGTTAGCCGGAATGCTTACCCTGATTGATAATGGGACGATAAGCGGCAAGATTGCAAAAAAGGTCTTTGCAGAAATGTATAAAACAGGGAAGGATGCCGAAGCAATTGTTAAGGATAAGGGGCTTGTCCAGATCAGTGATCAGTCTGCCATTGAGAAGGCTGTAGAAGATGTCATAGCGCATAATCCGAATGAGGTTGAACGGTTCAGGGCAGGCGAAGAGAAACTCATAGGATTTTTTGTAGGCCAGGTAATGAAGAAGACAAAAGGCAAGGCAAATCCAACGATAGTAAATGAATTACTAAAGAAAAAGCTAATTGATGTTATTTGATTTCATATCTTTTTATCAGTTAATATCTTCAAATCTTTTTTAAATCAACAGGGGAGAGATGACCGAGCGGCTGAAGGTGCACGACTGGAAATCGTGTGTGGGGTAAAACTCACCGAGGGTTCAAATCCCTCTCTCTCCGCCATTACACTACGCTAAAGCTTCGTGTAATATATCAACTTTGCCCAGGCTATGCGTAATAGGCTTAATGAAAAGAGAGTAGAAGTAAGGCCTAAATCTTGCCGTTCGTTCATCATATCCGGGCTGACTGTACGGTTATTTCGCAGCCGATATAGTCGGCGATATATCACTTTGGTATAATACAAAGCAAACGTACATTCTGGGGATTCAATACAATGTCTGATGAGACACTTTCAAAATTAAGAATAGACAAAGGGGCAATTTCTGAACGGGGAACCAGCAGAAAAAAGAGGATTGTTATCACAGGAGTCCTCATCCTTCTTGTGCTGTTCAGCATTCTTTACATTTCAGGCATAATCGTCAGGAGGACAGCGGTTCGGGTGACCGTTGTCAGGAAGATCTATCCTTCACAGTCTATAACCGTATTGAATGCAAGTGGTTATGTCGTTGCACAGCGTAAGGCTGCGGTTGCATCAAAGATAACCGGCCGTATCATTTCCATATCTGTTGAAGAGGGGAATGAGGTAAGAAAGGGAGATGTTTTAGCTAGGCTTGAAAATGAGGATGCTGTGGCCGCAGCACGGCAGGCGACTGCCAACCTTGAGCTGGCACGGGCTGAACGTGAGAAAGCGAAAGCCGAGCTCCATGATGCGTTATTGAGCCGTAACAGGAAGAAAGAGTTATTACAGAATGAACTGGTATCACAAGGTGATTATGATGCTGCAGATGCACGATACAAGAAGGCTGTTGCAGGTCTCGCGTCAGCAGATGCAGCGATTAAAGCTGCTGAGGCTGCACTTCGCAGTGCGGAAGTAACCGTTGAATATGCCAATATCCGTGCTCCGTTTGATGCGGTGGTGCTTACAAAGAATGCTGATATTGGTGATATTGTTACGCCGATCGGTGCTGCTGCTGAAGCAAAGGCGGCAGTTGTTACGATTGCTGCAATGAACTCATTGCAGGCTGAAGTTGATGTTTCCGAATCAAGTCTAACGTATGTAAAAGTGGGCCAACCGTGTGAGATATATCTTGATGCGCTTCCTGACACACGTTTTCAGGGTGTAGTTCATATGATTGTTCCGACTGCTGATCGTACCCGTGCGAGTGTTCTGGTAAAGGTTAAATTTTTGGAAGAAGACAGCAGAATTCTGCCGGAGATGAGTGCCAAGGTAGCATTTCTCGAGAGACCCCTGAATCCAAAAGAATTTATGTCACGAATTGCAGTTCATGAAAAGTCAGTAGTAAAGCGAAATGGTAAAACAATCGTTTTTCTCGTCACTGAAAATTATGCGGAAGAACGACCGATTAAAACGGGCGATGTATTTGATGAAATGGTCGAAATTCTTGATGGATTATCAGTAGGTGACAAGATTGTTCTGCAACCACCGGAGAGCTTAAAAGACGGCACGAAGATTGCCATTATCGAAGAATAAATGGAACAGCAGGAAATCATCGTTGAGATTAAGAATCTCTTTAAATCCTATAAACGCGGCAGCCAGATTATCCCAGTACTCCAGGACATCAGTCTTTCTATTCAGAAAGGTGAATTTCTGGCCTTAATGGGACCGTCCGGTTCTGGCAAAAGCACTCTTCTTAATTTAATTGCCGGTATTGATAAAGCGGACAGCGGCATGATTCATGTTGCGGGCATAGATATTGAGAGCCTCTCAGAAACCGAGCTTGCTGAGTGGCGGAGCAGGAATATCGGGTTTATTTTCCAGTTTTATAATTTAATCCCTGTTTTGACGGCGTTTGAAAATGTTGAATTACCATTATTGCTTACCGGGCTGTCGAGGAAGGAAAAAAAAATGCATGCCAGAACAGCACTTGAAGTCGTAAATCTTTTAGACCGGATGGACCATTACCCCGGACAATTGTCAGGTGGACAGCAGCAGCGTGTTGCCATAGCTCGCGCTGTTGTCACGGATCCTCTCATTCTCGTTGCTGACGAGCCCACGGGCGACCTCGATCGAAAATCAGCGAAAGAAGTGCTGGATCTCATGGCACGCCTGAACAGCGATCTGGGAAAAACGATTATCATCGTAACCCATGATCCCCGTGCTGCTGAAATGGCTCATGTCATCAAACATCTCGATAAAGGTGTTCTCAATGAACATTCTCAAACTCCTTTATAGAAATACATTCAGAAAAAAACTTCGCACGTCCCTGACCATTCTCGGCATAACTATTGCCATCCTTTCTTTCGGTCTGTTGAGAACAGTCGTGAGCGCATGGTACGCCGGTGTCGAAGCTTCTTCAGCAACACGTTTGGTAACCAGAAACGCGATTTCTCTGGTGTTTTTGATGCCGCTGTCCTATAAAGAAAAAATCCGACATATTGACAGTGTCACCAAACTATCATACGGCAACTGGTTTGGCGGTGTATATATTGAAGAAAAGAATTTTTTTCCGAATTTTGCTGTTGATCACGAAACATACTTTGATCTTTATCCGGAATTCTTGATTTCTGCTGATCATCTTGCTGCTTTCAAAAAAGATAGAAAAGGGGTTATTGCCGGGGAGAAGATAGTCAAAAAATTCGGGTGGAAACTTGGTGATCCCATTGTTTTAAAAGGAACTATTATGCCGGGCAACTGGGAGTTTATTTTGCGGGGTATATACCGGGGAAGAGACAAGGGTACTGACGAAACGCAGTTTTTTTTCCACTGGGATTATATGAATGAAACAGTAAAAAAAACCTCTCACGGGCGCGCTGACAAGGTTGGCTTTTATGTTATCGGTATAGCAGATCCGGACCGTGCCGCAGCGGTTTCTCTTTCGGTCGATAATACGTTTAGAAATACACTCGCTGAAACCCTTACTGAAACTGAAAAGGCATTCCAGCTGGGTTTTGTTTCTATGAGTGAAGCGATTGTCATCGTGATACAGCTCGTATCAATGGTGATTATCATTATCATATTGGCGGTTGTTGCCAATACGATGGCAATGACGGCACGGGAACGGACAGGGGAATACGCGGTTTTCAAGACATTAGGATTTGGCAAATGGCGTATTGCCGGACTCATTTTCGGTGAATCGCTATTTATCACAATAATTGGTTGCGGACTGGGAATTATACTCACTTTTCCCGTTGTTGAGAAATTTGGCAAGGCAATGAGCACCTATTTTCCGGTTTTTCATGTCGCACCTGAAACAATCATTCTGGATATTATTGCGACCCTCTTTGTCGGAAGCTTAGCAGCGGTTGTCCCAACCTATCAGACATTACGGAATACTATAGCTGAGGGTTTGCGGGGAATAGGCTGAGTGAACATTCCGATTTCATATAGTGTCCGGAATTTATTAACACGGAAGCTCACAACAGTGCTGACTGCATCTGGCATGGCCCTTGTTGTCTTTGTTTTCGCGTCAATTTTGATGCTGGCAGAAGGACTGGAAAAAACACTCGTCGAAACAGGATCAGACCGCAACGCCCTCGTACTTCGTAAAGGATCCGTATCTGAAGTACAGAGTGGAATTATACATCGCGACGCGTCTGTTGTTGAATCACAACCCGAGATCGCGGGTGGTCCTGAAGGACGACCGTTACTTGCACGAGAAATAGTCGTGCTCATAAGCCTCCCCAAAAGGCATACTGACAAGCCTTCCAATGTTGTTATCAGGGGGATCGGTTCTCATTCCATGCTATTGCGTCCGCAGGTTAAGCTTATACGGGGGAGAATGCCGCGCCAGGGAAGCTCGGAAATTATTGCCGGATCAAGCATAGCAAAAAGATTTGAAGGAGGTAATATCGGAGAAACCCTGCATTTTGGGATGCGTGACTGGAACGTTGTTGGTATATTTGATGCGGGTACTACCGGCTTTGGATCCGAAATATGGGCAGATGCTGATCAACTGATGCAAGCCTTCAGACGACATGTGTATTCGTCGCTGCTATTCAGGCTTGCGCCTGCTTCGGATTTCAAGAACTTTAAGGAGCGCATTGAAAGTGATCCACGGCTTACCCTCGAAACCAAAAGAGAAACTGTCTATTATGCTGAACAGTCTGAAATGATGTCGAAATTTCTCCGGATCCTGGGTTCGTCGCTGACGGTCATTTTTTCTATCGGTGCTATCATCGGCGCCATGATAACTATGTATGCTTCAGTTGCAAATCGCACAATAGAGATCGGCACGTTACGTTCCATGGGGTTCAAACGGAAAAACATTCTTGTCGCGTTTCTTCTGGAATCGTTATGTATCAGTCTCATTGGTGGCACCGTCGGACTGTTTTTTGCCTCATTTCTTCAGTGGTTTACCATATCAACGATGAACTTTCAGACATTTTCTGAACTGGCCTTTCGTTTTACACTGACTTTTGACATTATCTATAAAGCGCTCTCTTTTTCACTCATTATGGGATTCGTTGGTGGTGTATTGCCTGCAGTGCGTGCAGCACGAATGAATATCGTTGACGCATTACGGGCCGGCTAAGCCCTCAGCTACTAAAGATTTGATGTGGCGTGAAGGCATTTAACCTCTTAAAAGAAGAGTTAAGTATGCTCCTGCTGCGCTGTGGAGCAGAACAGGGGCCAGCAGAATGCACAATCTTTGAATAGTTATGCTAAAATATTTCTTTACATTATGCACGGTGAATACTGTGCTGCAAGAAATGCGTACTAATATGGCATATGCGTATTCACTTTTTTTTTGCAGTCGGGGAGCGGCCCTGCGCAACATGCGGGTGTCAATCTCGTCAGGTCCGGAAGGAAGCAGCGATAATCATTTTGCATGTGTGCCGCAGTTAGTCGTTCCCGGACTGCAAAAAGAGAATAGTGAGTTAATAATAATGGGTAAAGGTTGTCAGCTATAAGATAGATAAGCCTGTCGCTCACTTCCCGTTATACATAGAGAGTCACTTTTTTCGTAAAAGATTATGAGCTATCTCGTCTTAGCACGCAAGTGGAGGCCGCAGAACTTCGATGATCTATCAGGTCAGGGGCCGATTGCCAACATCTTCAAAAATGCTATTTCTCAGGGCAGAATAGCCCATGCCTATCTTTTTTCCGGGCCGAGAGGAGTAGGGAAGACATCGACGGCCCGCATTCTTTCGAAGGCCATGAACTGCAGCGAAGGGCCGACGCCAGCGCCATGTGGTGTGTGCGACTCATGCAGTGCGATTGCAGAAGGGTCTTCAGTTGATGTAATAGAAATTGATGGTGCTTCAAATAACAGTGTCGATGATATAAGGGACCTCAGGGAACGGGTTAAATACGCCCCCTCCATCGGGAAATATAAACTCTATATCATCGATGAAGCACACATGCTTTCAAGCTCGGCATTCAATGCTCTTTTGAAGACACTGGAAGAACCGCCGTCTCATGTTATTTTTGTTCTGGCAACCACGGCACTGAAGAAAATACCGGCTACTATCCTGTCCCGTTGCCAACATATGCCTTTCAGACGAATATCGAGTAGTCTAATCAGAACCAGACTGCAGGAGATAGCGACGAAAGAGGACATACCGGTCTCTGCTTCAGCTTTATCGCTAATCGCTCGCGCATCTGAAGGGAGTATGCGAGATGCACTGACGATTCTTGATCAGCTGTCATCTTTTGCTCACGAGGTGACGGAAGAGCATCTGAAAAACCTGCTGGGTCTTGCTGATCTTGAAATACTATCACGGGCTGCCAAGGCGATTATAGAGGGAAACCGGCAGGAAATCCTTGAGTCTATCGAATTGCTTGTTGACCAGGGAGCTGATTTAAAAATATTTGCGAAAGAGCTCGTTCAATTTTTTAGAGACGTACTCGTTGCGAGCGTTGTAAAAAATCCAGAGCTTATTCTGGATCTGAGCACCGAGGAAATGGTTACGATACAGCATATGGTGTCATCAACATCGGAGGATCAACTTACCCTCATGCTTTCGGAAATAATGAAGGCTGAAACGGCAGTGAGAAATGCCTCATCACCACGACTGGCACTTGAGATGTCTCTCATAAGGACAAGTTTTATGAGTAATATGAAATCAATAAAAGACGTTATTGAAAACATAGACAAATTAAGCAAAATAGTTACTCCGCCTGGAGACAAGATATCCCCGAAGCGAAACAGCACGGCAGTGCGGTCTGAGAAGGAATTACCTGATGCTGTTGAAACGGTCAGGAAGACTGAAGCGGTACGCCGTTATCAGCAACCGTTACAGGAAAAGAAAATCGAACCAGTAATTGAAACAACTCAAAAGGATACGTCAGCGGAAAGGCCTGAATCCGCTGACGATGATATTTCATCTGTATGGGAAAAGGTGCTCAAGAGAATAGATCCGCCGCTTGCTTCAAAGATCGCACAGGCTGATATCTCATTACAGGGTGGAGAACTGTTTATGGTGTTGAACGGAGGACAGGCGGTTTTTGAAGATGCTATAAGGAAGAACCTCACCGTGCTTGAAAAGGAGCTGTCTCAAGAAGTAGGGTCTCCTATTACCATTATTCTTCAGTTATTACACAAGAAAAAGATGAGAAAGAAAGATTTGAAAAATAAGATTTCAAAGAAACCGGTGATCCAGGAGGCTTTGAAACTTTTTGAGGGAAGAATTATTGATATAATACCGTTAGATCAATCAAGAAAAATAAAGAATGGAGGAGATCATGTCTAAGAAAATGCTCGGCGATATGATGCGGCAGGCTCAGAAAATGCAGCAGGAGGTACTGAGAGCACAGGAAGAGGCAAAGAAGAAAACCGCTGAAGCAACAGCGGGGGGCGGTATGGTTACTGTTGTTGCCAGCGGCGCAGGAGAAATTGTCTCAATCAATATTGAAAAGGATGTCGTCAATCCTGATGACGTGGAAATGCTTCAGGACCTTATTATCGCTGCAACCAATGAAGCTATTAAGAGGGCACAAGAACTCGTTAATGAAGAGATGTCGAAATTGACTGGGGGACTCAATTTACCGGGGCTCGGAGATCTCGGTAATCTGCTCGGTAAATAAGAACTGAAACTGGATATTCTATGCACGGAATTATTGAAAATCTCATACATGAACTGACGCGGCTCCCTGGGATAGGAAGAAAAACCGCACAACGGCTTGCCTTTTTTATCCTTTCAATGCCGGAACAGGAGGCGCTGGCATTAGCGCGGGCCATAGAGGGAGTCATCCAAAAGGCACGGTTCTGCGGACAATGCTTTAACATAACGGAAAATGAGGTATGTGAAATCTGCAGCGATGATTTGCGGGATCGAAGCAGGATTTGTGTTGTTGAAGAACCGAGTAACATACTTGTGATAGAACGGGTGAAAAATTTTAATTGCCTCTATCATGTGCTTTTGGGATCCCTGTCACCCATAGACGGCATTACTCCGGACCGGTTAAAGATCAAGGAGCTTATCGCGAGAGTGAGAAGCGGATCTGTTCAGGAGGTGATCGTTGCTACCAATCCGAATACAAAAGGTGAAATGACCGCACAGTATATCAAGGAGGTGCTGGCTCCGCTAAATGTCAGGATAAGCCGTATTGCGTATGGACTCCCCATGGGAAGTGATATAGAGTTTGCAGATGAAGTAACCCTGGGCAAGGCTCTCGAAGGAAGAAGGGAAATTTAGTATGTCCCTTCATAATGTCTTCATATAATTAGCTTAAGTTATACAAAAATTTAAAGAAAAGAGGTGAATAATGTTTAGAGGCATAATAAAAATAGGGTTGATGGCCTTTATGGTGATATCCATCGTTATTCAACTGACTCCAGACTATGCCCGGGCAGAGAATACGTCTGTTCTTACCGCTGATGATGCCGACAGGGCCCTGAAATCTCTGGATCCGGATATCAGGATACTGTCTGTCAATCCCGCTCCGGTAGCGGGGCTTTGGGAGGTTGTTGTTGAATCCAAGGGGCAAAAAAGCATTGTATACCTTGACTCAGCACAGAAGAAGGTATTTATTGGTTCTATCGTGGATGTTGTCTCACGGACCAATCTGACAAAAAAACGGTTTGATGAAATTAATAAAATTGATATTTCGCTGATACCGCTTGAAGATGCCCTTATTATGGGCGATCCAAAAGCAAAGCATAGGGTCATCGTATTTGATGATCCTGATTGACCGTATTGTGAAAAACTTCATCAGGAGATGAAGAAAGTTCTGAGTCAGCGAAATGATATTGCTTTTTACTTAAAAATGATGCCGTTGGTTTCGCTGCATCCGGAGGCCTATGATAAGTCAAAGGCGATTGTTTGTGAAGAGTCGAATGAAAAGGCAATTAAAATGCTCGAAGATGTATATGCAAAGAAATCGATTCCACCTGCAACCTGCGAAACAAAAGTAGTCGAGGAGACTTTGCGTCTTGCTCAGACACTGGGAATCAGCGGCACGCCGACAATCGTCTTCAGTGATGGATCACGTGCCAGCGGTGCTGTTAAGGCTGAACAACTGATCCAGCTGATTGACCAGAAAGCGCAGTAACAGCTTTTTTGGATATGACAGTGTTGGAAATTCGATGAGAAAAATCGTTATATTATTTATTCTTATAATGGCTGTAGTAGTAATTATCTCTCTGCCGAAAAATGGCGACAGACAGAAAACAGTTGTTGCCGTAGGCCTCAAAGGGCCGGCATTCAGTCTGTCAGAACTGGATATCGGAGGGACGGGCGCTCAGAAGACATGGACATTTTCTGATTTGCAGGGGACCGTTGTGTTCATAAACTACTGGGCTACCTGGTGTAAGGAATGCAGGGAGGAAATGCCGTCCATGCAGCGGCTCTATGACCGTATGCAGGGAAAGCCTTTTCAGATGCTGACAATATTGTATAGAGATGATCCGAAACGAGCCGTTACATACATGAAGGAAAACGGTTATACGATGCCGGTGCTTCTGGATCCTGACACTGACCTCGCTTTTTCCTATGGAGTTACTGGAGTGCCTGAGACATATGTGGCTGACAAGGAGGGTGTTATACGGGAAAAGATTATCGGTCCGAGGCACTGGGATGATCCCGGCAGTACGGTAGTAATCGAAAGCTTGCTGTAAAACGATAATAATGATAATATGTGGAGGGAAAAGAGGTAATATGAGATACTATGTCGCATGGTGCTTTGTGCTATTGCTCATTCCGCTACCGGTTTTTGGACACGTGTATATCTTGGAATGTAATCCTGAGCAGGATGCCATTCTTGATGCCCCTCCTGAAAAAATCACGATCACCTTTGTCGGGACTGTTGAACCCGTTTTCTCGAAGATCGAGGTGTTTGACAGCGAGGGGAACAAGGTCTCCGGGAAGAAGACAGAGTTTTCAGAAGACGATACCGTCATGGAAGTTACTTTGAAAGAAAACTTGAATCCCGGGAAGTACACGGTAAAATGGGCCTGTATGAGTTTAGACGGACATAAACAGACCGGGGAGTATTCCTTTACCCTTAATTAGATGGATTTTTCCTATGTCTTGATGATTCTTTTCTACTGGTTTTTTCTTACCGGTGCTGTGTTTCTTACCGGAGCCTTTTCAAAAAGATTTTTTGTCACCGGCCCTTCAAACGCAGATATCTGCATGATCGAAGGCAGGAAACGCAGTTTTGGAGAATCAGCGGTTCGCTCAATATTTCTGATTGCAGTCATTACCTTTTTTGCAAATATTGTTCACCTGATTTTTCATGCCTCGATTATGACCGAAACCCCCCTGAAAGAGGTTTTTTCAATACTCTCTCCTTTCCTTACAAAGACAAAGTACGGAAGATTTACTGTTTTACGAATGATATTCGTTGGAATAATCATTATTCTGTCTCTCATGAGTATAATGAGAGACACAAAAGGTTTAACCATTTTCGGTATTCTTGTATCCTGCTGTTTGCTTATTGTCATTGCCATGTCAGGCCATCAGGGAACCAAAGGATATTTCACCGTACCGTTTTATCTCGATGTGCTTCACCTTATGGCTGTTTCTTTATGGATTGGAGGGTTATTCTTTATTCGTTTCTGTTATACATTTTTTCTTGAGGGTGCCGGTGCTGAATTATGGGAACAGTTTTGTTATCTGATCAACCGTTATTCCCAAATTGCGACCTATTCTGTTTTTCTGGTAGGTGTAACAGGGCTTTTACTGGCGTATTCCAATATTAATGATATTGCCGGTCTCATCGGGACACGTTACGGGCAGGTTCTTCTGTTGAAATTTCTCCTTGTAGGCATTCTGTTCCTTCTCGGAGGAATTAATAAATTCTTTATCGTGCCGGCTTTTAATCAGCATGATGCAAATAGAAGGGCAGACTTGTTGCCTCAGAGAAAACGACTGTTTCGCCTGGTGACAGCTGAAGTCTATATCGGGAGTGTCGTTCTCCTGCTGACGAGCATTCTTACGCACCTTCATCCGGAAGGATAGATGCGGATTATTCTGCTGTTGCCCCTTAGTTCATTACCTCTGGGATTGGTAATTCAACTGAGTCATTCTTAAACTCGCCTTTTATGTAGAGCTGCATCTCCCACATGCCCGGTTCTGGCAAACTGATATTTTCAATAATATATAAACCGCGTCCAGCATCTTTTACCGTTGGAGTTGTGTTAGATATAGTCCCTTTTTGCGTATGAACCGGCACAGCCTTGATGGTCAGGCCGGGGATGTCCGTTGCTTCATAATCATGAATGATCAAATGGGCCTTGTTTATGCCGACCTTCGGTTGTTTCGGTTTCATGACGAGTTCAGCAGTGTAATATCCTGTGTGCGTAGCCTTGAAGGAACTGCCCTTAATGTGCTGTACCATTTCCGGCGTGTAGGTCGATGCACACCCAGAAAAAATCAGTGAAAAAATGCAAAAAACAACTACTTTTGTCATACGATTACCTCCATTTGGGCTGGTTATGCATTTATTTTACCACAGGAAAAACCAATACGCTATGGCATAACGGTTCTTTTCAAAAAAGTAAAGGGTGTGCATACCCGGTACAAGGCGGTCACATATCAGACTTCGGATGACTATCCGGACTGGTTCAGAATACCGAGTATTCTCCCAGCTTCTGCAGCAACATCTGTTTGTGAGTCAAGCTGGATGGCTTTTTTCAGGGGTGCTCGTGCTTCGTCAGCTCTATTGTTTGCTGCGAGCACAAAGCCCAGACTCAGCCAGATTCGCTGAAAATCAGGAGCAACTTCAGAGCCCTGCCGCAGCGTTTCTATGGCACGTTCAGGCCTGCCAGTATAGTGATATGAAAGACCCAGATCATTGTAGGTATCTCCATCGGTCTGATCAAGCTCCAGGAGTTCTTCGTATGCGGTAACAGCCTTTTCGAACATACTGCTTTCAAAATACAGGTCGGCGAGCTGGGCCCGTATCCGAAGATTTTCAGGATCATTCCGGATGATTTCCAGATATTGTTGTTCTTTCGCATTAAATTCAATGAGTGATCCAGAGAATGGCGGAGATTGATAATCCCGGCTTTGGGATTCTTCAGTCGTGGTAGGTGAACGCTTCAGACTAAAAACAACTGCGATCACGATTACCGCGAACAGTACTGCAATGGTCCATTGTTTGTATGACTGCTGGCTCATATGGTCTTCATCGGGTTTCTGAGATTTCAAAGCAAAACTGACATTTTATACTATCAAATAAGACAAAAAAAAAGCACTAATAAATGGAACGTATCCTGCCGGTATGTCTGTCAAAAATGATTATATCAATAATTGAATCCTTTTGCTTTATGTGGGCTTTTATGAACCTCCCGACGGGGCTTACAACCTCAACAGTGAATCCCTTTGAGGAATAATAATCCTTCAAGGCCTCCTCGGCCTGCTTTTGGGTGTGAAAGGCCTTGTTTTTCCCATATTTGCTGAAGCGGGGGCAGTAATCCCCGTACGGGGTAACTGGCTTTTTTTCGTGGAATCCCTGCACATCGGATAACACTGCCATCTGTACTACCGGTATAACAATCAGGATCAAGATCAGTTTCTTCCTCATAGCGCACTCATTTTAATGTCCTATTTTTACACAAGAAAATGAAGGTTTTATGAAGAAATGTCTTTATGCACTACTATGCGGTATTTTTAAACAGTATTTTCCAATGGGGATGAAAATACACGTCAGGACAAGGGGATTGATGAATCGAAAAGAAAGAAGCTGTTACAGGATGATTATGTCTGATCTGAGTTGGTAGCCTTGATTTTTCTGGACCACACGACCGCCTTCTGGATAATGTCTGACTCATCAGCTTGTGTGATTTTGCCCTTTTCGACAACAACAGTGCCATTCACAATGACGTCTGTAATATCAGCGGCATGCATGGAATAGATCACATGTGAATAGATATCATAGAGAGGAGTAAGATGGGGTTTTTTCAGATCCGCAATAACAATATCTGCTGCCTTTCCTTTTTCAAGACTTCCGGTAACATGTCCGAGCCCGAGTGCCTCTGCTCCCCAACGGGTTGCCATGAGCATCGCCTGCCTGGCATTCAGCACGGTAGGGTCTCCTGATTGTGCCTTATGGACTTTTGCCGCAGTTGACATTTCGCTCAAGATGTTGAGGTCATTATTGCTGGCAGCTCCGTCAGTGCCGAAGGTGACCCTGACACCAGCATCGAGCAGTTTTGGCACCGGTGCTATCCCGGAGGCGAGTTTGAGGTTGCTCTCAATGCAGTGAGCAACACCAACCTTTGCATGTGAAAGCATCTCTATTTCATCATCGGTCGGCCAGACACAATGGGCAGCGAGGACTCGTTCATCAAGGAAGCCGATGCTTTCAAGCAGAGCTATAGGGGTTTTCCCGTAACGGGTTTTTATCTCCTGCACCTCCCATTCAGTCTCTGCGAGATGAACATGCAGCGGAACATCATAGTGTTCGGCAATCAGCTTTGCGCGCATCATGTTTTCAGGCGCGCAGGTATAGATAGCATGCGGAGCTATACTTGGATGGATAAGTTCATCACCCACCCATTCTTTTATAAAGTTTTCAGCATTCGCAAAATACTCTTCAGACGTTGCTGCTGAGCTGGAAGGAAAGTCAAGTATGCCGACACCTACGACAGCCCTCATTCCCAGTTTTTTTGTTGCCGTGCCGATTGCATTACCAAAAAAATACATGTCATTATAAACGGTAATACCGGCCTTCAGCATCTCGAGACAGGCAAGTTCCACAGCATCACCCACAAACGTCGGACTCATCCACCTGCCCTCAGCAGGCCATATATGCTGTTCAAGCCAGTCTTTTAATGGGAGATCGTCAGCAAGACCTCTGAACAGTACCATTGCAGCATGTGTGTGGGTATTAATAAGACCGGGAAACGCAACTTTCCCGGTCCCCCCTATTTCTTTTACAGCAGAACAGGTGCCAGAGATTTCCCCTGCAGTGCCAATAGAAACTATTTTTTTATCCTTAACAGCAATAGCTCCGTCTTGTATAACGGAGAGATCGTTGTCCATTTTCAGGATAAAATCAGCTTTTACAATGAGGTCAACGTTCACTGCCCTGCTGACTCAACGAGTTTTTCAGCTATCTGGATTGCGTTCAGAGCAGCGCCTTTTCTGAGATTGTCAGAAACAATCCACATATTGATGCCGTTTTCAACAGAATCGTCTTCCCGAACCCTGCCAATATAGGTTTCGTCTTTGTCAGCAACATCGATCGCAAGTGGATAAATGTTCTTCTCAGGAGCGTCATATACGATAATTCCCGGAGCGGCCGAAAGCACAGCCCTCACTTCATTAGCTGTAATTTTCTTTATGGTTTCGATATTCAGGCTTTCTGAATGACACCTGAAGACCGGAACCCGCACCGTAGTAGCAGTGACCGCAACAGAATCATCCCCCAGAATCTTTTTCGTCTCATTTACCATCTTCATTTCTTCCTTTGTATAGCCGTTTTCAAGAAATGAATCTATGTGCGGCAGACAATTGAAAGCGATCTGGTGCGGATACACGTTCTTTATTACCGGTCTGAAATTCAGTACATCTGCCGTCTGCTGCATAAGCTCGTCCATTGCTTTTTTCCCGGTGCCTGATACCGACTGGAACGTTGTTACCACAACGCGTTTTATCTGTGCGGCATCATGTATCGGCTTTAATACGACAACCATCTGTATGGTCGAACAATTGGGATTCGCGATGATTCCTTTATGCCACGTCAGATCATGCTCGTTCACTTCAGGAACAACCAAAGGAACTTCAGGGTCCATGCGCCACTGGCTTGAATTATCGATTACAACGCAGCCGGACGCAGCTGCAACCGGAGCCCATATTTTTGACCGCTCACCTCCGGCGGAAAAGAGAGCTATGTCAATTCCCGTGAAACTGTTTTTATCAAGCGCTTCAACCGGGAGATCCGTATCCCTGAAACGGAGACTTTTACCCACAGAGCGCTCTGACGCAAAAAGCCGAAGTGATGCGACCGGAAACTGTCTCTGTGTGAGCGTGGCAATCATCTCATTGCCAACAGCACCGGTCGCACCGACAACCGCAACAATATATTTTTCTTTTTTCTTTAACATCTGTTTATCCCTTAGTGTAAGCGTATAAGACGATTCTTTTATATTTCAGTCGAGATCTTTGCTGTCAGGTCCCCGACTTCTGTAGTGCTCAGGCCCATTGTGCCTGCGGCAAGGCCCTTGATATGCTTGCCAGTTACTTCCATAACCGCGGTCTCTACAGTTTTTGCAGCGGCATCTTCACCGAGGTGTTCGAGCATCATGCTACCGGCACAGATCGAAGCGAGTGGGTTAATGGTGTTTTTCCCCGTATATTTCGGTGCAGATCCTCCTATGGGCTCGAACATCGAAACACCTTCCGGGTTTATATTTCCGCCTGCTGCGATGCCCATGCCCCCCTGAATCATGGCCCCGAGGTCTGTAATGATATCGCCGAACATGTTGTCTGTGACAATGACATCAAACCATTCGGGGTTTTTTACGAACCACATGGTAATAGCATCCACGTGCGCATAGTCAGCGTTGATATCAGGATATTCCTTAGCCACTTCATAAAAGGTCCTCTCCCAGAGGTTAAAGGCGAATGTAAGCACATTGGTCTTGCCACAGAGCGTCAACTTGTTTGCCCTGTTTCTTTTTTTACAGTACTCAAACGCATATCGTATGCATCGCTCAACGCCTTTTCTTGTGTTTACGGATTCCTGCACTGCGATTTCGTCAGGCGTGCCTTTCTTGAAAAAACCTCCGGAGCCGACATAGAGCCCTTCGGTGTTTTCACGCACAACAACAAAATCAATGTGATCGGGTGTCTTATTCTTGAGCGGACAATCTATACCGGGATACAGCTTAACCGGTCTGAGGTTGATGTACTGATCGAGTTCAAACCTCAGCTTGAGCAGTATGCCCTTTTCGAGAATACCCGGTTTGACATCAGGGTGACCGATTGCTCCGAGATACATTGCGTCAAATTCACGAAGTTCCTTAAGCGCTGAATCCGGAAGAATTTCTTCTGTCTTCAGAAATCGTTCACCGCCGAAGTCAAACATCTGAAAATCCAGTTCAAACCCGAACCGCTGAGATACGGCATGCAAAACCTTCATGCCCTCAGCGACCACCTCAGGACCGGTTCCATCACCGGGGATAACCGCTATGTGGTATGTTTTCGACATCTCTGCCTCCTAACTACCCTTAAGTCCGATATATTATCATATTTTCTATTTTACTTTATAGCGGGCATGGATTGACCTCGGACCATTTCTGTTTCGGAAAGTTTACATGAACACTATTTTTTCAGCATTTTGAAAAAGTTATAATACTTCTTTTCGTGTCCTTCAGCAACAGACCATCTCTGTACAGCATTAAAATTCACTTTTTGCGCCCTCATCTTGCAATGTTAGAAGGTGAAATCAATTCTTAATATTCTTTATTTCCATGTAACATTCAGTCTTAGGTGAGTTTTTAAAGTTGAGGAGTATAGGAAGTGAGCCTGTGAGATTGCGATCGAGTCAGGAGACGCGATCCCACCATAACCAGGTAGCAACCGGTCTCCCGAAATTGAGTCATACCAATCCGAGCGGCAGGGACTCTGTCATTCTATTTCACAGCCCAGCTAGACCGATAGCTATTTCCTTTGAATGCCAGGATATGCTCTTGATCGCGTCAAGCATGGTTATATAAAGTGATGATGCGGCGGGAAGGCACACACCCTTAATCAGGCGTTCCTCATGCAGCGTAGCATATTCTGTTGCCATTTTCCCCACACCTACCTGAGACTCCTCGACATACATGCTCAGGAACGTGTTTCTCGCAAGCACGATATCTGCAGTGGGTGTCAGGATTTCATTGAGCCGTTGCAGAAGGAATATCGTCTCCTTTACTGCCTTGTCAGAGAAAAGTATGTTCTCGCTGATTTTTCTGTCTATACACTCTGAAAGTTTCTCTATGTGATTTCCAATTCCCGATAGATGAGCGGGGATTGGAACATAGGGCTTCATATCAGGATTATCGCGAACAGTCTGTTCCATGTCTCCTGCCAGTGAAGCGCCTGATTTTTTTATCGCTGCGATCTTTACCTTACATTCTGCAAGAAATTTTGCATTGTGATAGATGAACGCATTCTGCAATAATAATATGCACTCTTCAGCATCTATTATCATATCATGCAATATTACTAATTCATTTCCGAGGCCTTGTTTCGCATGGGTATCGCTTTTTTTTATCTTTTGTTTCACATTATTCATCATGTCTTACCTCTTTCTTCCGATAATTTATTTTTAGATAGGAGCATTAATCAAGGTGTTTCTCTTTCTCTTCTCCCCTGGCAACATTTTCTGCTCTTCAACTTTTCTCCAAATCCCTTCGATCTAATCAACAAAGAGCAAATTAAGTGCCATTGCAACGGACCGCTTAGTATGTCCCTGATATTAAAAAGAAAACAGCAATCTGTAAAATGCGTGTTCATTTCAATCAGACCTTATGGGGATCAAATCGTCACGTTTTTGTAACAAATGAATTTTCAGACTATTAGATTGGATTTATTAAGCAAAGAGAAGGTCTATTCTTTGTAAAATATAATTTTTATATCAGGATTGGCTGTTACTTGCCGGTAGCATCAAGCTCTTTCGCACGTGCGTTCCCTAATTTCTATAATTTCTTCTTGTCCAGTAATCATCACTTTTTCCTCTGTCTCAGAATTGAGCAGTAGCAAGGAGAACTCCAAAATGTTAACTCACAAGCCTGCTCCGTTATGTAGTTAAACGGGGGCGTGACCCCATATGCCTTTAGTTGTTACTGAAAGAAAAAGAAAGGGGCCAGGTCTTGTAACTTAACATTTTACTCAGGGTAGTATTGGGTGCAGGCTTATCACATAACAGACGTATAAGGGGTAACCTCCTGTCTGCCTGAGGCGGACGATTCTTGCCTAAGTGTTTGACCAAACGATGTTAATTCTTTAAAATCAACCAGGGGAGTGCAGCGGCCTGCCCGCCTCTGGCGTGGGTTCTGATGGCTGCCCCGCGTGCCCCGAGGCCTTATCTTTATGGGATGGTTGAACTATACGGTGTCCCTCCTGGACTTCAAAGACAAAAAAAGCAAATAAGCTCAGCAGGCTAAAAACCTGGCTTTTCCCTTAACCATCTGCAATAAAAAGCTTATCAAGCCTTACATTGTTTCCATTATTTCTATCTCTTCACTCCTTTCAGGATTATTTTTATGACAGTCTTTTTAAAGATAGCGGAACAGGCAGGCATGCCGGACTTAATAATTTATTTAGTTGATTTTTGGAAATCGGCATCTTGTTGAAGTTTCTAGATGCGAGCAGATTCGTTGTGCTGAGAAAAAAAGCTGTTGATAAATAATATTCTAACTGTAACTTGCATCTAAAAAGATACAATTTTACTACAATCGAGAACATCACTTTCTTCCTCCTACGCACAACTTTAAAAACCCACCTAATACTGAAGAATACAAACGGAAATACGCAATTCATAGAATTGATTTCACAGACTACGATTCACTATTCAGAAATGCAAAAAGATGAATATTAAATATTGAAATATTTAGCAGTAGGAGTATACTGAAAATTAGATAGACAAAACATTTGCAAAGATATTAATAAGTGTAGAAAAACAATATGAAGCAGAACTGCTGGGAATTTAAGAAATGTGGCAGAGAGCTTGGTGGAGATAAAGCTTTAGACTTAGGTTTATGTCTTGCTGTTATTGAAATCTCTTTAGACGGTATTCATGATGGAGAATTTGGCGGTAGGGCATGTTGGGTATTAGCTGGAACCAAGTGTAACGGGGATATTCAAGGAACATTCGCCCAGAAATATAAAGATTGTGAGAAGTGCGATTTCTATGAATATGTTAAGAAACAGGAGGGAGATGACTTCTTGCCGACTGCAACTCTTCTTAAAAGAATTGAGGCTTACAATAATCTATAATTATAAGAACATTTAACTCTTCCTTCCTAAACTCTTGTTTTTAAATAATGCCTTTGGATACAACACTTCAAGTAGAAATCAACAAATATTTTACTCCTTGTTTTAGAAGGGGGAGATTGAATTAATCAATTCCCCCCCATGCTGCTAAGGAGCTGTTCATTTTGATTTTACAGGTGGCGGTATGCAACCACAGTCACAGCAGCTTTTTGTTCCGCTCTTGACCTGAGGTTTCTTTTTTTCAGTCTGCTTTTTAATTTCTTTGTCGCCCTTAGTCATTGATATCACCTCCTCTCTAATTAAGCATCTGTGCAGATACTTATATAATTAAGTAAAAAATATAATTCTTTTTTAAATTTTCTTTTTTTTGTTCTTACTCACTTGTCCTCCTAAACAACCACATGTGCATATTCGATTAAGACGTTGTCTGCACTTTTCAAGTGCATGCTTATTCAAAGAATAATATATCCAGTACCCTTGCCTGTTATCTATCACAAGTCCGGCAGCTTTTAACACCCGCAAGTGCTGGGACACTGCCGATTGTGTGATTCCCAGCTTATCAGCGAGGCTATTGACGCTCATTGGCTCTTTTTTGAGTAATTCGATAATTTCTATTCGTTTGTCTACTGAAAGTATTTTAAATAGGTCTGCTGATTCCTTCATAAGCCGCGATTCCTTATAAGCTATTGCTTATATACTAATATAATAAAACCGAAAAAGATTGTCAAGTATTTTTTCATTTTTTACGTGTAACGCTAAGATTTAGGCCATCAATTCGGCGTTCGTGCCGCTATAGATTTTGCTGTATTGAAATGTGTTTGCTAGCAGCAACAAATAACTTTAACGTCTTAAACGGCTTGTTAACCTGAGAATGAAATAATTAATAGCGCTTCTTTTCTAAAAGCAGCAACTTTAAAAACCCACCTGATACTGATGATTACAAACGGAAATTGATAACGATTTGGTCATGGGAGCAAACCTGAATGATGAAAACAAGCAAAACAGCAGATTGAATAATGAAGTCTGTTTAAAAGCAAATTGATGTTGCTGGTTTGCTTCCCATGAACCTACTTGTTATCTTTTGATTCTTTTAGTTTTTGTTTATGCCTATATTTAAATGAGGGTTGAACGTGTAGCGTGTTTCCCATGCCCCTCATGATGTTAACTGACTTATTGTAGTTGATATCGGCTTTTTTCTCTATGCCTTTTTTATTCCCTGTTATTTACTCAGCCCTAAAAACATTCAAGAAAATCTGAAGAATGGAGATCTGACACCACCCTCTATGGATGTCTGTTGACATTTATGCACTTGAGGTGAAAACTATTACTATTCCACTATTTTCAGAGATATATTCCCGAAGGTATGAATGGTCATTACAAGTCAGGGGTTACAGTATGCAGGCGGAATTAAACAATAGTGAGAATACGTTATCAAAGGGGAGGAGAGATAAATGATGCTAAAACCCCAAGAGATGCTTAAATGTGATGTGTTGGTTATCGGTAGTGGCGGTGCAGGCCTGAGGGCAGCCATTGTAGCAGGATTGAAGAACGCTAATACACTTTTGGTCTCTAAATCCAGAATTGGCCATCCCACAAATACATATATGTCAAAGGCAATCATTGCCGCTTCGGGGTGGGGTATGCCTGAGGATAATAAAAACGTTCATATGGTCGACACCATCAAGGGGGGGCGTTATTTAAACGATCAAGCAAAAGTTGCCATGCTTGCAGAGCGGGCGGGGAGTGAGGTCGCATTTTTAAAAGAATGTGGCGTAAATTTCGAATTGGAAGAGGGAAAGCCTGTGGTAGTGAAAATACCGGGGCATCATTATCCTCGTCATGTTCACGGGGAAAATTGGACGGGGAGTGATCTCATCAAACCACTCAGGAGCCGAGCCGAAGCAGCGGGTGTTCGTTTTGAAGAGCATGTGTTTATTACCCGGCTATTGACATCAGATGGCAAAATTTCCGGCGCAACGGGTGTGACTGCAGACGGCAATTTTATCGTGATACAGGCAAAAGCTGTTGTTTTGGCAACCGGCGGTTATGCCCAGATTTATTTAAATACCAATAATGCGGCCGGCATCACCGGAGATGGCCTGGTGCTGGCCTTTGATGTAGGCGTCGCATTGAAAGACATGGAATTCGTCCAGTTCTATCCTACAGCAATGGGAAAACGGGGGAGCCGGCTTCTTCTTTATGAGAGGATGTTAGTGCAAAAAGGGGTTGTTTTAAAGAATAGTGACGGCGAAGACATTCTTAAGAAAAATGATTCGGATCCGACCACTATAACCCGGGATCAGTTGGCGCAGCTTATCATAAAAGAGATAAAAGATAGCCCCGAGGGGAAACAGAGAATAATCATGGATCTTGAGTCTCTCTCAGAACATACCGCGAAAGAACTGACTCAACTGTTACCACCAGTGTGGTGGAAGGGACAAAAAACTTATGACGTTGTTCCCACGACTCATTTTTGTATGGGTGGTATCGAAACTGATAAATGGGGTGCATCGTCCGTAGGTGGTCTTTTCGCTGCTGGAGAAGCAACCGCTGGCGCTCATGGGGCGAATCGCTTAGGGGGTAATGCGTTGGCTGAGGTTTTTTCCCTGGGGTCATTGGTGGGAGAGAAAGCAGCTGATTTGGCAATGAATATCGGCTCTCCTTTCCCGATCAAAGAAGCAGCAGATGATGAAAAAAATCGGCTGGAAAGACAAATGTCCGAGGTCGGAGAGAGTCCCAGGCAATTGATTCAGGAATTAAAGGCGCAGATGTGGAACAACGTCGGGATTTCCCGCGAGAAAAATGAACTTGAAAAAGCCCTGGAGTACATTCAAGGGCCTTGGCCGCGTGCTGCCGTTGAAAACCCTGCGGAATTGATACGGCTACTAGAGCTCCAGAATATGAGAATTGTGGCCGAGATGGTATGCAAGGCCGCGCTTAAACGGACGGAAAGCCGTGGAGCACATTTCCGTGTTGATTATCCCGATGAAGACAATAGCCGATGGCTAAAAAACATAGTATTTCGGAAGGGAGAGGTGGGCATGGAAGTCGAAACAACGACGGTGTGTCAGGATCTGGTAAAACCACAAAGGGAATAATATGACATTGTATTTAATAATTAAGCGGTTACCGGAATTGCTTTTCCGTACAAGAGAGTAGGTAGTGTCCCATTATCTTCTGTTTCTTTATGTCTTTATTCAAAGAGAGTTGAACGGGTAGCGTGTTTGTCCATGTAACTCATGATGTTAACTGGTTTTTTGCAGTGAATTCTGTCTTTTTCTCTATGCCTTTTTATTCCCTGTTATTGGCCCGACTCAAATGACAATCAATAAATCTCAGCTAATTATCTTCCGTTATTTTTGTAGATAACGTCTGGCTCATCGATGCACACCATGAAGCACGATCACGTGCATTAAAGCTGATTTACAGACTATAAAATAATCACAGTCAAAAAAGTTGCCGTTGAAACTGTATCGGGCGCATTTAAATAACGGGTATGCAGGCATATTTATGATTGCTCTACTGGATAAGAAATATAAAAATGCTGCTAAGGAACTGATCTGACAGTGGTTTTTCCCAGCCAAGACATTGACGTTTGTACCGAAAGCTGAGTGGAATTCCCCCGGTTTGGTAGACAGTTTTGCTAGGCATCTGCTAAAGATGATTATTCCTCATTGTTCAATCTTTAATGCCTGCGGCTTTTTTCATATGCTTTTTTCCATACGGGCAGACAGGAATACACTGGCCACAGAATGTGTAGCCTACACCAGGCACGTCTATAAACTTAAGTGTATTGTTGTGGCATTTATCCAGATCAATAGCTTCATTTCTGTCTGAGTAATGAAATTCGGTTTTAACGTTCTTGATTGCACTCACAGGGCATGCTTCGGCGCATGCATTACAGCGTCCACAGCGGTTTTTTATCGGGCGATCAAATGTAAACGGCATATCTGTAAGCACAGAAGAGAGCCTTACTCGTGGGCCGTACTGAGGCGTTACCACCAGAAGGTTTTTGCCTTGCCATCCAAGCCCCGCCATTATCGCTATTGCCTTGTGAGACACACTCCCTTCGGTGCCACCTTCGACGAGTTTTCTTGATGCAGGCAC
>CP070737.1:1998598-2010980 GCA_020347665.1 Nitrospiraceae bacterium
GTCAAAACAACGGTAAGTCCCTGAAGCGGCAGGTCTTCTTTTTTATCTGCTCTGAAATCAGGATTCGAAAGAGTAAGTCCTGACTTCATCATGGATTGTAAGACGCGGATATTCTCGTCGTCATTAAAAAAGGCTGACAAGGACTGAGCAATCTTTTCACCGAGCTGCTTGATCCCGATGATGTTCTCAGGCGAGACATAAAACAGGTCTTCCAGCTTTTTGAAATGCCGTGCAAGAAGTTTTGCAGCGTACTCACCAACATGGAGGATGCCGATCGCATAGAGAAACCGGGCGAGCGTTGTTTTTTTGCTCTTTTCTATCGCATCTACAAGATTTTTTGCTGATTTTTCAGCAAACCGCGGGAGTTCAAGGAGATCTTCTTTCTTCAGATGATAAACGTCCTCAAAGTGTTGTATAAGCCCTTTTTCATAGAGAATCTCCACATTCTTTTCACCAAGCCCCTCGATATCCATACCTCTTCTGGACGCGAAATGAAAGATCTTCTCCTGCACCTGTGCCGGACAATGAAGCGAAACACACCGGACAGCGACCTCGCCTTCCTCTCTTACTACCTGCGATTCGCAGGCCGGGCATTTTTTCGGCAGGGGATATTTCTTTTCTTTTCCTGTTCTCTTGTTTTTCACAACCATGATCACGTGCGGAATCACATCACCTGCCCGTTCAACCACAACCGCATCTCCAATCCGTATGTCTTTTCGCTCCATTTCATCCCAGTTGTGCAATGTTGACCGGGACACGGTGACCCCGCCGATCTTAACTGGCTCAAAAACAGCGTAGGGAGTTATCACACCTGTTCTCCCAACGCTTCCGTGAATTTCTCGGATTCTTGTGGTTCCCTGATGGGCCTGAAATTTGAACGCAATAGCCCACCGGGGCTCTTTTGTCTTTACCCCGAGTTTACGCTGGAGATCAAAATCGTTTACCTTTACAACCGCACCATCTGTTTCAAAGGTAAGGGTGGACCTCAATTCTTCTATTTTCTTTATCTCTCTTATGACCTGTTCAACTCCCTGCACAGTTGTTATATTTGAGGGGGTTGGCACCCGTGATTCTTCGAACCACTCAATGAGCTCTGACTGGCTTCTGAAGGATGTGCCGGTCACTTTCCCTATGCCGTAACAGGCAAGGTGAAGGGTTCGTGATGCTGTTATGGATGAGTCCAGCTGGCGCACAGATCCGGCAGCAGCATTCCGCGGATTGGCAAACGGCGCCTCTTCTCTCTTCAGCCGTTCCCTGTTCAGCCTCTCAAAATCTCTGATATCCATATAAATCTCACCGCGGATATCTATTTCATCGAAAATGAGATCACGAGCGAATAATCTGAGCGGAGCAGACTGAACGGTTTTTATATTCTGAGTTACGTCTTCACCGGTGTACCCGTCCCCCCGGGTAGATGCCCGGCTCAACAGGCCTTGTGCATATGTAAGCTCGATGGCGAGCCCGTCGTATTTCGGCTCTACGGTATATTCGATTTCTTCATCTGTGCGGAGCAGTTTCCTGATTCTTTTGTCAAATTCAATCAGCTCATCATATGAAAATGCATTATCGAGCGAGAGCATTGGTTCGGAATGCTGAACCTTCTCAAATTTTCCAAGGGGCGGCGCTCCGATCCTCTGCGTCGGTGATTCAGCCAGGACATATGAGTGCTCTTCTTCCAACTCCCTGAGGAGGTGGTATTTCCGGTCATATTCAGCATCAGAGATTACCGGGGAATCGAGGACATAATACCGGTAGGCATGATCGGAGAGTTCCTTCACAAGAGCTTCGATCTCTTTTTTAATATTTTTGGAAATCTTTTTTGTCATGAAGGATATGTCCGGGCACTGTTTTCTGAATTATTACGACTGATATTATATATACCATATTTACCTGCATTTGAAAAAAGAAAACATTTAGTCTCTTTTTTGGGGTGACCAGACCTTATCTTTGTTTATAATGTGTTCAACAGTCCATCCCCTTTTCTGGAGTTCCCCGGAAATCCATTTTCTGTGACACTTCCAGGGCAACCGTTCCGCACATATAATAACCGACAGATCTTTTCTGGCGATAACCTCAAGGGCATCAATACCACGGGAAAAATAATCTGTTATGATATAGGCAGTATATCCTCCTTTTCGAAAGCCGCCGAGCTCTTTGCCGAGAAAATAGTAGGCCAGACCATTCGATGAGAGCAGTTGAGAAAGGGCATCTTTGTTAAAGTGAGGATGTTTGCTTTTTGGAAAACTTCTTACGTCAATTACAGCGTTGATGCTGAAGGAAAGAAGAATTTCAATAAAATCCTCGCTGCTGCGTTGACTGGTTCCCAGGGTATACAGTTTATGTGACATGAGGAGCAGATCTCATTGGTATCTGCAGAATAAAAGAACGGTTTAACGTAACGGAACAGACCAACACATGATTTACTGCTCTCCTTTTGTTTCCTCTGCCTCTGCCTGTGTCTCTGTCTTTGCTTCTGTATCAGTCTCTGTATCTTCCTCTCCTTCGTCTTCTGTTGCCGCTTTCAGTTTTCCCTGCGCTTCCTGAGCGTAAGGAGAGTCAAAGAACAATTCTGCAAGTGTTTTGTATTTCGTCTGCGCCTCATCTATCTTTCCCTGTTTTTCCAGTATTCGTGCAGATTCTATGAGGGCATAATCTTTAAAGAAAGGGCTGTTCATGCCGTATAATGCATCCAGGGTTTTCAAGGCCTCATCTGTGGAGCCCTGAGCAAGATGAATCGTTGTCATCTTCTGATATGCCAGTGAAACGATATGCTCTTCTGACGAATATTTCTTTATTAAGTCATTCAGTTTTACCAGAGCATCTTCATTCCTGCCCAATTCATAGAGCGTGTCCGCCATATAGAGCAGGATGCGGGGAGAACTCTTTTTCTGGTATGCCTTCTGAAAGAGGTCGAGTGCCTGCTGTAACTGTTCCTCGCGAGGCAGTGTCTCATCCTGAAACTCATTGTGATAGAGTTTATATGCTTTATATTCAATTTCATGTGCCTGTCTGGCTGTACGATAGTTGTATACGAACAGTGCAACAACAGCAAGCATTACGAACACAAAAATAATGCCGTATGTCATAACGGATTTCTGCCGTGCCTGTAGAGATTCAACAATATCAGAAAGCCGGCCTTTTACTTCGACTTCTGTTTCAACCTTTTTCTTCTTTATTTTTGTCTTAATCGGCCGCGGCATTATGTTCTCCTCAGGGTTGTTTCGATGAGAGCTTTTGAATTATCGAAGACAGTATCAATCCGGGTTTTCTCTATCCCGGCAGCAAGCAGAATCTCACGTGCGAATGCGGCTGTTATAAAATCTGAAGGACCGTGGCTGTCCGTGTTGATACAGAGGGGGGCCCCAAAGCGGATGGCCTCCTGTGCGACATAGCCATTGGCCAGAGAATGATTCTTTCGCGATGTAATCTCAAGCAACACATTTCTTTCTTTTGCCAGCAAAAGATCTTCAGTGGTTATTAAACCGGGATGCGCCAGAATATCTGCGCCGGCCTCAATTCCGGCCCTATTTGTTCCTTTTTTTACCGGTTCGACTATCGTTTCACCGTGCACTACAACTATTTTCGCCCCCAGTTTTCGAGCCTCTTTAACAAGGTCAGATATGAGTTCTGGCGGTGCATGCGTTATTTCAGCGCCCGGCAATACTTTCAAAGATGTCACAGCAGGTAACGCGTTGACCGCGTTCGTTATTCTGGGAATGATATGATCGATATTGGATACATCAACATGGTCGGTTATGGCAAGTGCGGTATATCCGGTTGCTTCTGCACGTCGTATTAGCTCAAAAGGAATCAATTCACCGTCGCTGAAAATACTATGCGTATGGAGATCAATCATCTTAAAAAGATACAGGAAGATGCTGAAAAATGTAAAGTATAGATCACCACGTAATCCGTTCCCATCCTGCACAGCGCAGAAAAAAGTTTTTTTATTATTGGTTTTGTCGTATCATAAAATATTCTGATGGAGATTCGGATACATGCCATTTAATAACAAGCATTTCAAGACCGCTTTGAGAGATCCTGTTTTGAAGTGGATCGATACGGTAAAACATGTTGATATTCTGGTCGGTATTCCAACGTATAACAATGATGAAACCATAGGATATGTTGTTTCTCAGGTTGGGGAGGGGCTGAAGAAGTACTACGGCGATTTCAAGACCGCTGTTTTTGTAGCCGACGGAGGTTCGGTCGACGATACCCGGGAAGAAATTTTCAAGGAATTAATTCCTGAAGGAATAGAGAAGAAAGTCTTCATTTACCGTGGCCTGCCCGGCAAGGGCACGAGCTTCAGGGCTGTCTTTGAATGCGCGGATCGGCTCAGTGCAGAAGCAGTTCTGGTATTCGATTCTGACCTGCGCAGTATCAGTCCTGAATGGATTCAATGGATGGCTGAACCGATTCTGACCAAAAAGGCAGATTACTGTACGCCATATTATATGCGTCATCCTCTTGACGGAACGATAACGAACATGATTGTCTATCCCCTGACTGCAGCCATTTTCGGCAAGAATATTCGGCAACCGATAGGCGGGGATTTTTCTCTGAGCCGTTCGCTGGCAAAATATTACTTATCACAGGATGTATGGCATACGGATGTGGCCAAGTTTGGCATTGATATATGGATGACGCTTACAGCAGTTATTGAGAATTTTAAGATATCTCAGGTAACTCTGGGCAATAAAATCCATAACCCAAAAGACCCTGCATCTGATTTGAGCATCATGTTCTTTCAGGTGATCAGCACCCTTTTTTTTATGATGGGTAATAATATGGATAAGTGGCGCGGTGATTATCACTATTCGGATGTTGAAATAATGTCTTCCTGTTGCGGTTCAACTGAAATGCACGAGGTGAGTATCTCTCTGAGTAAACTGAGGCAGGAGTTTGAGGAAGGCTTCAACCATTTCAGGCCGATGTATGAACATGTTCTTGAGCCTGAAACCTTTGATGAACTGTCAGGGGTAATTTCACATCTGAGGAAAGAAGATGAATTCAAGCTTGAAGCCGAGCTCTGGGCAAAAATACTCTATGATTTCTTCTATGTGTATTATTTATGGAAGCGCAATCGACGGAGACTGGTTGATATTATTACTCCACTGTACTTTGGCCGCACCGGGACATTCTGCTCTCAGGTCATGAACAAAAGCCTTGAGGAAAGTGAGGACGTCATCCGGGAACAGGTCAAAGTATTTATAAAAAACAGGGGGTATCTTGTCAGAAAATTTGATGGCAAGACGAGCATCAAGATAGAACCGGCATTCTGAATCCAATACGTGCGGGATCGTCCACCGGCTGGTTTACAGGACAGCAGGGCCTGTATTATTACACCTTCAGAGCATACTCGAACGAGCGAGGGTCAACACCGAAACTTCATCTGCTCCTGCTGTGAGAAGCTGCCGGGAGCATTCATTTGCAGTCGCTCCGGTAGTCATAACGTCGTCGATCAGGAGCACCCGCATGCCGGAAAAATTCTTGACAGCACGAAAAGCACCTCGTGTATTTTTCAGGCGATGTTTAGCCGGGAGTCCGAGCTGAGGAGGGGTTTCAGTCTTTTTAATCAATCCATCCGAAATGATCCGTAGATTCCTTGTCCGTGCGATGGTGTGTGCGAGGAGCAGTGATTGATTGAACCCGCGTTTTCTCAGACTTCTGATACTCAAAGGTACAGGCACGAGTGCGTCGATGCCGTGCATATCGTGATCGAGGAGGAGGGAGCCAAGTGGTCGAGAAAGCCTTTTTATTCCGTGAAATTTAAAAAGATTTATTGCTGTAGCAAGGCTATCCTCATACAGGCCAAAACTCGTTGCCTTGATAAAATGTGGCTTCTTGTCCATGCAGGAGGCACAGAGAGAGCCATATGCAGACGAAAACGGATTTGAACAGATGCTGCAGGATGGGCCGGAGTATCTCTGAATGCTCTTCCAGCAGCCGGGACATATTGGCGCATATATGAAATGGTCAGGCTTAGTTCCGCACAACGGGCAGACCGATGGATAGAGAAGATTGAAAACTGCCGATATCAGCCGAGACTGATAATCAGCGTTGAACCGCATTTTCCGCATTTAGGGCCCTGTGACACCTTAATCCTCGGAACCTTGTTTTTGACTTTACACTGAGCGCACTGGAGGAGAATAACATCACCAGATGATGGTGATTGAGCTGTTTCATCAGTTTTATCTCCAGTTGCATGTCCGGAAGATATATCCTCGGCAGGTCCTTCTGCCTCAGTATCGGGAGAGAACATTTGTAAAAATGATATGAACAGGCTATCTTTTTCAAGAAGAAGGACACCCATGCCGTTATTTATTGAAATACCCGCTGTCTTCATCGCCCTCACGACCCTGCCTCTGAGCTGTGAAATTCCAGCATCTGCAAGGTGGAGTTTTATATCGATGATCGTGCCGGGCTTAAAGGCATTGTTTGTTTTGATGAACAGTCCGGAGTACGACAGATCGGAAGAAAGACCACGGTAGCTTCTCCCCCCACTTGAAAACTCTACTTCTAACCGTCTCTTAAAACGTTTGTGCTTTCGCCGTCGTTTCAAAACTGGTCTTTCATTATTATGAGTTCGTTTCTCTTTTGGCCGGTTGATATGATATCTATCCGTGTAGCAATAAGATCTTCTATCATTTTAATGTATGCCTGAGCCCGCTCGGGCAGTTTTTTGAACGACTTGACGCCAAGCGTGCTCGAATTCCAGCCTTTCACCTCTTTATAGACTGGGGTACAGGCGTCGAAAACATGCATGTCCTTGGGAAGCTCTGTGAAGCGTTTGCCTTTGTACTGGTACGCCGTGCAGATCTTGATTCGTTCAAGATGGTCCAGAATATCCAGCTTTGTAATGGCCAGTCCGGTAAATCCATTCACCCGAGCTGAGTGCTGCAGGATAACGGTATCGAGCCAGCCACATCTCCGGGGTCTGCCGGTTGTCGCCCCGAACTCCCCGCCCTGCTTCCTGAGTTTCCGTCCAATGGAATCGTGGAGTTCGGTCGGAAAGGGACCACTCCCGACCCGTGTTGTGTATGCCTTGACAATTCCTAAAACACGTTTTATTTTGTTGGGGCCGATACCAAGACCGGTACAGGCACCTCCTGCGATTGCATTTGAGGAGGTCACAAAGGGATAGGTGCCATGATCAACGTCAAGAAGTGTCCCCTGAGCCCCTTCAAGAAGAATGTTTTTTCCACGGGCGACAGCGGCATTAATGAAAATGTCGGTATCTGCAATAAATCTCTTCAGTTGTTTTCCATACGCAAGGTATTCATCGCATATCTTTGTCGCATGAAAGCCCGGGAATTTGTACAGCTCCTTTAAAAGGAAATTAATAATCTTCAGATGCTGCTTCAGTTTTCCCATAAGTATATCACGAGAAAGCAGATCACTTACCCGTATACCCTGCCGTGCCATTTTGTCTACATATGTAGGTCCGATGCCTCTGCCGGTAGTGCCTATGCACTTCTTGCCCCGTGACTTTTCGTCTGCACTATCAAGGGCGACATGATACGGCATAATGACATGCGCATTAGAACTGAGCAGCAAGCTGTCTGAAATCCTGATATTTCTTTTCTTGAGGTCGTTTATTTCGGCAATGAGAGCGGCAGGATCAACGACAACTCCGTTGCCGATAATACACGTAGTGTTTTTATGCAGAATTCCTGAAGGGATTAAATGGAGTATGTACTGCTCATCATTTATGACAACGGTATGTCCGGCATTGTGCCCTCCCTGATAGCGTGCAACAATGTCTGCTTTTCTTGTCAGAAAATCGACAATCTTCCCTTTACCCTCATCTCCCCACTGTGCTCCGACTATAACAACAACTGACATGTTAGGCCCTTTCCTGGAACAAAAAGATTTGTACTGCTTTCTTCTGATCCTCGCGACGGTGTTCTGCGTTCCGCTTTACGTGATCACAACACATCTGTATAAGATGAAGCAGCGTGTTCATAATGTATTACAGAACGATATGTTTTACCGACAGGATATTAGGAAGTTTCCTGATTTGCTTGATAACATCTGGAGATGGTTTTGTATCAACGCTGACAACAGAGATCGCCATACCCCCTGCCGATTCTCTCCCGAAGTGCATTCGTGCGATATTTATCTTATTTTTACCCAGCAGTGATCCAATATTTCCGATCACACCGGGCTTGTCATTATTGTAAATCAGCAGCATTTCGCCTTCAGGACTGATTTCCACCTCAAAATTGTCAATTAACACAATGCGGGGATCTTTCTTGCTGAATAGTGTTCCTGCGAGATAACTTTCATTGTCCCTGGCCCTGATTCTCAAAGCAATCATGCTGTTATAATCCCCTGCGTCATCGCTCTTGACCTCCTTTACCGAGATCCCTCTTTCCTTTGCTATATACGGGGCATTCACAAAGTTAACAGTCTCAAGCAGTATTGGCGTGAGAAAGCCTTTAATTGCTGCTATTGCCAATGGAGCAGAGTTTATCCTGGCTGCTTCACCCCTGAATTCAATGGTAATCTCTGTAGCACCATTTTCAAATATCTGCGAGGCAAATCCCCCAAGTTTTTCAGCAAGGTTAATATACGGCTGGAGTCTTGCAACCTGATCGCTGGGAATGGACGGAAAGTTTACGGCATTTCTGATAGTTCCATACATAAGGTAATCAACAACCTGTTCAGCAACTGCGGTTGCAACGTTCTCCTGAGCCTCTTCAGTGGAAGCCCCCAGATGAGGTGTGCAGACCAGATTATCGAGCGTCAGGAGAGGATTTGATGGATCCGGTGGTTCTTTACAGAATACGTCAAGGGCGGCACCGGCAATCTTGCCGGTCTTCAGAGCATCGAATAGGTCCTGCTCATTGACAATGCCACCGCGTGCACAGTTAATGATTCTCACACCATCCTTCATTTTTGCTATGTGTTCTGTATTAATCAGTCCTTCCGTTTCTTTGGTCAGTGGCGAGTGAATGGAAATGAAATCAGATCTCTCAAACAGCTCATCAAGGGAGACCTTCCTTATGCCCAGAGAACGGGCTCTTTCCTCGCTGAGAAATGGATCGTGCGCTATGACATTCATTTCAAGCCCCTGTGCTTTTTTTGCGACCTGACTGCCGATATTGCCGAGGCCCAAAATGCCCAGGGTTTTGTTAAAGAGTTCCACTCCCATGAATTTTTTCTTTTCCCATCGGGCAGACTTCATGGACGATGTTGCCTGCGGGATTAATCTCGCAACTGAAAAGAGCAGTGCAATGGTATGCTCGGCAGTTGTAACCGTATTACCTCCCGGGGTATTCATCACGACAATCCCCTTTTTTGATGCTGCATTTTTATCGACATTGTCGAGCCCGGAGCCGGCCCGTCCGATTACCTTGAGATTTTTAGCCGCGTCAATGATGTCAGCGCTCACCTTTGTTCCGGACCGTATGATCAACCCGCTGTATAGTCCGATGCACTCCCGTAATTCGTCAGTTGTCATGCCGGTCTTGACATCGACTTCCAGCCCTGCCTTTTTCAGGATATCAACACCTTTTGAGGACAGATTGTCACTGATCAGAACTTTCATGAATTCCAGATTCTCCTATACCATAAGTAATTCCTGAGCAACGGCGACACCGGTTCCCAAGGTTAGCTCGTATCCCATGGTTTTTAAGACCATTTCAACCCCAGCAATTGCCGTGATAACATCAAAAGGACCTGCATAGCCGAGATGGGCTATTCTGAAGATATTCCCCCGGGCCTTTCCCTGGCCACCTGCCGCGGTAATTCCATACCTGCCTCTCAGGTTTTTGTATATCTCCTGACCGTCAATACCGTCCGGCGTACAGATTGCAGTCACTGAATTGCTTGGGGACTCCTGAGAAAACAGTTTGAGACCAAGTGCCTTTATTGCCTCACGTGTCGCATGAGCCAGTATTTTATGTCGCTTAAAGGCATTTTCAAGCCCTTCTTTCTGCAGTATTTTCAGACATTCGTTTAAGCCGATGATAAGTGTTACCGCAGACGTAAAATTCGTCTGGTTCTTTTTGAGCGATTCCCGCTCTTTTTTTAAATTAAAATAGAACTTCGGTGACGTGGCCTTGTCCGCATGTGCCCAGGCCTTATCACTTATGCCAACGAACGCGAGTCCGGGCGGGAGCATCAACCCCTTCTGTGAACCGCCGATGAGAACGTCTATCCCCCATGCATCCATCTTCAGATCATGCGCCACGAGTCCCGAGATGGCATCAACCACCAAAATAGTGTTCTCAAATTTCTTCACGACGGCCGCAATCGCCTCTATATCATGATAAACGCCGGTGGATGTCTCGGACGCCTGTACCAATACACCCTTGATAGAAGGATCACTTTTCAGAGCCTTTTCTATATCGTGAGGATTTACCGTATAACCCCACTCAACCGATATTTCCTGAACAGCGAGATGGTACGCATTTCCTATCTCAGTCCATCGCTCACCGAATTTTCCCCCGTTTATAACGAGCACGTTATCCCCGGCACTGAAAAAATTATTTACAGCACCAACCATACCGCCTGTACCGGTCGCACAGAGAATAAGGACATCTGTTGTAGTCTGGTAGAGCCATTGCAGGCCTTTTTTGGCTGCTTCAAGAACCGGTATGAAGTCAGGGGATCTATGATGAATGATTGGCATCGCCATTGCCATAAGAGCCTCAGGGGGAACTGGGGTAGGACCCGGAGCTAACAAGTACCGCTTTAACATCACTACCTCCTCAAAAAGATTACAGGGATCACTGTCCGGAGCACCGCTCTTTTCGGCAAACATCCCTGAGCTTCAATCCACGTGCATGAAAATAGTAGAACTTTGAAAAGTATCATTACAGCAAAATATTTGTCAAGGACAGTTTTGCACCTGGACCGCCCGGCAGAGCTCCCCTCTAAACCGGAAATAATCCATAAAAAGAAAAAAATAAGCCATATTTCCGGAGACATGTGCCCCCTGAAGGGGTTTACAATGCCTTAACTATACTATTATAATGAAAATATTATGAAAAATAAAATCGTTATTATACTTGTAATTTTGCTGGTTGGATTTCTGCTAGGAGGGATTTCCTATTATTTCCTTGAAGAGTTTACGAGTCGGAATAGAGGCTATTATGCGCAGCCTCCCATGCCACGCGTTACCAAGCAGATCATCCAGTCCAGCAGGGCATTTTCCGAGATAGCCAGTTCTCTTTCTCCTGCTGTCGTTAACATCTCATCCACGAAACTCATGAAAAGAGATCATAACTCGTTTTTTGATGATCCTTTTTTCGATTTCTTTAACCCATTTCGTAATTTTGGGTTTCCCAAGAAATGGAAAGAACAGAGTCTGGGATCAGGGGTGATTGTATCCCGGGACGGCTACATCATTACCAACAATCATGTTGTTGAACAGGCAGAAGAGATTAAGGTTACCTTATTTGACAAGAGGATGTTCAGGGCACAGGTAACCGGTACTGACCCGAAGACTGATGTGGCAATTGTGAAGATAGATGCCGAGGAACTGCCATCCGTGATATGGGGTGATTCTGATACCCTGCAGGTCGGGGAGTTTGTTCTGGCCATTGGTAATCCATATGGCCTGAGCCACACGGTAACAATGGGAATCATCAGTGCTGTAGGACGGGCGAGTGTGGGGATTGCGGATTATGAGGATTTCATACAGACAGATGCTGCCATTAATCCGGGAAATTCAGGTGGCCCCCTGGTAAATATTAAAGGGGAATTGATTGGGATAAACACCGCAATCTTCTCGAGGTCCGGTGGATATCAGGGAATCGGGTTTGCGGTCCCCAGCAACATGGCCAAGCTTGTAATGGATCAGCTCGTCAGGGAGGGAAAGGTCACGCGGGGCTGGCTCGGCGTCACAATACAGGAACTAACACCAGACCTCTCGAACAAGTTCGGATTACAGAAATCACAGGGAGCACTGGTGGGCGATATTGCAAAGGGAAGTCCGGCTGAAAAGGCCGGTATTAAGAGAGGAGATATCATACTTGAATTTAACGGAAAGAAGGTCAAGGATGTCGGTGCTCTGAAAAATATGGTGGCCAAGGCGGGAATCGGTGATGAGCTGCCGGTGACTATCATGCGGGAAGGGAAAAAACAATCTCTGAAGGTGGTTATCAGCGAACTCCCGAAGGAGTTTGTTGACTCATCAGGCCATGATATGGTGCCCGATGATTTCAGGTTCGAAGGACTCGCAGGCCTTACAGTTACCGAACTGACTCGGGAAATTGCCCGGCAGTTAGGCCTTGGTAGCAATGAGCAGGGAGTCGTGATTGTAAGAGTCGAGCAGGGAAGCGCACCTGAAGAAGCGGGATTACGAAAGGGAGACGTCATACAGGAAATAGACAGGGAAAAAATAGATGGCCTTGATACCTACAACAGA
>CP070737.1:2011080-2058805 GCA_020347665.1 Nitrospiraceae bacterium
GTGTCAAGGTAGCGCTCTCCCCCTGAGCTACGAGCCTATTGTAAGATATAGATTTAACATAAATAAGCGCTTTTTTGTCAAGATACGATAACCCTTTATCGATCCGCATACTCCTCCTAAGAAGAAAATAATTTATTTCCCTCTCGCCCGTTCACTCTGTTCACTAGAACTCACAGAGATATTTTTTTTATCCTGATTTCTTGAGGGGATAAATCAGGACAAACCTCATTTCGCTTTGCTCAACCAAATCAAGTTATAGAGCACCAGATGATTTATATTAATTTCCATATCGCCACTATTCTCTCAATGGATGACGGATGTCCATGCATTTCCCTCTCAGGAATTCATGGACTGTTCTCTGTGTTCTCGAACTCTGTGAGATATAGTATTTCCTCGGATTCAAAATGAACCATATAAAAGAGAGACTCCTTACTCCTTTCAATCCTGAGCGTGTCGAAGGGTACTTCTTACTTTTTCGAGGGCATCAGCAAGCCTCTTCTCCTTCTCAACATATTCCCCTTCAAGGGTTGCCGTTTTCAGCCGATTGATATACGAATGAATTCCCTGTTCAAGCATTTCTCCGCGAACCGGTATTCGTCTCATGTTATATAGGGGTTGTCCCTCCGTGTTTATTCCTCCGTAGGCAGAAAAGATATGGCGAATCGAAAGGGCCTGAGCAATTGATATAGTCCTCTCGTCAAAATCTCTGTAGAGCCTTCCAAAGGGGATGCTCAACATCGGAAAACCGCTATGAATCTTATCCCTGTAAAAGTCAATACTGCCGGCTATCTCTTTTCGGATCTCTTCAGTGCTCAGGAGCATCATAACCGGATGGGTACAGGTGTGGATGCCGAATCTAACAAGGGGATGTTTCTTCAGTGCCGAAATATCATCGAGTGACAGAAAGAGATTACGTTCCTGTGCTCTGTACTCTTCCTCTGAAATAATATTCCTGAATATTCCTCTTATGATGTTCCTGTTTTTTAAAACATTAAAATTGCCGCGGGTAAAGCTGATGACCTCTTTTTCTGTAATGGAAGAACCATATTCTTTATTTACTAAACCCGCAAGTTCACTGCCCCGATCTCTGTGTATACAGACATTGAAGAGATACCGCCAGTACATCGCCCTGTCCCCTATGCAGTCGGTAATTAAAAAGCAGGTTGAAGGAACATGAAGGGATTCCATAATCGGTACGGCGGAGGCAGCATATGACTTGGTGCCGTCATCAAAGGTTAATGCTAAAAGGCGTTCACCTCTCTTCCCTGAACCGGATACAGAGGAAACGACATCTTCAAGACTGACGATATCAAATTCTTTCCGCAACACTGTGAGAAATTTCTGAAACAGTTCCGGATGTATATTCCCCAGATTTTTGAATGAATCCAGATTACGATTATCAATACTATGAAAGAGAAGTACGGTACCCTTATTCATGGATACCTGGTTGGAGGAACATACCCATAGAGCTTTATGTCCGAATCGCGCAGCTCTTTTTCAGCATTATAGCGCCGAATGATTCCGTTCTCAAGATGCTCCATGCATTGGCGTGCAGCTTCTGCAGTCAGGTCCTTCATCGTGTACAGTCGTCCTACATGTGCGGGCTGTTCGTGCGCTGCAGACACACCCGTCTTCATAATCCCTTTCAGCGATATCACCATAAGCTCAATACCTTCAGCAATAACCTTAAGGAAAATATCGTTTAAATCGTCATCATTGTCGAGGACAGGCCTTGTCTGGCATATGATGTTACCAGAATCAATCCCGTGAGATACATGATGAACAGTAGCTCCTATGTACCCGGGCTCGCTGTTTACAATCGGCCAGCCATAACTCCACGTCCCCCGATAATAGGGAGAAAGACCTGAATGAAGATTAATCATTGCTGTCGAAGGTATCGAAATAATATGCTCCTTTATAACGCTGCTGCCGAGTACCGCAATGATATCCGGTTGTAGATCTTTGAGCATTTCAGCACACTGCGTGCTGTTGATATCACCACATGCGACATCCAGATAGGTAACATCCTGTTTTTTCATTACAGCATCACACGGTGCCGCGAGATAGTCTTTTAATTTGGGATGATCAGCGAACCCGGCAGAATATTTTTTCTGAAACGCTCTCAGGAATGCATTATTCTGTTGAGTTGTCGTCTTCTCAGCCTTCCCTGTCACTGCAGGATAGGCCTCTCTGATAACGCACACGACCTCACATTCCTCCTGAATCCTGTTAATAAAGCTGATATGATGAAAGCCGGTTCGTGTGAATATCACTATTTTCATGGAGTTATGATGTTATGAAATGACTTTCCCCGTTAGAAGTAAAAAACGCATAGCGCAAAGAGCATAGCGATACATCCGAAATCAGAAGAGTCGTACGTCGACAATCTCGCCCTGCTCAATACCATTACAATTGAGCGGTATCACAATAATCCCATCCGCCCTGACCAGCGTTGTAATCAAGCCGGATTTTCCAAAGACCGGAACCGCCCATATCCCGTTTTCTCTTTCTTCGAGGATCACCCTGACATGCTCTTCCCTGCCCGGCGAGGACGATACATTCTTGGCAAGCTGTGCCGAAACAGACGGGATAGTATTCACCGAATGTTTCTTTTTATAACCGGACAGGATTTCCATGACCGGATAGATAAATATTTCAAAACAGACACTGACAGCCGCCGGATGACCGGGCAGACCGAAAATCGGCACCCCATCAATACTGCCACCTATTAATGGCTTTCCCGGCTTTAAGGAAGTACCATGGAATATGAGACCCGGATGACCGATATCCTGTATCACCCGTGCCAACATATCTTTCGTGCCAACCGAGGTTCCTCCGGAAACAAGGATCATGTGAGACGATGCAATGGCATCTTCAAGTGCCGTTCGAATAGGCTGATACGAATCTTTATAAATACCCTTTACTATCGGCATGCCTCCTGCCTCGTGAACGAGCCCCGCAAGCACATATGAATTAATGTCTCTTACCTGCCCTAACGCAGGCGTCGCTTCCGCCGGAAGAATTTCATCTCCCGTGGATATAATAGAGACAGTCGGCCTCTTATATACTTTTATCTGCGTAATGCCTAATCCTGCACAAGCCCCAATATCATGCGGCCTCATACGGTGGCCTCTGGTCATCAGGGTTTCGCCTTTCCGAACATCTTCCCCTTTTTGTATAACATGTTCACCGGGTGCGACCGGCCTGAGCACTTCTATCATAGATGTATCGATAACCTGAACGTGTTCAAACATGACAACGGCATCTGCACCCTCCGGAAGCATTCCTCCTGTCGGGATCTTTGAAGCATATCCTTTATTCAGCAGAAAATCAGGTTCCATTCCCATGACTACCTCTGAGACAAGATCAAGATAAGAAGGAACGCCCTCGCTCGCTCCATACGTATCTTTGGCCATGACCGCATATCCATCAACCGTAGAACGGGAAAAATGCGGAAGATTCTCAGGTGAAACAACATCATCCGAAAGGACCATCCCGAGAGAATTCGCTATCCTCACAGTTATTTCTTCAGTTCGTGTAATCCCGAGCTTATCAATAAAGAGCTTTAGCGCCTTATCAGCACGCATGAGGTTGTCTCTGCCAAGCATGTCTTTCATCTCAATCTATTATAAATCTTATGAACAAAAGTGTTTAGTGATTTCTATACGATGAAAATCATTATTCTATTGCACCGTTCATCCTTTTTTGCTATGCTACGCATGGACAAGGGCTCAGCGACTCAAATCGTAACCTGAAAACTATATCGAAAAGGTAGAATGCCAAAGATTATATCGGATACGGTCATCGACGTAAGAGGATTGGCCTGTCCACGGCCGCTCTTGAAAACAAAGCAGTTGTTGAGTGAGATGGACCCCGGACAGGTCCTGCACGTTATTGCAAATGATGTAACGACCAGGTCTACGATACGAGCCTACTTGGGTCATAGCGGCGATAAACTCATAAAAATAGATGAGGATGGGGCTGAGCTGCATCACTTCATCAAAAAAAAATAATCATATCATCGAAGAACATCGATAGAGAACACGGTTGCAGTATCCCTCTATTGATCAAGATAATGCCGCGCTCTTCTATACCCCGCCGTATCTGACGAGACAACAGATTTAAGTGCAGTAACCGAACCGCCTCTTGACTGCCAATCTGTCCAAGACTTCTCACCACACTCTTCCTGCCCTGTTAGGAAGAATCCTGCATCGATTGAATCAGGGCCCCCACAGCATGTTCTGCTCTCAGTATGCCCAGGGCCTTGACAGCGTTTTTTCTGACCCACTCATCAGAATCAATGAGAACAGGAATAAGGTAAGGCACTGATTTCGCTGAGCCGAGTTCAGCCAGGGCATAAGCAGCATTATTCCGCACATTCGTATGCCTGTCTGTCAGTGCTTTAATTAACGGCTGGACAGCCCGTTTGTCCCCGAGCCTGCCAAGATCTCTCGCTGCCTCAGAACGCTTCAGGCCGGTACTGTTCTGAAGCGTTTAAATCAAATCTTTGTATATCACTGATCAAGAATTTGGTTTACAAACGATTGATATTTAATTAAATATCAATAAGTTGGAATATTCTACTTAATGTTTTACATTAAGTTTTTTAGGCCTAGCAGCATTCACTCGTTTTGGAACCGCTGCAGTCACATGACGGTTCTTCACCCGTTATCAGACTGTTAATAAGAGCGGCAGCACATCCAACACCTGACGTGACCTTCACAGCACCAAAGCTGCAGTTGTTTTCGCATGCACCACATTCCATACAACGGTCCTGATCCATAATTCTCGCCTTTTTCTCCCTCAAAGCAAAAACCCTGTGGGGGCAGACCTCGGTGCATCTGCCACAGCCGGTACAGTCATCCGGATAGAATTCAAGAGTAGTAACGCCTGAAAGATATCTCATATGATACCCCATAACTGTATCTTAAAGATGATCAGTAAAACAACTGACAGAACTATTCCTGTTATATACAAAGGGATACTTATCTTCAATTCTCTTTGTACCCCTGACATACCGGTAAACGTAGTCGATCCGGTAAATTGCAGTGCAATATATGAACTGACAAGGGGAAAGAAAAGATATGCAGTGAGCCCCATCAGGACATGGTCATTATTCAATCCACCTATCAGTTGAAGTGTGAGCGCAACCGAGATGAGTCCCATTATGAACCCTTTAACCGCAAACGACCGAAACGGTATAAAGGGGAGGAAGACCGGGGTAAGAAACGCTCCGCTGATAACGGCGACTATGCCGAGCACCAGTAACGGCATCCCCATTGCCCAAGCATCTCTGAATATAATACCATCCGGAGAAAGCCCTGATATGAGAAGAAGTAGTACGGCAAAAAGCGGAAATTTCTTCATGGCCGGATTAAGTTCCATAGGAGTAAGGACCAACCGGTCGAGCAGAGAAAACTGTATCGTTCGCATTTCGTCAGTAGCCGTATAGCCCGATTTCATATAATCACCTATGTCTTTCGCACAGACAGGCCCATAATATACTCTGAAACCCGTTTGTTTTCTGACCTCTGCGGCATTCACCCCTGGAGCTGACAGTTGCGGAAGAATAATTTTCCGGTGTGTCACGAGGAAATCTAGACGCGCCTCGTGCATGCGTTTTACCAGCTCTGCAGTTCCAAATGTGCCCTTGCCAGCTGCGCACCAGACATTTATACTGTTGGTATTGAGTACAAGAATCCACACATGCTGACCTTTGAGGTGCACCCTCAGTTTGTCGAAGCTCAGCTTATAATTGGCCGTAACCAATATATCAGAATCACTGCCCGGTTTACCCACTGCATACAGACCCGGCGGGATCGAATACTTCATACGAAAACCGCTCATTCTGCTTTTTATTTCTCCGAAGTAATCAACCCAGGTAAGCCTGTGCGAAGTCGTATAGACCGGCCCACGAGAGGTCTTTAAAATACCCGTTGCCCATGTGGGTCTGTTTTCGAGATCTACGTGCTGCATCTCCATGTCTCCGGAGAGACACTGCAGATCAGAGACTGCACTGACGTTCTCTGCACAGCATCGCGATATGCTGTCCGGGTCTTTTTCGGGATCATGCGATACCCGTTTTATAAACTGTATCTTCTCCATAGTTTTATTATTTTATAACATTTCGTCGTTTCTCTTCACGATTCTGCGCTGATAACTTTCTATGTTGTAACGGCAAAACGTTGCAACCACTGACGGGGTCAGTATCTCTTCTCCATGAAATCGCTAACGCTGTCGTCGCATGCATGATGTTTTTAGACCCCAGCATATTAAGAGATACTTCAATCTAAAAAAATTGTTTGCATTTAAATGCTTTTATGCTATAGTTTATGAGAACAGCTATTTATAACGATCAACTTCGAAAAGGAGGAAACATGGCCAAGAAAGCAAAGTGCGCAGCAAAAACAAAAGAAGGAAAGAAATGTAAGAACTCTGCATCGGGTAAATCAAAATATTGCTCATCACATAAGAAAAGATAATCTCGATTTTACTATTAACTAAAAAAGACCTTCGGATTTCACGAAGGTCTTTTTTATGTTCGCTACGCTGCGACCACTCAATCACCCCAAGACAGTTCTTCATGACACTGCAGGTGCACGAGCGCCCGCTTTAAACGCTTCAACCGTTTATTCCGACAGGATTTATATGAACAACATCGGACTGTTCCCGGTGCTGGAGTACATCTATCATGTTTTCGAGTGATTCACGATGCAGATATTCAATCGTCTCATTCGCTGGCAGTGATGTCATAAAATTATCATCAATAAAATTACTGATCCGTCTCTGATTGAAGACAGAAAATAAGAGCATCCCCTTAAAAATTCTCTTATTCGTTTTAAACGAAAACATGAATCTATCCAGGGAATCTTCAAGCAGTCTGTCGTTTCTGGCCTGGATTTTCTTCTCGATTGCTATAGCTTGCAGCCAGTATTTCTTGTCAATGATACTGTCTGCTTTCATTTCAAGCACCGTATGGCCTATATTTTTTTTATCAGCAATATAATCATGATGGGCAACCGTGTCAGCTGCGAGATGACTCATATAGCCGTAAACAAATGCTTTCTGCTGTTTTGTTCGGACTAATCGAAACATGTCAAATGCAACATCCCAATTATGGGAATTCTTCTGAGAGGGCAGATATGTCTTGCCAATGATAATATCAGCCATAAAATTACCGTAGATGAAGTCCTTTTTGTATCGTCGTATGATCTCCCAAATGCCCGCAGGAAGCAGGGAGCCGATTGCGTACAGCTCATTACCAAGATATATATGGGTGAGTGGCCCCCAGGCAAAAGCTGCCGTAGGAACGAGCAGAAATGATATGATCATAAACAGCCGTGATAATCTCATCGCATCTCCCTTACGAAATCAATAAGTAGTCTCACGCCCGCTCCAGAGGCCCCTTTTGGCAGATATGGCCGCTCCTTTTCAATCCAGCCCGTACCCGCTATATCAAGGTGTACCCATGGAACCGAACCAGCAAAGACATATAAAAAATATGCCGATGTTACCAAAGCCCCATTTTTGCCACCCAAGTTATTTAAATCAGCGATATCACTCTTCAAGTATTCATGATATTCCTCAAAAAGTGGCATTTCCCACACGCGTTCATTCGTATGTTCGCTTGAGCGCTTCATGCGATTCAGCAGGCGTCTGTCATTACCCATCATGGCAATAGCCTCATTGCCAAGAGCTATGGAGCAGGCCCCGGTAAGTGTTGCAATATCGATAATTGCACGCGGCTTAAATCGCTTGGCGTACTCTATGGCATCTGCGAGAACCAAACGTCCTTCCGCATCTGTATTAACAACTTCGATTGTTTTCCCACCAACTGATCTGACAATATCACCCGGCTTTGAAGCAGCACTTCCCGGAAGATTTTCCGTAGCCGGCAATAGACCAATAACATGAACCGGAAGTTTCATTTCGGCAACAGCCTTCATAACCCCAAGAACTGCTGCACCGCCAGCCATATCATATTTCATTTTTTCCATACCATGGGATGGTTTTAAAGAAATGCCTCCACTATCAAATGTTATCGACTTTCCGACAAGAACAAGCGGTGCACCTTTTGCCCCCTTGTACCGTAGTATGATAAATTTTGGTGGTGCTGTTGAACCCCGAGCCACAGACAGATAAGCACCCATACCGAGTTTCCGGGCATCCTCCCTATCCAAAACAGTTATGGAAAGATTCTTCTGCCTGAGTGTTCGGGCAGCCTCGGCAAGGTCTGAAGGAGTCATATCATTCGAAGGAGTATTGACCAGATCGCGTGCAAAATTAACCGAAGACGCGGCTGCCTTTGCCCAACTGAGAGCAGACTGCAACCGTTTTGTCATCCGGGCCAGTATCGTGATACTGTCAATGTGTTTCTCCTGCTGTTCGGTTTTATACCGATCAAATCGGTATACCCCAAGCAGAATTCCTTCAACAAAAATCGCCGGAGAAATTGAAAGAGAAGAAATTACCCTGGTTGACAGAGCAGTACGCTTCAGTCCTTTGTCCTTAAGATATTCGGCAACTTTTCCACCAGCCTGCCTGACAGTATCAGCGGTGATTTCGTTCTTCCTTCCGATACCGGTGAGCAGAATCCATTCCGAACCAATATCATCAGGTGCAGCCAGCAGCTGCAGTGCATTTGGATCAGCAATAAATTCCCGGAGAATACTTTTCTTGATCAGCCGCCTAAATGATGTACCAAGGTAATCATACACTCTTATATTATTCTTAATTACCGGGAGAATCAGTACATCACAGGCACACGTTGCCTCCCCTATGTTTTTTATAGCAATATCCACTCATTATCCCAAAAAAATAACTCTATCAATTGTATCTCATCGCCGTATAAAATATCTACTAAATCGGCTTCGTATATGAGAATAGAAAGGATGAAAAAGGCATCACCTGCGTTGATAGTACGTGCAGGATATCTATTCATGATTTATGCATGACCGCGGCATAGATTCATCTCTGAAAAGGCATATCATCCAAAGCGTCTATGGGTTACCGTTTATTGACGGCAATCAGGTTATCCTTCTCTGGAAAGGCCGCGATTCTTTCAGAAAGATCTTCGACGCCTTACGAACAGCACAGCATCTTATATGTCTGGAGTTTTATATATTCAGAAACGACGAAACAGGAACAGAGCTTGCAGAAATCCTCAAGCAAAAAGCAGCAGAGGGGGTAAAGGTATATATTCTCTATGACCATTTTGGTTCATTCGGAACACCATTACGGTTCTGGAAAGATCTTCGGAAATCGGGCATTCGGATACGGGCGTCTCGGCCATTCAAATGGACCGCTCCGCTACACTACGTTTACAGAGATCATAAGAAACTTATTATCATTGATGGTGAAATGGCCTTTACCGGAGGCCTTAACATCGCCAATGAATACCGAGGATACCATAGATTATGGAAGAAGAAAAGCTGGAGAGATACAGGTCTGCTCCTTAAAGGTCCGATTGCCATGAGCCTTCTGAACACGTTCAAGAAAGCCTGGACCGTCTGGAAAGGTGAACCGATCGTTTTCAAGACAACAGTACAACCGCTGCCAGATGGACTCCCTGCTCTTCCAATCTTCGCCAGCTCTGCTCAAGGTCGAAAAGATATGCGGAAATTGCTCCATTACAGCATCAATAGTTCCACAAGAAGTATCTATCTGACGACAGCATATTTTACACCGAGCAATGTACTGATAAGAGCACTTGCTCATGCCGTACAACGGGGTGTGTCAGTAAAACTGCTTTTACCCGGCACCTCTGATGTGAAATCTGCACATTATGCAGGAAGGGCTTTTTTTGCGCGGCTGCTGCGATCAGGTGTGGAAATTTATAATTATCAAGGTGAAATTCTGCATGCAAAGACTGCAGTCTTTGACGGACTCTGGAGCATAATAGGTTCAGCGAATCTGGATTTTCAATCATTGAGAAGAAACGATGAAGGAAATGTAGGAATCATTGACACATCGTTTGGAACAAAAATGGAACAGATCTTTCACGATGATCTGAACATATCGCTCAGAATCACGGCGGATTCCTGGCATAAAAGGCCCTGGTATCAAAAGGTATTGGAACAATTTTTTGCCCTTATCAGAAAAAGGTTATAAAACGCTTTCTCCCTCTTCGCAAAAAAAAAAGTTGACACTTTGACAGAATTTGGTACACTTTTTATAGTTGGGGCATTTACTATTTGGGGTAGGATGTACTAATATAATACTCTCGGTATCTCCAGAGAATAAATTATTGCCAACGATAGATTACAGTACCATAACTTTTATTAAAAGGAGGGTTAGTTTATGGAAGGTAAGAATATGAGATGGCTCATCTTTGCAGCACTTCTCTTCTCTTTCAGTCTTCTGGCCGGTTGCGCTGGCATGGAATTCGCTCCGAAGGAACCCAGCCTTGTATGGTTTTATCCAAAGGAATTGCCAGCTGCTGAAAGGGCAGTCGAAGCCGCACGTCAGGCAGGAAAGGATAAAGAGTGTCCTGAGGCGTTTAATGAAGCCTATGCTATGAAAGAAGAGGCCTATAAAATATATTGGGACTGTCGTGATCAAGAGGCAATTGACATGGCAATAAAGGCGACTGAAAAGGCACAGGCGCTCTGTCCGGTGATATCTGCTCCTGCTGTTCCTCCTGTTCCTGCACCACCTGCGCCACCTGCGCCGCCTGCGCCGGCAAGAAAGCCTGTACGTATTATTCTTGAAGATATACATTTTGCCTTTGATACCGCAACGCTCAATTCGAGAGCCCTGGCGATACTGGATAGAAATGCCGAAAGAATAATGGACAATCCATCTGTTTCTGTACAGATAGAAGGCCATGCGTGCGCTCATGGCACTGAGGAATATAACATGGCCTTGAGTGAAAGGCGGGCACAGGCTGCTAAAGAATACCTCATGAACAAAGGCATTGCTTCAAATCGCATGAGCACGATCGCATACGGTGAATCCAGACTTGCGAAACCGGAAATACCGACTCCTGACAACAAAGAGTCACCTGAGGCCCGTGCGAACAGGCGTGTTCACTTTGAAGTTACAGAATAAGACAAAAAAACCCTCCGGCTTTTTTTGCAGGCCGGGGGGTTTTTTTTGTCCGGACATGAAAAAAGGTGTTATAGGGATTCTTCTCTTGCTCCTGCTTTCATGCGCCCCAAAGGTTATCGTTGAACCTGAAGTAAAACTTCCAATTGGACCTGAAGTAAAACCTCCAAGCATTCCTCGGGAGTACAGGACTTCCCTTGTCTGTAAGGAATACACAAAAAAATATTTTAATAAAATCGGATTGGATGTACTTCCTTTTTCGAGGTTGGTTTTTTTTGATATTGATAAAGATGGCACTCTGGACATGATAACAGGCAGCAAAGATGGTTTGCTTCGCCTGTACAAGAATTCAGGTAGTTTTGATAACCAGAGATGGAATGTTATTAAAGGATATTTCGATCAAATATCGGTAAATGCCTTTTCATCGCCGGCGATCGGTGATATAGATCTTGATGGGACAGTTGAAATCCTCGTCGGTTCGGGTGGCTTTTCTTCTAAATCAGGACAGATTCACATTTACAGGAATACAGGAGATGCGCTACACCCTGCGTGGTCAAAATTGGACCACGCGGAAATAACCGTCGGCAATGATGCAACCCCGGCACTGTTTGATATAGACCGGGATGGGCGACTTGATATTGTTGCCGGCAATTCCAGTGGTAATCTTTTCTTATTCAGGAATGAATCAGAGGGTACAGAAATATCGTTTCGTGAAATCAAAGGATATTTCAGGAATATGGATCTCGGTATGTACGTGGTTCCCGCAGTGACATCAATGGATGATGCGGTGATAATCGTCGTCGGTAACAGTGAGGGCAGTCTGTACATACTCGAGAAACAGTCTTCTGATCGGGCATTTGGACTGACGCGTCATATACCAAAAGCATTGGGGAGTTTTGCATCTCCGACATTTGTGCTTCAGGCAGATTCCGTGCGCAAAGATATGGTGATTGTGGATGGCAAAGGACATCTGCATTATTTTAAGAATGAATTTAACAACATTTCAACGTGGGCTGAAGTGCCTGATTTCTTTGGTGGCCGAATATCACCCGGGCCAGCATGTGCGCCATCTTTTATTGCCTTAAACGGAAGTTCTTATATGGTTGTTGGCACGATCAGTGGGACATTAAAGCTGTTCAAACATAACCGATCATCGCCCGGGCTTCCATGGGTTGAGATCCTGGGACATTTCAGAAGAATTAACCTGTCCGGCTTTTCCAAAGGAGTGTTAACCTATTTTCAGGAGAAACAACTCCTTATCACAGGACAGCAGGATGGACCCCTCAAGGCTTTTCTGAATTTTGGAAATATGGAATATCCTCTTTGGACAGAACAGACCAGATTTTTTAATGGATTGCCAAACATGCCTCATGCCGCTCCGGCAGTGTTTGACCTTAATGGTGACGGTCGATGGGAACTGCTCGTCGGAGATGCGCGGGGATATGTCCACGCTTTCCGTTATCGTATAACAAAAGACGGACAGATGGAATGGATCAGGCTGGAAAACGGATTCGAATACGTTAAGGTTAAACAGTATGCCATCCCTACACTTTTTCATGATGAGGACAAAATTATCATGCTCGTTGGCCAGCAAGATGGCCGGTTAAGTATATTTGCAGCCCAAGCGAATAAGCGGGAATATCCGGTTTTTCATCAGGAAGGTTATATAGATAACATTCAGGTCAATAATCACAGCGCGCCTTCGGCCTTTAACGAATCCGGAATTATCAACCTCATTGTGGGAGATTATGATGGAAATCTCAAGAATTTTGCCTGTGCAAGAAAAACAGATGATTAGCCGACTTTTCTTACCACAATAAACCAGGGAGGTTTCCTGCGTCAATGCGGAAAAGATCGGGGGAAAAAAGGAATAACATTCGCCTTATTAATTATCATTTCATCGAGTATGGTCTGACTGAAGCGGCTGTCAAACTATTTAAGGGAGTAACGATTAATCTCAGCAAATCCGGCATGTGCCTCATGGTATTTAATAATGTACATGAGGGTCAGAAGATCGTCATAAAATCAGGTCTTGTTGTTAGAAGGCCCCTTATCATCCAATGGGTAAAGGAGCTTGATCACGATATTTATAAGGTTGGCCTAAGGTTTTCGGAATAGTTGCAGTCTTTATGGTAATATTCTTATAATGGGATGAACGTGGTAACATGCCAAAATCATCCGGAAAAAAACAGAAGCAGGCGCGGTTAGGGGAACTCCTTCTTGACACAGGTCTGATTGCGCCTCATCAGTTATCAGTAGCATTGGGACAGCAGGCAAAATGGGGCGGGAAGCTCGGTTCTGAATTGATCCGGCTAGGGTTCATTGGCGAAACTGAGCTGGCCTATATCCTGGAGAAGCAGCTCGGAATAAAATGGGTTTCCCTCAAGGATCAGGAAATCTCATCAGAAGTTATTCAGTCGGTCTCCCGTGAAACTGCCAGAAAATACCATGTTATGCCTGTCGCATGCTCACATCAAATGGTAACCGTAGCTATGGTAAACCCAAATGATCTCGATACCCTGGACGCTATTGCGTTTGCTATCGGCAAGACCATAAAACCCGTTATGGCACTTGAGAGCGATATAGAGTGGGCACTGTCGCATTATTACGATTCAGCAAAAAGAGGAAAAGCACGATCCGATAAACCGGTAAAGACAAAATCCGGACATACAAAAGTCTTGGATGATCGTCCGAGAGATGTTCTTTCATTTAAGCGTCTGAAGATGAGAAGCCCGGAGGCCCAGGAGACACTCATACGATTATTGATAAAAAAAGGCGTTTTCTCATGGGATGAGTTCGTGGATGAATCTGAGGAGTCTTCATAGCGTTTGCAGGGCTCTGGCTACAGCATGTGATTGATACTGTTTGTTATGTCCATAACAGGAACAATAATGATTTTCATGATAAATCCTGCCTCATATATCTTCACACTCTGTTCATACTGTCAGTGATATAATTGAGCAATGCATTTTTTTTGTATGTAATGGATATACTGGTATATAGTACGCCAAGATGACGGGATTGCAACGCACTGAAAGATTATCTTTCAGCAAGAGGAATACCTTTTATGGTTAAGGATGTTGCTACTGATCCCGCAGCGCGAAAAGAACTCATGAGCAAATACGGGAGAATGGCTACCCCGACTCTGGTAATTGGAGACAGAATGTTTCTGGGCTTCAGGGAGAATAGGGAAGAAATTGAAAGATTACTCGACTCATTATCAGGAGGTACGGATGTCTGACGATCCTTCAGCAGTGGAACGCCGATGTGACCTGCCGATTACCGGCATGTCCTGCGCTTCGTGTGCAGCGACAATTCAGAAAGCCCTGATCGGACACCCCGGTGTTACAGCCGCTGAGGTAAATTTTGCGGCTGAGAAGGCTTCTGTCACATATGATTCATCTGTTGTCTCTCTGAATGACCTCATAACGATCATTAAAGGTCATGGGTATGATGTTACCTATTCTGAAATCTTGCTGCCAATTAAAGGCATGACCTGTGCCGCATGTGTAAAAACTGTGCAGGACTCGCTTGCTCTGGTCGATGGGGTTATAGCAGTCTCAGTGAACTTTGCGACGGAAAAGGCTTCCATTTCATATTTTCCTGATCATACAGGGATAAGGGAATTCAAGAAAGCCGTGAGGGAAGCAGGTTACGACGTCGTAGAGGCTGATACAGGCGAGGACATTGTAGAAAAAGAACAGAAAGAGCGTGAAACTGCTTATCGCAGGTTAAAGAAAAAAGTCCTCTTGGGAGCTTGCTGTGCGATTGCGATTTTCGCTTTGGTGCTCTGGGATAAGATCGGTTTATCGAATGTAATAGCCTTATCAAAACAGGCAAACGTTCTTTTACAGCTTTTTATCGCAACTCCTGTCCAATTCTGGATTGGCTGGCAGTTCTATGCAGGAGCAGTTGCTGCGGCCCGGCACAAGACAACGAATATGAACACGTTAATAGCTATAGGAACAACCGCGGCATACCTCTATAGTTTGGTAGCGACTTTTTTCCCATTCGTCTTTGAATTAAAAGGATACAGTGCTCATGTCTACTATGATACTGCTGCAACCATTATTGTCCTGATACTCCTCGGCAGGCTTTTTGAATCCAGAGCAAAAGGACAGACGTCCGAGGCAATCAAAAAACTTATTGGATTGCAGGCTAAAACAGCGCGCATTCTGAAAAATGGTAACGAGGAGGATATCCCCATTGAAGATGTCGAGATCGGCGATATTGTTGTTGTGAAGCCGGGTGAAAAAATTCCGGTGGATGGAGTAATAACAGAAGGTTACTCATCTATTGATGAATCAATGGTTACGGGAGAATCCATTCCGGTCGAGAAAGAAATCGGCGATCATGTAATCGGGGCAACATTCAACAAGACTGGGTCATTCAGGTTCAAAGCCGTGAAGGTTGGACGTGATACAATGCTTTCCAGCATAATTCAGATGGTACAGTCCGCACAGGGTTCCAAACCTCCCATTGCTCGGTTGGCAGATATTATTGCATCTTATTTCGTCCCTGCTGTTATTGGTATTGCAACGGTCACTTTTTTTATATGGTATTTCTTCGGTCCGTCACCTGCCTTTACCTATGCGGTACTTAATTTTATCGCCGTACTAATTATCGCCTGTCCATGCGCACTCGGCCTTGCTACCCCTACTTCCATAATGGTTGGTACCGGAAAAGGTGCGGAAAACGGAATACTCATCAGAAGCGGGGAGGCACTTGAAGTGGCACACAAGATTGATACCCTGATCTTTGACAAGACCGGAACACTCACAAAAGGAGAACCGGAAGTGACTGATATTATATCCTCTGCGTTGTCAGAACGCGAGATACTCTTCTACGCTTCTTCTGCTGAAAAAGGCTCAGAGCATCCACTGGGTGAAGCGATCATCCATAAGGCGCAAGAAGAAAATATCGAAATGATCAGTGCCAGGGATTTTCAGGCTGTCCCGGGGCATGGCATCAAAGCCACCGTAGACCATAAAAAGGTACTTCTCGGCAATGAGAAACTGCTCGAGAATGAGGGTGTTCGGGTCAGAGACTTCGAACATCATGCCAAGACACTGTCAGCTGAAGGGAAAACACCCATGTTTCTTAGTATCGATGCGCGTATTGCCGGCATTATCGCGGTTGCTGATACCCTGAAAGAAGATTCTCACCGAGCGGTAAAATCCCTTTATGCCATGGGTATCGAGGTTGTAATGATAACAGGTGATAACAGAAGAACGGGCAATGCGATCGCTCGTCAGGTAGGCATTAAACGGATACTTGCCGAAGTCCTTCCCGAAGATAAGGCACGTGAGGTCAAAAAACTCCAGGGAGAAGGCAAGACGGTTGCGATGGTTGGTGATGGAATAAATGACGCACCGGCTCTTGCCCAGGCAGACATCGGTATCGCCATCGGGTCGGGGACAGATATTGCGATGGAGGCTTCAGATATAACCCTTATTGGAAGTAGTCTGAAAGGAGTCGTCGGTGCAGTATTACTTTCAAAAGCAACATTGAAAAATATCAGGCAAAACCTTTTCTGGGCCTTTGCCTATAATGTAACTCTGATCCCTGTTGCTGCCGGCTTGTTATTCCCGTTTTTCGGAATACTGTTGAACCCGATGTTCGCTGCAGCTGCAATGGGCATGTCATCGGTTACCGTTGTCACCAATGCTCTTCGTCTGAAACGTGTCAGCCTTACCTGATCTTTTATCCCCGTTCAGGGCCTTCGCCTCAACGCCGAGATGGTAATGAGTAAAAAAACTGATATGGAGACAAGCCCGAAAGGCGCGTTCTTCATATTCCTGTCTCTGCTGACAGAACATCCTCCTCCTCCACCGCTCCCTGAATCAGTCCTTTCAGGGCTTGATAATGTAATGGCAGCCGCTTCGTTGGAATACATGGAATGTCCTGTCTGGGCATTAAATGCTCTGACACGATACTGATATTGCGTCTCCTGAGCAAGACCTGCATCAGAGAATGTGGTGCTATCAATTCCGGTCGTAGCTATTTCCTGAAAAACACCCTCTGGTCCTGCCCGCTCAACATTATAACTCTCTTCAGCAAATGAATTATCTATCCACGCAAGATTGATCTGAGTATCTGAAACTGGAGTAGCCAGCAGACCGGTTGGCGGATTGAGCGGGACTGTGACCGATGTTTCGACGGCAGATGATTCTGCGATGATGTTCTGGGCATCAGGAGGATTAGGGAGTAAACTGAAAGTCTTTACCCTAAACATATAACGGTTCCCGTCAAAAACCGTGTTGTCCGAATATTCCCGAGAATCCGCTGCTATGGTAGCAATACGGACATATGGATCTCCTTCTGTTTTACGGTCAACTGCATATCCGTCTTCACCTGTTGCATTATCTCTCCAGGATATATTAATCCCGTTCACTGCCTGACTGCTGATTAAAGCATTTGAATCCTGAAGAGCAGCTGTCAGGTCTGAAGGAGCCTGGAGAGAAGACAATGCCTTCTCAGCATTTATTCGACCATTCGTGATGACAAGGCCCTGTAGTGACATAAGAACATCAACGTACCGGAGCACCATACCGCGAATCTGTGAAAAAGTAAAGTCAGGATAAAAGCTCGTGAGGAGGCCCGCAAGGCCGGACACATGGGCCACAGACATGGAGGTCCCTGTCAAGCTTGTATATCCGGACGGATTAAGACTGAAAGGAGAGGTGCTCAGGATAAATACCCCCGGGGCAGCAACATGAACGGAACTTGGACCGAAATTACTGAAAGGAGCTATTTCGTCATTACTATTTGTGGCTGCTACCGATATAATATTATTCAAATTATAATTGGCAGGGTACCGGGGCATCAGGTCATTATTGTCGCCTATGCTATCAGCTCCTCCATTCGCCGCAGCAGATATCACCAATACTCCGGCGCTCCGCGCAAAGTCAATTGCATCTAATTCCGCACGGGAAAACAGCGTCCCGCTGAAACTCATGTTAATGATCTGGACATTTTTTGAAACAGCATATTGTACCGCTTCTATTTCATCTGCAACAGTACCGGCCCCATCAGCATTCAGGATTTTCAAAGGCATCAGCTGTATCTTCCAGTTTATTCCCGCAATCCCAATATTATTGTTGCCTACAGCACCTGCAATACCGCTAACATGCGTACCATGTCCATTATCATCCATTGGATCATTATCCTGCAGTTTCGGAGAAATACATATTCCGTCAGGATTAAATTGTGCACACCGTACAAAATCCCACCCTCTCCAATCATCAACAAAACCGTTTCCGTCATCGTCAATATTATTGCCAGGAACTTCATCAGTATTAATCCAGATATTATCAACAAGATCAGGATGATCATAATCCATTCCCGTATCAAGGACGGCTATGACCGCAGTACCATTTCCGGTATGTACGTCCCATGCTCCGGTAATCCCGATATCAGCACCAATCACCGCGGTATTGCGTAAAGACCATTGTTGTGGAAACAGGGGATCATTGGGAATCGTCATGGAACTGTTCCTGATGTAGTTCGGTTCCGCATATTCAACATCAGGATCATCCAGATATGCTCGTATGGCGTCCGGGACAGAAGTGCCCTCTGGAAGCTTTATATGTTCAAGGTCCGGCATCCGGGTAAACGTTCTCATAAGCAATCCCCCCAGTGCCTGACGAGTTCTGACTGCCCTGCTACGCGGGAGACCTGGTCTGAACTTAACCAGTATTTCGCCTTTTTTATAACTGTTTTGATCAGGATTAAAGTCTGCAGAAGGCGTTGTCATTTTTTCACTGCTCGCGATTTCCTTTTTATCAACGCTCAGCTCTGACAGCCCGCCCGCTCCTCGGTCAGTACCGCAAGAAAACAGTGTAAAGATCGTAAAGAGAACGAACAGCTTCTTCACGATTTCTCAGTACCGCACAAAGGATATCGTAATGTGAAACACGTTTTTAGCATAATTACAGAATAGTACAGCAGCTCAAAAAAACAATATTGGCAGCGACATGAAAAATAGTTGGCGTAATAATATTTCCTGTCCACATATACAGCACCCCCATAACCAGAGACGGAAAAACAGTCAAGATCGCATAGATGTCATTATACATGATAAACTGCGGCAAATGCATAATTGAAAATAATATGCTTACCATAATCACACTCTGTACATTGTTGCCGAAGCGCTCCTGAAGGAAGCCTCTGAAATAGATTTCTTCGGGAAGTGCAACAACAAATAATTGGAATATGACGGCCCTAAACGGTACTAACGTCACTGTTTGACCCATAATCAGCAGATAACATAAAAAAGGAACTAACAGAACTGCAGTCACCGCGAATCCCTTTACGATATCCTTAACATCAAACCGTAGTGGTACTGTTCTCTGGAAATAAATCGGGACACCATAAAGAAAAAGAGGCACGAGATATGAAAACGCAGTTACAGGAAAGGCATGGTAACTGAGAACCATTGTAAAGAGACACAAATATGTATAGATAGTCTTTCTTTTCGAGATATTCAGTTTAAACGCTTCAGACCTTCTGTTTCCCTTTACGTCGGACAATCGTAAAGAAAATAAGCGCTATCATTATGATAACGATATCGACGGTGTTTCGAGAATCACGATCGCCATGCCCTCTGATAGAGCATCCACCACTTCCCCCGCTCTTTATTGGCAGTGGCCCCGGTTCAGGCTCAGACGGTGTTGTCGCAGACGAGCTATTAGAATAAGCGGGAGAATTCCCTATGCTGTTATAAGCCCGAACCCGGTACATATAAGTCATTTCAGGACTCAGGTCCGTATCGGTAAATGAAATTATATTTTCCACTCCCGCATCTGCAGTTTGAATCATGCCACTTCCGGTATCAGCAATCTGAATGAACCCGTTCCCGGCATCTCTCTCGATAATATATCCGTCTTCGCCAGAGGCATTATCTGTCCATTCAAGGAATATGCTTGTTGCTGAAGCCGCAGAAGCAACAAGGTCAGTCGGATTTAATAATGATGATATGGATCTAAATGCATTAATTCTCCCGCCCGTAGCGATAATACCATTGAGACTCGGTACACTATCGACAAATCCCAGTATCGTTGAGCGGATCTGATCGTAGGTGAAATGTGTATAGTAATTGTATAACAATCCGGCAAGTGCTGAAACATGTGGTGCTGACATTGACGTTCCCGAGCAGAAATCCATGCCGGCAAATGGGTTTCCTGTACAGAGCGCAAAATCCGAATTTGCAATAATGGTGCTCAGGATAAACACACCGGGAGCAGCAACATCCACAGAACCGATGCCAAAATTGGTAAATGATGCCCTGAGATCATCCTGATCAGTTGCAGCCACAGCAATTATATTCGGCTGGGGATAACTCGAAGGATAATGCGGTATAACGTCATTGTCATCACCGATATCATCTCCGCCGCCATTACCTGCTGAAGCAACCACAATGACTCCCGCATTGTTGGCAGCAGTTATTGCATCCGATTCAGCATTAGAAAAGGTCAAACCCCCAAAGCTGGCATTTATTATGGAAGCGCCATTCCTGATTGCATATTGAATTGCCTCGACTTCATCTGCTACCGTTCCAATCCCGGTCGCATCCTGAAACTTTACCGGCATGATCTGAACATCCCACAAAACACCGGCTATTCCAATTGAGTTATTGCCGACTGCCCCGGCAATCCCGGCAACGTGCGATCCATGCCCATTTTCATCCATAGGATCATTATCCTGGGATTTCGGCGTAATACAAACTCCAAGCTCATCAAACAATGCACAGGTCGAAAAATCCCACCCCCTGCAGTCGTCTATGTAACCATTCAAATCATTATCCACACCATCAGTGCAGTCCTCATCGACATTCGACCACACATTGGCCTGCAGATCGTCATGAGTGTAGTCGATCCCTGTATCTACGACAGCGATAATAACGTCTGTACTTGTACTGATATCCCATGCTGCGGGAGCATTAATACTGGCACCTTCTGTCCCTCCCGCAAACATGCCGGTATTTAACAATCCCCACTGCTGTTCAAAATAGATATCGTTCGGAATGACCGTGATACTTCTGATATAATTCGGTTCTGCATACACAACGTCAGGGTCTGACATATACCGCTGAATAGCATTGGCAACGCTCATTTCTCCACTCAGTTCGACAAGTTCGAGATTCGGAACAGCTGAAAATCTCTTTGAAACGTTTGCACCGGTGGACTCATGCATTCTTATTGACGTTGCTGTCATAATCCCTTCCTTAAATTTAACGAGCAGTTCACCTTTTCGGTACATACTGTTTTCAATATTCGATACCACTACCGGCTCGGTATTATCTGCACCTCCAGAACTTTCAGCACTCTGTAATACGACACTGCCGGTTTGACTGTTTCCACAAGAGATAAGATAAAGCAATGACAAGATATATATGATGTTTTTCATAACATTTGTTTCCCTTTTACCTTCCAATCCGCTTTTAAAAAATCAATTGAACCATGCCAACACTTCATGTACCCATGTGTTGCCGCCGCAAAGCCTGCATGTTCTCCTGATTTCTGAGTACCGGTGGACATCTCAACGGTTCAGCAGTCTTCATGAAGTATATCAACTATTGTACACCAAACATCAGCAGCCACAGGAATTTGGAATACTCACTCAATACTACAGCCCTATCACGACGCCGTGTCCACCAGTCATCGAACTGGAACCAGCTATCTTCAACCGGCGCACTGATAATTTTTATTTCGTTACCCATAACATCCTGAAATATATTGAAGGCCCGTTTACTGTGATAGGGCGATGTAACAAGGATGATTGATGTATAGCCGTTTTTTGTCAGAATGTCTTTCGTAAAATAAGCATCTTCTTCTGTTGACCGAGACTGCTCTTCAAGAAGAATTGCATTGCCGGATACACCAAGATTTTCGGCATGCTTCTTCATGAGTGAAGCCCAGGAATATTTCCATACCACTGGTCCACCAGCCATAATTATTCTGTCTTTTCTGGCCCACCCTTCTTCAAACAGTTTCACGCCGTATGCAACACGCTCTGTTTCTTCCCCGGCCAGGACAACAATAACATCTGCCGGTTTCAGTACATCTCTGTGATAGATAAACTTTCCCGCTTTATCAAGTATCACCGTGTGACCGATAAAGATAACCACCGCCAGTATGATAAGCACAATAATACTTTTCATTATTTTGAACATATTATTTCCTCAAATACCAGGTTAATATTCTGAAGCCAGCGCGTGCTTTCATAAATAAGTCACTCATACCTCTCACCTCTTTCAACCTCTGCCACATATACCAGGGTCTGAGGTAAAATCTTTTATGTGCCTCCCGCAAGATGTCATTCAGTTTCATTTCATTCCAGTTTTCATTTATGATTGCCGGTCGCTTACGGTCCTTATCCATGGGATTTTGTGCATCAACTTCTCTGTACCACCCCATCCTGACCACATCATCGTAGAGTTTCGTCCCCGGGGTTGGCGACAGAACACTGAACTGGGCATATGAAGCTTTAATCTCTTTTGCAAAATCAATAGTTCGCAGCTCTTCGTCATATGTCTCCACAGGAATGCCCAGAACAAAATATCCCATCGGCTTAATGCCGGCTTGCCTTGTATATTCAAAAGCTTGTTTAATCTGTTCAACGTTCGTTCCCTTGTTCAGGTAATCAAGCCCCTTCTGATTACCGCTCTCCACGCCATATGCAATCATCGTACAACCCGCTTCTTTCATCCACTGTAACGTGCCTGCGTCAACAAGATTTACTCTTCCTTCGCATTTCCATTCCAGCATCAACTTCCTATCAAGTATGCCTTTGCATATCTCAATTACTCTTTCCTTTTTAACCGTAAAGAGATCATCATAGAATACTACAGATCTTATTCCGAAATTATTGGTAGCAAGCTCCAGTTCATCTAATACGTTTTCAGCACTTCTGGCACGCCATTTTGAACCGAAGACTGCTTTATCACAAAAAATACAGTTATAAGGACACCCCCGGGATGAAAATAGTGTCGTTACCCTTCCCCTGGAAAGGATGTACCGGTATTTTTCATTGGGAAGGAGGTGTCGTGCTGGAAACGGCAGGGAGTCGATGTCCCCAATGGGTGGTGCCGGAGGATTCTGGAATTCCCTTGTAATAAGCCCTGGAACACTGCTGATGTCTGTATCACTTTCCAATTTATTTATGAGAAGCTCAAAACTGTGATCAGCTTCTCCCTGAATGGCAACATCTACATATTTTGTCTGCTCAAATAGTTTCCGTTGAACAACAGAAACATGAGGTCCTCCCATAACAATATATTTTGTATGCTTTCTTGCTGCTTCAGCAGTGCGGAAGGCATTATCTATAACCGGTGTCATGCCGGTAATACCAACTATGTCAGGAGACCCCTGCTGTATACGCACTTCCAGACTGTGAAAATCAAGTCCTTCCGCAAATCCATCAATGATTTCTACTGAATGCCCCTTTTTCTCCAGCCCCGCGGCAAGATATGCAATACCCAAAGGGGGAACAGCGATACTTTCCTTTTTGATAACTCGTGGTGGAGGCTCTATGAGAAGTATTCTCATGACAATTCCTAGTCTCTTAGCGATATTTCCTTTGCACTGATGCGGTATTTACGCAGCAATGCTATAAAGTCATTCGATGAAACTTTCTTTATCCTTCTCAGCTTTCTTCTTTTATTCATCATTGCGGGAAGCCTGACAAGCGCATCACTATACGATTTGACTAATACTTTTAACAGTCTCATCCTTGTTGCACCCTCGACAAACCTGCCTGCTGCACCTTTACCAGTAAAAGCTCCATACGCTTGGAGCGCATATCGCAATAATGTATAGAAGATGCTCTGGAAGATTGCAGTCATCGGAAAATATTTTACGAGAATCCATATCCGATTTCTTTCAACAAGATATGCCTTCAGTGTTGAATATATTCCGGCTGTAACTGATGATTTATGGTAAACCATCGCAGTTGGAACATACAGACATTTCCAGCCGGCCAACCGTGCCTTTAGACCCAGGTCCGTATCATCGCCATATGCAAAAAAATCCTGATCAAACATTCCAATGATATCAATCATCTGCTTTAAATAAAGTGCTGCGCACCCGCTGGGAAAAAAGACTTCTTCTTTTTCATTATATTGTCCGTCATCATGTTCACCTTTTCCTCTCCCCCGGTTCAGACCATCTGGATACATCAAATGTCCTGCTGTGTCAATTACGTCTTTATTTTCGTAAAACAGAATCTTGGATGCCCACATTCCGTAAGACGTGTCAGATGCTTCCGCAGCACGCACTAATTCTTCAAGCCATGTTGGATCCGCAACAGCGTCATTATTAAGTAGTGAAATATAATGTCCTGTAGCATACGAAATACCTATATTGTTTCCTTCAGCAAATCCCAGATTTGCTTCATTTTTAATCAGTGTGACCTTATTCTGATACTTTTCATTGATTACTTCCAACGATCCATCGGTAGAGCCATTATCAACTATGATGATTTCAACATTCTGATACGTCTGATTTAGCACTGAATCAACACATTCTTCTATGATCTGTTTACCGTTGAAATTCAGGACGATTATCGATGCTTTATGCATATGTTCCGCAAAAATAAAGGTATATAAGATGAGTTAATTCTGATTTATTCGTAAATGAAACCTTCTCACAAATTATGAGCTGAGATACTCATCAAGGGCTTCTTCCCAATGCCTCAGTTCATCTATGCCTTCAAGTCTCAGCATGGTATTAGCAAGAACGGAATTAGCCGGTCTCCTGGCAGGCCTTTTATAACTTGCGGAAGACACTGGCACAATCTTTCTTTCCATCTTTCCCCGGGATGCAATAGTTCCGGCAAAATCAAACCAGGAACAGCTCCCCGAATTCGTGACGTGATAAATACCATAACCCTTTGCCATTACAACACGAATCTTTTTTGCGAGATCAAGAGTATAGGTAGGACAACCCACCTGATCGTTTACAACATCTATGCTTTCCTTTTCTGACAGCAGCCGTACGATCGTATCAACGAAGTGGCTCCCGTTTTCCCCATAAAGCCAGGACGTCCTGATAATAAAAAATTTATTAGTAAGGGTGGAAATATATTCCTCACCCATCAGCTTGGAGTGCCCATATGTGTTGATCGGGTTTGTTCTATCCCATTCATTATAAGGCGTATTTTTATTGCCATCAAATACGTAATCAGAACTGATATATATAACCGGGCATCCGGCTTCGTGACAGGCCATTGCCACATTTCTTGTCCCAATGCCATTCACCTGAAAGGCCTTTTCAGGCATCTCTTCACATTGATCAACATTCGTAAATGCCGCAGCATGAATTACGAAATCTGGATTTAAATGTCTTATTTTATTAACTGTGTCATCGAGCACAGTCACGTCGAGCAGATCATACGATAATCCAACAAACCCGATATCTGAAAAAACCTGTTTAAGGGCATAGCCAAGCATCCCTTCGGCACCCGTTACAACAATCTTCATTCCCTAAACCTGCCATCATATTGCTGTTTATAATAATCCATATATTCGCCGGACAGAATGCTCTTCCACCATTCCCTGTTTTCCATATACCATTCAACGGTGCTGGAAATGCCTTTATCAAAATCAATTTCAGGTCGCCAACCGAGTTCTGTCTCAACCTTTGTGGGATCAATTGCATATCGCCGGTCATGACCAGGCCTGTCCTGGACATAGGCTATGAGATCAGTAAAGGATCGTTTTTCATGCCTCTTTTTTTCATCCATGATCATCAGTATTTTTTTTATGATATCTATATTCTGCACCTCATTTCTCGCTCCTACATTGTAGACTGTACCAGCTTTTCCTTTATGGAAAATAAGATCAATCGCCTTGCAATGGTCTGAAACATGTATCCAGTCTCTAACGTTTTTGCCGTCGCCATATACGGGAATCTGCTTTCCTTCGATTGCATTTAGGATAACGAGCGGGATAAGCTTTTCCGGAAACTGATATGGGCCATAATTATTCGAACACCTGGTAACTGACACATCAAGGCCGTAGGTCTCATGATATGCCCGCGCGAGCAGGTCAGCAGAAGCCTTGCTCGCTGCGTACGGGCTGTTCGGCAGTACTGTCGATGTTTCAATAAAAAGTCCTTCCTCAATGGACCCATAAACTTCATCGGTTGACACGTGAAGAATCCTGCACTTTCTTTTTTTTGCAGCTTCGAGCAAACACTGTGTACCAATAACATTTGTCTGTAAGAACGGGTAGGCGTTAAGAATACTTCTGTCAACATGGCTTTCGGCTGCAAAATTAATAATTGCATCGAATTCAATGCTTTCAAGAAGCCTCGCATCGGCGATATCACCCTTGATAAACGTATAGTGAGAAAGACTTTCGATTCCCTTTAGATTTTCAAGGTTGCCTGCATACGTCAGATTATCCAGGTTTAATATGGAATGCTCGGGATATGATGTAAGCATATGGCGGATAAAATTTGACCCGATAAAGCCCGCCCCACCGGTTACCATGATTTTCATCAATCTATCCTAAAAGGGGAATCAGGGTTATCCTCATATCGCACTTCGTCAACAGGAAACTCCTTCTTCTTACCTCGGTACAGCCTGTCAGGGAGATTGATTACCAATGCATCTTCTTGACCAATATTTTTATATGCATGAACAATACGGGGAGGTACTATAGCAACAAAAGGTTTCCCCGTCATATCCAAGACCATTTTTTCCATGTATGTCTTTGATTCTTTTCTGTTATCCCACAAGTAGACCTTAAAATTCCCTAAAAAACAAAAAAAGTCTGTTTGTTCATGATGTTCATGAGGCCCTCTCACAATGCCTGGTTGTGTCATTGATACATAGGACATTACCGGACGAAACGCCATATCATCTTCTCTGAATATTTCAACGAGCCAGCCTCGCTGGTCTTCGAATACGTCCAACTCCTTGATGATAATCCCTTCCAGAGCTTTCACACCTCCATTACAGAATCATCACCCAGCATCAGTCTGAGTGTTTTGTGCCGGCTATTTTTGAAAATCCTCACTCGCCTGCCTATTAAACTCTCTTCCAGCCTCTCAACATCGATAACCTCACTGCCGTTCATAATAACAGAGTGGTCAACAGAAGAATTCATTATTCTGACATCATCACCGATGCTGGTGTGTGGTCCAATAACTGAATTTTCAATAACCGTATTTTTCCCGATAACAACAGGTCCCCGTATCGTACTCGCCTGGATCACGGAATTCTCATCAAGTGTAACCCTTCCGATGATCTTACTTGATTTGTCAACTGTGCCTTTTATCTTGATCATACCCCACTCATCAAGTACAATTGCATTCGCCACGAGAAGATCATCTTTCTTCCCTGTATCAAGCCACCACGTTTCCAGCACAAAACTTTTCACTTTTCGCCCCATCAATATCATTTCCTGAATAGCATCAGTTATCTCCAGTTCACCGCGTTGTGACGGTTTTATTCGGGATATCGCCTTATGAATCTGCGGCGAAAACATATAGACACCCACGAGCGCAAGGTCTGAAGGCGGCCTTTCAGGCTTCTCAATAAGTCTTATTATGCTTCCATTCCTGGATACCTCAGCCACGCCAAACTGTTTCGGATTTACAACTTCTTTCAGCAAAATAAGCGCATCTGATTTCTTCTTTATAAACTCTTTTACAAATTTCTTTATATCAGTGCCAATGAGATTGTCGCCCAGATACATGACAAAAGGATTGTTTTTCAGAAACCCCTTTGCAACTTTAACTGCGTGGGCAAGGCCTGCCGGTTCATCCTGAAGTATATAGGTAACTTTTGCCTTCCATTGTTTCCCGTTTCCCACCGCCTCCCGTATCTCTTGCCCCGTCTCCGGGGAAATGATTATCCCGATATCTGTTATTCCGGCACGAACAATGTTATCAATACAATAGAAAAGAATGGGCCTGTTCGCAACGGGAACGAGCTGTTTAGCGCCCGAATATGTCAACGGTCTGAGCCGCGTTCCTTTTCCACCGCTTAATATCAATGCCTTCATCGGTCTATGATAGCTAAAATGTGCATTGAATTCAAATATTAAGAAGGAACAAAACCGGTATGATAACTACTTTACAGCTGGTACAAAGGCAGGCTGCTGTTTCGGCGGAACATACGGGACAACTCCCACAGGTTCTTCTTCGAGATCTCCCCGCACACCTTCTCTGTTTTTGTTCTCCATAGCTTCATTTATGTTCTCTGTCTGCGGCGGCTGAACCCGTGGCCGGGGACGCGTGACTCTTCTACGAGGCACTCGCGGTTTTACTGCAGCAGGAGAGCTCGTGGGCCTCCGCCGGGAGGCTGGAGAAACTCTGGAAGGACGCTGGGCCGGGGGCCTTGAAGAAACCGCCGGTCGTGCAGCGACAGATGAAACTGCCTCTCCACTATAGATTTCAAGTTTGCTAACCATTCCCTTCTTATCATAATGGATCAAATAATTCTTTTCCCTTACTAATTTCAACAGTCTGATAATGCCCCTCTCCAGATCAATATTCTGGAATTTCGTGGATACCTTCTTCTGTTTAACATTACTATTGATCACGACAGAAAATCCCGATTGTTTCGCTACGCTGTCAATTACGGTTCCGAATTGAGCATCGACAAGCTCAACACTCAGCCGATTATCCTGAACGCTAATCCTGGAACCCTTCTCTAAAACCCCGGTTTTCCGTTCTCTTTCGACTTCCTGTCCGTTAAGAACATTCTCATCCGACATGCCCGCAGTTGCAAACCCGCAACCGATAAAAAGCACACAGAGCGATGGGAAGCACTTGGTGAACGTTTTACGAACCTTTTTCATCTTTTTGAGCCTGCCGCTCAGCAATAATCTTTTGCGCGAGGTGCGCAGGGACTTCTTCATAGTGAGAAAATTCCATGGAATACAGCCCTCTTCCCGAGGTCAGGCTATGGAGCTGATTTGCATAGGTAAGCATCTCCGCCATCGGCACGAGCGCTGTAATCCGCTGGTTTCCGCCAGCCTGAGGCTCCACCCCCTGTACCTTGCCTCTCTTAGCATTAAGGTCACCGATGACAGCGCCCAGCGTTTCATCTGGAGTATTAACCTCAGCCTTGACAATCGGTTCCAGCAAAACCGGTTTCGCTTCCTGGATCGCCTTTTTAATAGCCATGGAACCGGCTATCTTAAAAGCCATTTCTGAGGAATCAACAGAGTGGTATGATCCGTCATACAGAGAAACCCGCAGATCAACAATGGGATAACCGGCAATCACGCCTTCATGCATTGCTTCAACAATACCTTTTTCGACCGCTGGTATATATTGCCGCGGGATAGCGCCTCCGACTATTTTGTCTACAAATTCAAATCCGACACCGCGTCCCATTGGGTCAACCTGAATATAGCAGTCTCCATACTGTCCCCTCCCCCCAGACTGTTTCTTGTACTTTCCCTGGACTTTCGTGGACGTCTTAATAGTCTCTCTGTAGGGAACCTTCGGTGTCTTCATATCCACTTCAACCCCGAACCTTCTTTTCAGGCGCTCGAGGGCAACCTCAAGATGCACCTGCCCCATACCCGACAGTATCATCTCCTTTGTCTCATCATCTCTTGAAAATTTGAGTGTTGGATCTTCTTCAAGAACCCTCTGCAGGCTAATGCTGACTTTTTCTTCATCTCCTTTCTTTTTTGGTGCTATAGCGTATGAGATAATGGGATCGGCAAACTGCACCTTATCAAAGATAGTCGGTCTGGTCTCATCAGACAGGGTATCACCGGTACCGGAGCTCTTGAGCTTTGCCACACCGCCTATCTCTCCCGCGGATAGAAACTGGATAGGGGTCTGCTTTTTACCCATCAGATAAAAGAGCTGTCCAATGCGTTCTTTTGATCCTAATGAGGCGTTGTATACGTTCGAGTCCGATTTTATTGCTCCGGAATAAACCCTGAACAACGACAGCTTGCCCGCATAGGGATCTGCGATCGTCTTAAAGATAAAGGCAGAGAGCGGCTCATTTTCTAAAGGCTGTATAACCAACTCAGAGTTATCCTTCGGATTCTTTCCCTTAATAGGCGTCAGGGCAGCCTTCTCTGCAGGAGACGGCAGGCAGAGAATCATCGAATCAAGCAGATAACCAATGCCGATATTTTTTACTGCTGATCCGCAGACCACGGGAATAAATTTCATCGAATATGATCCGTCCTTTATCCCTTTGATAATTTCTTCTTCGGTCAATTCTCCGCCTTCAAGGTATTTTTCCAAAAGCCCATCGTCAGATTCAGCGATTTTTTCAACGAGTTTTTTTCTGTACGTATCAACCGCTTCCGTCATCTCGCCGGGGATTGCAATCTCTTCTGTTTTATTAGCTTTTGTGGTGTATGCCTTTTGATGTACGATATCAACCACTCCGGAAAGATTCTCTCCAGAACCTATCGGGATACTGAGAGGTATCGGTTCTTTTTCGAATGCTTTTTCAACATCATCGAGAGCCCGTTCAAAACTTGCATTGTCCTTATCCATCTTGTTCACAAAAACGATCCGGGGAATGCCATATTCATCAGCGTATTGCCAGACTTTCTGTGTCTCGGCCTTCACCCCGGAAAGAGCGCTTACGATAACCACAACCCCGTCAACAATTCTCAGACACGACTTTGTATCTTCTAGAAAATTAATAAACCCAGGGGGATCAATAAGGTTAAACCGATAGGTATTCCAGTCACAAAAGGCCAGCGATGATGTAATCGTAATCTTTCTGTCAATTTCCTCCGGTTCGTAGTCTGTTGTCGTCGTTCCATCCATAACACTTCCCAAGCGTCCCGTCATACCCGATTTATAAAGCATTGCCTCGACAAGAGACGTCTTTCCGGCGCCGCCATGTGCGATAAAAGCGACATTTCTGATATTGGATATCTCAATATTTGCCATAAGAACCCCCTCTATAAAATAAATTCTTTTCCCTATCGGTACAGAACCGAATCACTGCGCTGCGTACTAAGAACCTACGATGTCCTGTATAACCGGCTTGGATTCAACTTTCCGGGATGAACGGCTCAGCCAGATTCTCGCCATTACAAATGAGATAACAAGTGCAGAGAAGCCGAAAACCGCTGAGAGAACATCAGAGTCAGTCGCGGGAAAAAATCGACTGAAAACCTCCTTGCCCAGAACCGCCCCAAAAACGAGTGCAGCCGCCGGAAATCCATAAATAAGCATCGAACCTTTCATGTACGTAAAAGATGATATGACAACCTTTACCTTCTGGCCCACCTGGGCCCCGGCCTGATTGAATGCTTCAATTTCCATTGACTGGTCATCCGGCTTGCAGGTTCCTAACGTACAACCGTCGCATGAACTCTTTCTCGGGACTTTAACAACGGCATACGCACCATGGATGCTGTTGACAACGCCAATTTCTTCAGTCATATCAGCATTTTAACATAGAGCGTTTTAAAAAATCTTTTGTCCCAAGAGGCCTGCTGTCAGATGGACGTACTATACCATAAAGACATTAATCAACAGGCTTCCAGATCATATTCCGATGTTACCGGTAAACAAGCTTTGCGTATCCGTAACACGCGAACTCACGAAAAGAATTTTCCCTTGAGGGTATGTCATTTTCATAGCATTGATTTAGAATATAGGGATGTATCAATCCCTGTATATTCATATTCCGTTCTGCATGAGTAAATGTATGTATTGCGATTTTCTTTCAGTAACGTATTCAGAATCGCTGGCCACAGTTTATGTGGATGCATTATGCAAAGAGCTCGTGCTCAAAAGTGATGGTGCCGACAGACTGGAAACAGTATATATAGGAGGCGGGACCCCTTCCATGCTTTCTGAAGAATGCTTCATAAAGCTGTTTCAGTTCATGAAAAGACATTTTTCATTTTCGTCGAGGCCTGAAATCACTGTTGAGATAAATCCGGGAACCTTAGACAGATCCAAATCTGATATGCTGCGCGCTCTGGGAATAAACAGGATCAGCATTGGTGCCCAATCCTTTGACGACGGTGAACTTGCCAGCCTCGGACGAAGCCATCGATCGTCTGATACTCTCACAGCCATCAATCTGCTGAGAGCATCCGGCTTCGAGAATATATCGATTGATCTGATTTATGGGATACCGATGCAAACTCTCCGCGGCTGGAAGAAAACGATCGCTAAAACAACTGAACTTTCTTTGTCTCATGTATCAGCTTATGAACTGACTCCGGCAATGAATACAAAGCTTTATGACCACATAAAAGCAAATCTGATTGCCCTGCCCGATGAACAGAATATTCTTGACATGTACCATTACACGATTGAACGGTTAACTGCCAGTCGTTTTCAGCATTACGAAATATCGAATTTTGCCATGCCTGATTTCAGGTGCGCCCACAATCTCAACTACTGGGACAGGGGGCAGTATGCAGGCATAGGAGCTGGAGCGCATTCCTTTCTATCGGGCACCCGATTTAAAAACACTGATAATATCCGGTCCTATATCACATGCATAACCAGCGGCACAATTCCTCAGTCAGAATCTGCCGAGCTGAATAAATCCGAGCACATAAAAGAGCATATTTTTCTTGGTTTGCGAAAAAGGGAAGGACTTAACATACGTGGGATAAACTTGTCTGACTATCCTGTGGTCGAAGCGTGCAGTGAATTCTTTGATAGTGGATTCATGGAAATGGACATGGATTCAATTAGATTGACAGGAAAGGGACTTCCCGTGGCAAATACAATCATCGTAAGGATAATAGAAAAACTTGACCTCGGTTAAACAGTGCATCTCAACCATGTATCTTTTTTAAGTAACCAGGCTGTATTCTGACCAAGATCCCTGAACGTTGCACTCCCTTCATCATCTCCTTGATACTGTCTCTGTTATCGGAACAATCATGCATTCCCGCTCCAGCTTACGAATCTGTTAAAGTCAATTCCGGCCAAGCGCGCTGCGCAGGCCCACCGCTCGTTGACCGGTGTACTGAAAATAATGGAAGTTTCAAAAGGAGCGATAATCCAGCTATCGAACATAATTTCCTCCTCTAATTGATTTGCATCCCAGCCGGCAAAGCCCAGTGAAAACATGAAATTTCTGGGACCTTTGCCGTTTGCAATATCTTGGAGAATTTCCCTGGATGCGGTGAGTGCAATCTTTTCAGATATTTTTATAGAAACATAGCGTTCATAGATCGGTGAATACAGAACATATCCCTGCTCTGGTTTCACAGGACCTCCATAATAAACAGGGAGGTCTATAACACTGCTCTTGATATCAAACGAATCAAGCAGGGGACGAAAGCTGTTCATAAGCACCCTGTTAATAACCAAACCGAATGCGCCGTCTTCTGTATGATCACAGATGAGAATAACCGTTCTGCTGAAATGCGGGTCGTTCAGGCCCGGTGCTGCAATGAGAAACTTTCCTGACAAATTATCTACGGTAATATTCATTGTTATTGTTACACTATACCATAAAAGCCACTGATGATATTGAATGCTTTAGGGGCAATGCATAAACCTGTATTGTTTAGGACGATCTCCGGGATGACAGTCAGGTGTCTGCTATTATAAGGAGCTTGCTTCTAAACTTGAAAATGTCTCCCTTTTACAGTAATATTCTAGTCATGCAGCATGTGGTACAGCACCTGATTCAGGGGAATAACTCAAAAATCATATTGGTTGTGCTTGACGGGCTTGGCGGCCTACCCACTGATGGCAAGACCGAGCTCGAAAATGCGCATACACCTCATATGGATGCACTTGCACGGAGTGCCGCATGCGGGCTGCATATACCGGTTTCATTCGGAATCACGCCTGGAAGCGGCCCGGGACATCTTGGGCTGTTCGGGTATGATCCACTGGAACATCAGATTGGCAGGGGTATTCTGGAAGCACTCGGTCTCGGTATGGAGGTAGGGAAGACTGATGTAGCAGTACGCTGCAATTATGCTACATATAGAGGTGGTATTATTACAGATAGAAGAGCCGAAAGAATACCCACTGAAAAGAGCGGCTTATTAACAGAAAAATTACAGCATAACATCAGAAGAATTGACGATTGCGAAATCATTTTGGCTCCTGGAATGGAACACAGATTCGCGGTCATATTCAGGTTTCCGGAACCGCTGTTCCCGGATGCAGCAGCAATTAATGATTCTGATCCTCAACAGGAAGGCAAACCCCCGCTACAGCTTGTTGGATCATCTCAGGCGGCTGAAAAAGTGGTATCGATTGCACAGCAGTTCCTGCATAAAGCCGCTGCTGTTCTGCAGAACGAGGATAAGGCTAACTACGTACTGCTGAGGGGGTTTTCAGTAATTCCTCATCTTCTTTCTTTTTCCGAGGCGTACGGACTCAATGCCCTGGCCATCGCAAATTATCCTATGTACCGGGGACTTGCCAAACTCGTCGGAATGACAGCACCTGATATCCATGGTACTGTTCAGGACGAAATAGATTATTTAAAAAAGCACTATAATAATTACGACTTTTTCTTCCTTCACATCAAGAAAGTCGACTCTTCTGGAGAGGACGGCAATTACGACAAAAAAACACTTAAAATTGAAGAAGCAGACAGATTGCTTCTTCAGATCATTGAGCTAAATCCTGAGGTGCTTGTCATTACCGGCGATCATTCAACTCCGTCTCAGCTGAAGTCACACAGCTGGCATCCGGTGCCATTCCTTATTAAATCTCCTTACGTGCTTGGCAATCTGTGCACTGCTTTTTCTGAACGTGAATGCCTCAAGGGGGAACTCGGTATACTGCGGACCATTCATCTTATGCCTTTGGCTCTTGCGAACGCTGGGCGATTGAAGAAATTCGGTGCCTAGTGTTAGTTATGAGTAACATGTGATGAGTGATCAGACAAAGGATTCCTTGTCCCCTTCTTCCTGCGCTCCATATTCACAACCTGTCCTAATCGATACCCACTGCCACCTGGAAATGGAAGCGTTCGATAATGATCGGGATGCAGTTTTACAGCGCGCACGGAATGCCGGTATTGAAGCAATAGTAACCGTCGGATCCGACTGTGAAAGCATCGAGAAAGGAATAAAACTATCTCAGGACTACGATTTTATCTATACGTCATGTGGCTTGCATCCGCATGAGGCCAGGGATTTCAGCGATAGCATTTATCATAAGTTCAAAGAATATGTTAAAAATGAAAAAGTAGTCGCAATCGGCGAAACCGGCCTGGATTATCATTACAACAACTCGCCAAGAAACGACCAGAGGGAAGTTTTTGTGAAACATATAATGCTGTCTCAGGAAACCGGCCTGCCTTTAATTATTCATAGCCGGGAAGCACAAGACGATACCATCCGCATACTGAGAGATGCAGATGTTAGCAGAGGTGTATTTCACTGTTTTTCAGGAGATGTCGATATGGCAGAAAAAGTCATGTCTCTCGGTTTTTATATCTCTCTAGCAGGACCGGTTACATTCAAAAAAGCCTCCATGTTAAAAGAGGTTGCGCGCCTTGTACCAGATGATTATCTGCTCATTGAGACCGACGCACCCTATCTTGCGCCACTCCCGTATAGGGGAAAGAGAAATGAACCGTCATATTTACAGCACACGGTCAAACACGTTGCAGAACTCAGAAATATTAATTACGAAGATTTAGCCAGAATAACAACGCTTAATGCAAAGCGCGCTTTCGGCATAGGGGTCATATCTGAGAAAGCTGTAATAGCGTATAAAATCAGGGACAGCCTCTATCTCAATATAACCAACAGATGCACAAACAAATGTTCCTTCTGTGTGAAGTTTCATACTGACTATGTCAAGGGCCATAAGCTCAGACTTGATCATGAACCAACTGAAGGCGAGATTAAAGAAGCCATTGGTAATCCTGCAGCATACAGGGAAGTCGTATTTTGCGGCTATGGCGAGCCACTTCAACGGCTTGACGTGGTCAAACATATTGCACAATGGGTCAAGAAAAAAGGCGGCACGGTACGAGTCAATACAAACGGTCACGCAAATTTGATCCATAAAAAAAACATTGTTCCGGAGCTGAAAGGCATAGTGGACAGGATCTCAGTAAGTATGGATGCTCACGATGAAACAACGTATAACCGCATTTGCAGGCCCCTTTATGAAAATGCCTTTACAGCGGTGATCGACTTCATTCGATTGGCAAAGGAAATAATTCCCGAGGTCCAGATTACCGTTGTGAATCTTGAAGACGTCAATATTGCACAGTGCAAAAGAATCGCTCAACAACTGGGCGTACCCTTCAGAATTCGTTCATTCAATGCAGTAGGGTAAATGATCTTACCCAGTGCATAAATGCTGTGTCGCTGAACATCTCATGATCTCTTTCACAGCATCTCATGGACTGTGTTTTCCGAGCGTCTCCTCGACCATACTAAGCAGTGCCTTCGGGCTAAATGGCTTGGTAATATACCGCGCTATACCGTATTGCAGTCCGAGCTTTTCATCTTCATCCTGACCTTTTGCGGTCAACATAAAAACAGGGATATTCTGAAGTTCCGAATCTTCTTTCAAAGTTTTACAGATTTCAATACCGCTGATCTCCGGCATCATCCAATCCAAAATAATGAGATCCGGTTTTTCTTTCCTGATAACCTCGACCGCATCTCTGCTTTCTCTGAGCGCAACAACCATAATATTAGCTTTTTTAAGTTTATCCTCAATCATCATGAGAATGAACGGCTCATCATCTATGACCATAACTTTATGCATCCTTCCCTCCACATGGAATCTGCAGAATAACATCCGTGCCCTTGCCTACCGTGCTTTCGATTTTCATAGTACCTCCATGCATCGTTACAATTTCCTGGCATAATGAAAGACCAAGGCCTGTTCCCTTGACCTTGTCTCCATGTCTTCCTCTATAGAATCTCTCAGTGAGATGGCCGATATCTTCATCGGATATTCCCCATCCCGTGTCTGCCACGGTAATTTCGACCATATCACCCACTCTGTCAATTGATATATCAACACGACATCCATCATCAGAAAACGTGAGCGCATTATCAACTATAACAAGTAACATTTCCCGCAATTTCTCTTCATCTACTATAAGATCCTCTTTAACATCAACCCGATGGTTAATAACCGCCTTCTTCTTCCTGACAACGGGCGAAAACGTTTTCTTAACCGTCTTTAACAAATGTCTGACATCCACGGGCCTCGGATGCATTCTTTCTTTTCCACTCTCTATCTTTGCTATGCTCAGAAGTTCAGAAACCATATTGGACAGCCTGATGCCTTCGTCGAGAATCGTTTCGATATATTGTCTGGATTTCTCGGGTTCCATCCCGTCTTCAAGGATCATTTCTGACATGCCGACTATGGCAGACAGGGGAGTCCTGAACTGATGAGAAACAGATCGAATGATTTCAGTCTTAATTCTGTCGATATTTTTTTCTTTGCTCATATCTCTTAAAACAAAAACAGCACCCGTAACAGATTGATCGGCATCAAGCACCGGATCACTGCTTATCTTGACAAACATTTTATCGCCGTATGTTGTTTCCAGTTCGCCATCCCTTCTGACACTCTTGCCCTGTAATGCTGTTACCAGACATTCATCAAGTGTTACACACATCATGTCATTTTCATCACTAAAGTTCAAAAGATCGCATAGACTGAGTCCGATCGCACTTTTCATGGAAATATTCGAAATATCTGTAAAGGCCTTATTAATCGATACGGTCCTGCCGTTATGGTCAACCGTAATTATTGCATCTTGCACGCTGTTCAGGATCGTATCAGACAGGCCTGTTTTGGAAATAACCTCTCTATGCAATTCAGATCGCTGAACAGCAACGGTTAGAGAATTGACGACAATCTGGAGAAAATGAAGTTCTTCTTCCCTGAAAAGCCTCTTTGCGATGAAATACAGAGAACAGATTCCGACCGGCTTATGACCGCTAAGCATAGGTAATGAAAGGGCAGAGGTGTATAAACGCTCTCGTAACAGAGGGTTAATATAAAACTTCTCCTGGGTCAGCATATCATGAACGAGTACCGGTGTTTTTCGTTCCAATGCATACCGTTCAAAGGAACGCGTATCGCTCGCATACATAATGGTGTCTTCATCGCCGGTATTCTCCGAAACAGCGCGCAGGACAAGGTTGCCGTTTTTATCGTTCAGAAGCACCCAACAAAAATCAGCCCGGGTGAACTGCTTAATCAGTATCAATACCTGCGTCATGACATCCCCGAGATTAACTATAGAGCCGAATTTCTCAGAGAGGGAAAGGAGCTGCGCATGCTCTTCCTCCCTGCGCTGCCGCTGAGTTTCATACAGGTCTCGCATCTTTTCATAGAGTTTTACATTATCTACTGCAATACCGGTCATCTCGCCTATGGCGTGCAGTATACGCTCTTCTTCAACGGTAAATTCATATGCATGCATACTGAAGAGGCAGAAGACCCCGATAATTTTTTCCTTCCCCCTGATGGGAATACAGCAATACCCCCTGATACCAGAGTGTCTAAATAGTGAATCTTCTAAGCGCCGGTCTTTTGATAAATCGTTTATGGTAATGACCAGTCCGGTCACTGCAGCCTTGCCGGGCAGATCCTCACCGAGCCGCATCCTGCCATACTTCTTCAGATATTCCTCGGAAAGAGACCTGTGATACGCACAGCGCATATCCCTTTCTAAATCATCAATAAAGTATATACCGCCGCCGTCCATATGCAGCATGTCAATAACCTTGTCAAGAACAGACGAAAAAATCTCTTCTGCCTTGAGAGACTGGCTGAGAATATGCGCTATGCTATTCAGCACGGACAGCTCCCTGTTTTTCCGATTCATCTTTTTGCTATGCTCTACCCGTTCGGTAACATCCCTGTACAGTTCTATGACATTTGTAACATCACCAGCAGCATCTTTTATAGGAGTTGCAACAATTTCATGATATTTTAATCCTGCTTTTGTTACATGTTTGTGTGTTGCAGTATAGGGATCGCCGGTTTTAAAAACCATCTGGGCAGGACAGTCGTACCCCCTAATCCAGCATGGCTGATCCAGATTATGTGCAATCTTGTAGCAGAAATCACCTTCCAGAGAACCTTCCAGATTTGAACGCGCGACCTGATTAGCCATCGTGACCCGATAATCTCTGTCAATAACAAGCATTTCATCCTTTATACTATCCATTATTGTCTCAACATATTCTTTGGACCGCTTCAATTCATTCTTAAGCTCACTTTGTTCCCTGAAATCTTTTAATATTCCGATCTTACCGACAATTTTATCCCCGGCATAGATAGGGGCTCCACTGATAAGCACAGGAAATAATAAACCTTTCTTAGTTATGACCTCAATTTCATACATTGAGGCGATTCCCTTCACCCTCTTTTCGTTCAGCTGTCGATACATCGTTAAGGCATTTTTTTCATCAAAAAAATCATAAATAGAGGCGCCCAGGACTTCATCTTTCTCATAACCAAAAAGCCGCGTAAACGCAGGATTAATATCCGTGATATGATCATGTTCATCGACAACCCACAGGGGATCCATCATTTCCCTGAAATATGTATCTTTTTTTTCGAGTTCCAGTGTTTTTGTTTTTAAGGTATCGGACATTTCGTTGAACGCTATGGTAAGATCACCGATCTCATCGTCAGTAAGCACCTCGAGTTTCGTTTCGAACGTACCGTCCCGAATTGCCTCGGTACCGCGCTGGAGCTGTTTCAGCGATAAGAGTAGATTCCTCATAAAAAAGATTGAAAGGCCAAAGGCAAGAATTACCGTGTAAATGATATACGGTGTAGTTCCCTTGAAAAGATTGGATACGAACAACCGGTGTGCCTCCAGGACCTCTTGGCTCTGCGGTTGATCAAAAGACTCTTCCAGTTCAATCAGTTTGTTTACCTGAATAACAATCGTGTACGTATACGGTACTAGTATCATAGCGGCAAAAATGAGCAGGATGATCATCAGCTTATAAAAGATCTTTGTTTTAAACATCAGAAAAAAGCCCGAAAAAACATAATTTTATAGGGATCATACATCTGGGATGGCATGAATGGTAGTGCAAATCATCCGAACCTGTATTCTATCTTTGATGTGTTGCATTGTGTATTATGCTCAGATTTACCGAGACACATAAAATCTTTCCAAGATTATTTCTAGCCTGCTTTATCTGCGAGAAAATCATATATCCCGGATAAGGAGATCAGACCCTGTGAAGCATCTGAAAGCTTTTTCCACTGCACGTTTCCTGAATCGATCTCCTTATCACCGATAACAAAAACATATCGTGCTGATACTTTATCAGCACGTCTCATCTGGCTTTTTAACGAAGCCTCCGGGTCTCCCAGTTCCACCCAGAATCCCTTTGTCCTCAAATCATCCGCAATCAGGATACCTTTTCTGCATGCCTGCTCTCCCAGTAATGAAATGAAAGCATCCGGCGACGGTAGCGCTGACGCACCAGATCTATTCAATAGTTCAACAATCCTTTCCATCCCTGCAGCAAATCCGATAGCCGGGGTATCAGGCCCTCCAAATTCTTTCACGAGGTCGTCATATCTCCCTCCGGCGACAACGGCATTCTGTGCACCAAGATCCTTGCTCGTAATCTCAAAGATCGTCCGGGTATAATAGTCAAGACCCCTGACCATTTCCGGATTAACATTATAGGTAATTCCGAAATTCCTGAGCGTTGCCTGGAAACGTTCAAAGTGAGATTCACAGTCACAGCAGTGATGATCGGTTACCCGGGGGGCCTCCTTTCTGACAGCAGTACATCCGGCAACTTTACAGTCAAGTATTCTGAGCGGGTTGACTGTATATCTTCTTTTACAGTCAACACAGAGTTGAACCCGTTTGTCCGAGAAAAAGTCGAGGAGTGCCGTTTTATACGCAGGCCTGCACTGCTTACATCCTATGGAATTCACCTCTATGCTGAGATCACTGAGATGAAGTCGTTCGAGAAAATGCCTGAGCATCGAAAGCATTTCTGCATCCATCCATGGATATGCTGCTCCGAAAACTTCAGCCCCTATCTGATAAAACTGCCTGAGACGCCCGGACTGAGGCCTTTCATACCGGAACATCGGTCCGGAGTAATAATACTTCTGTGGTGACGGCAGTGTGTAAAGGTGATGTTCCACATAACTCCGCACAACGGATGCGGTTCCTTCTGGTCGAAGCGTAACACTTCTTCCGGCCTTGTCATTGAATGTATACATCTCTTTTTCCACAATGTCCGTGTTTTCTCCGATGCTCCTTGTAAAAAGATCAGTTGTCTCTGCAATCGGTGGTCGTATCGGCCGGTATCCATACGCAGTAAAAATTTCTTCAGCCGTTTCTTCGGTCTTTTTCCAAAGGTAACTATTGGGTGGAAGGACATCCTGCATTCCCTTTAAGGCTTTATATTCCCTGGATGAACTCACTCACTCTCCTCTGTGTTTTCTGCGTCTTCGGTTTCTCTGTCAAAATCGAGCATTCTCATATGACCTTCTATAAGCCTTTTGAGCTCCTCCTTAAAGTGGCGACGTATCCCTTTCAGGTCGACGATATCTTCGTGAATCTTAATGACCTTTTCCTGGGCTTCTTTTATGAGATGGTCAGCCTTAATCTCTGCATCTTTCATAAAAAGTTCGGCTTCTTTTCTTGCAGTCGTCTTATATTCATCGACCATCTGCTGAGCCGTCATAAGCGTCTCCTTCAACGTCGTTTCCATATCCCTGAATTCTTTCATCTGAATTTCAGCCCTGTGTACATTTTCCTTAAGAGATGCGTTTTCCCTCAGAAGTTCTTCCATCTCTTCCCGAATCACTTCAAGGAAAGCATACACCTCCTCAACATCGAAGCCCCTGAATTTTACAGGGAACTGTTTCTGCTGAATATCAAGTGGAGTAATCCTCATAGTACCCCTCCTTTTAATTTATAACCAATTTCCATAAGCGTAACAATCAGGAACTGCCGGATAAATATAATACCCAGAATAACAATAAGAGGTGAAATATCGACAGGGCCAAGGCTGTGCCCGATCAATCGTCTGATCGGCCGTAAAACCGGCTCGGTAACGGCATACAGAAAACGGACTATCGGATTGTACGGATCCGGATTCACCCAACTCAGCAAAGCCGCAATAATAATAATCCACATATAAATACCCAGTACCTGTCCTGCCAGCCAGGCGACCGCAATGATAAAGTTGCCAATTATAAACATTATTCGTTCCTTCCTAGTTCTTCGGCCCTTTCTTTTGCAGCAGTGATAGCTTCATGAACAATGGATTTCAGATTCTTTTGCTCAAACACATGAAGGCCCGCAGCTGTTGTCCCGCCGGGAGACGTTACCATTTCCCTCAACTGCTGGGGGGTCAGTCCCGTATCCAGGAGCCGTGCCGTGCCTAAGAGGGTTTGAATCGAAAGCATCTTAGCGTCCGCAGCGCTCAAGCCGGATTGTTCACCGCTCTCAATCAATGCATCTATGAACATAGCTATGAATGCAGGCCCGCTGCCGGACAGTGCTGTCACTGCATTCATCAGTGATTCCGGCAAGGTAATAACTTTCCCTACAGACATCAGGATACCCCTGACCGCAGCAACCTCCTGCTCAAGCAGACAGCCGCATGACGACATTACAGCCATGCCCTCCCTTACTAGGGCTGGTGTATTCGGCATCACCCTTATGACCCGCTTCGTTTTGAGCTTTGATTCAAGATATGGAAGGGTAATCCCGGCCGCAACCGAGACGATCGTCTGCTGATCACTGATTAACCCTGCGATCTCATCAAGAACGCCTTCTATGATCTGTGGTTTTACCGCAAGGATGATAATCGCGCTCGATGACACCACTTCTTTGTTGGATGCTGAAACCGAGACGCTATAGGAGCGCGCCAGATAATCACGCCGCTCTTCTGATGGATCAGATACAATAATATTCTTCTTACCCTCTGATATCAGCCCTTTTATCAGCGCTTCTGCCATATTACCCCCACCAATAAAACCGATCATCTCAATCATTCCTCCTTTTTGCTGAGAGAGAATTCATCGCTTTTCCCGTTCTCCAAAAAGTGCCGTACCAACCCGTATCATTGTAGCACCCTCCTGAATCGCCACTTCAAAATCATTCGTCATCCCCATAGAGAGCTCGGGCAGGCTGAAGCCATCGCTCTCCAACTCTTTTTGTAATAACCTCAACTCGTTAAAGTAACCCCGCGTTTCTTCGGGGTCATCAAAAAAAGGAGGCATGGTCATAAGACCGTCAATTATAACATTTCTCAGCGATCCTAGTTTCACCATTATATCCCTTATGTTTTCCTTTAATATTCCAGTCTTAGCAGATTCCTTTGAAAGTTTTACTTGAATTAGGGCGTGCTGTGTTTTACCTGTGTCTTCAGCATGTTTGTTAATTAATTCGGCCAGTTCAAATGAATCAACCGTCTGGATCATATCAAAGAGGTTGACCGCAATTCTGGCCTTGTTCTTCTGAAGATGCCCTATAAAATGCCACGTTATTATGTCACGCCTGACTCGTAATTCATCACTCATCACCTTCTGCTGTGCCTCCTGAACCCTGTTCTCTCCAAAGTCCTTGAGACCCATTGCGATTGCCCTCTTTATAACATGCCTGTTAACCGTTTTTGTAACTGCTATCAGCCTGATTGTATCCGGAGACCTCCCGGCTCTCTCCGCAGCATTCGAGATCCGCTTCAATACGCCCGCAATATTCTCTCGAAGAAGACCATCTTCCATTATGAAATGCAATTTTTAATCATTGAAATATATCTATAGTAGTTACTATTCCATTAAAATTCAATACGCTTTTCTGTTTCATGCTTATGGTATCCCTTTTATGAACCACGCGCCAAACACAACCAAAAACCCCCCGCAGGTATAAAGCATATACCGGTATCCCCTTTCTCCTATGACAGTGCGGCCTTTTGATACAGCATATGATATGATGCTGTACCAGACAAGATCGGCTGATATATGTCCGAAAAAAAACACCGCGACCCCGATAATGCCAAACTGAAGAGAACTTACCAGATAGCCGAGGCCTATGGTTACCCACCAGATGGTCCAATACGGGTTTGATATACTTCCAATAACGCCGGAGATGATAGGACCGAATACGGTTTTCTTCTTTTCTGCGACCAACATATTCAGCTTTACGGTTCTTGCATCCCTCACGAGCATTACACCCATAATAATCAGGATAACTCCACCAAGAATACTCACAACAAACCGTGTAGTATCTTTTGCAAGAAAAGGAGTTATGCCGAAGATAAGCAACAATATGATAATAAACTCAAGGATTCCATGACCGAGTATGATCAATGGTCCTGCGATAAATCCTCTCTTGACAGACTCACTGACCGTTATGGTAAACAGAGGACCGGGCACCAGTGCACCCGAAAGTGCAATCACAAAAGAAGTAGCACCGATAAGAATAATGCTCATGGAATAATTGCCTTCATGTATTCCTCCCACAATGCATTTTTCGATATGCCCGCATCGATAAAATCCCATGGAAGGACTTCATTCTTCTCCTTCTGCCGGAAGATATAAAAATCGCGGTCTATTGACGACCTCGATCTATTCTCCCCAAACGCATGGTTGAAAGCGGTTTCCTCAATACTGCTGGCAACCCTTCTGTCGCCAGAGGAAAAAAGCCCCTGCACATACGCATATTTGGGGACGTCATTATATATTCTGACACCTTTAGCTCCAGACAGCCCTTTCTTAATAATTCTGACCTTCTCTTTGATGTGCTTTAAGGGTTCCATGGGATGCCACTGAAACGGGGTAAACGGCTTCGGAACAAAGGTGCTGATGCTGAGCGTGATAAATCCCTTTCTGTTCTGTGCCCTCACCTTTTTGACAAGAGCAATGATTCCTTCGATATCAGCGATCGTCTCTGTTGGAAGCCCGATCATGAAATACAGGCGCAGGGTCTCAATCCCGCTATCAAGGATAAGTTTTGCTGTATCAAGGATATCTTCTTCTGTAATCTTTTTGTTAATGACCAAACGTAACCGATCAGTTCCTGCCTCCGGGGCGATAGATACACTTTTATGATTTTTCAACATCTGCACCAGCTGCCCGCTTTTCACACTTGCTCGCAGTGATGTGATTGAAAAATCCACTCCATCCAGTTCCAGGATGTCGTGCATATAAGGATAATCTGACAGAGATGATCCAATAAGACCTACCCGCTTTGTCCGTGATAGCACTCCGCCTATTTCCTCCTTGAGGAGCTCTGGTGCCTTTCTCCTCGACGGCCGGTAAATATGTCCTGCAAGACAAAACCTGCACGACCAGGGACAGCCCCGCATAACCTCGATCAGACACATATCAGAAAACTCTGTTTCAGGAGATGTAATGATCGTTTTCAAAAATATCTTTGAAAGATCTTTAACTGTCCTCTTTCTTATTATCTCCGGAGCTCCCCGCACTGCCCGTCGCCTGATAATCTGTCCAGTATCAGCATAATCGACAGAATATAAACGGGGAATATACACTCCTTCTATCCCTGATGATTTTTCAAACAACCGGTTTCTTGAGCTGCTTCGCCTGCATAACTCCAGAAATTCAGAAAGCATCTCTTCTGCCTCACCAACGAAACATACGTCGAAAAACTCGGCAAGCGGCTCGGGATTGAAAAAGGCACATATTCCTCCCATCAGGAGAAGCGGGTGTCTGTCATCTCTCTCTCTCTGCCGTAGCGGTATCTTGGCCATCTTCAGCATCTTCAGGATGTTCGGATAATCATTTTCAAAAGAGACTGAAAAAGCAACCATATCAAATCGGGACAGTGACCTCTTCGATTCGAGAGTAAAGAGTTCTGTCCCGGTACGCCTGAATTCTTCGATATCATCAGTATCCGGCAGAAATGCCCTTTCGCATACCACATCCTGCATATCATTCAGAAGGCCATATATCCCCTGAAATCCAAGACTCGACATGCCAACAGAATAGCTGTTCGGGTAACAGAGTGCAACCGTAATCTTACCCCCCGGATCCTTGAACACAGTCCCGGTCTCTTTTGAAAGCAGCTCCCCTCTTTTCTTTAACAATTTTCTGGTCATATGCCGTCCGCTACTGGTATTATACGTTTTTGATTCTGCCTGATACACTCAATCTGGCAAGTTTATTGCAGGAATAATTCATAGATAACCGGATTATCCCGGGATAAAGAAGTCCAATGAAGCCAGAAATATCAAAAAAAGAATATGAGCTCTTCAGAGGCTTTTTCGAGGATCAATTTGGTTTGGCATTAAAACATCACTCAAGGGAGCAGCTCGCAAAATTGCTTGAACCGCACGTGAAGCGCCTCAAAATGAAATCGTTTATTGATTATTTCAATCTCATTTCAAAGAAATCCACGGCTAATAAGGAACTTATCCGTACCATGACAGCTGTCATGAACACAGAGAGCTATTTTTTGCGTGAACAGGCACAATTCACTGTTTTTCTGGATCTTCTCAACAAAATGAAAAAGCAAAAGCTCATGCGTTCAGATCGTTCCATAAGAATCCTCTCTGCAGGTTCTGCTGCCGGACAGGAGCCGTACAGCATATCATTGTGTATTAATTCCAGCGGCACTCCGCTTTCCAATTGGGACATCACGATATATGGTATGGACATCAATCCGGAACAGATAGCAAAGGCCAAGAAAGGAATCTATAACGCTTATGCACTCCGTGGACTGGGAAAAAATGTTATCCAAAGATATTTTGATTCCATAAATAAGAATAGCTATCAGTTGCATTCTGAAATTATGAAATATGTTCATTATGTCAGGGGTAATTTGATGGACCCAAAGAATTTCCAGGGTCGCCGGGAACTGGATATTATCTTCTGTAGAAACGTCTTGATTTACATGAGTAACAGGGCAGTGAACCGGGTTATCTCTAATTTTTGGGAAGCACTCTGTGACAGGGGATTTCTCTTTATCGGCCAGTCAGAATCGCTCATGAGACATCACATGCTATTCAAGAGGATAAAATATCCTGAAGTGACCGTATATCAGAAAATGGATCCGGAAATTCTCACGAAGAAAAAAATATAGCACGTATACGAACTATAGGAACACCCTTACCTCGATGACCTTGGTGGGCAGAAAAAGAAAAAACCTTACGTGAACAGACCGTGCTCTTGTTTTCTTTCAGCTCCGCTGCATGGTACTATTGTCCATGAAAATCATAGCTCAGAACAGAAAGGCCTTCCATGATTACCATATAGAGGAAAAGTGCGAAGCGGGGATAGCTCTTGTGGGAACAGAAGTAAAATCAGCGAGAGAAGGCAGGGCAAACCTCAAGGACAGCTATGTACTCATTAAAGATGGGGAGGCTTTTCTGCTGAATTGCCATATAAGCCCTTATAAACACGGCAATATAATGAATCATGAGCCACTCCGAACGAGAAAACTGCTGCTCCACAAAAAAGAGATCTTGAAATTACAGGCCAAGACAGCACAAAAGGGATACTCCCTCATTCCTCTTAAACTCTACTGTAAAGGCCCTCATATAAAAGTCGAAATCGGTCTTGCAAAAGGGAAGCGGCAGTATGAAAAAAGGGAAACCATAAAGCGGAAAGAAGCAGATCGTGAAATTGAACGGGCGATACGATCACGCACACGATAAAAGATGATACGATTTACGATTTTGAATATCGGATTTTTTATTTAGGATATCCTCAATCCGCAATCTGAAATCAGAAATGAAAAGGCGGGCCCTGCCTGCCTCGTGTAGCGCAGCTTGTTCGGGGTG
>CP070737.1:2058905-2082122 GCA_020347665.1 Nitrospiraceae bacterium
GTGCGGACAAATATGTACCAAATCTTTACGGATGTGATGATTCAGTTGTGATGGTATAACGGGAGGAGTAAAAAATGTTGAAGGGGGTGACACTGTCACTCCCTTATTTATCTTTTACAGTAGGCATATCGAATAAGAGAAGGACTTTTTCCTAAAGTCCATACTTGTAACCCATCTAAAAAAAGTGTAGAGTAGAATAAGATATATTAATCAAATAAAATAATTTAATTTTGAAGTAAAAGGTAGTATTCATTTTTTCAGTGATTTACAGAAAATTATATAATCACTTGTTATCTCAGATATCATGGATTTATAAATAATTGCGATGAAAGAAACAAATCCTATTACTTTTGCATTTCAATGGAGAAAAATGCTGGAGAAAATAAGAATAATTTTTTTAAGTATTATGCTATTACTTCATGCAGCTTGTACATCATCCAAAGCAACGTCAGGCTGGTATCTGGATCATAACGAAGTTAAACACGTAAAAAAAGTAGCTGTTTTACCCTTTGAAGGGTATCGGGGCAAAGAAGCATCTGATTTTTTTGCTTTTTATTTACAACATAATTTTCCGAAGATTGAACTCATTGAGCGAGATCAGTTACTAAAGGTTATTTCGGAACAAGATTTGTATCCATCACGACTTAACCCAGAAACAAGAGCAAAAATTGGGAATATTTTTGAAGTTCAAGCGTTAGTATTGGGAAATGTAAAAAAAGGCTGGAGTAAGGAAATCGGATACTATATTCGCGAATATACGGTGAAAATAGTGGATCCCAAGACTGGAAAAAGCTATGGTCACGCGCTTGGCTTAGGTGGAAGCATCGAGGAAGCTTCTGAGTATGCTGTAAGAGCATTTAAAAGTCAGCTAAACAAATAACAAATATAGCAATCGTCATGATAAGGCTTCTCAGCTGGGCATTTTCGGTCTGCATTGAGTGATCCTTACGTTAAATATTTCAACAGTTATTCCTCATAGGTTCAATTCTTTGAAACATGTCCCCTTGCAGGTGAACAAATAACTCTAACGTCTTAAACGGCTTGGTGACTTCAGGATGAAATATTTATGCTCTGTTCCTTCCTATACTCCTCAACCTTAAAAATTTCCTGATACTGAAGAGTACAATGGGTAATAAATAGAACACGACAATCCTTAGATACGAACCCCCGCAAAATTGAAGACTCTACTTGTTTATCAATGAAATAGCGATGGCTCAAATTTCGGTTATAACATCATGTTATCGTCAATATGGAAACAGTTCAGATGTTACCGATAACACCTGTATGCGGATGATTTTGAAGGAAGCCGATATTGCAAATTAAACGATATTATTTTCTTGATCAGCAGGAACACCAAAAGTGAGGATGTCCTGCCAGAATATGCACTCTCGAAATATCTTATTAAGGTGTGAGTTTACTATGGAAAGCTACATGTTGCGGGCCTCTTGCTATATGAATATGTTTCGGCACTTGGACTCTATGAATGCACTTGTAATCATAGAAGCTCTTCTCATTTTCAGTTCTGTTAATTGGGATCAGGAATGCGATTTTTATCATGTATCTATTCTCCTTTCTTTCAAATCCAAGTCATAATATATTAAGATAAATCTCATTACTTTTAAATTGAGTATGCATCAGTTACATTATCCCTGAACAGAGAAACTAGTCAGTCGGTGTCAATTGTACTGAAAATAGAGATGAGTTCGGGGCTGCCTCAATAAATGAGACACATTCAGAAAGTTATCTGTTTCATTAAATGAAAATACTGCTTATATTACCGAAACATGCTGGAGGCTTTTTAGGAGGGGTGTCAAAAAGCGGGAAGGCCGGATTTGCAAGATTGAGCCTTACCGCTTTGGCCGCTATAACAACTGCAAACATTGATGTGAGAATACTGGATGCTAGAGTAGAAGAGGTTGATTATAGTACTCCAGTTGATCTTGTGGGCATTACAGGGTTGACCTCAGAGATACCCAACGCCTATGAAATAGCGGATGGATTCAGGAAAAAGGGGACAAAGGTAGTGATGGGGGGTGTTCATGTATCAGCTTTGCCTGAAGAGGCTCTTATGCATGCAGATAGCGTAGTTGTGGGAGAGGCTGAACTTGTTTGGAGAGACCTGATTGAAGATTTCAAGCAGGGCAAACTCAAGTCTATCTATAAGGCAGATGATTTTGTAGATATGAGTAATATTCCTATACCGAGACGGTCTTTACTCAACTATGACATGTATACCTCTTTCAGCACTTTGCAGGCCACAAGGGGCTGTCCGTTCAAGTGTGATTTTTGCACAGTTACGAACTTCTTTGGCAACACTCACCGATGCAGGCCTGTAGAAGATGTTATAAATGAGGTGAAAGGGCTTCCTGACAAGAACGTAGTATTTCTTGATGACAATATAGTAGGTCGACCACAATACGCAAAAGAATTGATGAGGGCTCTGATTCCCCTTAAAGTAAAATGGGGAAGCCAGGGTTCTATTACAATAGCGAGAGATGACGAACTCCTGTCTCTCTACTCGAAGAGCGGCGGACAATATATCTTCATCGGTTTTGAGAGTCTCTCTTCCGAGAATCTGAACGATGTCCAGAAGGGGTGGAATACTATTGAGAACTATGAGAAGGCCATAAAAAAAATTCATGATGCGGGGATAGATATTATTGGAAGCTTTATCCTGGGTCTGGATCATGACGATAAATCGTCTTTCAGGACAACCTTGAATTTTCTCATAAATAGCAAGATAGATTGTGCTATGTTTAATATCCTGACTCCTTTGCCCGGGACGAGGTTGTTTAACAAGCTTGAAAAAGAAGGAAGGATATTTGACCGAAACTGGTCTAAATATCATACAGGATCTGTTGTATTTCAGCCCTTACTGTTGACGGCTGATGAGCTTCAGGAGGGGTATCACTGGATTTACAGGGAGTTTTACTCCTACACCAATATGTTAAAGAGAATTTTCCAAAGTCCCAGGAACATTATATACAGGGCTGCAGTTAATTTAAGTTACGGCCGTAAGGCAATGAAACTACCGGTGCCAAAACTGCTTTTTTAAGACGTTGCAAGATATATATTATTTGATGGAATATTTTGTGTAATGTGGTTCATGAGATTGGCAATATTGTGAACAATAAAACGCCTGTACAGACGTTCAATAGAGGTATTGTAATGATATCAAGAAAACTGGATAACTCTGTTACTTTCCACATTTCAACCAGTAATCCTCAATTTTAAGGAATGATATTTTTGAGGAGTAGAAGGTGTGCTTCGCATTTTTATGAGAAGTTTTTTAGGACCCGAATAATCTCATAGAAACGGCCTTAAACCATTGCAGTGTGACAAATGAATCAATGAAAAATCCTCTTTTTTTCTCGTCTATAATTATTCTTTAAAAACAGCGTGTTGCAGGACCATCGGGGCGTCGCCCTGAGCAGCCCTTTCTTGCCGCTTAAAGGCGTAAAAGCCCTTAAAAAATCAGCACTTTTTCAGGATTAACATGGTATAATAATTAGTTAATTTTTGGTCACAGAAATTTGTTATTTTTGAATATAAAACGGAGATAATTTCATGGCAAAAGAACTGATAAATATCGAAGAAGAAATGAAGGTTAGTTACCTCGATTACGCAATGAGCGTAATTATTGGGAGGGCGCTGCCAGAAGTGAGAGACGGGCTGAAGCCAGTCCAGAGAAGAATACTCTACGCCATGTTCAGGGAAGGGCTTTTGCCGGGCAGGAAATATTCAAAGTGCGCGGGTGTTGTGGGAGAAGTGCTCAAGAAATATCATCCCCATGGTGATACAGCAGTATACGATGCCTTGGTACGACTGGCACAGGATTTTAATATGAGGTATACCCTGGTTGACGGACAGGGTAATTTCGGCTCCATTGATGGTGATCCGGCTGCAGCATACCGGTACACAGAGGCACGCATGGCAAAAATATCCGAAGAATTGCTCTCGGACATAGACAAAGAGACAGTTGATTTCATCCCCAACTTTGATGAAACCACTGAAGAACCAAAGGTACTGCCTTCACGAGTGCCGAATCTTATTGTCAATGGAGCTTCTGGAATTGCCGTTGGTATGGCAACAAACATCCCTCCTCATAACCTTGGAGAGATCATTGATGGTCTTATTCAGATTCTTGAGTATCCGGATAGCACGAGTGAACAGCTTTTTGAAATCGTAAAAGGACCTGATTTTCCCACTGGCGGGATTATTTACGGAACCAAAGGAATAAAAGATGCGTATAAGCATGGCAGGGGGCTTATCAAGATACGGGCGCGTGCACGAATCGAACGGGAACATAAGGGTGGAGACAATATTATTATTTCTGAAATCCCGTATCAGGTAAATAAATCAAGGCTTATAGAGAAAATTGCCTCGCTTGTCAGAGAAAAGAAAATAGAAGGAGTTTCTGATATCAGAGATGAATCAGACAGGGACGGCATCAGGATAGTTCTTGAACTGAAGCGCGGAGAGATGGCTCAGGTTATTTTGAATAACTTGTATAAACATACACAGATGGAATCCACGTTCGGGATTATTATGCTTGCCCTCGTTGGCGGACAGCCTCATGTTCTGAACCTGAAAAGGATACTGAGCCACTTTATACAGCACCGACGGGCAGTAGTTACCAGAAGAACACGGTTTGAACTGAGAAAGGCTGAAGAAAAGGCGCATATCCTGGAGGGATTAAAGGTCGCCTTGGATAATCTTGATGAAATTATTGCACTGATCCGTTCTGCGAAGAATCCTGAAGATGCACGGCAGGGGCTGATGAAATACTATCCGCTGTCAGAAAAACAGGCTCAGGCGATACTGGATATGAAGCTCCAGCGGCTGACCGGTCTGGAACGGGATAAGATTATCACGGATTACAAGGATACCCTGAAGGAGATCAAGAGATTAAAGGGAATCCTGAAAAGCGATACCCTTGTTTCAGAGATCATCAAAGGAGATCTCCTTGAAATAAAAAACAGGTATGCGGATGAGAGAAGGACAGAAATTACTGAAGAAACGACCGAACTTACCATTGAAGATCTTATAACTGAAGAAGAAATGGTCATAACTCTTTCGCATAACGGGTATATAAAGAGAAACCCCCTGAGCGCATACCGGAGTCAGCGGCGTGGGGGCAAAGGGCTCATCGGCATGGAGACGAAAGAAGAAGATTTTGTCGAAGCGCTTTTTATAGGATCAACACATGACTATATGCTGTTCTTCTCCAATTTTGGAAGACTCTATTGGATGAAAACGTATCAGTTGCCTGAGGCTGGAAGAGCTGCAAAAGGAAAAGCGTTGATCAATCTCTTGCAGCTGTCCGAAGGTGAATTTATTTCAACAATTCTCCCGGTTTCTGATTTTGAAAAAGGGTATCTGGTCATGTTTACAAAGAACGGCACGGTCAAGAAAACTGCGCTGAAAGCATATCGTAATCCGCGCGGCAAGGGAATCATAGCGGTAACCCTTGAAAAGAATGACGAACTCATATCAGTGAGACGGACCAGTGGCACTGATGACCTTATTATTGGTACACGAAATGGCCTTGCTATAAAATTTAATGAAGAGAACGCCCGGGATATGGGGCGCTCAGCAAAAGGGGTACGGGGGATACGCCTGGTGAAAGGAGATTATGTTGTTGCAGCTGAGAAGGCAGAGGAGAAGGCATACATTCTTATTGTTGCAGAAAACGGGTTCGGAAAGCGAACCAGGATAGAAGGCTACCCCTTACAGGGCCGTGGCGGCAAGGGAGTGATATCTCTTAAGCTTACTGAAAAAGGCGGAAAAGTAGCCGGGCTCCTTCAGGTTCGGGATGAGGATGAGGTTATGATGATCACGAACGCAGGGAAGCTGATACGAATGAAGGCGGACTCCATATCTGTTCAGGGGAGAAATACACAGGGCGTTAAGGTTATGAATACAACAGATAAAATTGCCAGTATAGCGAAGATTGCGGAAAAAGAATAGTCTGGAAAGCTACAAGTATAATTCTCGATAAAGAAGCAGACATAGAGGCCTGCAGTTCGTATAACAGCGTTTTGAATCATATAAAAGAATTCTTATCGATACAAGATCCCATACTGAAAACATGATCAATACCAGAGAATTATTACAGAACGGGATAGCAGAACTGGGCCTGAATAGCACTGGACATCAGATTGACAGTTTCATAACCTATCTTCAGGAACTTATGAAGTGGAATAAGGCCCACAATCTTACCGGCCTGAAAACAGAGCGAGACATAATCATCAAACATTTCCTTGATTCGCTTTTATTTGCAAAAGTCCTTCCCGAAGAAACGTCTTCGGTTATCGATATAGGAAGTGGGGCAGGATTTCCCGGCATACCATTGAGCATTATGAACCCTGATCATGAGGTATTCCTTGTAGAGCCGAAAAAGAAGAAGGCGATTTTTTTGAGGCATATGGTGCACCATCTCGGTCTGAAAAAAACAGAAGTGATGGACAAAAGAGTAGAGGACATCTCCGAGGTTCAGGTTGATGCAGCCCTTACCCGGGCCCTTTTCAGCATAAAAGAATTTGTTGTGAAGGCAGAAGGCGTATTGAACAATGATGGAGTTTATATTTTAAGCAAAGGTCTGAACGTTAAAGCAGAGCTGGAAAACAGTATGTTGAAAGAGATGGCGATCAGAGATTTTCAGTTGCCGTTTATTCATGACTTAAGATACCTCATAATGATACCAAGGAGAAACATCTAAATCAGGCCAGGCGAACCTCTTGAGATGTTTCGGTTTAAATATATAAAGAACGTTATAACAGCACAATGATCTATATGTATTAATCCATGGTGAATCCATATACTGTCAGACATGACAATGAAGATCTCTTATAAAAGAATTTATAAATGTTACGGGGATGCAGGCAGAATAATATAGTCGGGAGGTAAGAAATAATGATGAGCCCTTATCTCTTGCAAAGAATGTCTCAGGGAGTGCGGTTTCTCATAGTATTTTTATTCGTTACAACAGTATCTCCCGCAGTACCGATGACGGCACCTCAATCCAGTCCGCAACAACAGGATGGTTATCGGGGTGCTTCTCAAGATGTGCAGAACGATACAAGGGTTTGTTGCGGCGCTGTCTTGCCGGACAGTGCACGAATTTCAGAGCGGATTCTTGCATTGCCGGGACTTCGGAATGTGGGCCGCGTTTCGCCTGCGGTATATCGGGGAGCGCAACCGTCATCAGAGGGATATACAACCCTGAAGATGATGGGCATACGAACGGTTATAAATATTCGAAAAAAGACAGAGAAAGATGCGGTAGGGAACGCTGGCCTGGAATATGTTGAAATACCGGTGAATTCTTTCGGATCTTTGGATAACGATACCATTAAGAAAATTATTTCTGTTATGACTGACTCGTCGAAACAGCCTGTGTTCATTCATTGCAGGAGAGGGAAAGACCGGACGGGCGCAGTCATTGCTGCATATCGTATGGAAGTGGACGGGTGGTCATTTGAGCAGGCTGTGGAAGAAATGCAGGCATTTGGTTTTAGCCGATTGTACTACAACCTGAAAAAAGCTGTGCGGAGATATGCACAGGATCTTCAGAATCAGTAGTATCTGCAATGTGCGGGTGAATGTATAAAGGAGCAGCGGATATCCTATCCGGAACTGCATGGAATGGTCTGGACGACCCGTGCGTTGTATTAAAAAATAAATAGCGCTAGAATACTTTTTATTATGCAGAAAGTTGTTCTATTGATGATAGTCTTTTTTTTACCTCCTTTGTATTTGCAGATACCGGAAAGGAATCAGGTTATGTAAAACAGGGCATAGCCTTGTTTTCAAAAGGGAGATATCAGAACGCAATACGGTTTTTTGAAAGAGCTCTATCAGAAAAGCCTAAAAGTGAAGCTGCATATGTATGGCTTGGAAAGAGCTATCTGAAGCTTGGGATCATACACTCTTGACATAGCCAATAAATTACATCTTGATCTGGAACATACTGATAAAGGCTATGCAATAGTTGTTGGTGGAGGTCTGGTAAAAGCTATGAGAGTGAAAATTGATTATATCACTGTAGAACCCCATGAGCAGAAAGATGTCCTGTCAAATATAATTGACACAATAGGGATGCCAAGACCGGCGGATGGATTGCTCGGCATGGACATTCTCCAAAAATTCAAATATCATGTAGATTTCAAAAACCAGATTATGGAGTGGTATTTATAAGGCGACCACATAATATCTGCTAGTGTAGGTATTACCATTGGATAAATATGCGTGCTACAATGTTGTATGTCTGATGTTCTAAAAATAGCTCTTACGTTTGCTGTCATCTTAATTCTTCTTAGAAGGAAAATGAATGTTGGTTTTGTCATGTTGATAGCGACAGGAATTCTTTGTGTGCTCTATCGATTTGATGCAACGGGCATAGGAAGAACCATTAAGGAAACTGCATTCAACCGGGTAACCCTGACGTTGATACTTGCCCTCTCGTTTATCAGAATGTTCGAGATTGTGTTACGGGAACAGCAGGTGTTGGCTACCATGATGTCGAGCGTGAAAGAATATTTCAGCAGTCGCAAGACGTTGATTGTATCGATGCCCTTACTGATCGGTATGCTTCCGATTGTTGGCGGCGCTTATTTTTCTGCACCGATGGTTGATGAGTCAACGAAAGATCTCCCCATGAGCCAGGAGGAGAAGGCCTTTGTGAATTACTGGTTCAGGCATCCGTGGGAATACGTTCTTCCGCTGTATCCGGGAATATTACTTGCGTCTGCCGTTGCGAGTATCCCGCTGTATAATCTCATTCTCGCCAATATGGTCTACGCAAGTGCAGTAATCGGGACAGGGTTTCTGTTCAGCATGAGAAATCTTGGACCAGAGCCATTCATCAGACGGCCCCGTGCGTGGGAGAAGAAAGATACAATCGGTTTTATACCCATCGTGGCGATTCTGATTCTAGTGATCGGATTTCGGGTTCAACTACATTACGCGCTGATCATGCTTATTGTTCCTTTATTTGTCATATATCGATACTCAGCGAAAGATATCGTGCGTATTACAAGACATGGCTTTACACGCGATATGTTGGTACTCATATTCGGCGTAATGCTTTTTAAGGAAACGATGGAATATTCCGGTGCAGTGAGCAATCTGAGCAAGTTGTTTATTGAAAAGGGCATACCGACTCTACCGATATTTTGTCTGCTCCCATTTCTGACCGGTGTTCTGACGGGATTAACAATTGGATTTGTAGGTAGTACATTTCCGCTCTTGATCAGTCTCGAAGGCGGCACATCACTCGCTGCATTATCACTCGCCTTTGCGTGTGGCTTTATCGGGGTCCTTCTCTCTCCTGTTCATGTCTGCCTCATACTGACTCGTGAATATTTCAAGGCTGATCTTTGGCTTGTCTATAAAAAAATGATTCCCGCGTCAGTGATTATTGTGGTCGTGGCATTTATCGAATACATAGTTATGAAGTAAAGACACATGGCAGCATCTGGAGTTCAAATAGGGAATATGCGTTTTTTTGGGCTTTGTGATTTGATATTCATTGGAGGTATGCTATATTTAACAGATGCTTAAGGAGTTAAGGATAAAAAACCTTGCCATAATTGATGACCTTACGGTTCGATTTGAGAAAGGGCTTAATATTCTGAGTGGCGAAACGGGCGCAGGCAAATCCATTATTGTTGATGCCCTGGGGCTTGCTCTTGGTGACCGGGCGCAATCTGATCTCATAAAATCCGGAGAGAGCAATGCAAGCGTACAGGCATACTTCGAGCTCGATGACTATAGAGCGATTCCTGACATAGGTATTGATGTCACCGAGGGGCTGCTCCTGAGGCGGGTACTTACGTCCGGGGGGAAAAGCAGGGCATATGTGAATGACACGATGGTTACGCTGCAAGCGCTCTCGGAAATCAGCAGTTCACTTGTTGATATTCACAGCCAGCATGAACATCAGAGTCTCCTTACCCCCGAAAAACAGAGAACGCTTCTTGATTACTATGGAAAGCTGAGTGAAAAAGTGGCAGAGGTGAGAAGGCTTTATGCTGACGTACAAAATCTGCATCGTTCCTATAATGCATTGCGGGAAACGGTAAAAACACAGGCGGAAAGAATTGATCTTTTGACATTTCAGGTGAATGAGATTGCAGCCGCAACGCTCAAGCCTGGAGAAAGGGAATCACTGGAAGCAGAACAGCTATTACTTGCAAACCAGCACAGGCTCATTGAATTGGTGGACAGAACCTATGGGCTGTTGTACGAAGCCGAAAATTCCTGCACAGAACAGTTATCAGAGGTTTTACGGCATGTACAGGAGATGAAATCCATGGATGCGAGCATCTCAGAGACACTCGAGCTTCTCGAGTCTGCAAAGCCGCTTATTCAAGATGCTTCAGCCGAACTCAGGGGATACCGGGACCGGTATGATTTCGAACCGGGCAGGCTCGAGATTGTTGAAGACCGGTTGGATTTAATCAAAAATATGGAAAGAAAGTACGGCAAGGGAATAGCCGCGATACTTGCATATGAGGAAAAAGCAAAAAAAGAACTGAAATCCTTTGGGTCATCCGACGAGCGATTGACCGAACTTCAAAAGGAAATTGCAGCACGAGAAACAGCACTGGAGAGAGCGGCAGAAGACCTTTCTGATAAGAGAAAAAAGACAGCAAAGAAAATTGAAAAGCTTGTCAAAAATAATCTTTCTGAATTATCAATAGAAAAAGCGGGCTTCTCGGTTGATGTTCGGCAGGAGAAGGAGGAAGGCGGAGCATTCAGGATCGGTCCGCATGGTATTGACCGGATAACGTTTCTTTTTTCTGCCAATCCGGGTGAACCGCTTAAACCTCTGAGCAGAATAGTGTCAGGCGGTGAGCTCTCGAGAGTCATGCTCGCCCTGAAGACTATCCTGGCTGATGTGGATAATGTTCCGGTTTTAATTTTTGATGAAGTAGATGCCGGGATTGGTGGGAGGACAGCCGAGAGCGTAGGCAAAAAGCTGGATCTGATATCAGAAAAACACCAGCTTCTTTGTATTACTCACCTGCCGCAGATTGCACGCTTTGGGGATTTTCATCTCAAGATCGAAAAACAGGAAAAAAATAACCGGGTATACGTTTACCTGAAAGAACTCCGCGATAATGAGAGAAAAGATGAAATTGCACGCATGCTTAGCGGAAAGGTGACAGAAATTTCACGCAAACACGCAAAAGAGCTTTTGGATCGGTCCGGATGAAAGGGAAAATAAAAATTCATACGGAACTATGCAAGGGATGCACGTATTGTGTTGATACCTGCCCTGAGGGCGTAATTGTGATCAGAAAACGGTTCAATAAGAGTGGCTATTTTCCCGCAGTTGTGCGGCATGGTGAAAAATGCACCGGGTGTGCAATGTGCGCGACGGTCTGTCCAGAAATCGCAATTGAAGTATTCCGGAATAACAAAAAGAAGTAACTCACCCAACAAGAACCTATATGCTCACAAGTTTGCGCACCATTAATAAGATGTCGTCGTACTGAAAGGCGTTCCGGTGAAATGTCGTGAATCTTATAGCGGGAATAAAAGAACCAACGAGACAAGAATTAATCCAAAGGACAATTGCAAAATGCCGAAAACAGTTACAAAACACGTACTGATGGAATGACCAAAGAGTACGGTTCCTCCAATCGGACCATCCCTGTTTTTACGGATAATTGAGGAGCCTAATAGTATGAGCAGGATTCCACTGCATAAGAAAACTGTCTCCATCTCTCTATCCTTTTTGTTCTTCTCTTCTTACTTACATTAAATCCGGTTTCATAAGATTTGTCCAATTAGAATTATTAATTTAAATATTATCGGGTGTATACTTTTTTACTACACTGGTAGTTGTTTATGCAGACCGTCTCTTTTCAACGGCACGTTTAATGGCGGACGCGCTGAATCCCTTTACATAAATTCCTTCGATATCGATAAGCGGCACACCTTTTTTTCCTATGATATAATATTTCAATTTTCAGGACGGGCAATATCAATTTAGGAGGATGTTGTGAGTGAGACAGAAAAAAAAGATGTTACCGGGTTAGATCGGTCCCTGGAGGGTTACAAAGAAAAAATCCCGCTAGTCAATAAAAGTACCATCACATGGGAGAAGGAGTTGATTTTTCATGGCAGAACCCAGCGTGGTGAAGAGATAGACTATGACGCTGAATTCCAGTGGGGGTGTTCGCCCACAGAGACTCTTCTGCTGAGCATTGGTGGATGTCTTGCCATAGATGTGGTGTCGTTTCTTCAAAAGATGCGATGCGAGATCTCTACATTCCGCATGGACCTGTCAGGGAAAAGAAAACCGGACCCTCCCCAGTATTACAAATCTGTCGAACTGGTCATGCACATTTCAGGGGAAAATATAACGGAGAAGAAAATCGAAAGAGCTATATCTCTATCGCAGGACAAATATTGTTCTGTATACCATTCCCTGCGTCCTGACATTGAGGTCGAAGTAATCTATCATATTGAGTAATGACTGGGTTTCGGAATCACTACAGTAAAAGCGTGGTAACGATTGCGCGCCTGTCTTTCGGAAGCTACTCTTTTAACTCAATCTGAATATGCCCCTCTTTGACCTTGATATTCTTTACCCCCTCTGCAAACAAATGCCAGAATCCTCCCTCGGTGCTGAATTCATCAATCAAATTCTTCTGCTTCAAATTTCCCAGCCAGGCGTTTGGCAATGGAATGCCGCCAAGGGAAACTCCCTTCAGGGCAACGATGGGGCGCTCGTCCGCGTATCCAAGGATAAGGCCTAACGAAAGCCGCAGGGTCTTTCCCCCTAAAACAGGAAGCTCTTCATCCATTGGCACAACCAGTTTTATACTGACCAGATCTTTTGATAAATCAATAGCAACGCGCCGGGCTACCTCGGGGTTGTCTGCGATAAGGGCATTGAGCTCCTTTTCAGAGAGGCTTATTTCCCGCTCAGCCCCTTCTTCAGAATATGGCTCTGGTTCCAGGGGTGCCCGAGGGGCTTCGTACTGTTTTTGGGAAATAAATTGATCGCTGCGAGCAGATTGCTCCAGTCTGGCCAGTTTCGCTTCCAGTACCTTCTGTTCCCGGGGACGCAACTCTGTTGGGATATATTCAGAGGCATAGATATTATGCTTGACCCACCAGGCTGTAAATACGATGATAACGATTACGACGACAACGATGATCCTCAGAATCCGCGACCATCCAAAACGAAATTCTTTATCTTCGAGCGGAGGCCTGTTGGGAATAGTTTCATCCATATGACAAATCCCGTCTGTTACTAAATTCTTTTCTGATTATCATCGATAGTGCATTGCATACGATTGATGCACGAATCCAGCGAAACTTCTTATTATTCACATGAAGCAATGATAATGTTATCCTGTACAAAGTCCTGATATTCACGTGATAAGAATTCTGCAATTTACTGAGAGATCCAATGACAGATGACCAAAAGATGTTATAAACCCCCCTGCTCTTCCTGTTCTGAAAGAGATGAGTAAAAACCTTATTGGGCAGTATGGGAATCGCTTTCCTGTTTCTCAGGCCCTTCCGAAGTAACAGGGGAGCCTTCAATCATATGTTTCTCAAGCTGTTTGATCTTTCTTTTATGATCCCGCACGGCGAAACTCTTTCTGAGAATCGAGGGCATTGACATGAGGATACCGGTTATCAGTCCTGCCGCGAAAACCGTTACGAGTATAAAGACGAGGGAACCATCTATCTGCCAGGAAAAAAAGGAGACCGTTACATAGACCGGATTCTGCACCGCAAAAAGAACGAGCAGAATAGCAATGATCAACGCCAGAAATAGAAAAAAATACATAGGAGCCCCTTTTAGTTTATTTATAATTATATCATGTGCGTTCGATTTTCATAACGTACTGTACTATCAAAAGAAATCTAACATATTTTCTGAATTATTGAAAGGAAGAATTCGGAATCACGGCGCACTTAATAAATGAATGAAGCAGGGTCTTTCAGCTTGTGGCATCGCACACAAAGATTTTTTGCCTCTTTTTTGCCAACTGACCATACATGAGCCTTATGGCAGTCCAGACAGGTTAACTTTGCCTTTTGCATGTGAATCTCGTGCTGTCCAACGCGGGATTCATTCCCGTGGCATGATTTCAGGCAATCTTGAGCTGATGGTTTTATTTTGCCGTGAGGGTGATGACAATCAAAGCATTTTAGCCTGGACATAATTCCTTTAAGCGGTAGATCCTGATGACAGCTCAGACACCGTTTGTTGGTCACCAATTTCGGCACCTTGTCCCCGTAGCTGTGACAGTTGAGGCAGGAGAGACCCTCCATCCCCATTCCGTGTATCATTTTATCGTCATGACACTGTGAACATGCCTGTTCATTGGGCGCAAAGGTATGCAGGTTTCCCAAATGACAGGTACTGCACGTAATATTCTGCATAAATACGTGCTGCGCGTGGCCATAGGATTTACTTAGCGTAATAGAGCCCTGGGCAACGTCTGATAGATGGCACGTCCTGCATGAATTCCACGGTTTGATTCTGCCATGCTCCTGATTGATCGTGTCTGTTCCTTTCACCACAAAACTCACCAGAAGTTTATTTTCTTCAAGAATACTGAGGGCATGACATATCTGGCATTGAAGATCCCGATGTTTACTCTGCTGCCATGTCCGGAAGGCATCCTGCATGAGATGACAGGAAGCACAGAATTCAGGGTCCTCACGAGTGTGTTTATAGTATCTGAACCCAACGATGCCACCAATAACCGTAATGAGCAGCAGCAGAATTACAATTGCCTTTTGATTTTCTTCAAGGAATTTCAGACAGAATGAAGATATTTTTTCTTTAAACATACCTCAGGAGCTTGGCCTTTGCTTCTGCAACAACAGTGCCGCCCTCTTTCCTGATCCGGGCAGCTGTTTCGATAAGCCGGTTACCTGTTTTTTTAATCTCTGCTTCGATAAGGGCCCGGTTACCTACATACAGGGGGTTTTGAAGCCGGACGATAAGCTCCACCGTTACCGCCTCCATACCCTGTGAAAGTACGGCCTTCATCATCGCCTCGTCCAGTACGCAAGAAATTATACCACCATGGACAAGATCTTTGAAACCCTGACAACTTTTTTGGGGTACAAATTCCGCAGAGATTTTTCCGTCCTGACTACGAAAGACCAGATGCAATCCGTGTGGATTCTTGCTGCCACAGACAAAGCAATAGCCATTGTCTTCCAGCGAGAGCTTTTTCATTTACTGCTGAGGAAACTAAAGAATTTATATAAAAAAAAGGAGAATATAAATCCCATGAACGCACCAAACGCGGCCAACAGCCCGAGAACGATAAGAAACACGATTGTTACCACAATGTCTGTGGGAGAAACATTGAGCGAAAACAACGTCTTTAGATCATTCACTATTGCGTCACGCCAGGTTCCCTGAAAGGCATCGGCATAGAATGTATCCATCAAAAGGGCGATGGAAAGGCTCATGATGCCGCCGATAAGCGCACCGGCAATGAGATATCTTTTGGCCTTTCGGGAAGATTCCATGAAGGAACTACTTGTTCATCATATCAAGAAAGTCCTGATTACTCTTCGTGCCCGTGATCTTGCCGAGGAGAAATTCCATGCTTTCGACCGTGCTGAGGGGATTTAAGACTTTTCTGAGAATCCACATTCTGGACAGAACCTCTTTCGCGACAAGCAATTCTTCTTTACGGGTGCCGGAGCTGTTTATATCGATCGTGGGGAATATCCTCTTGTCAACAAGCTTTCTGTCGAGATGGAGTTCCATGTTACCGGTTCCTTTAAATTCCTCAAAAATTACATCGTCCATTCTGCTGCCGGTATCAACAAGTGCCGTTGCTATAATGGTGAGACTTCCTCCTGTCTCGATATTGCGGGCAGCGCCAAAAAACCGTTTCGGTTTCTGGAGGGCATTGGAATCAAGTCCACCCGAGAGGACTTTTCCGCTGGTAGGCATGATAGCATTGTGGGCACGTGCAAGCCGGGTAATACTGTCGAGTAAGATAACAACATTCCTCTTGCTTTCAACGAGTCTCTTTGCCCGCTCAATGACCATTTCAGATACCTGGCAATGCCTCTGAGGCGGCTCATCGAATGTTGAACTGATAATTTCAGCTGACTCTACCTGCCGCTTCCAGTCAGTCACTTCTTCCGGTCGCTCATCAATAAGAAGGATAATCAAATGAACATCTTTATGGTTCTTTTTTACAGCCTTGGCGATCGACTGCAGCAGAACGGTTTTTCCTGTTCGTGGCGCGGCTACTACCATCCCCCTCTGCCCCATGCCAATCGGTGCAATAAGTTCCATAATCCTTGTTGAATAATCTTTTGACGCGTACTCAAGCTTTATCCGCTCGGTTGGATAATACGGGATAAGGTTATCAAACAGAGGCCTTTTTACATTTTCATCAGGAGATTCGTGATTAATTGCTTCTACTTTGAGCAAAGCAAAGTACCGTTCTGATTCTTTCGGAGGCCGTATCTGACCGGATACCAGGTCACCTGTCCTGAGATTGAATCTTCTTATTTGGGAAGGGGACACATAAATGTCATCGGGGCCTGGCAGATAGCTGTAATCCGGAGACCGCAGAAACCCGAAACCATCAGGCAGTATTTCAAGCACACCTGCAGAAAACACATTGCCAGTTTTTTCTGTCTGGGCCTGAAGTATCGCAAAGATAAGATCCTGCTTCCTCATGCCAGAGGCTCCTTCTACGCTTAATCCCTTGGCAACGTCGGTTAATTCATCGATTGTTTTTTCCTTGAGTTCGGAAATAGAGATATTTTCCATCATGTACTCCTCATCTGGATGTTAATGTTTGGATATAAGTCTCCCGGAAAGTTTCAGTCTATCCTAGAGGGATTTATTTGTCATAAGAAGCAACGCAATCAATTATTACCATACTAAATGTCAAGATCTTTGTCAATATGAAAATGGAAATAATAAAAATAAAAAAAGGGCAGAGGAATAAAACGTTTCCGGTAGGGTGGTACTATTCAATGGCTGTAATTACGATCCTGCCGGAGAAGCCTTGCCTTTATCCATAGAAAGTCACAGAAGTGTGTCGTAAGGGGTTTACAAACATTTTACTCACGTGTTAGATTTTTGAGATGAAATATGGCGAAAAATTGATACAGAAGGCAGAGCTGGAGATATGGGAAAATCCCTTTCAGGGACATGATTATGAAATAACGATCAACTTTTCAGAATTTACCTGTCTCTGCCCGAGGTCAGGATATCCCGATTTTGCACATATAGGAGTAACCTATATTCCTGCGAAGAAGATCGTTGAATTAAAATCCTTCAAACTATATCTGAATAGGTTCCGTAATGTTTATAGTTCACACGAAGAGGCAACCAACAGGATTTATACGGAGCTCAAGAAAGCATTGAAACCGAAGTTTCTTGAGGTTGTGGGCGATTTTAATCCGCGAGGAAACGTCAAGACGGTGATCCGGGTCTCTACTAAACAGAGAAAAAAGCGTAACGCGTAACGCGGCAAGCGTTGTTCTTTCCATTACGTCTTTCCATCTTTTGATTTTTTTCGCTATACGCTTAACGCGATGCGCTTAACAGTCTTTTTACACTGCTTTAGCTCGTTCGATAAAGAGTTTCATCTTGTTATGGTCTTTTTTCCCTTTTTTCGCTTCAACACCACTGCTTACATCAACGCCGTATGGTTTCACTCGCTCGACAGCATTGGCTATATTTTCAGGCGTTAATCCTCCGGCAAGAATGATTGTACCGAATTGTTTTGCCTCAACCGCAATATCCCAGTTAAAAATCTGACCGGTTCCGCCAAGCCCTTTAGGTGTATATGTGTCGAGAAGAAACGCCGTAACGCTGTCCCGATATTGTTTCAAAGGTTCAAGGCTTTGGAGCGTCTTAACGCGAATTGCTTTGATAACTCTCCGGGAGTATTGACACATATCAGGTGTTTCATCGCCGTGCAACTGTATCACGTCAATGCCGGTTAATGAAATTATTTCTTCGACCCGGTGCTGTGACTCATTGGCAAAAACACCGATCGCCGTTGTAAATGATGGAATCGTTGTAATTATGGAGCGGGCTTTTTCAGGCGTTATATAACGCGGGCTTTCTTTGTAAAATACAAAGCCGAGGGCATCAGCCCCGGCATCAACTGCTGACAGCGCGTCCTCAGGATTGGTTATACCACAAATCTTTACTCGTACCATCGTAAAAAATGCCAGTAGCCTGTACGCTGCCGGCATGACTTGCCAGTGTATAATTATATAACGGGCAGTCTCTTCAGTGCTTCCTTGATCTTTTCTTCCGGATACGCGTAATTTTGAAGTTTTCCGGAAAGATACGCTTCATATGCGGTCAGATCAAGATATCCATGACCGCTCAGATTAAAGAATATCGTCTTTTCTTTGGCTTCTTCTTTTGCTTTTAAAGCCTCATCAATGGCACCCTTGATGGCATGGGCTGTTTCCGGCGCAGGGATAATGCCTTCTGACTTTGCGAATGTCACAGCTGCTTCAAAAACCGATGTCTGTCCATATGAGACAGCCTCAATAAGTTTGTCATGATAGAGCTGACAGATCAGCGGGGCATCAGCGTGATATCTCAGCCCTCCTGCATGAATACCGGGTGGAACAAAATCATGACCGAGGGTATACATCATGAGCAGCGGGGTCAGGCCGACCGTATCCCCAAAATCATATCTAAATTCACCTTTGGTCAGCGTGGGGCAGGATATCGGCTCCACTGCGATAACCCTCAGTTCCTTGCCGTTAATCTTGTCCTGCAGAAAGGGGAAACTTACGCCACCGAGATTACTCCCGCCGCCACAGCATCCAATTACGATATCAGGGTAATCTCCTGCCAGCTCAAACTGCTTTTTGGATTCAAGCCCGATTACGGTTTGATGAAGGAGCACATGATTCAGCACAGAACCAAGGGAATAATTGGTGTCATTATGCGTTGCCGCATCTTCAACAGCTTCAGATATGGCAATGCCTAAGCTCCCGGGACTGTCAGGATCACCTTCCAGGATTTTTTTCCCTGCATTGGTCAGGATTGAAGGGCTGGGATGGACGGTTGCACCCCATGTTTCCATGGATATTCTCCGGTAGGGTTTCTGGCTGTAACTGACCTTGACCATGTAAACCGTTATATCGATACCAAAGAGCTTTCCAGCGAGAGCAAGCGCAGATCCCCACTGGCCGGCGCCTGTTTCGGTCGCGATTCGTTTCATACCGGCCTGTTTATTGTAATATGCCTGGGGAACAGACGTATTCGGTTTGTGACTGCCTGCAGGACTGACTCCCTCGTATTTATAATAAATCTTTGCGGGGGTACCAATCGCTTTTTCGAGACGATGTGCTCTATAGAGAGGAGACGGTCTCCAGAGACTGTAAATATCCAGCACTTCTTCAGGAATGTCTATCCAGCGTTCAGTCGATACTTCCTGCTCAATCAGTGCCATTGGAAAGATGGCGCTGAGATCATCTGGCCCGGCAGGTTGTTTTGTTCCAGGGTGAAGAGGCGGCTTGGGAAGGTTTGGCATATCCGCCATAATATTATACCACTGCTTGGGTATGTCCCTGTCGGGGAGGACTATCTTTGTCTCAGGCATTTCATTCCTCCAGAAGTTTTTGTGAAACAGGTATTGCCAGGTGCATATTGTAACATATGAAGCGCGGAGGGACACATAGTCAACCGATGCCCCGTAATGAATCAATCTTCTTTCCGATATCCGGGGATTCCATAAGACAGGTTCCAACAAGAATAGCATCCACGCCTGACTGATCGAGCACTATGACATCATCCCTGTTATGTATTCCGCTTTCACTTATGACGGTGCAGTCGTGCGGCAGTTCTTTTTTCAGTCGTAACGTTGTTGATATGTCTGTCCGGAGGGTTGTAAGATCTCTGTTATTTATTCCTATTATCGGGGCCTGTATGGCAAGCCCTGTCTCAAGCTCTTTTTCATTATGTATCTCAAAAATTGCCGCCATCCCCAGTTCCTGTGTAAGGGCATAATACTCTTCTGCCTGATGAACATCGAGAATAGCAGCTATAAGGAGCACGGCATCTGCCTGAAACGCACGGGCCTCAAATATCTGATATTCGTCAATAATGAAATCTTTTCTCAACACGGGCGTCGTAACGGTTTTTTTTACCGCAGGAAGATAATCAAGGCTCCCCTGAAAAAAATCTTCTTCCGTGAGAACTGAAACAGCATCAACCTTTCGGTCCTCATAGATCAAGGCAATTTCCCTATGATCAAAGTGCTGTCTGATAACCCCCAGGGACGGAGAGGCTTTTTTGATCTCGGCGATAAACCGTATCTGTTCGGAATCACGCTTGACAGCTGATGGAAAAGCTCTCGGACTAGCAATATCCTTGAGCATGGACCGCAGGCTTCGTAACGGTGTTTTTGATTTAGCAGAACTGAGGCGTTCTTTTTTTTGCTCCACTATTTTATGCAGGACGGACATAGTGCATTTTATAAGTAATGCGCCAGTTTTTCAATATAATTACGATAAAAATTCTTTCATTATTGATATAATGAGCGAATATATGGGTGAACGGGAACGTATAGCAAAAGCGGCCGGCAAGATGTCCTTTGCAACCCTGATCAGCCGCATCCTCGGATATGTCAAAGACATGATACTCGCGTTCTACTTCGGAGCAACGGGTATTTCCGACGCTTTCTTCGCTGCATTCAGAATAACGAATTTTTTGAGAGAGCTTTTTGCTGAAGGCTCAATGTCATCAGCCTTCATCCCTGTGTTGACAGAAAATCGCCATACACAGGGGGAAGAAGCTGCTCAACGACTGGTTAAGATTACCTTCTCTTTTATTCTGTTATGCGCGGGCATTATCTGCGTCCTGGGGATCATCTTCGCCCCTGCGATTGTTTCTGTCATTACACATGGATTCGCTGATCAGCCCGAGAAGTTTTCACTGACCGTATTGTTAACCCGAATCATGTTTCCTTTTCTTCTGTTCATCAGCCTTGCAGCGCTGATTATGGGGACATTGAATACGAAACGGGTATTTTTTATTCCTTCGCTCGCACCCGCCATGTTAAATATCACGATTATACTGATCGTCATTGCACTGGTACCATTGCTGAAACAGCCAATTATAGCAGTTGCTATCGGTGTTGTTATTGGAGGATTTGTCCAATTTGCATTTCAATTGCCGTCTTTTTACAAGAAAAACTACCGCCTTGGTTTCATTGCTGACTTCCGTCACCCTGCATTAAAAAAGATGGCTGTTCTTTTAATCCCCGCCACACTTGCCCTTGCCGTGAATCAGGTGTATATACTGGTAAGCCTGCTGCTTGCCTCGTATCTGCCCGAGGGAAGCATTACCTATCTTTATTATTCAATGAGGTTGATACAGTTCCCTATAGGGATTTTTATCGTTGCCGTGGGACAGGCGGCACTGCCTACGTTGTCAGAACATGCTGTTAGGGGTGATTATGAGAAACTGAAAGAGCATTTCTCTTTTGCCCTGCGATTATTGTTCTTTATTTCTATTCCATCCATGGCTGGACTTATAGCCCTGCGAGAACCGATTGTGAACATCCTTTTCCAGAGGGGAACGTTCGATTATGTCGCAACGAAAGCTACTGCAGAAGCACTCCTGTTTTATGCCCTCGCCATATGGGCCATCGGCGGAGTGAAAGTGTTAACCGTTACCTTTTATTCATTGCAGGACACAAAGACCCCGGTCAAAATCGCAGCTGTTGGATTTGCTGTTAATCTCATCCTGAGTTTGATACTTATGGGACCATTACGGCATTCGGGTCTTGCACTTGCCTTTTCACTTGCTGCTATTCTGAACGCGGGATTACTGTTCTATTTTCTTAATAAAAGACTCGAGCGCATGGATGTACGACGAATCATGCAGTCACTTATGAAAGCAGTGGTAGCTTCAATAATAATGGGCCTTACCGGTTGGACTCTGCTGCGTGGAGAACGTTGGCAGACGAGCGGAGATACCATGGAAAAAGCCCTCTATCTGGCAGTGACAGTAATCGTCTGTATTATACTCTACGCAGTTTTCAGTTTTCTGTTGAAAAATGAGGAAATGGCATATATCTTTGAGACATTTAAAAATAAAATCCGTAATAAAGGAGCTGTTTCATGAAAATAGAGCAGATTATTGTTGGACCTCTTGAGAGCAACTGCTTCATTGTATTTGATGAAATAAAACATGAAGCACTGATTGTTGACCCGGGAGCTGACCCGGACAAAATACTTCGTTTCATAGAGGCAAACAAACTGAACGTGAATTATATCGTATGCACACACGCCCATTTCGACCACATAGGCGCTGTTGCTGCAATAAAAGAGAAGACAAAGGCGAACATTGTTGTCCATAAAGATGAGCTCGAAATATATGCAGGTGTTAAAGATCAGGGTGCTCTTTGGGGTTTTACCATCCAGCAGCCGCCCCAGCCTGACAAACTGGTTGAGGAGGGTGATGTCGTACGCGTCGGGGAACTGGAATTTACGGTCTTTCATACTCCGGGACACAGCCCGGGCGGAATATGTCTCTATGGGGCGGGTGTTCTCATAAGTGGCGATTCGATTTTTGCCGGCTCAGTCGGCAGGACAGACTTTTTTGGAGGCAGTATCGATGCACTGAAAGAGTCTTTTAAACGGATCATGTCCCTTCCGGTTGATACAAAGATCCTCCCCGGACATGGTTCACAGACGACGGTTGGCACTGAAAAAGAGATGAACTTCTTTGTGCATGAACTGTAGTATTCCCGCATCACGGCGACGTGCTGATATAATGGGGAAACATAGCAGGGAATGGGCTCCATCCCTCGCAATTAATCGTTATAAATCAATATGTTATATGGAAACACCATATTTTTGTCGTCCATAGCTTGACTATCTTTTTTATAGTGGTATTATATAAGAGAGAGTTATAGTTGTCTTTTTTGATTTAAATATGTAATATAGTTGTTCCGTATAAGGGCTAGGCTCTTTCAGATAGCCTTTATTATTCTCTTTTTGGGGCATCCAATATCGAGTACATTGGTGACCAAAGGGGTAGTGTTCTTTGAAAACTGGAGAGCAGGTCACGTTAATTTTTTGAGTAAACAGGAATCAAATGAGAGTTTGATCCTGGCTCAGAACGAACGCTGGCGGCGTGCTTAACACATGCAAGTCGAACGGGGTTATACGGAGAAATTGGTTTCGGCTGGTGGATTTGTATAACTT
>CP070737.1:2082222-2159111 GCA_020347665.1 Nitrospiraceae bacterium
ATTCAAGGGCTAATCTCCAGTCGAAATGAATGTCTGCAATAATCGGTATGGCAACTGATTTTTTGATCTTTCCCAGAGATTCCGCAGCCTGTCTATCCGGCACCGCTATCCGCACTATTTCACATCCCTTGGATTCAAGAAAACGAATCTGTTTTACGGTAGAACGGATGTTTCTGGTATCAGTCTTTGTCATAGACTGAACAGCGATCGGGCTTCCTCCGCCGATTGGGACAGTGCCGATATGTATTTTCCTGGTTTTTCTACGACGTATTCTCATCTGGTTCAGAAACAGCCGTCTCATCCTCCAGCTCTTTTCTTTTTTCGCGGTAGAATCGGACGGCATTGAGATGCTCTTCACCGGTTGTCGAAAAATGATGCCTGATATCATCTTTCGACACAAAATACAGATAGGAGACATTTGCGGGGTAGAGGGCTGCCACGATAGATTTAACAGTTGGTGACGCGATAGGTCCGGGAGGAAGTCCTTCAAAGGCATATGTATTATAAGGGGTTTTGCGGAGAAGATCAGCCCGTGTTATTTTTCTTCTGGAACTTTTGACCCCATAGATGGCAGTAGGGTCAGCCTGGAGTTTCATTTTCATATTAAGCCTGTTATGATATACAGCTGATATGAGCGCTCTTTCAGAGTCCAGCACTGCTTCTTTTTCGATGATTGACGCAAGCGTTAAAATTTCATTAACGGTCATGCCAAGCTCTTCAGTACGTGCCAGGAGCTGACCAGAATATTGTTCGCGCATCCGGTTAATCATCATTCCTATGGTATCGCTCGCGCTGATGCCCTTTGGTACTTTATAAGTATCAGGATATAGATATCCCTCGATACTTTCCGATGCTATATTATAGCGAGACAGGAAATGAGGATCCTTTGACATTTCAATAAAATCGCCTTTTGATAGCAGACCTATTTCTGCAAACGTATCCGCTATATCAAATATTGAATCTCCTTCCTTTACTCTTATTTTATATTCTATTATCTGTCCATCACGGAGAGCCTTAAATATAGCGAATGGGCTCATCGAACCCCATATCGAATAGAAGCCCGGGCTTAATTTCTTGTCTATTCCGGATATTCTGCCTAACGCAAGAAGAATATTCTTATCTCTTATGAGCTTAGCATCTCCAAGGATATCAACTGCCTCTCTGAAGGTCGTTTTCTTGGGAATTTCTATTTCATGGTAGGTGTCTCTACCCTGTGCCGGCAAAAAAAGCTCTACAGTAATATGAAGTAAAAAGATAGCAACGATACAGATAGCGATTATCAGCAGATTTTTCTTCATATTTTTTAGGATGCCAGAAGCCGCATTCAAATGTAAACCCCATACCAGACACGTATATATGCAGCTTCAGGGCCCTTCTTAGCAGGACTTCATGGAATAAACGTCTATGAATTTCTGTGCCTGCCTGCCGCCTGCCTGTCGGTAGATAGAGCAGACGGGACTCGTGTTATATTGTACCGGATAGACACCTATGAAGAGATCATTGATCTTCTTCATTCGATACCATAGTCCGGTTAAAACGAAAAAGTGATTTCAAGATCGTAAATGTAGAAGACGTGAAAAAAAGAGAGCGGAGTCTATCTCCGCTCTCTTTTTTTATTTGTTACTGCTGGGTTAATTAATACATGCCGCCCATTCCGCCACCAGGTGGCATTGCCGGCATTTCAGGTTTTTCCTCAGGAATGTCCGTAACCATGACAGACGTTGTCAACATGAGTGCTGCAACGGAAGCGGCATTCTGAAGAGCATATCTGGTAACCTTTGTCGGATCTATAATCCCGGATTGCATCATATCGACATAATCCTCGGCATTTGCATCGAATCCGTAGTTGGCATCTTTCGCGTTCTTTACCTTTTCGACGACAACCGATCCTTCCAATCCAGAATTGTTCACAATTTGACGAATAGGTTCTTCAAGAGCTCTTTTTACGATAGTAATGCCTACATTCTGGTCATGATTTTCAAGCTTGAGTTTATCAAGAGCTGCAATAGCACGTAACAGGGCTACGCCTCCACCAGGGACTACCCCTTCTTCAACAGCTGCCCGAGTTGCGTGCAGTGCGTCTTCAACACGTGCCTTTTTCTCTTTCATTTCAGTTTCAGTAGCGGCCCCCACATTGATGACGGCAACACCGCCAACTATTTTCGCAAGACGCTCCTGGAGCTTTTCACGATCATAATCGGATGTCGTTTCTTCAATCTGTGCCTTGATTTGCTTCACTCTTCCCTGAATTTTGTCCTGATCTCCGGAGCCCTCGACAATAGTAGTGTTCTCCTTGTCAATTGTGATCTTCTTGGCCCGGCCGAGATCTTCAATCTTAATGCTTTCCAGTTTAATACCGAGGTCCTCTGCTATCATGGTGCCCCCGGTGAGAATGGCAATATCTTCGAGCATAGCCTTGCGCCGGTCGCCGAACCCCGGGGCTTTTACCGCACATACCTGAAGCGTTCCTCGTAATTTATTTACCACAAGGGTTGCAAGGGCTTCACCCTCAACCTCCTCTGCAATAATGAGGAGCGGCCTTCCCATCTTGGCTGTCTGTTCAAGGATCGGAAGCAGGTCCTTCATTGCCGAGATTTTCTTTTCGTGAATAATGATAAAGACATCTTCGAGATTGCACTCCATCCGGTCAGGATCAGTGACGAAATACGGTGACGTATATCCTCTATCGAACTGCATGCCTTCAACAACATCCAGAGAGGTCGCCATGCTTTTTGCTTCTTCAACAGTTATAACGCCGTCTTTGCCGACCTTATCCATCGCATCTGCGATAAGTTCGCCTATTGTGGGATCATTATTCGCTGAAATAGTCCCAACCTGGGCAATCTCTTTTTTGTCCTGAACGGTTTTGCTGATTTTCCTGAGTTCTTCAACCACCAGATCAACTGACTTTTCAATGCCCCTCTTAATTTCCATAGGGTTGGATCCCGCAACGACGTGCTTCATTCCTTCTGTATACATGGAATGTGCAAGTACTGTTGCGGTTGTTGTCCCATCACCGGCCACATCGGATGTCTTGCTTGCCACCTCTCTGACAAGCTGAGCACCCATGTTTTCATACGGTTCCTGCAATTCAATCTCTTTTGCGACAGTGACGCCGTCTTTTGTTATAGTTGGAGCACCGTATTTCTTGTCGATGATAACATTTCTGCCTTTTGGCCCGAGTGTCGCCTTTACTGCGTCAGTCAGCGTACCGATGCCTTCCAATATCTTACTTCTCGCTGCTTCACCAAATAGAAGCTGTTTTGCCATTTTCTGTTCCTCCTTCTTATTTTAATGTTCTGTTATGCAATAATACCGAGGATATCTTCCTCTTTAATGATCAAATATTCAACATTGTCGATGTTCACTTTCGAGCCTGAATATTTATCAAAAAGAATTGCGTTCCCAACCTTAATCTCCTTCACTTCTGAGCCCACTGCTTCGACAATACCCTTCTGAGGTTTTTCCTTTGCGGATTCCGGGATATAGATCCCGCCTGCAGTCTTTTCCCCTTCATCAGAATATTTGACGAATACCCTGTCTTTAAGCGGTTTGAATTTCATTCGCACATCTCCTTTCTTATCTGTATACTCCACATTTTTTGGGATTATTAGCACTCACTGCGAGTGAGTGCTAATATACTAAGAAAAAAGTCGGAATAAAGCAAGTTTTTTAAATCGCTGGAAAAAGCAGAAAAAGTCTAAATATTTATTATTTTCTCAAAAAAACGCAGTTTTTCAGATAAATCAACCTATTTGCTTTTTCTTTGTGCTGAGGAAGGTATCTATAGCCGCATTAAAGAAATCGCCTTGACTCCTCACCTCATCAGGTATCCTGGTCTCATAGAGCCTGAGACCTTCTCTCAGTTCTGATGCGAATTCTGTATGAAATGAGTCTGTTTTTATAGCATTATTTACCCGTTCCGTGTTATAGAGATATATATCATTAAGTATAGTCCGCGCGAGCCGCAATGCCTTTTCAGACGCCTCGTCAACAGGCTGCTCGTCGGAAAAAACGGGTTTTTCAGCAGAAGGGGGAACCGGTGAAGAAACGGGCTCGTCTGTTGCCGTCGTCTGACGGTTACCAACACTGTCTGAAACAGAACCTGCGGGCTTGTCTCCTGCTTCTTTTGGTGGTGAAGAGATCCTGTTAACAGTGCCGACCAGATCTTCAGTTATCGAATGTTCTTCTATGTATGCATCAGCGTCATGGAGCGAGGATGGTTCACGCCTGTATTTTGTCTTGTCGTAAACGGATGTCAACAGTATGCATTTTATATCTTCCAGTTCAGTCCGCGTTTTGAACCGCTTACAGAGTTCAAACCCAAAGATTTTCGGTAATGCAACATCAATAATTGCTAAATACGGACAATCTCTTAATGCCTTTGCCATTGCATCAATCCCGTCATGAGATAAAACTACTCTGTACCCCTCTGACGTAAGTATGGACTGAATACTTTCTGCAGTTGCAGGATCTGCATGAGCGACAAGAATGGTTGTTTTATCGAGGTCTTTTTTTGCGGCGGGCACCGGCTTTTTTACCAGGAGGGTAATACTGCACTTCGGACATTTAAACCGTGTGCCCTGAGGGGCAATTTTTGCATCATCAACTTTCAGTTTTATCTTACATTTTGGGCATATTACGATCACTACTTATGTTTCCTCCATACCCATACTTTTATGACAGCGAGCCCGGCCACGAATCCACCCACATGAGCAAACCAGGCGACTCCACCTTTATTGAGCATACCAGTGCTCATCAGTCCATTCACAATCTGTATAATAGCCCAAAATCCAATAACTATCAAGGCAGGTATCCTGATAACCTGTACAAAAAACCCCAGAAAGATGAGGGTGTGTACTTTAGCCAAGGGAAACAGAAGGATATATGCTCCAAGAATTCCCGATACAGCGCCGCTTGCACCTATCATGGGGATATCGGAATGCGGTGCAGTTATGGTGTGAGAGAGTGCTGCGATGATTCCGCACACAACATAAAAAATGAGAAATTTTGTATGACCCAGTTTATCCTCTATATTGTTACCAAAGATCCAGAGATACAGCATATTTCCACCAAGGTGAAACAACCCGCCGTGCATGAACATCGACGAGAATATTGTAAGTATCGGATGAATGGGCTGTTGAGATTTGAAGGTAACGATATTGCTCGGAATCGCGCCGAATGCATATACAATCGCTCTGCCGTCAGATCCTGACATTATCTGGACGATAAAGACGAATATATTGGCTGCTACTATACTAATTGTAACGAATGGAACGATTGCTGTTGGATTATCGTCTTTATAGGGGATCACTGTTCATTACCTTGTTTCAGCTTCACTATTCTTGATGATTACGTTCTTTGTAACGGCTTATAGAACATAGCTTTTATTGTACACGAATCAATCCCTTATATTACACAATCCATTTGTCAGAGCTTTTTGTGATCCCGAACCGGATGAAATGAACCTTTGAAAATGCGCATGCTCAGGGCACAAGAGTCGTTCGTTCCGTGACAGAGTTCTTATTTCTTACGCATAGGGCTATCATAGTACAGATCTTCGCAATGAGGTGACGGTTCATCTTCTTGCAGGTGATGCCTGTGCCGGGTATGTTCCCAGAGACTATATCTTCACGGCTTCAATCTTCACTGCATTCATACGTGATACGCCATTTTCTGATGGAGACATAAGCGCGTTCACCCGGCCGTGAGGAAAATGAAGTGACGTAAAGATCGTCCCCTGAGGAAGAGCATCGGAAATCCTGGCCTTGAGATACACTGATCCCTGTCTCGAAGAGATTTTGACATGGCTGTTATCGTTAATGCCATATTTTTTTGCATCAACCTCGCTTATCTCTAGAATTGCCTCTGAAACAACCAGATCAAGGGCTTTTGAACGAGTTGACATGGTGCCGGAATGCTGCAGTACATCCCGTGTAACAAGTGCCAGAGGATAATCATTATCCGGTGATTCAGTCGGTGAATACGAAACAGCATGAAATACCCGTTTGGTGTATACCGTATCTTCCTCACGAATCTTTTTATCGATTTCAGCTGTTATGTCTTTAACATCTCTACCAGCGATATCCATTCCCATGGTCAGTGAAAGGTTTCTCAGGATTTTCCAGTCAGGCACAGCCTGGCCAGGGGCGTTAACAGCCTTGTGAACCTGCTGGATGATACCTTCGGTGTTTATGAATGTGCCATCTTTTTCAGCCCAGCTTGAAGCAGGCAGTATAACATGTGCATATTTAGCAGTCGCGGTCATAGCTATATCCAGTACAACGAACAGGTCAAGAGATTTGAGTGTCTTGATAATCTTTGCATTATGCGGAAGAGCTGAGACAGCGTCCTCCCCCATCATGATAAGGGCCTTTATGGCTCCCGGCTCATACAGCATGCTATATATATTCTTCACATGGAGGTAATCATGGTCAGAGCGAATTCCCATTTTGTACATCCCGTACGTGTTTGCATATTCAGCAGGTATCTGAAGGGCATCTCTGTCATCTCCCAGGAGGGTGATCAGGTTCGCTGCCGCAAGGACAGTATCCATGCCTTTTGTATTTTCTGTCGGCGCAAGAGTACATGATATCATTCTACTTCCTGCACGGGCGATTTCTTGAGCAGCAGACAAGAGATCTTCAGGAGAAATATCAGTAATTGTGGCAACCGTATCCGGGGTGACGTGCTTCAGGCTGTCTGTAAACTCTGAAAAGCCAGGAGTCTTTGCGATAATCTCCCGGTTGAACAGTTCTCTGTCGATGATCGTTTTCATAATGCCGTTCAGAAATGCAACGGATGTTCCCTCCCTCATCCTGATATGACGTGAACTGTTTCTGGTCAGTTTCGTTTCGCGGGCATCAGCTACAATGAGATGGGAACCTGTGGTTTTTGCTTTCAGGATATTCAGTCCGAAGACAGGATGGGAAATACTGAGGTCCGATTCCACAATGAGAATGACGTCTTTTCCCAGCGGGGACTTCAGGTCTATCTTGTGCATATGCAGACCAAAGGCCTTATTAAGGGCCTCCTGAACTTTCGCATATCCAAAGGCAGCGGAAGAATCGATATTCCGTGACCTGACAACATCCACCATGAATTTTTTCAGCATGTAATTATCTTCATTCGTGCATCTGGAGGACCCGATCGCGCCTATAAATTCACTGCCGGAGGAATGTATTACCTGTTTAAGCCGATCGCTTATATAGGTGAGGGCTTCATCCCATGTTACTGGAATGAATTCCTGGTTTTTCCTCATAAGCGGCGTTTTCAGGCGGTTCTCACTATATACATAATCAAATCCGAATCGTCCCCTGCCGCAGAGATTCCCTTCGCTTCTTCCATTATCTTCTTTCCCGCGTGAGCGCAGGATTTCTCCTTCTCTCATTCCAAGGGTAAGCGTGCACCCACATCCGCAGAATGGACAGATCGTATCTTTTTCTTCAAGAAACCACGCGCGTGCCTTGAATTTATACGGCTTGTTCAGGAGTGCCCCCGTCGGGCAGGCGTCAACACACTGTCCGCAATAATCACACTCAAGAATTTCACCAAAGGCAGGTTGCACGACTGTCGGAAATCCTCTGCCGATAAGTCCCAGAGCGCCGCGTCTCTGATGCTCATGACAGAGGCGGACGCATTTCCCGCACAGAATGCATCTGTTCGATGTCAGCTCTATGAGTGGTCCTCTCACATCAGGAGGAGCGGTCTTTCTGTGCCGCAGAAAACGTCCTTCAGGTTTGCCGTACTCGTACGCGAGGTCTTGGAGATCACATTCACCTGCCTTATCGCATACGGGACAGTCTAGCGGGTGGTGTACCAGAAGCAGTTCAAGAACCGTCTGACGGGCCTTTCTCAGCTTCGGAGTATCGGTTTTTATGACCATTCCGGGGGCTGCCGGAGTCGAGCAGGAGGCAAACAGTCTCGGCTGACCTTCCACTTCTACCACACACAATCTGCACCCTCCATAGGGTCGCAGCCTTTTGTCAAAGCAGAGATTGGGTATCTTGATCCCGTTCCTTTTGGCGGCCTGCAAGATCGTAGAGCCATCTTCCGCAGATACCTGCTTTTCATTTATGGTAAGTGTGATCATGATGTTTTCCCCCATTATTTTTGCCTTTCAGCCACGGATGATCCGACCAATTCATACGGATCGCCATTATAATGTGCTGGCAGTATCTTTATCGATTCAAATTTGCATGCCTCAAAACATGACCTGCACTGAACACAGACTTCCTGAATGATCTTGTGTGGTTGTTTCTTCTCGCCGATTATTGCCTTGGACGGGCAGCCCCGCAAACAGGCACCACATCCCTTGCAGAGGTTCTCATCTATCCAGAACGAGCAGAGATTACGGCAGATACCGGCCTTACACCATTGTTCCTTTATATGTGATTCGTATTCGTCTCTGAAATATCGAACGGTTGAAAGAACCGGGTTCGGAGCGGTCTGACCCAGGCCGCACAGAGATGTTGCTATAATGTCTGCACTCAGGTCTTCTAATGTGGCTACATCGCCTTCTTTCCCGCGCCCCTCCGTGATGTCGGTTAACAGATCGAGCATTATCCGTGTCCCGATTCTGCAGGGCGGGCACTTACCGCAGGATTCATCAGATGTGAACCCCAGAAAGAATTTTGCCACACTGACCATACAGTTATTATCGTCCATGAATACCATGCCTCCGGAACCCATGATTGCTCCTGTTTTGACGATATCTTCGTAGGTTACCGGTGTGTCAAGTATGGATTCCGGGATGCATCCCCCAGAGGGCCCTCCCATCTGAACAGCCTTGAATTTTCTTTTCTTCTCCATTCCGCCGCCAATGTCGTAGACTATTGTCCTGAGTGGAATGCCCATCGGGACTTCTATGAGGCCGACATTCTTTATCGCACCGGCAAGACAAAAGACTTTCGTCCCCGGACTTTTTTCTGTTCCCACGCTTCTGTACCATTGGACACCCTTCAGGAGTATCGGCGCTATCTGTGCCAGGGTCTCGACATTGTTGAGTACCGAGGGCTTATCCCATAATCCTTTGTGCGCCGGAAACGGGGGCCGAGGCCGAGGCATACCTCGTTTCCCCTCTATAGAACGCATGAGCGCTGTTTCTTCACCGCATACAAATGCGCCCGCACCTAAATAGATTTCCAGGTCAAAGTCAAAACCGCTTCCCAGGATATTGTTTCCCAGAAGACCTGCTTCATAGCAGGCATCAATGGCCAATTGCAGCCGCTTTACAGCAAGAGGGTATTCAGCCCGAACATAGATAACGCCCTTACTCGAGCCTATTGCTTTTGCACCAATGATCATTCCTTCAATGACTGAATGCGGATCTGCCTCCATAACAGACCTGTCCATAAAAGCCCCGGGATCACCTTCATCTCCGTTGCAGAGCATATATTTCTGGCCAGCCTGTGATTTTGATGCAAATTCCCATTTTAAACCTGTAGGAAATCCTGCGCCTCCTCTACCTCTGATTCCGGAATCTTTCACCACGGTTATGATCTCTTCGGCCGTCATATCATGAAGCGCCTTTGCAGCTGCACTGTAGCCGTCTCTGGCGATATATTCATTAATCTTTTCCGGATCAATATATCCGATATTCCTGAGGACACGAGATTCCTGAAGACGATAAAAAGGCATTTCATCTTTCATGGGCAGAGCAAAGTCAAGTGCCGGCACTCCTTCGAGAATATGCTCCACCACAATCTTCCGGATTTTTTCATCATTCAGATCGCAGTACTTGATGGGTTCGCACCCCTGCATCTCAATCGTCGCTATTGGTTCCCTACCGCAGAGCCCTGCACAGCCGGAAGCAGAGATTGCGACATCTCTAATGTTGTGTTTCTGTATTTCATCAGTGAGAGCCTCCATAACGCTCTCGGCCCCTGCGGTTATGCCACAGGTCCCCATATGCATGATGACCTTTCCCCTGATGCCACCATCCCCTAGAGCGGAGTTCTCAACATGCTGTTGTTGTATCTTTTTCAGATCTTCTTTTGACAGCCGTGGCATGTTACCCCTCCTTTCCCTCTACACTGATTATTTCCTCGACGCCTCCCATGGTCACTGTCTCTTCTGCCGGCAAGGATTCGGTCTCCAGGGGGAAAGGGGAATATTTGTTTAGTGCGCCTATTACATTCTTCGGGGTGAGTGAACTGTGGGTATCATGATCTATTATCATGACGGGTGCAAGCGCGCAGCAGCCGAGGCACCGAACAGCTTCAAGTGAAAACACCCTGTCTTCGGTTGTCTCTCCAACATCTATTTTAAGTACATTCTTGATCTTGTTTAAAACTGAATCAATACCTTTTACGTAACAGGCGGTACCGAGGCAGACATTAATAGTATGGTCACCGCGGGGCTTCATCGTAAAGAAGGAATAGAAAGATACAATACTGTGGATCTCTGCCGGGGGAATATGCAGTCCTCGTGCAATACGTTTCTGCACGAACGGAGGCAGATACCCCACGATCTCCTGACAGCGTTGCAGCACGGGAATTGAACTGCCGGGCTTATCTTTATAGGAATAAATTATCCGATCAATCTCGGCGAGCATGGATGGGGGGAATGCTTCAGCGACAGTATCTTTTTCGGGTTTCTTGTCGACCACCCACTGCTCAGCCCTTTTGGTTACGTCAAGCAGTACCGCCGGTGTGAACGGCTTTGGTACATAGTCGATTATCCCTATTTCAAGTGCATCTTTCATCGTTTCCTGTGACGGATACCCGGTTATGATGACGATTCCCAGTGAAGGTTTTGAATTCTTGATCCATCTGATCAGGGTAATACCATCCACTTCCGGCATCTTAAGATCGGTAAAGACGAGGTCATAGTCATTATGCTCAATCTTCATTATTGCTTCTCTTCCCCCGAGCGCACCGTCAATGGAATACCCCACACCCTTCAAGATTCTTTCAGCACTTTTTATTACGACTGCTTCGTCATCAACAATGAGAATGTTCGGTCCCTCTGCCATCGAATCCTCCTCGTGAATTATTTAAAGGGTTAACGGTTGAATTCGCGCAAGCCAGAGAAGCCACCCTTCACTCAAGTTGTCCTGAACAAGGGCACTGACTGCTGTATTTGCCTGGTGGTTCAGTTCAACGACCGTGCCGTTCATTGGAGAGACGAGATCTTCTGTCTGACCTTCGCCCGACAGTACTTTTCCAAATGCCTCTCCTGCAGCAACCAGTTCGAGCTCTTCCGGAAGATCTATGTACATAAGCTGTCCACTCAGGAGCCAGTAACGGATATCACATCCGATTTCCCACAGGCCGTTTCTTGTTGGCCGCGCCCAGGTACCTTCTTTATAGAAGATAACGGGATTTTCAGCGTCTCTGAGAGATACGATCTCATTTCTGAATTCATCGATGAATGCCTTTCTCAGTATCCATCCCCGTTTATCAAAAACCCGTTTTGCGACATTCATCATAAACTCGGGCGTAAAAGGCTTTTCTATATATTCAAAAGCTCCAAGCTTTACCGATTCCTTTGCATCTTCAAGATTTGGGTAGCCAGTAATGAGCACTACATCCAGTTCAGGCTGTACGCTTTTTGACTCCTGCAAAACCGTGATACCGCTTATATCAGGCAGTCTTATATCAGATATCAGCAGGTCGAACGCTTCGCTCGACACCTTCTTAATCGCGTCCTCGCCCTTTTCAGCAGTGATGATCGAATATCCATCTGCACCGAGGATCCTTTTGCAGCTCAGTGTGACGACAGGGTCATCATCGAGGACTAATATTTTTCCTTTCTTTTCCATAATTGACCTCCGTAAAATTTATTTCTTGAAACCCTGTTCACACTCTTGAAATGCAAAAACGATGCCGTACGGGAAAATCATTTAAAAACAAAGTGAAGGGAAATCTTCATGGAAAAGGACTATAAAACCCACGGCATTGTGTATAGAACTGCTATACACGTCGAGCGGTTTTCAGATTACGGAATGCTGATACGAGTACGGCAACAAATCGGATCATGAGTGATGTATGAGAACCATTACATTTCCAGAACAGGTTGATCACACAAGATTTTTTTGTTCGGAAGGCATAAACACCGCGGGCAGAAGCGGTATCGTGATACAGCCGAAAAGAACTGCTTTTCCCAGTGTATTGAAAGACTATACAGCCTCAGACTGATTTCGGCATGGTTTTGCGGATATTATACTTTTTCAGGAGTGCGTGGAAGTTCGGTCTCTGCATCTGCACATCTGCGGCTGCCTTTGATATGTTCCAGCGGTTTCTCTTGAGTGCCTCCATAAGAAAGGTCTTCTCAACCTCTTCAACGGATTTATCTCGCAGAGTCTTCTTCATTTCTTTGAGTGCGTGTATGGTCATCGGGACTTCTCCCAGGGGTTCTTCAATGAGTGCTGCAAAATGTTCAGGCCTCACATTTCTTCCCTGGCACATGATAACGGCTCGTTGAATCGTGTTTTCCAGCTGTCTGACGTTTCCCGGCCAGTCGAAACTTACGAGTATCCTCATTGCGTCAGCGGTAATATGGGTGACCTTTTTCTCGATTTCACTGCTGTACTTCTGAAGGAAATGATATGCAAGATGCGGGATATCTTCTTTCCGTTCGCGTAACGCAGGTATGTGAATAGGGAAAATATTTAGCCGGTAGAAGAAATCTTCCCTGAATTCACCTTTTCTGGTCATCTCCTGCAGATTCTTGTTTGTTGCTGAGATGAATCTGATATCAACCCGGCGCGATGTTTTCTCGCCGACAGGCCGAAATTCACGCTCCTGTAGAACTCTAAGCAATTTGGCCTGTGTCGTAACGTCCAGATTTCCTATTTCATCGAAAAAGATCGTGCCGTTGTTCGCCATATCGATGAGACCTTTTTTCTTTTCAGCAGCTCCCGTAAAGGCGCCTTTTGCGTGTCCGAATAATTCTGATTCAATGAGGGTATTCGGGATGGTAACACAATCAACCGTCACAAACGGCTGGTCTCTCCTGGAACTGTTATAATGTATCGCTTTGGCTATCAATTCTTTGCCGGTACCGCTTTCTCCTGTCAGCAGAACCGTGCTGCCGGTATTTGCAACCCTGGCAATCAGATAAAAAACTTTCTGTATAGACTGCGATACCCCTATAATATTGTCCAGCTTGTAGTGCTGAGAGAAATGCTCTCTTACGGATACATTTTCATTTAGCAGGTGTTTCCGTTCAAGTGCCCTGGAAACAACGGTCAATAAATCGTCTGGTGCTATCGGTTTCTCGATATAATCAAAGGCTTCAAGCTTCATCGAATCCACGGCTGTCCGCGTTGAACCAAATCCCGTCAGAATGATTGCCTCGGTCTCGACCCATGTCTCTTTAATTCTCCTGAGTAGTTCAATGCCATCCATCCCCGGCATTTTCAGATCAATCACAACAAGGTCAAACACTCGTTGAGAGAGTATTTTGAGTGCATCCTTGCCATTCTGAGCCGTTTCGACGGTATATCCTTCAGGCTCGAGCACCTTCCTGCAACTGGTCCTTATTATGTCCTCATCATCGATTATCAGTATTCTGGCTTTGCTCACGGCATCTTCCTTTGTCATCCTACTGATCGCCCTTTCTGTTTCCCAATGCTTTAGAGACTGAGGAAATGAGTGCATCAGGAGAGAAGGGCTTCTCTATGTAGTCAAAAGCACCCAGCTGTACAGATTTGAGCGCATTTTCAACGGATTGATATCCTGTCATAATGATTACCTTCGTTTCTGGAAATTTATCCCTGACCTGTTTTAAAACTTCTATACCATCCATATCCGGCATCTTTATATCTGTCAGAACAAGATCGAATTTTTCTTCGTCTATCATTCTCAAGCCGTCCAGACTGCTCTGAGTCAGCCGCACTTCGTATCCGAGAGGAGAGAGGGTACGACTACAACTTCTTCTTACAATATCCTCATCGTCGATCACAAGTATTTTTCCTGTCATAATCCTGTTTCCTTAATTGACGGGTAGTCTTATGAAAAAACTCGTTCCTTCCCCGAGTTCTGTTTTCAGAAGAATTTCTCCGCCGTGCTCCTGGATTATGCCGTGACTGACAGCCAGACCCAGGCCGGTTCCTTTACCAACCGGTTTTGTTGTGAAAAATGGTTCAAAAAGCTTTGGAATATCTTCATCTCTGATACCTGGACCGGTGTCACTGAATTCTATTTCAACCAGGTGCTCCTTCTGTTCGTGTATCGATCTCGTTACTATTTTCATTGTTCCCACTTTCTCCATAGCGTCTGTGGCGTTCATGATCATGTTGAGAAATACCTGCTGCAGTTGAGATGCGTCTGCCGAGAGGAGGGGCAGGTGGTCCGCAAAGTCCGTGATAAATTGAATGTCAAAAAAATCAGCCTTGTTTCGTACAATATTTAATGTGCTTGTCACGACGTCATTAATATTTACAGAGGTTTTTTCTGAAGAAGATGCACGGGCAAAACCGAGGAGTCCCTTTATGATTGCCGAACAGCGGTTTGCCTGCTCAATAATAACATTGATATCCTCAAGCTCCTGTGAACCGGATGGGAATTTTTCCCGTAATAGATGCCCAAAGGTCACAATTCCGGTCAAAGGACTGTTTATTTCATGAGCCACACCCGCAGCCATCCTTCCGAGAGAAGCCAGCTTTTCAGAATGGATCATCTGTGAATGAGCCTCTTTAATCTGTTCAGCCTCGTCCTGAACCTTTTTCTCAAGATCATGTCCCCAATCGAGCAGTTCTTTTTTTGCCTTTTTGAGATCGTATGTCATCGCATTGAAGGCCTGTGCGAGCGCACCGATCTCATCCTGCGTTTCAATCTTTAAACGGGAGTCAAGGTCTCCTCCTGCAACTTTCTCCATGCCCTCAGTCAGGAGGCTGACCGGTCTCGAGACAAGTCGTCGCAGTATTGAGAAAAGACTGATTGATATGACAAAAAGGAATCCCGCAACATATAATGCCATTGCGATACGCTGATTCCTGATGTCCGCATCAAGTTGAGCGAGAGATAAGTCAGCCTCTATCAGTCCCAGTACGCGCTGGTCTTCATGATGGATATGACAATCTGCTGTATAGCAGGCCGGTTCGTTATATATCGGCTTAACAATGTTCAACATTCTCGCCTGTCCAATTCTACTGATCGAAGAACTCGGCGTGTCTTTCGGATGTTCCGTAACCGAATGACAACTGGTACAGATCGGCGAATTCTGGTCAACCATGGTGCCGATGTCTTCCTGGTTGGATGAGTATGTAATTTTGCCTTTTGAGTTGAACACGCGGACGTTTTTTACACCTTCTGCCGAACCAATTGATTCTATGGTTTCCTGTATAATGCTCCCCTGTGCCGTAAGCATACCGTAATGAGTGCTTCGATTTACCAAGTCTGAAAACGAATGTCCAAAATTTATGGAATTATTGACAAATGTTTTCTCCAGGTGAGTAAAAAGAAAATAACCGAACACAATGCTCCCGAAAACCATAAGTATGCCTATGGCAATAAAAAGCTTTGTGGACAATGAGTTTAAATAGTGCCTGAAATGCATCCCTCTCGTTATTTATATAACAGAAATGAAAAATAAATCAATAAAAAAGCTAAACCTGTAATTTTAATTTTTTTCTTGACATAATAGGGTATTTATTTTATAAATTAAGGCGTCATGCCTGGAACTTTTTTGCCGTCAACATACTTGCCGATACTAATTTTCTTAATGATTGCAACGGCTTTTGCGCTCGGAGCCCTGGTGGTGGGGTCGATTTTCAGACTGAAAAGGCCGTATGCGGAAAAACTTATGCCCTATGAATCAGGAAATCCGCCTGTTGGAGAACCACGGCAGCGGTTTTCCGTTAAATTCTATATCATTGCAATGCTTTTTGTGGTATTTGATGTGGAAGCTGTTTTTCTCTACCCGTGGGCCATTGTCTTTGACAAAATTGGCCTCTATGCGTTTATCGAAATGGTTATCTTTATCGTAATCCTATTTGTCGGATACATATATGCATGGAAGAAAGAGGCTTTTGTATGGGATTAATTACAACGAACACTACTCCTTCTGTTGTTGAGACTGAAGAGATACCCAAAATCGTATCTCCCAATATAATCGTTTCCTCGTTTGATCTGCTGATAAATTGGGCACGGCGGTCATCCCTCTGGCCAATGACCTTTGGACTGGCCTGCTGCGCTATCGAAATGATGGCGGTTTATGCGAGTCATAATGACCTGGACCGTATGGGAATTATACCACGGGGGTCACCCCGTCAGTCTGATTTTATGTTTGTAGCGGGTACGGTTACGAAAAAGATGGCCGAAATCGTAAGGCGCGTCTATGATCAGATGCCCGAACCGCGTTATGTGATATCGGTTGGGAGCTGTGCCTGCAGCGGTGGCATATTTAATACCTATAGTACGGTTCAGGGGTGTGACCGTTTTTTGCCTGTTGATGTGTACATCCCGGGGTGTCCTCCTCGGCCAGAGGCCTTTATTGACGGCATTATAAAGCTTCAGGATAAGATCAAGCATGAACAGTTCAGGTGGAGCCGCTGGAGATAAGCGTAGAAGGATGAAGTAAGACGTACATCTTTGAGATCAGAACAACAGAAACAATCATAGTAAGATGGAACCGCTGAAAATTGCTGACAGATTAAAAGAACGGTTCGCGGATGAAGTCCTTGAAGCAAAGGAATTCAGGGGACAAGTATCCGTTACGATAAAAAAGAACAAGCTCCTTGAGATATGCAATTATCTTCACGATGATCAGGATCTCTTGTTCGACTATCTCGTTGATGTATGCGGTGTTGATTATCTTGGAAAGAAAGACAAGAGGTTCCAGGTCGTTTATCATCTGTATTCAATGAGACATCGACACGCCTTACGGTTAAAAGCAGAGGTATCTGAGAACGACGCTGTTATCGATTCAGTAATGCCTGTTTGGGTTGGTGCCGACTGGCATGAACGGGAGGCCTTTGACATGTTCGGTATTGTCTTCAGGGGACATCATGACCTGAGACGGGTGCTTATGCCTGAGGACTGGGAGGGGTATCCGTTGAGAAAAGACTATCCGCTCAAGGGTCCGGAAAAAGAGTGGCGGGGGTTCCTTGAGGTTCTCGAGAAGGGGCAGAAATTCAGGGAATTCCAATGGGAAGAATGAAATAGTAGGCGATAAATCGCATAGCGCAAAGCGTCTGGCGCATAGCGAGAAAGACAGATCCAGACAAAGTAAGGAGTGAGGCGTCAACAGTGAAGACACGCTTAAGCTGGGCTTAAGGCAAAAACAAAAAACAAACACTAACGGAGTTATGGAAAACATAGAGCATCCAGAAAATACATTTGAGACAAGAGAGCTGAATGTTAATTTAGGGCCTCAGCATCCTGCAACGCACGGTGTGCTTCGTCTTATGCTGGATCTTGACGGAGAGGTAGTGAAAAGATGCACTCCGTATGTAGGATATCTCCACCGGGGTATTGAAAAGCTGGGAGAACACAGGACGTACTTCGCAGCCCTGCCACTCAGTGACCGGCTTGATTACATATCTTCCATGAATAACAACGTCGGCTATGTTAATGCAGTTGAAAAGCTTTTCGGTATCGAGGCACCGGAACGGGCACAGTTTATCAGGACGATAGTGGCTGAGATGGGAAGGCTTTCGAGTCATATTGTATGGCTTGGCACGCATGTTCTCGATATCGGGGCAACGACACCTTTTCTCTACGCTATGAGAGAGCGGGAGACGATTCTGGATCTCTTCGAAATATTATGCGGGGCTCGGCTGACGGTCAGCTACCCGAGAATCGGCGGTGTCCGCAATGATGTAACACAGGAATTCCTTGATAGACTCTATGAATTTGTCCTTGATTTCCCGAAGAGAATGGACGAATACGAAACACTGGTTACGCAGAACAGGATCTGGAAGGATAGGACAGTTGGCATCGGCGTCATATCAGCTGAAGAAGCAGTTAACTGGGGTCTTACCGGCGGTACGCTGAGAGGTTCAGGAGTACCCTATGATGTGAGAAAATTTTTTCCTTATGATGCCTATGACAAGGTTGATTTTGACGTTCCTATCGGTAAAAACGGAGATTGTTATGATCGTTATATCGTCAGGGTCGGCGAGATGAGACAGTCCAACCGGATCATACAGCAGTGTATAGAAAAATTGCCAAAGGGCCCGGTAATGGCTGAGGAAGCTAAATTCACGCTCCCGCCAAAGGATATGGTGCTTAAGGATATGGAACACCTCATACACCAGTTTGTTCTCATAACCAAAGGACCGTCGGTGGCTGAGGGAGAAGTGTATGTCAGCTCAGAGGTCCCCAAGGGAGAACTCGGCTTCTATTTTGTAAGTGATGGAACCGGGAAACCCTACAGGATGAGGGTACGCGCACCGTCTTTTGTGCATGCTTCAGTGCTTCCGAGACTGTGCGAAGACGGGCTGATTGCTGATGTCATAGCAAATATCGGGACTATAGATATTGTCCTTGGAGAATGTGACAGATAAATAAGATAGGTTTAACCACCTATGGCGGGACGAGGTTAAGGCTGAGGATGAGAAAAAGAAGTAAATAATAAAGACAGGTTCACCCGCCTATGGCGGGTTGGGGTTCAGGTTAAGAAAAAGACAAAAGCAAAAACAGTAGGCAGTAGAAAGTAAGCAGTAAGCACAAAAGGGCCTGGCGCATAGCGAAAAATACAGTAAGCAGAAAGAAATAAAGAATATTTTATGTTAAACGAAACAGCGATAAAGGAACTGCAAGAGATCAGAAGCAAGTACCCGTCTGCCCGTTCTGCCCTGCTGCCAGCCATTTACGTTGCACAACGCGAATTTGGATGGCTTTCTGAAGAAGCTTATGAAGCTGTGTCTGAAGTACTGGGTGTACCAAAGGCTATAGCACGGGGTGTTGGTGCCTTTTACGCAATGTATAAGCATAGGCCGATGGGAAGAAATATTATTCAGCTCTGCACGAATGTTTCGTGCATGATTCTGGGTGCGGAGAGACTAGCCGATTATCTGAAGAGTCACTATGGACTCGTGCCAGGGGGTACGACGGAGGACGGTCGTTTTTCTCTTGTGATTATGGAATGTATTGGTGCGTGCGGAACGGCTCCCGCTATGCTCGTGAACGATGAGTTCTATGAAAACCTTTCTGAACAGTATATTGAAGAGATACTGGCAAAATTCACATGATCCCATGGAAAAAGTTCTTTTAAAGAATATCGAGAACACCAATTCAGCTGATATTACTGAATATCAGAAAATTGGCGGATATGCCAGTATTGCCAAAGCGCTCGAAAAGGAGCGTAAGGATATCATAGAAGAGGTTAAGAAGGCCGGACTGCGGGGACGGGGTGGAGCAGGATTTCCGGCTGCAATGAAGTGGACCTTTGCATCTGGTGACCCAAAATTTCCGAAATATCTTGTCTGCAATGCTGATGAGGGAGAGCCCGGGACATTTAAAGACAGGCCGATACTCGAGAAAAATCCTCATCTTTTAATAGAAGGTATGGTTATATCAGGATATGCGCTTAACGCAGAATACGGCTTTATCTATCTAAGGGGAGAATATCCTGACGCAAAACATATTCTTGAGCGTGCTATAGCTCAGGCATATGACCGTAATTTTCTCGGGGACGATATTGCGGGCAAGGGAATAGTCTTTCACCTTTCAGTGCATCAGGGCGCGGGTGCTTATATCTGCGGTGAAGAGACAGCACTGATAGAATCTCTTGAGGGCGACCGTGGCCAGCCCCGAATAAAACCCCCATTCCCTGTTAATGTTGGCGTCTGGTCAAAACCAACGATCGTTAACAATGTCGAGACGCTTTCAAATCTTCCGTACATAATCGAGATTGGGGGAGAAGCGTATTCCAAGATAGGAAGTCCGGAATGTCCCGGACCAAAGCTCTACTGTGTGAGCGGTCATATAGAAAAACCCGGTGTCTATGAATTACCTATGGGAACAAGCCTCCGGGAAATTATCTATACGCATTGCGGCGGGATAAAAGGGGGAAAACAGCTGAAAGCAGTGATTCCGGGCGGTATCTCAACACCGGTACTTCCTCCCGACAAGATTGACTGCCCCATGGATTTTGTAAACATGCCGAAGCACGGCAGCATGCTCGGTTCCGGTGCTGTGATAGTAATGGATGAAACAGTATGCCTCGTGAAGGTCTGTTACCGGGCACTGAAATTCTTTGAACATGAATCATGTGGTAAGTGTACACCCTGCCGCGAAGGGACTGGCTGGCTGAGAAGCATTCTTGAGAGAATCGAACACGGTGAAGGACAGGAGGGCGACATAGATCTGCTGCTCTCGGTATCCAGCAATATTCTTGGGAAGACATTCTGCCCGCTGGGGGATGGAGCTGCGTCTGTTGTTCAGAATTTCATTAAACACTTCAGGCCCGAATTTGAGGGCCACATAACAGCTAAAACATGTGCGGTTGAAGGCTGATAGAATGATTACAGTTACGATCAACGAGAAAGAGATTACACTTGAAAAGCCGATCACGGTACTCGAAGCAGCTCGCTCTGCCGGTATCTCTATACCAACCCTCTGCTACCATCCAGCGCTTGAACGCTATGGTGGGTGCCGACTCTGTCTTGTTGAGGTTGAAAAAATGCCCCGTCTCCAGACCGCATGTACCCTGATGACCGCAGACGGTATGATTGTGAGAACGGAAACAGATGCTATAGCAGGAGTGAGAAGGGGCATACTCGAATTTCTGCTGATCAATCATCCCCTTGATTGTCCGTATTGTGACAAGGCTGGCGAGTGTGAACTGCAGGATCTTGTCGAGAAATACGGTCCAACAACCGGAAGATTTAAAGAGAAAAAGAGAAAGATGCCCGAGAGTCTCGAAGATGCGATTATTGTCCGTAATATGGAGCGGTGTATTGTCTGCACACGATGCGTGAGAATGTGTGAAGGTGTCCAGGGAGCATCAGCCATAGCGGTCATGGAACGGGGCGGACATTCACACATTGAACCGTTTTCCGGTGGAAAATATGATTGTGAATACTGCGGTAACTGCATCTCTGTCTGTCCTGTAGGAGCAATCATGTCGAGGATGCACAGACATAGCTACCGACCGTGGCAGATGACCGATCAGGTGGAGACCATATGTCCGTACTGCGGTGTCGGTTGTACAGTCACGGCACAGGTGCGTGATGACGCGATCAAGAGGATAATCCCGAAACTCGGGTCCCCTGTTAACAATGGCCTGCTCTGCTCACGAGGAAGATTTGGATATGAGTTTGTCGGTAATAGGGATAGACTCACCAGACCGCTTATCAGAAAAAATGGAGTACTCGAGGAATCAACATGGGAAGAAGCGATTCATCGTGTTACTCAAAAACTGGGGGAGATAAAAGAAAAATATGGCAGTTCGTCCGTTGCGGGAATCGCGTCGCCGAGGTGTACAAACGAGGACAATTATGTTTTCCAGAAATTCATGAGAGTAACAATAGGAACACACAACATAGACAGCACAGCACGAACCGGATATGCCGGTGCACAGCAGTTTATTGAAAATATTTTCGGACAGGGTGCGACTGCAAACATAATATCAGGCATCTCCAGGTCGGATGTCGTGTTCGTTGTCGGTGGAGATCCCACAACAGTGAATCCAATCCTTGGCCTGCAGATCCGGGCATGTTCACGAAAGGGAGGAGCAGTCCTCACACTCGGGAAGGTCAGTGGTCTCAGATACTTCAGCCCCCATGCTCTGGACCCCGCATCGTTTACCGAGACAGTCCTGCTCGAGGGAATCGTTACTGAATTGAAAAACAGGAAGGAATTATCAGGTTCTCATTCCTCTCTGGAATCGAATATAAAAGACATTGCAGTGTCGGTCGAAGATGTCATAAAGGAATGTAAAATCAGAGAGGATGATTTTCATTCGTTCATAACCCTGCTCTCTGAAGCATCAAATCCTGTGTTGATCATCGGGAAAGAAATCATACAGAGCAATGGAGCGAGCTATAAGCTGCTGTTATTGTCAGCCATTAATTATCTGATAAATGGCAGGATTTATCTGCTTTCAGAACGTGCCAATGAACAAGGCCTTCTCGACATGGGATGTGCGTCTGACCTTTTGCCGGGCAGCCGTCCTGTGGAGGTTGCGGAATTAAGAAGACGGTATGAGAGGGCATGGCACGTGACGCTCCCTGACAAGCCAGGACTTACACTGTTTGAAATGATTCATGGTGCCAAAGAAGGATCAGTGAGAGCCATGTATGTCATGGGTGAAAATCCTCTTTTCAATCTTCCCAATTCTGAAAATGTGAAAGAGGCCTTGGGAAATCTCGACTTCCTTGTCGTTCAGGACTTATTCATGACAGAAACCGCTGAGAGTGCTGATGTTGTTCTTCCGGCATTGAGCTGGGCTGAGAAAGAAGGCACATTTACGAACATGGAGAGAAGAATCCAGAAGCTGAGAAAGGTGATCAGCAGGGCAGGGAAAGAAGACTGGAGAATTATCAGTGACGTGTCCGGCAATATGGGCGTCTCGTTTCCATATGATTCTGCAGAAGATGTGTTTGCTGAGATCAGTAAAGTTTCTCCTCTCCATCGAGACCTGACATATGATGACATTGAAGAAGGTGAAGCACTATGGCCTTTTAAAGGAGAACCCTTGCGAGGTGGGATGGAAATATCATGTAACAAGGGTGACGGTGCTACAGAAAGCGGCAAATATTTCCTTGCAATCGACAGGCCGCTGTTTCATTCCGGGACATTATCGAGAAAATCGTCTGCTTTGATGAGGCTTTGCCCCGAGGCAGTTGCCCGGATAAGCTCAACAACTGCAGCAGAACTTTCTGTAACGGACGGCGATAGTATCAGGATATCAACGCGGATTGGTTCTCTGTCTTTGCCTGTTTTTATTGATGAAGCCTATGACGGTTCATTGATTAAGGTTTCCAATAACTTTCGAGGAAAAGGTGTATTCAGCCTTATGGAATATTCGTTAGATCCGGTTTTGAAGTCCCCGTGCATGGACAACGTGATCATAGAAATCGAGAAATCTGATCGGCATGTGCAGCGCGACCCGAAAAACGATTCAGAGGTAAAGAAATGAATACAATTCTTGAAACGATCATTGCTCCCGGCTCAATAGATTTTGCTCTTGCTATCGGGATTATACTCGTTAAGATAGCAGTTGTCATCGCTATAGCCCTGCTTCATGTCGCGTACGCCACGTATTTTGAACGGAAAGTGATTGCACATATGCAGGTCAGACTGGGACCACGAGAGGTTGGCCCGTATGGTCTGTTTCAGCCTTTTGCGGATGGTATAAAACTCTTTTTCAAGGAGGATATTATTCCGGCAAAAGCTGATAAGCCGTTATTTTATCTTTCTCCGGTAATATTCTTTATTGCTGCTCTGACATCCCTGGCCGTACTGCCGTTCTTTGACGGGTTTGTGATTGCGGACCTCAATATCGGCCTGCTGTTCCTCCTTGCCATGTCTTCTCTCGGCGCGTATGGAATCATTTTATCGGGATGGTCGTCAAACTCGAAATTCTCATTTCTGGGAGGTTTGAGGGCGGCGTCTCAGGTTATCAGCTATGAAATTGCAATGGGACTCAGTCTTGTGGGTGTTATGATTATGGCCGGTTCACTGAATCTTTCGGATATTGTCAGGGCACAGCATGCATATCCGACCGGGGTCTTTGTTATCCCTCAATTTTTGGGATTTTTCGTATTCGTTGTTGCGGCATTCGCAGAGACAAACAGACTTCCCTTTGACCTTCCCGAGGCAGAGAGCGAACTGGTCGCGGGATATTTTACTGAATACAGTGGTTTTCGGTTTGCCCTATTCTTTCTGGGCGAATATACCGGAATGTTGATCATGTCATCGCTCCTTGCGCTCTGTTTTCTCGGTGGCTGGACAATCCCCCGTTTTATAACTGATTTCATACCATTCCTCAGTGCTGTTCCGGGAATCGTGTGGTTTCTTATGAAGGTGTATGCCTTTATGTTCTTCTACTACTGGGTCAGGGCCACACTTCCCCGGTACCGCTACGACCAGTTAATGGCAATCGGATGGAAACTGTTGATACCGTTAGCCCTGATCAATATCCTGATTACCGGCCTAGTAAAGGCATGGATAAAGGGACTGCTATGACAGTTGGAAACCTCATAAAGTCGATATTTTTCATAGAGATACTGAAGGGTTTATCACTGACGTTGCGAACATTGTTCACGCGGCCGGTCACGAGACGGTACCCCAAAGTGGAAAGACCAGCACAACCCGGATTCAGGGGCCTGCATGCCCTTGCAAAAGATGAAACCGGCAGGATGAAGTGCGTTGGGTGCGGGCTTTGCGGTGCTTATTGTCCCTCACAGTGTATCTATATATATACGACGGAGGGAGATGATCACACGAAGGAAGTGGATCGTTATGAGATAGAAGTTCTCAGGTGCATCTATTGCGGTTTCTGCGTTGAGGCGTGTCCCTTCGGGGCAATATCCCTGAGTGAACATTATGAGTATTCCAGTTATTCGAGGGATGATCTGTATATGACCAAACAGAAGCTCCTTGAGAACTGGGACAACTATTTTGCCGGTCAAAAAGGTATACGATATTACCATGATTTCTGGAGGCCCAAACTGGAGGACTTCAGAGGGTCTGAAGAACAAGCTTCAATTGGGAGGCGGAATGCTACCTAAGCTGTTTTTTGGCTACTATGCAGTTGTGATAATCGTGCTTTCTCTCCTCGTTGTGACGAGAAAGAATCCGGTGCACAGTGTCATGTGGATGCTGCTCCTGTTCTTTCATATTGCGGGTCTTTATCTTTTTCTGAATGCCGAGTTTATCGCTGCCATACAGATCATTGTCTACGCTGGAGCCATCCTCGTGCTGTTCCTCTTTGTTGTTCTCCTTTTAAATTTGAGGGAGGAACTTCTTATTGAAAGGTTTATCGGTACATGGCCGACTGCCCTTGTCATTTCTGTTTCGCTTCTCATTCTCGTCATTCGTGCCATTCAAGATATGGCATTGGCACCTCCCGGCAATCATTCTGTCGACGCGATCCAGGCAGAAACACATACAGTGGCGTTGGGGAAGATATTATATACTGACTATCTGTTCCCCTTTGAAATAGCATCAGTCGTACTTCTCATTGCGATTATCGGAGCACTTGTGCTTGCAAAAAGAAAGATGAGAAGCCCGCAATGAATGCCGTACGCGGAATGGAGAATGGAACATAAATGAACAGGGAGATGAAATGGTTCCGTTAAACTGGTATTTGATGCTCAGCACTGTTGTATTTATGATTGGGGTATTCGGGTTTCTCACGAGAAAGAATATCATTATCATGTTCATATCCGTTGAACTTATGCTGAATGCCGTTAATATAAGTCTCGTTTCCTTTAGTCATTTCCTGCAGGACCTGAGAGGGCATATACTCGTCTTTTTCATCATAACGGTCGCGGCTGCAGAGGCTGCCATAGGTCTTGCGCTCATAATAGCGCTCTTCAGGAATAAAACTACAGCTCATGTAGATGAAATGACAGAAATGAAAGGATGATATTTATTTTCAGAATGCATAATGGAACAGAAATAACAGTTAAATCCTTATGGAGTGAGATATGAACTATTATCTCCTGATACCTTTTTTACCACTTACGGCATTTCTTATTAATATTTTGTTCGGTAAGAAATACGTGCAGGAGCGTGCCCACTGGGTATCGATTCTGGCTGTTGCGGGTTCGTGGATTGTGGCGGTTTTCACGCTTCTCAAAGTCCTGAAGGGGGAAACGGTAAATGAGGACCTGTATACGTGGGTTCTTTCAGGTACGTTTGAGGTTTCGGTCGGCTTTCTCATAGACCAGCTTACAACAGTCATGCTTATTGTTGTGACAACCTGCAGTACGCTTATTCATATCTATTCTGTGGGGTATATGCACGGCGACAAGGGATATTACCGGTTCTTTGCGTATTTGAGTCTCTTTACGTTCTGCATGCTGATGCTGGTGATGGCGAATAATTTCCTGCAGCTCTATTTTGGTTGGGAGGGTGTTGGACTCTGTTCTTATTTCCTCATCGGATATTACTTTAACAAGAAGTCAGCTTCTGATGCCGGCAAAAAGGCCTTTATAGTCAACAGGTTTGGTGACTTCGGTTTTGGCCTTGGTATTATCGTCATTTTCCTTACGTTCGGGACCATATATTACGAACCGGTCTTTACTCAGATTGGCGGAGTTGCAGCGCAGACCATATCATTTCTCGGTTATGAGGTCAACCTCGCAACCTTGATTGCGCTGCTCCTTTTCTGCGGTGCTATCGGAAAATCAGCTCAAATGCCGCTTCATGTCTGGCTTCCGGATGCCATGGAAGGTCCGACCCCGGTCAGCGCGCTCATCCATGCGGCAACAATGGTTACCGCGGGTGTGTTTCTCTTGGCCCGGTGCAGTCCTATTTTCTCACTCTCTGAACCGGCTATGGTGGTTGCTGCCCTAATCGGCGCGATAACCTCAATTTTTGCGGCAACAATCGCGCTTGTTCAGAACGACATAAAAAGAATTATCGCCTATTCGACATTGAGCCAGCTCGGCTATATGTTCCTTGCCTGCGGGGTTGGTGCTTACACTGCCGGCATCTTTCATCTTTACACGCACGCTTTCTTCAAAGCGCTTCTCTTCCTCTGCGCCGGAAGCGTTATGCACGCTATGGCAGGAGAACTGGATCTCCAGAAGATGGGCGGGCTGAAGAAATATATGCCAGTTACCTATGCAACCATGTTCATTGCTTCTCTGAGTATATCAGGGGTCCCGGGACTGGCGGGATTCTTCAGCAAGGATGAGATACTCTGGCTTGCCTATGCAGGGCCAAGTCCTGTGGGAAAATTTGTATGGGCAATCGGAACTATTGTTGCATTTCTTACAGCGTTCTATTCATTCAGGTTGATATTCCTGACGTTTCACGGCGAATTCCGCGGAACCCAAAAACAGGAACATCACCTGCACGAATCACCGAAATCAATGACAGTTCCTCTTATGCTCCTTACGATCGGTGCTGTTGCGTCGGGGTGGGTTGGAATTCCGAACCTGCTGGGAGAGGTGATCGGAATAGAACATTCGAACTGGTTTTCCGGTTTCATGAACCCGGTGTTGGGCCACCCTGAGGCCCACGGCACTCATGCCGAAGAGTGGATGCTCATGGGGATTTCGGTTCTGGCCGGACTGGGAGGAATCGGGCTTGCAGCCGTATTTTATCTTGGCAGGAGAAGTATCCCTGTTCTGCTTGCGCAGAAATTCGGGTTTATCTACAGGATTCTCTGGAACAAATACTATGTTGATGAGCTCTATAGCCATACCATTGTGCGGCCAACTCTTTGGATTTCCCAAAATATACTCATGGGAATTACAGACGCAAAGATAATAGAATTGATTGTCAATGGGGTGCCCCGGGCAATAGGAGGTGTCAGCCAGCACCTGAGAAAGGTGCAGACCGGGCTGTTACAGCATTATGCCGCAATTATGGCAACCGGTGCCCTGATTATCGGTGCATGGATTCTCTTACGATGAAAAAACATGGAACACATAACGAATAATCTAGGATATCCGATACTGAGCACGCTTATATTCCTGCCGATTGCAGGTGCGGTCCTCTTATTATTCATAAGAAGGTCAAACGGAACCCTGATAAAATGGATCAGTTTTATTGTAAGCGTTATTACGTTCATTCTTTCGATGCCGTTATTTACGCATTTCGATAAATCGACCTATACTATGCAGTTCGTTGAAAAACATGCATGGATTCCTTCATGGAACGTTATGTATTATGTGGGTCTTGACGGCATTAGTGTCCTCTTTGTGCTTCTTTCGACGCTCGTCACAATTCTGTGTGTTTTAATATCCTGGGAAGCGATACGGGAAAAGACAAAGGAATTTTATATCTCGATTCTCATAATGGAAGGTGCTATGATCGGCGTCTTCTGCGCTCTTGATTTTATGCTCTTCTATCTGTTCTGGGAGGCAATGCTCATACCAATGTATCTCCTGATCGGTGTCTGGGGAGGCCCAAAGAGAATTTACGCTGCAGTTAAGTTCTTCCTGTTCACACTGGTTGGCAGTGTTCTTATGCTCGTCGGTATTGTCGTGCTATATTTCTACGCAGGGAAGACATTCAACATACTTGAACTCATGTCGATGACATATCCCTACACAATGCAGGTCTGGCTGTTCTGGGCATTTTTCGCTGCGTTTGCAGTAAAAGTGCCCATGTTCCCTGTGCATACCTGGCTTCCCGACGCCCATACAGAGGCGCCGACTGCCGGAAGTGTAATACTTGCCGCTGTTCTCATTAAGATGGGGGCATACGGATTTCTCAGGTTCTCGTTGCCCCTTTTTCCTGAAGCATCGAAAGCTATGACACCCGCAATGCTTGTTCTTTCAGTGGTAGCAATTGTATACGGTGCGGTTATCTGTCTTATGCAGACGGATCTGAAACGGCTGATAGCCTACAGTTCGGTAAGTCACATGGGCTTTGTTACGCTCGGAATTTTTACTCTGAATACCCAGGGAGTTGAGGGCGGTATCCTACAGATGATAAACCACGGAATTGTAACCGGTGCGCTTTTTTTGAGCATCGGCATTATTTACGAAAGAACACATACCCGGAAGATCGCGGATTATGGCGGGGTGGCGACCGTGATGCCTGTATATGCGGCGGCATTTATGGTTTTTACTCTTGCGTCCATTGGCCTTCCGGCTACGAACGGGTTTATCGGAGAGTTTCTGATAATACTGGGCGGTTTTGCAGCCCGTCAATGGGCTGGCGTGCTCGCTGCAACCGGAATCATAATCGGCGCCGGTTATATGCTCTGGCTGTACCAGCGAGTATTCTTTATGGAGGTTAATCCCAAGGTGGCCGAACTGTCCGATATAAATGGGAGGGAATTTTTGGCGCTTATTCCGATGATCATTCTGATTTTCTGGATCGGTGTATATCCGACGCCGTTTCTGGGATTCATGCATGAGACGGTCAGCCACCTGCTTGAGCGCGTCAATACCGGGAGTGGAATGGAAATAGAAATGGCCAAACAGATCATAGAGTCGATAAAGTGAGATCATATACAATGCACATGAGAAAAAGAAGTATAGTGCATAATTGCAGAAGGAATTCTTCGTCCTTTGCTGTCTCCCGCGCACGGTCTGCAGAAGGAGGTCTGGAATGCCCGAGTTTGTAATGCCTGATCTTGCTCCGGTTATGCCTGAAATCGTGATGACGATTCTTGCCCTTGTCACTTTGATAGCGGACATTATTTTTAAAAGAAAAGAAACACTGGCGATCTTGAGTATCGCGAGCGTTGTGCTTGTGTTTTTTGTTCTGTTCGGTACGCCCTTCAAAACTACGTTCAATGGCATGTTCATAGCAGACGGATACAGTTTATTTTTCAAGCTCATTTTTCTGCTTAATGTAGTTCTGACGGTATTAATTTCGATGAGATATCTTGTTATCGAGCGGGTAAATTTTGGAGAGTATTACAGTCTGATACTGTTTGCGACACTCGGGATGATGCTCATGGCATCAGCAGGCGACCTTATTGTACTGTACCTTGGTCTTGAACTTATGGCATTGAGTACGTATATCCTGGCTGGATTTATCACCTATGATATGAAGTCAAACGAAGCTGCTATGAAGTATTTTCTCCTGGGGGCGTTTGCATCCGCATTTCTGCTGTATGGCATTTCCATGATCTATGGACTTACCGGCACAACGGACCTGAATGCAATATCCGAATATATAATCCTCAATGGTCTTACAGCTAACCCGGTTGTGATGCTTTCGATGATACTCTTCGCAGTGGCCTTTTCTTTTAAAATAGCCGCAGTGCCCTTTCATATGTGGGCTCCTGATGCATATGAAGGAGCTCCGACATCGGTTACGGCTTTCATGTCTGTTGGTCCGAAAGCTGCTGGGTTCGCAGTCCTCGGAAGGGTTTTCCTTATCGCGTTTGGTTCGGTCAGAATGGACTGGTCTGCAGTGCTTATTCCGATAGCAATACTCACAATGGGTGTCGGCAATATCGTTGCACTTTCACAGACCAATATCAAGAGGATGCTGGCATATTCTTCAATTGCCCATGCCGGGTATGCACTCCTCGGCATTATAGCAGGAACCGGAGAAGGACTGGCAAGTGTCATGAATTATCTGCTTATTTATGCATTCATGAATATCGGGGCTTTTGCTGTCATCATAATGCTCAGAACAGAAGGCTTTAAGGGTGATACCATAACGGATTACGAGGGGCTTGCAAAGTCTCACCCATTGGCAGCTGCGCTTATGCTTGTCTTTATGTTTTCCCTTACCGGGATACCCCCTACTGCAGGGTTCATGGGGAAATTGTATATATTCATGAGCGCTGTTTATGCCGGATATACGTGGCTCGTTGTTGTCGCTGTCATATTTAGTGCCATCTCGGCTTACTTTTATCTCAGAATTGTGATGTACATGTACATGCGAGAGCCAAAAGAGTCAGTGAGTCTCGCTGCAACGCCTGCCCTCGGCATTGCACTTGCCATAACAGCAGCAGCGGTCATCATCATAGGAGTTCTGCCCTCAGCAGTTGTTAGTTTTGCTCGTGCTGCTGTCGCCGGATTCTGAGCTGACAGGTTGTTTGATGTTTATGGTCTGATCGTCTTGCGAATTTCTTGAAAACACCGTTATTGTTATAGTATAGTTTTTGCGTGCCGAAGTGGTGGAACCTGGTAGACACGCACGGTTGAGGGCCGTGTGGGGAAACCCATGCGGGTTCGAATCCCGCCTTCGGCACCATACTCTGGTTTAGTGAACGATCAGCGGTTGAGGAAACGTTCTATCCGGGAGGCCAGAGCATGGCTCTGCCGCCGAGCAGATGAAGATGTATATGATAGACGCTTTGACCTGCCTCGGGATTCGTATTCATGATGAGCCGGAACCCACGTTCTGCGATATTCTTTTCAACAGCTATTCTGTTTGCCACCTGAAAAAGATGTCCGATAAGGACATTATCCTCTTGTGACAGATCAAGTGTCGTCGATATGTGTTTTTTGGGAATAACGAGTACATGCACAGGGGCCTGCGGATTTATGTCGTCAAAGGCAATAGCACGATCATCGTCAAAAATGATCCGTGCCGGTAATTTTCTCGAAAGAATTTTACAGAAAATGCATTCTGAACTCATGTGCTGCTCCCTTGTTCGTATCGATGCTCAAGCTCCGCAAAGATATCCTGATAGGTGATTTCCTGTTCTTTCATCAATACCATACAGTGAAACCAGAGATCTGCTATTTCGTGAATCAGTCTCACGCGATCTCCGTCCTTTGAAGCCATAATGACTTCAGTCGATTCTTCACCGATCTTTTTCAGTATCTCATCCCTCCCTTTGGCGAACAGATGAGACACATATGAATGATCTGACGGACTACGCCTTCTTTCGGCAATAATGTTCTGAATATCGTCAAGAATCATCTTGTTTTCCATAAACATCTTCTGCGGAGAAGACTTCATCCGAAATAGTGTGTCCCTGAATATCTGTGAAAAAGCATGACCGATGACCGGTATGACACGCGCCGGGGCCTTTCTGTTTAACCCGAATAAGAATCGTATCTTTATCACAGTCATACAAAATCGTTTTTACCTCCTGAACGTGACCTGATGTCTCGCCTTTTTTCCACATTTTTTTGCGGGATCGTGACCAGAAGTGCGTATAACCGGACGAACGAGTCTTTTCCAGAGACTCCCTGTTCATATATGCCATCATGAGTACCTCATTCGTGTCGGCATCCTGTATGATGGCGGGTATAAGGCCGTTGCTATTGAATGTAAGATCGGATTTGTTCATTTCTGTACAACACCTTTACAATTTATAGCCGATTTTTCTCAGAAAATCTTTCCGGTGCGCTTTATCCTCGGGCGTTTCAATACCTCTGGGAGCAAAACCGTCGATAACTCCCATTATACCCTTACCCTGGTCTGTTTCTGCAACAATAACATCGACAGGATTTGCCGTGGCACAGAAGACCCTGCAGACTTCCGGACAGTTCTTTATCTGATTAAGGATGTTGATTGGAAAGGCGTTTTGTAGCAAAATGCAAAATACGTGTCCAGCGCCAATATTCTGAAGGTTGCAGACGCACTGTGACACAAGTCCACTATCATTGCCTTCGGTACGTATGAGACACGGGCCTGAAGCCTCGGTGAACGCCAGGCCGAACTGGGCCTGTGGTATCGTTGTTGCTATAATTTCATACAGATCTTCAGCGGTCTTGATGAAATGTGTCTGTCCAAGAATGATATTGCATTCCTCGGGTATTTCGATTTTAACCGTTCTGAACTCCATCAGTTTCCTCCCTTATGAATAAGTAGTAACTTTTTATGTTTTAGAGTACATTATTCTTAGCTCATTCAGGTAATTGTTATATGCTATAATGAAAATATTTTTTTTCTAAAGATGTCAAGCTTTAAATTTCATAGAGCGTTCGTGAGCATAATTGTTGTTATGTTTTGTGTGTTCCCGGCACGGGCGCAAGGACAGTCTGTTGAAGACTTTAGTGTGAAAACCGATAACAACAGTATTGTTGTCTCTTTTTCACTTGCTCTGAACCATAAAAACGCTCAAGAAATTAAACAGGGACTGGACAAGGATATACGATTTTATGTAGATCTGTTTCGGGTATGGAAAGTGTGGCCTGATGAATTCGTTCTTGGGAAAAAATATTTGAGAACACTAAAATCAGATCCGATCAAGAAGGAACATGTTGCATCGTCGAATGATGGCAGCATCATAATAGAAAAACGATTCAGATCCCTGGAATCAATGCTTGACTGGTCTTTGTCTGTCAATGACCTCCAACTTACCAATACCGAGGATCTGGAGCCCGGATCGTACTTTGTCAAGGTTACAATAGAGTCAAGAGTGAGAAATCTCCCCCCGGTGATCGGCTATCTGTTTATTTTTCTCCCCGAAAATGAATTTAAGATTGAAAAGAAATCTTCTCGGTTCTTGTTGGAATGATGAAAATGAAAAATCTTCGCTTTATAATGCTGCTCCTGGCAATAACGGTCTTTGTCGTTCTGTTGTTTGGAATAGAAATATACTTCATGCGGATCGAAAACATTCCCTTTATGACAAAGCTTATTCTGTTTGTGCTGCTCAACTTGAACATTGTCGCTCTCCTCACACTGGTTTTCTTTATAGGCAAGAGTCTGATGAAAATCTACCTGGAGAGAAAACATAGGATTCTCGGGTATAAGTTCAAAACAAAATTTGTTGTCGTTCTGGTTATTCTTACCCTTATTCCGTCGATCTTTCTCTTCGTTGTTTCCAGTGGTATCGTTACAAAATTTTTCGACAGATGGTTTGATCCCCAGATAAAACAACCGCTCAATCAGTCGATTGAGATTGCGATGTCTGCCTATGAAATGCAGAGACAGCAGACATTGCTCTACGCAGAGGCTATTGTGGCAGGGAAAGCTGTTCCGGATAACTTAACGGTTACCGTTATGAAAGACATGCCCGCAGATGCATCCGAAACGGTTAAGGCGGGTTTTGAAGGAAAGGCTGATACCGAAGTCATAACAGGAGAGGAAGGCGATATCATACGAGCGGTCGTTCCCAAGTACAGGAGAGGAAGACAGAGAGGTATTGTTATTGTCGAGTCCTTTGTCAGTAAGAGTATCAGTGAGAATGCTGAGGCAATACGGGAAGCCTATCAGAATTATATGGCTCTCGAGTCATGGAAGACCCCGATTAAAATAAATTATCTCCTTGTATTAAGTTTTTTTACTCTCTTGATTGTATTTACTGCTTTCTGGGCAGCGCTTCGGATATCACGGGGCATTATAGATCCGGTTCAGATGCTGGTTCAGTCGACTGAAGAAGTGGCGAATGGCAACCTGGATGTAGCTATTAATATTGATAGAGATGATGAAATAGGACAGCTGGTGAATTCATTTAATAATATGGTTAAAGGGTTAAAGGAAGGGTACAGAAGTCAATATGTGATTGAGAAGATAATTGAGAACATCAACTCCGGCGTAATATCCCTTGATCCTTCAAGTCATATACTCATAATTAATTCAGCTGCATGTAAAATTCTTGATGTAGCTCCGGAGGATATTGTGAACAAACACTATTCCGAACTGGTTGCCAGGCTGGGCTCTGAAGAACTGGCAGGAGCTATCAAAACCATCAATATACGGGATTTCAAAAGACTTGAAAAAGAATTCAGAGTTACTATCGGTGATCGTCAGGTACTCCTGAAGATTTTCATTACCAGTCTGAGAGACAGGAAGAACTTTCTTGGTACCCTGGTTGTTTTTGATGACCTGACGGAAGTGGTGAGGGCCCAAAAGGCAATGGTGTGGCAAGAGGTTGCGCGACGAATTGCCCATGAAATAAAGAATCCTCTGACACCCATAAAACTGTCGACCGAGCATATGATAAAAAAGTGGCAAAATAGGGATAATGATTTTGATCAGGGATTTGAAAGATCGACAAAAACCATTATCAAGGAAGTCGAGAGCCTGAAAAGACTGGTTGATGAATTTTCCCGTTTCGGCAAAATGCCTGCGATCAATAAATCTCCCGCTTTGCTGTCTTCCATAGTGGATATAGTGGTTAATCTGTATAAGGATTATAAAGATCTGGATATACAGGTATCGGTCCAGGGGGATGAACCGACTGTTGAAATTGATTCCGAACAGTTTAAAAGGGTTATCATAAACATCGTGGAGAACGCCATACAGGCTATGCAGAGTAAGGGGAAGATTGATATAGCTATACGACATGATATATCATTTAACCGGCTTTATATTGATATTGCAGATAATGGTCCCGGAATCAAGAAAGACGACAAAGATAAATTATTCGTCCCGTACTTCTCTACAAGAAAAGATGGTACGGGTTTGGGGCTTGCCATCGCCAGTAGAGTTGTAACGGAGCACGCAGGCACCATAAAAATAAGGGATAACAAGCCGACAGGGACGCTTTTTACGATTGAACTCCCTCTGAAGGAAGGGTAAATGTCAAAAGATGTCGTATTGATCGTTGATGACGAGGAAGGCATAAGAGGAACACTGTCCGGCATTTTTGCTGATGAAGGATTTGAACCTTTTACTGTTGCTTCAGGTGAGGACGCCATACGGGTTGTCAGGGAAGCATCGCCTGATATCGTACTTCTCGATGTTTGGCTATCAGGGATGGATGGCATTCAGACCATGGAAGAATTGAGAGAAATTGATCGGGAACTTCCCATAATTATGATATCCGGACATGCCAACGTTGAGCTCGCTGTGAAAGCTACGAAAATAGGCGCATACGATTTCCTTGAAAAACCGTTATCTATGGAGAAGGTATTACTGACGGTCAATAGGGCTCTGGAAAAAAGGAATCTGGAAATTGAAAATAAAGCACTTCGACAAAACCTTATAAAACAATGGAAGCTGGTAGGTGATTCTCCGAAGATATGGCAATTGAAGAAGGAGATTGATATGGCCGCTGCAAGCAACGGTAGGGTGCTGATCCTTGGGGAAAGCGGTTCCGGGAAAGAACTTGTCGGCCACCTTCTCCATGAGGGGAGTTCCCGGGCCGACAAATCGTTTATTGAAGTAAACTGTGCGGCCATACCCCAGGAATTGATCGAAAGTGAATTGTTTGGACATGAAAAAGGTTCATTTACCGGAGCTTTTGAAAAGAAAAAGGGCAAATTTGAACTTGCTGATGGCGGAACGCTTTTTCTGGATGAAATTGGCGACATGTCTCTCCAGACACAGTCAAAAGTATTACGGGTCATCGAAACTCAGGAATTCCAGCGTGTAGGCGGCAGTAAGAACATTAAAGTTGATGTGCGAATAATATCTGCAACAAACAAGGATCTCAAAGAAGAGGTTTCGAAAGGACAATTCAGGGAAGATCTTTTTTTCAGATTGAATGTTATACCAATCAAAATTCCCGCGTTAAGGGAAAGAACAGAAGATATCCCTTCCCTCGTAAAACATTTTCTTGATATGTTTGCTGTTGAATACAAGCAGCAATCAAAAGAAGTGTCATCTGAAACCATGAATGCTCTTATGAGCCATTCATGGCCCGGCAATATCCGTGAACTAAAAAATGTTCTTGAACGGCTTGTTATCATGACACCATCAAAGACTATTACCCATGGCGATTTTTTTGCCTTTGATTCATCAGGAGCTGATTATTTTTCCTGCAGTAAGCTTAAGGAAGCACGTGAGGCATTCGAAAAGGACTTTATTATAGCGAAGCTAAAAGAAAATGCGTGGAATATCTCAAAGACGGCCGAACTGCTTGACATGGAAAGAAGTAATCTTCATCGTAAAATCAAAGTATATAATATCAAAATACCGTAAAGAGACGTTCTCTTCTTTTCTGTAAAATATATATACTTCCCAGAGCAATGTGTTACAATTTACCTCATGAAGAAATATAAACCGGTTTCTTTTAAATCAGTGCGATCATATTCTTTGCATGACAGGAACAGCAAGATATCCATAACGTCGTTTGCCGGGATACCGCAAAAGGGTGATAGCGTTCAGACTTTTTTTGATAAGCTCCCGGATGTGCTCGCGGCAGGTGATTTCAGGGCAGTTGTAAAGTCAATTATTTCTGCCCGAAAGAAACAGCGTCCGGTTGTTCTTGGTATGGGTGCTCATCCGATAAAACTTGGTCTCTCTCCGATTATTATCGAATTAATGAGAAAAAAGTTGGTAACAGCACTTGCTACCAACGGTGCCTGTGCTGTCCATGATTTTGAAATATCAGCAGCCGGTCATACGTCAGAGGATGTTGCGTCAGGGCTTTCTGACGGGTCTTTTGGCATGGCCAGGGACACGGGCAGGGGGCTGAACCAGGCAATCAATAGAGGAGTAAAGAAGGGAAATGGTATTGGCAGGGCTATTGGAGAATATATCTGTAAAAGCAGATTGCCGTTTAAGGACAGGAGTCTCTATGCACATGCCTTTTCCCTTGATATTCCCGTGACAGTGCATGTTGCAATAGGAACCGATATTATTCATATGCATCCGGAGGCTGACGGTTCGGCGACAGGGAAAGGAAGCTTGCAGGATTTCAAATTACTCGTATCAGTTATTTCCGACCTTGAAAATGGCGTTTATGTCAATCTTGGCTCAGCGGTCATACTTCCTGAAGTATTTATCAAGGCCTTGAATGTTGCCAGAAACCTTGGACATGTGATTGAACGTATTACTACGGTGAACATGGATTTTATGCAACAGTACAGACCACATGAGAATGTCCTGAAAAGACCAACGATGCACAAAGGAAAGAGCTATGCCCTCACCGGTCATCACGAAATTATGTTCCCCCTTGTTGCGGCTGCAGTTATCGAGGGATTGCAGTGAATGTTGTTGTAGACCAGGAGATATGCATCGGCTGTGGAGCATGTGAAGAGATTTGTCCGGCTGTATTTCATCTGAACGAAACTGTGGGAAAATCAGAGGTAATCGATCCTGAAGCCTGTGAGTTTGTTGGATGTTGTGAAGCAGCAGAAGAAAACTGTCCTGTAGAAGCGATCACTATCGAGGAATAACCTTTCTTTTCTTATCCAGACGATAATCAAGCGTCTCTGTATCCGCTGGTAAAATAAAAGGCCCTCTTGAGAGGGCCTTTATCCAGAGGGCGGGGGATCGGGGAAACGCCCTCGGAAAACCTATGCGTGATGGAGGGTTAAATATCCGCATAGGCGATTTTATTATACAAAAATAACCTGTGAATAAACAAGATACGCAAAGACATAAAAAATAAAAACAGCACACTATCATCGAATGTCCGGAGCGAGGGAAACGCTATTAAAGACTCATCACATTTATGTGCGTGCGGAGCCATGCGCAGTTTGTCATCTGGATTTCGGGAAATACTTTGAGGTACTATACCTTGTGATTCTGAATTTTTTCTGTAATCTTTGTATAATCAGGATAAAGAGGGATAAAGGTCTTGCGATATTTACCGTGAAATGAATTCTTTGAAAATGCATAAGCGGGTCATAGCAGTGCTTGCGAAGGAAAAGTCGGCAATAAAATTTCTGGAAGGCTTTTCCGGGAGAGAAGAACTGTATAAATTTCATTTTTATAAAACTCCTCACGCATTTATTCGTAATCTTGACAAAACATCTCCGGCAGTGCTCATCATAGAGCAAACATTTTTATCAAAGGTCGTAGGGAAAAACACCGAATTGCCGATCCTTGCAATCATAACAGGTGCCGCTAAAAAGGGCATTGAAACGGCCATTCATTATCAGGTGGACGGATATATTGTTAAGCCGTATATGGATGTTGACCTGGAATATAAACTTAAAACCATTATTCTGAAAAATTATGCAATTGAAAAGATGCTGAGCGAGATAAGAGAACTCGAAGTGGTCGTGGAGCTTACCAATATGATTTCAAGCACACTCGATCCCAATGAGGTGCTTTTCAGCATTGTGCAAAAAATCGCGGAAGTTATGCCTGTCTCGAGGTGTTCTATAATCAGGGTTGATTGGATCCACCGGTATGCATATGTCATTGCCACGGTTGAGGATCCCCAGGCAAAAGGACTCAAACTGAATCTCAAGAAATATCCCGAGATAATCGCTGCCCTGAAATCAAAGAAACCTGTTCTTATTGAAGATACCGATAAAGATCCTCGCATGCAGGAAGTGAGAGACCTGATAATCCCTCTTGGAATTCGCTCCATTCTGGTTGTACCGATACTCTTAAGAGATAAAGTGATAGGCACTCTTTTCCTGAGAACATCAAGAACTGATCACGTGTTCAGTGATAACGAAGTGAAGCTTTTAAATGCGATCGGTACTGCCTCGGCCAATGCGCTGTATAATGCTTTTCTTTTTGAGCAGATCGAAGATGAGAAAACCAGACTCGAAAAACTGTCAATTACCGACTATCTTACCGGCGTATATAACGTTCGATATTTTTATCACCGTAGCATAGAAGAATTCAGCCGGAGCGAACGATACAACTTGCCGGCCAGCTGCCTGATGCTGGATATCGACCATTTTAAAAAAATAAATGATACATGCGGTCATAAAGTTGGTGATAAGGTTCTTAAAGAATTTGCACAGGTGCTAAAGAAAGGTATTCGTAAGAGCGATGTCCTTGCCCGTTATGGAGGTGAGGAGTTCATTTTGCTGCTGCCGCAAACTCCGCCGGACGGTGCTTTCAAGGAGGCTGAACGATTACGGAACATGATTAGCAGGCATAACTTTAGATACTTGAAAGGCCGGAAGAAAATAACCGTGAGCATAGGCCTCGCGAGCTACCCTCATGACAACGTAAAAGAACATGAGGACCTTATAACGTTTGCAGACGACGCGTTATTTAAAGCAAAAAACAGCGGGAGAAATAAAGTTGTAATATACGACAGGTGAATACACTGTCATTTATTGTGAATACGTAAGCTGCACTCCTTCTCTTTGAGCGTTACGGGGGATCATGAAGATATGATGAAAAACAGTTAAGGACTCAAAAATTCTTTTGTTTTTCTGCCAGATTCCTGCTACAACTATATCATGGATATTATTACATCCCATATTAATGCGGACTTCGATTCATTGGCCTCAATGGTGGCAGCAAAAAAACTATATCCCAAAGCCGTCATAGTATTTCCCGGTTCTCAGGAGCGAAAACTAAGAGACTTTATTGAGGTTTTTCATCCTGTTGAGATTAAACGCGTTAAAGATATCGAACTGTCAAAAGTCAGGAAGTTGATTATTGTTGATACGAAACAACCGGGCAGAATAGGACGGTTTTCAGAGGTGCTCTTGAACAAGAATCTCAAGATTCACATCTATGACCATCATCCATTCGTAACGGATGATATCAGAGGTGAACTAGAAAAGATCGAGGATGTCGGGGCTACGGCAACGATATTCACAGAACTGCTGAAAAACAAAAAACTTCATCCAACACCCATGGAATCCACGATTCTCGCTCTTGGTATTTATGAAGAGACCGGATGTCTTCTCTTCCCGACCACAACTGAGAGGGATTTGCTGGCTGTTTCATACCTGTTAAAAAAAGGTGCTAACCTGAACATTGTTTCAAACTTCCTGAAAATAGGTTTAAATATCGAGGAACTGGATCTGCTCAATGAGTTGGTAAAATCATTGAAGGAGAGTGTTATCAGGGGAGTGAGAATAGCAATGGCAAAAGCGTCCCGGGAGCATTATATCGGAGATGCAGCACATCTGGCCCACAGAATCATGGATATGGAAGATATTGACGCGGTAATCCTTCTTTTGCATATGGAAGGCAAGATTTTAATGGTTGCCCGAAGCCGTGTACCTGAATGCGATGTCGCGGGATTACTGAGAGAGTTTGGCGGTGGTGGGCATCCGACTGCAGCTTCTGCTACGATTAAGGAGGCATCGATCGAAGTTGTCTCTGATAAGGTTTTACACCTTCTTCCGGAGTACGTTAAACCGGGAAAAGTGGCAGCTGATATCATGACAAGTCCGGTCATCACAATACCCTGGGACAGCTCCATAAAGGAAGCAGAAGATACTATGACACGATACGGAGTTAACGTGCTTCCAGTGGTACAGGACGAAAAATACCTCGGGTTAATTTCGCGGGAAATAGTTGAAAAGGCACTCTTCCACGGGTTCAAGAAAAACAGGTGCAAGGATTTTTCTACCACAGAGGCGTTAATTGTTGATACTCATGCGCCTATCAGAGATGTTGAAGCCATGATGGTCGAACAGAATCAGCGGTTTATGCCGGTGGTACAGGACGAGATTATTGTGGGAGCTATAACAAGAACTGATTTGCTCCGGGTTCTTTATGAAGAATTTTTGAGAAGGAGACAGCTCGACAAAGAGGATATGCCTGCAAAGCCTGCAGCAGGAAGAAACTTATCAACATGGCTCCGGGATAGATATCCTCAGGAAGTTTTTGACATTTTAAGAGAGTCTGCTGAGACAGCGGATGAAATGGGATACAGTGCTTACCTCGTTGGAGGCTCTGTACGAGACCTGTTGTTAGGGCAGAAGAATCTTGATATAGATATTGTTATTGAGGGGGATGGAATACTTTTTGCGAAAGGTTTGAGCAAGAAATTAAAGAAGAAAGTAAGATCTCATCAACGATTTGGGACTGCCAAAATAATAACAGATGGGCTGAGAGTTGATATTGCGACAGCGCGGACTGAATATTATGAATCGCCCGGTGCATTACCAACGGTTGAAACATCATCCATCAAAAAAGACCTTTATCGGCGGGATTTTACCATAAACACGCTTGCCATAAAACTGAATCAGAAGGACTTTGGTCTGCTCTTAGACTTTTTTGGAGGACAGCGGGACATACGGGAGAAGACAATACGGGTGTTACATAACCTCAGCTTCATAGAGGACCCGACACGTGCTTTCCGTGCTATAAGATTTTCCGAACGTTTCGGTTTCAAACCGAGTAAACACACTGAAAATCTCATAAAATCAACCATAAAAATGGATTTGTTCGAAAAACTTTCCGGATCGCGATTATATGAAGAATTCTTTCTGGCTTTCAGCGAAACACACCCGGTCAGAACATTAAAAAGGTTGTCAGATTACGGCCTCCTGAAGGTAATTCATCAGCATCTGGTATTTGATGACAAGCTCGAAGCAACACTCTCGTCGATGTATGAGACAATTGCGTGGTATAACCTGCTGTATCTTGGAGAAAAGGCCGACTTAGGGATTCTCTACCTCATGGCACTTTTTTCAAGCCTTGCCGAAACGGAAAAAAGTGATGCCCTCGATAGGCTTTCAACGCCGCCGCAGATTAAAGAAATAATTCTGAAAAACTATATCGATGCAACAGACATAAGCAAAACCCTCCCCTTGCATGATCCCGCAGATATCTATCATCTGCTTATGCATAGGAAAATTGAAAGCATACTATTTGCAATGGCAATAACAAACGATACACGTATAAAAAAGGAAATTTCTCACTTTCTTATAGCATTGAAAAACATCACGCCATTACTGAAAGGAGCTGATTTAAAAAAGCTTGATATTCAACCGGGCCCTGTCTACTCAAGAATTCTTGGACAATTGCTTGATGAAAAACTGAGAGGACGATTAAAGACCCGGAATGATGAAATCGAATTTGTCAAAGAACAGTATCGGGATTAATGCACAGATGTTAATTTCTGTTTGACGATGGCAGAAAAATCTGATACAGTAACACGCATACATTCTATGTCACTAACCTATGGACAAAGAGCTTAATGAGATAGTAAAAAAAGCCGTTAAGAGAGGAAACCGCTATGTCAAGGGCGATACGACCCTTCATGAACTGCCTCAGAAAATAGCAGAACTCGGCGTATTATTCCTTGAAAAATCTCACAAGCTGGACTCTTTAACTGATGAAAGATTAAGGGAAGAGCTCATTGAGATACAAAACAAAATTGACGACCTGAGAAAGTCAATTTTTAACGGTAAAGCACACTTATCCTAACGAATACGTTGCTCGTTGTATTCACCGCTTATTCCCGTGAATCTTTCCACATCAATAATTCAGTATGCATGTTCTTGTCGCTTATTTTGACATCCTTAACTTCTTTTGGTATTCTTTGTAAGCGATGGAAAGAGTAAGTTTAAAGAAAAATCAAGGACTTATCCTGATGATCAATATCGGTTTGGGATTTCTTCTCATTATCGCTATTCTGTTCTTCATAAGGAATCTTATTGCAATATCGGTTCAAAACAAACATAAGAAAATAAGCGGCAGTGGGGATGTCCGGAAGGGCATACAGTTGGGTTTTCAAGATTACGCGGTTATCGTAGAAAATAATCCCTTCGGATTTCCTGGCGGCGAACTTTTTCGTCTTTCCGCTGTATCAGCTCCTCAGGACAGTGGCAACCTGACCCTCATCGGTGTTGTCTCCGGGCATGAAAGTGTTAGTTTCGCAATCTTTATGGATCATACAGGGCAGCAGGAGGTATTTCGTGCAGGTGATGCCGTCTATGGAATCGGAACACTCGAGACCATTGAAAAAGACCGGGTTTTTTTGGGAGGTGGGGAAGGCCTGCATGAGATGGTGATCGCCGATATATCTCGAAGAAAAACACCAGAGAGGGGACAGAGAAGTGGCACGGCTTCCGCTCAATTTTCAAAAAAGATTTCTGATGATACCTTTTACCTTGATCAACGAAAGGTACAGCGTGCCATTGCTAACCCAAAAGAACTTATGACTGATGCACGTCTGTTGCCAAATTATATGGGCGGCAAGCAGGAAGGATTTGCCTTGAGCGAAGTAAGACCTCACGGTATCTATCAGAGCCTTGGCCTGCAGAATGGAGATGTCTTGCTGAGGATCAACGAGTTTGATATCTCCCATCCGGAATATGCCCTGCAGGCATTCACTGCCCTTCAGGGAATGGACCGGGTGCAGCTGGATATTATTAGAAATGGATCGAAGATGACCATGACATACCAAATAAGATAAAGATAGGGTATGATAACATCCACGATGAATATTAATACTAAATGGAATAAACATGTTACTGCCAGCAGGAGTATACAGATATGATGAAGAATCGTTCACTCCGGCTTTCCTGTATCATCATGGTGTGCTCTTTTATTGTTTTCTTCTCCCTTATTAATTACCCCTTGGCTGAGACAGGAAATAAGCAGGATGTTACTTTCAATTTTGTAGATGTTGATCTTGCAACGGTTACGAAGTTCATCAGTGAGATTACCGGGAAGAATTTTATCTTTGACAACAGGGTTAAAGGAAAGATAACAATTATAGCTCCGACTAAACTGAACATTCATGATGCATTTAAACTGTATACATCCATTCTGGAACTCAAGGGCTACACGGTTGTGCATTCAGGAGACCTGAACGTATATAAAATCATTCCTGCTGCCGAAGCAAAACAGAAAGGTATTAATATAGTCACTGAAAGACAAACGCTCGACGAAAGTTTTATAGCAAGGATTATTTCGCTCAATGATATATCGTCGGAACATGCCTTTAATCTTATCCAACCGATGGTATCAAGAAACGGACATATATCTGAATTCGGTCCGGGCAACATGATTCTGGTGGTCGATTCGGGAGTTAATATTCAGAAGATTTTGGATATTATCGAGGCTGTTGACAAACCAGGAGCTAAAGCCCAGCAGGATATTGTTTTTCTCCAACACTCAAGTGCAGAAACAGTCGCGAAAATCCTGAATCAGGGCATGACAAGCCGGACGGTCTCGCCAGTGCGAGGAAAAGCTATCAGAACAGAGGAGGGCAGGGCTGTTGCAGACCAACGCTTAAATGCCGTTATTCTTTTTGGTGATAAAGGGGTAAGAGAATCAATGAAGTCTCTGATAGCTGCTCTCGATGTCCCATCACCCGGTGCCCAGGGAAGAATTAATGTCTATTTTCTTGAGAATGCTGATGCGGGCGAACTTGCAGAGGTCCTTGAAGGGATCATCCGGGGCGCACAACCCAAGACCAGAGATACGGACAAAACGGGTGCGCCGATGACGCCCTTCGAAGCCGCAGGAGGGATATCCGTCACCGCAGATGAAGGTACCAATGCGCTTATCATAGTTGCTTCGCCCTCAGATTATCAGAACCTCATATATGTCATAAAACAGTTAGACAGGAAAAGGAGACAAGTATATGTTGAGGTGATGATCGTAGAGGCCTCGATTGATGAACTGCGGGATCTTGGAACGCAATGGAGAGTAATAGCGACGCATAATGATGAACCAGTCGCGATCGGAGGTTTTAGATCAGTTGACCCGACAGATATTCAGAATTTAATATTCGGACTTACGGGTCTTACGGGGGGAGGGTTCGGTAATTTCCTTGATATTGACGTTAATACAATTGATCCTGAAACTGGTGAGATTACTACAGCGACGTTAACAATCCCAGGATTTGCTGCTCTGTTCAATCTGGATGAATTTGAAGGTGCCATAAATGTTCTCTCAACTCCACAGATACTGACATCCGACAATCAGGAGGCAACTATTCATGTCGGTGAGAACGTCCCGTTTGTTTCTTCGAGAGAGCGCGACATTACCACAACGAATACTGTCCTGACGTCCATCGAACGGACGGATGTTGGAATAATCCTGAAAATAACCCCTCAGATTACTGAAGGAGATTTTGTAAAGCTTATTTTGTTCCAGGAGATATCCGCGGTGAAACCAGAACCCGATGAAGATATTCTTATCAATGTCGGACCGACGACGACCGTCCGATCGACCAATACATCAGTTGTGGTAAAAGATAACCAGACGGTTGTTATTAGCGGATTAATTCAGGAAAGAGAGGAAGACAATTCAACGAAGATTCCTTTACTTGGTGATATCCCTCTTCTGGGATGGCTTTTTAAAACTGAAAGAACGTCAAAGTTAAAAACAAATCTATTAGTCTTTATTACTCCTCATATCGTGAAGAATGAACAAGATCTTCATCACATTACCCGGGAGAAGAGCAGGGCGTTCGCTCAGACAGAAAAGCAGTATGTGGCGGGAGAGCTGATGGTGAAATTTAGAGATGATATTACCGAAGAAACAGCCGAACAGATCATTTCTGCGCAAGGTGCGTCAATAATAAAATTTTTTGATATGATCGGCGTCTATCACATACGCCTCAGGGAAGGGCAGCCTATAGAAGACGCAGTTGAGGAGTTTTCATCGATGCCTGAAGTTAAATATGCGGAACCTAACTACAGGATGCAGATTGATCAAAACCTTGAATCACGGGGAATGAGACAATAGCTGGATGGAATGCATATGAACCGGTGTTATTGTGTATGACAAACAGTAAAGGGTTATCCTGATTGTATCTGAAATCTGCTTATACTGCTTAAGATATGGAACCCGACAATGCTATAAAAGACGAAGATATTGATATATCCCTTATTCAGGAAGTTCCGCTTTCCTTTGCACGAAGTAATCTCATCATGCCAATGAAAAGAGAAGGCGGAAGACTTGTTGCGGCTGTTGCTAACAAACGAGGGCTGCTGGCCTTAAGAGATCTTTCAAGACAGTTCGGTCTCCACCCCCTTCCCCTTGAAGTTTCCGAGCAATCAGTCATTGATGCAATTAATCGGGTTTATGGTCAATTGGGCTCTGCTGAGGAAGTTATGCAGGATATCTCAGGTGAAGACCTCTCATCAATTGCAACAGAATTTGAACGTCCAAGAGATCTCCTTGAGCTTACAGAAGAGGCTCCTATCATTCGTTTGCTCAATGCGCTTTTGCAGCAGGCTGTCAAAGAGAAAGCGAGTGATATCCATATCGAACCATATGAAAAAGAACTGGATGTACGAATGCGCATGGATGGAATACTGCATAAGATACTGTCTCCGCCCAAAATTGTTCAGGATGCGCTTATCAGCAGAATCAAGATCATGGCAAATCTGGATATAGCAGAAAAAAGGCTTCCTCAGGATGGACGAATCCGCCTGCTTGTCGGAGGACGTGATATAGATATAAGAGTTTCAATCGTGCCGACCTCATTCGGTGAACGGGCGGTGTTACGATTGCTCGACAGAAAACAGGGGCTTATTGGATTGAACGAGATAGGTCTCGACGGCGAAGAAAGAGGACGATTTGAAGAATTCCTGAATAGAACAAATGGAATTCTCCTCGTTACTGGTCCTACCGGAAGCGGTAAGACAACAACGCTCTATGCTTCGTTGAATAGAATTCATACGGAAGAAAAGAATATTATTACGGTAGAAGACCCTGTTGAGTACCAGCTAAAAGGGGTCGGGCAGATACAGGTTAATCCAAGGATAGGTCTTACCTTTGCGTCTGGTCTGCGATCAATAGTTCGGCAGGATCCCGATGTCATTATGATTGGTGAGATCAGAGATTTTGAAACTGCTGAAATTGCAATTCAGGCATCTCTTACAGGCCATCTCGTTTTGAGTACGTTACATACCAATGATGCGGCATCCGCCATAACGCGGCTTGTTGATATGGGTGTAGAGCCATTTCTCATTGCATCCTCTCTTTCAGCCGTTCTTGCACAGAGACTCGTGCGAATGATTTGTCCCCAGTGCAAGCAGTCGTTCGAAATAAGTGAGGAGGAAGCCCGCTATTTTGAGCCAGTGCAATCGATATCATTGCCGCGTATGCTCTTTAGAGGTAGCGGATGTAACGGATGTAAGGGTACCGGCTATATGGGAAGAACAGGAATTTTTGAAATTATTTCCATAAACAATGACGTGCGAAAAATGATAACGGGCAGAGCAGATGCCCGGGCGATCAAGGACAGTGTTGTTGCGAAGGGAATGAAAACCCTTTATATCGATGGATTGCAGAAAGTTTTAAAAGGGCTGACGACACTTGAGGAGGTAATGCGGGTTACCCAGAAAGATTATGCCGATTTTTAAGTTTAGAGGATATAAAAATGATGGTTCCGGGGTATCAGGAACGATAGAGGCATCTGGCCCTGCCGATGCGGTTACGAGGATAAAAGCAGAAGGCATATTTCCCAGCGACATCGTTGAACCGCATCGTATCTACCGAAAACGTTTTTTCAGGAAAAAAGATGAAACATTCATCCCTCAGATAACACGACAGCTTTCCATGCTCCTTTCATCTGGAGTACCACTGCTTGATGCCCTTCAATCACTTGCTGCAGAGCAGAGCGTTTTTTACAGGGAGATGCTTGTGGCAGTCAAGGAACAGGTTGCTGGTGGATCGACCCTGTGCCGGGCACTTGAGGAGTTTCCCGATGATTTCCCGGAATTCTACCGGAGCATGGTTCGAGCAGGGGAGCAGAGCGGTACACTCGATAAAGTGCTTGAAAGACTTGCAGATTTTCTTGAGAAAAAAAATGCCGTTCGTTCAAAAGTGCGTTCATCAATGATATATCCGGTCATTATGCTGGGGGTTAGTTTTGTAGTTCTTTCATTCCTGTTTGCATTTGTAATACCGAAAATCGTAACAATTTTTGAAAATACGAAAAATATATTGCCGCTGAGTACACGAATTCTCATAAGTGTGAGTAATCTTTTTATTCACTACTGGTGGGTTATGCTTGGTTTGGCAGCTGTCTGTTATGCGGTAGTACGATGGTTTATGAGATCATACCGTTCTTTTGTTGATACGATGAAGCTCAGGATGTTCGGAAGAATCGTGCAAAGCCTGTATTATGCCAGGTTTTCAAGAACCTTAGGCTTCCTTATTGAAGGCGGAATGCCTATGTTGAGTGCATTGAAGCTTTCTGCGGGATCAATTAATAACAGAGTGCTCGAAGACGCTGTGCTCCAGGCTGAAGAAAAAGTCGCTCAGGGCCAAAGACTTTCTGCGTCACTCGAGACATTTTCACCGGTTTTTATCCAGCTGATTGCAACCGGTGAACGAAGCGGAAGACTTGCTGAGACATTGAAAAAAGCTGCTGATGCATATGAAAATGAATTCGACAGGAGCGTAACGAATGCTGTATCAGTTTTTGAGCCGCTCATGATAATAGGTATGGCTCTCATTGTTGCATTTATTGTGCTGGCGGTATTACTGCCAATATTCCAGTTGAATCAGATCATAACGTAAATACGTATGTATTAATGGAGAGGGTGCGATTATGAAAAAAAGATTATTACCCCCATACATATTCAGGCGTTCGGGTTTTACGCTTCTTGAAATTCTGGTGGTTGTAGCTATCCTCGGTATTCTCGTTGCCTTTGTCGCTCCGAAGATAATCGGAAGGGCCGATGATGCCCGTGTGGAAGGTGCAAAAGTCCAGATAAAGAACTTTGAGACTGCGCTTAAGCTTTTTAAACTGGATAATGGATTTTATCCTGATACACAGCAGGGACTTGAAGCCCTTGTCCAGAAGCCAGCGGCCGGAAGGATTCCCAAGAAATACAGGGAGGGAGGATACCTTGAAAAGAAAGATGTTCCTGCGGACCCGTGGGGCAATCCATATATTTATATCTCCCCGGGAATACAGAATGATTTTGACATTATAAGCTATGGTGCTGACGGAGCTGAAGGTGGTAATAAATACGACGCCGATATTAATAACTGGACAATAGAATAGAATGGACAGCACACATGTGAGAATGCATAATGCAAGGTTAAAAACAGGTAAAATAAGCAATCAGCGATCTGGAGACGTTACTGTCTGTTCCAGTGGTTTTACGCTGTTTGAACTCTTGTTGATTCTGTTTATCATATCCCTTTTTATATCACTTGCCATGCCGTCTTTATCAGTCCTCGGCGAAAGGAGAATAAAGTCAGATGCCAAGAGGCTGGCTTCCATCGTGAGATATCTTCATGACAGTTCATTAACGGGAAAAGAGATATATTCGTTAACGATGGATTTTGAGGAAAAGGTATTGAGATATACCGGCCCTGAAGGGGAAAAACGAGAGACTTTCAAAACGGTTGTCAGTGCTGAACTGATGACAAAAGGATTTGTGTCAGAGGGTGAACTGACTATTTATTTCAGACCAACAGGGGGATCAGAGGTTTTCCGGATACTGCTTGATGATGACAAAACATCCTATATGATTTCGTTCAATCCTTTCAGTGGGAGAGCAAAAATAACTCAAAACGAAACATGAGAGGTTCAGAAATAAAGGGATATTTGTTATACATGCAGCAACCGGAATTTTGCGTACACAAAAAAGAGGGATTTACTCTCCTCGAGGTGCTGTTAAGTATCGCCATTATTGGCGGTCTCCTGGTGACTCTTCTGTATTCCATTAATTATCATCTGGGGATTGCTGATCGGCATACAGTAATAACTGTTGCTACAAGTCTGGCCAAGGCGAAAATATATGAAGCTGAAAAGAAACTATCATCTGGAAGAGGATATTTTGAAGAACCATTCAAGGACTTTACCTTTGAAACAAGAATCATGGATTCTCTATACCCCGGGATGAAAGCAATTGAGGTTGTAGTGAGCAATGGTGATGAAACGATACAGTTAAACAAATTGATCGAGAACAAAAATGAATAACAGAACATATTCAAACGGTATTTTATTCAGACATACAGGGTTTACCCTTATAGAGGTGCTTATTGCTGTTGCAATTTTTTCCCTCGTTATGGTTTCCCTGTACAGTTCTTTTTCACTTTCCTATAGGGCTGTAACAGAAGTGGATGATTCACTTCTGAAACTCCAGGAATCACGAGGCATCCTGGATATTATAAAACGTGAAATCGAATCAGCTTTTTATGAACAAAACAAAGATTATGTGTTTTTTAAGCTGGATGACAGGGATTTTTACGGAAGACAAGCCTCAGAAATATCTTTCACCTCATTTTCCCCTTTGATGCCTGGGATAGCAATAATAAGCTATGCCTTTGATGAGCTCGATGAAAAAATGGCATTGCGGAAGCAGCTTTCATCGTTATATACATCGCCTAAGGATAGTGCTGGGGTAATCTTATTAGAGGATATTGAATTATTCGTCATCGAAGCGAAATATAAGGATCAGTGGGTAAAGACGTGGGATAGTAATGCCACCGGTAGGCTGCCCGATGAACTAAGAATATCGATTGCCATGAAGATCGGAGACCGGAAGGACATTGTTACTGTTTCAGATATTGCACGGCCAAAGATTGGAAAAACCCTATGAAACAAAGAAAAGCCTGCATGATTGGTACTGTGTACGCAACTTCGGAAAGCGGAATGGCACTGGTGGTGACACTCATGATATTGGCATTGATTACCGCCTTGGTCGTTGAATTTGCCTATGGTGTATATACGACCACGGCAGCACTCCAGAACTGGAAAGATTCCCAGCGCCTGTCACTCATTGCAGTGTCAGGTCAGCATCTTGCAGTGAAAACATTGCAGGAGGCAGATCGACTGTATACCTATACATATCCGGGAAAAACAGAGATGCCGCTCCCCGGAATTGTTGAAGACTTCGAGGGCATGGTATTTGTCAAGGTTGAAGATGAAAATGCTAAGCTGAATATTAATTCAATCATCTTGGCTAATGGATTGCTCAACGAGCATTCGTATAAATCATTTAGATTTCTTTTAAGGCATCTTGGTATTGATGAAGACATTGCTGATATCGTTGCCGATTGGATTGACAAAGACAGCAAGCCGCGCCTCTCAATATCCGAGGAGAATGCAAAGAACGATTATATGGACAGTATCGATGAATTGCTCCTGCTGCAAAGAATTAATCCTGACATATATGAAAAGGTATTGCCGTACATTACGGTCTATAGCATGACAAAATCAAAACTTGACATGGTTAATATTAATACAGTTTCAATTCCTGTTATAATGTCTCTCGACGACAGAATAACTGAGGAGCTTGCCGAGAGAATTATCGACTACAGGGAGATTTCGCCCTTCGAACACGCATATGATATTTTAAAAGTTGCAGGATTCGATGACATTGGAAAACCTCTGCAGGCAAAGATTGCGGTAAAAGCCACGAATTTCAGAATTATCTGTATAGCCGAAGAGCGGAATATAAAGAGAGTTATTGAATCAGTTATTCAACTGAAGAACGGCGGTTATAGAATTACATACTGGATGGAGACGTGACGCAGAATGAAAAGAGCAGGATTTATCGACATACAAGCTTCTGATGCAAACGGGCCGGTCTCTGTGTCTAAAATGCCTGCCTCTGTGTACATATATAAAAAGGACAGCTCTTCAGGTTATGAATATGAAGGGAGAGTACATCAGATAGAGGGCAGTTCAAAAGAACAGGCTGTTGCATTAGAAGGAATTGATGAATTTTATCTGAGCATTCCCTTAACTGCACTGGACTTTAGGGTGCTTACTCTTCCTTTTTCAGATAAGGAAAAGCTTGAAAAGGTTGTGCCGTTTGAGCTGGATAACCTCATCATCGGCAGCCCTGACAGCATTGTGTTTGACACCACCGTTATCAGAACGTCAGACAATACACACGATATCCTTGTCGCATATATCAAAAGAGAATTCTTGAGCAGTCTTCTTGAGCGTTTTGCAGAATTGGATATGGATCCGCGTGTGATAACATCCATCGAATTGGAAAAGATTATTAGGAGCGGTTCACAGGATATACCCGGGTCTCTCACAGGGAATGACATGCCGGGTCCGGATGAAAGAATAAACATTGCAGGACATGCGCTTACGGCATCGGCAATAAACCTGCGAAAAGGGAGTTTTCTGTACAGGAAAGATGAAGAGAAATTCTGGAGCAGGCTCAAGCTGACGGCTATTATTTTTTTACTGCTTACTGTTGTTCTGAACGGGCTCTTCCTGTTCAACATCTTTGCTGCCCGCAAACAGGCGTCAGAAACGGAGAGAGCAATGCAGGTGTTTTATCAGGGTCTCTTCCCAAACGAAAGAAAAATAGCTGACGAGCTGTACCAGATGAAATCACATATGCGGGAGGTGCATGATGCAGGTGAGAAGCTTCTGGGAGTTAATCCGCTGGAATTCCTTCGAGAGCTTTCCCTGAATATATCACGGGTTACATTTGATGAGATTAGTCTTGATCAGGACCTGATAACGATGAACGGAACAGCAGGTTCAATGGACGATATAAGCAGGATGAAAGAAAATCTCTCACGGTTTTTAGCAGATGTTTCTGTATCGGATATTACCATGACTGAAAATCGTGAGACAATATTTACCGTTGTTGCAAAACCGCCTGATTTCAGGAAAGACTCGTTATGAAGACCAACAGAGTTGTCAAAATCATGTGGGATGGCATAGAACGGTATTTCCCCACAGCGATTGCACGGCGAACCGGACTGCTTCTCCTTATAGGGAGCATCTTAGCACTTCTTATTATTCCTGAAATGTTCTTTGCGCGCGCTGTTCAAGACCAAGCTGTCAAATTGGAAGAAAGATTGACCGAACTGACTGCTCTGGGAAAAGAATATGCGTCAATCAAGGAGCGAGTTGATGCAATCGAAAAGAAATCATCACTGACCCGGGTAAGCGGCATAACCGCATCTCTCGATTCTATCATAACTGCGCTTGGCATGAAATCGAAGATGAAAACGGTAAAGTCAATTGGTTCGAGAGACCTGAAAGAAACGCTTACAGAGGAAAAGGCAGAGATTCTTCTTGAAGGGATTACCATGAATGAAATGATCAATCTGTTTGCTGAAATCGAAACCGCACCGGTTATGCTTTCCGTGAAAAAGGCCCATATGAGAAAGACATTCGAAAGTCCCGAACTTCTGAATGTTTCTATAACGATGGCATTATATACTCCAGTGAGGAAAAAGCCTGACGCATGAGCAGAAGAAACTCGAACAAGAGATAATCGATTATCGTGCCTCCGGCTAGCCGAGCGGTCATCTATGGGATGAAAAAAATCGGAATTATTTTGGCAGCTGTTTTGATCGTTGTTATCGGTTTCTGGCTTATCGCTGTGCCCAAAAGTCTTATCACGAACCGCATTGAAACTTCTCTTGTGGAATATAATATGGCGATTGAAACAGATGACCTGCGAAAAGGGCTTTTTTACAATCTGCGCGCTAAAAGGGTTGTTTTGAATAATGTCGGTTCGGACGATTCCCTCCGTGCCTTGTTAGTATTGGATAATATATACGCAAAGCTGGATATTCTGTCTCTGTTAACGGCACGTCCGGAAATGGATTTTGAATGCATGGTAAATAACGGTAGTGTTTCCGGATCCACACGATTGCCGGAACAGAGAACCCTTATGCTTCATGGCAGGGGGATCAATATCAGGCAGCTGCCTTTAATGGACATGCTAAATGTACAGGGAGACGGGACCCTCTCGTTTCGTATGTCACTGATCAGGGGAGAAGGAGAGGTGCGATTTTCAGTCGATAATCTTAATATAAAAAAAGCAGGTTTTCTTAACACTATTCTCCCTACGGATCTGTTTTATGCAATAAAGGGGGCAGCACGGGTTCATGAAAACAGAATTGACATACAGTCAGTCGCGATCAAAGGAGACGGGTTATATGCACGTGCAAAGGGAATAGTGCGGGGGCGTTCGCTGAATATGGATATGGAAATAATGCTGGATACGTCTTTCCAGCCTGATTCGCTCATTCGAACCATGCTTGCCCGGTACAGGGTATCGCCGGGGTACTACCGGGTCCCTATTCGGCATCAATTACCGCAGATTTTTTAGAATACAGCAGTTCTCGCAGTGACGTTATATCGATGTATGCCTTGGCTGAAGCTATGGCAGGATAAATCTTTTGTCCCGCGGGAGACAAAAATATGAAACATGATACAATGAATAACAAAGGAAGGACTCCTTGAAATCTGTTTGTGTCATAGGTGTTGGCGGAACTTCGAATACGGGAAAGACCACTCTTATAGAAAAGGTATTGCTTGAACTGAAACGTCAAGGAATAGTTGTTGGGGTTCTGAAACATACTCATCATACTATTGATATTGACAGTGAGAACAAAGATACCGCGCGCTTCTACCGCGCCGGGGCAGATTTTGTGTGTGCAAACGATGACCGGCAGGGATTTGCTCGATATCCTCAAGAGCAGGCAAACATTTTTGCTGCCCTGGACCGGTTTCCCCGCAGTCTTGATCTCATACTGGTTGAAGGATATAAAGATGCACCTATTCCAAAAATACATATTGTTACAGAAATGTCCCGGGGAACAAAACATGCGGGTGATATAATGCTGTTGCATAAGGGAGATCACAGAAATTATGAAACTTTTCTCAAATATATTTATACGCAGATGAGCTCAGTGTACTCAAAGCGGTTAATACAGGGAGGGCTCCTTGTTGGCGGGAAAAGTACGCGGATGGGAAGAACAAAGGCCCTGCTCGAAATGAACGGCGTAACGCTTATCGAACGGTCTTCTGCGACCCTTTCAAAGGTGGCAAAAAAAACAGTCCTGTTAGGAAAGACAGATCTCCCGGAATCATTGCAGAACGTTGATATGCTTCCTGACATCGACGGATCAGCCGGTCCCCTTTCAGGTCTGCTGAGTGCGTTCAGATGGGCTCCGGACAGCACATGGATTATTTCTGCGGTTGATATGCCCTTTATGCATGAAGATGCGTGGCACTGGCTTTTAGGCCAGAGGAGGCCGGGTGTATGGGCGATCTTGCCGCGACTAAAGGGAAAACAGCATGTCGAAACAACCGGCGCGTGTTATGAACCCATGATTTTCGATTTTGTTGAATCAATCAATCAGACAGGTAAATCCCGGCTGCAGAAAATTGCGGAGCACCCCAAGGTGATCACGCCCGAAATACCCGGACCAATTTCATCAGCATGGGTAAATATTAACACTCTTGATGAATGGAAACAGGCACTGTCGTCCTCGGATTAAGAACATAAGGAATTCAGCCGCAGCCGTATTTCTGTCTGATTTTATACCATAGTACAGCCATCTTTTTATCATAAAAAAGCCTCTCCTTCATATAAACAGATGGCCGTAAGACCGCGTTTCATTCCACTGTGACAAAAAGCATATTAATTATTGTCAATTTGTTGACGTTCCCTTGCCCATGGGTTACAATTGCGTATGCATCGAATCCTGATAATTGATGATGACGCAACGATAAGAAATGTTCTGACAACATTTCTTGAGGAGAATAGTCTACATGTGGAGGCTGCCAAGGACGGTGAAAGCGGATTAGCGCTCTTAAGAGACAGCCATTTCGATGTTATACTGTGCGACCTGATTATGCCCGGCACTAACGGGATGGATATATTAAAGCAATTATCCGCAGCAAACAATACCATACCCTTCATTTTAATTACTGCCTATGGATCCATACAGACTGCCGTAGAGGCAATGAAAATAGGGGCGTTTGATTATGTAACAAAACCGTTTGTATTGGATGAATTAATGATTATTATCAACAGAGCAATTGAGATTTCAAATGTTCATAAAGAAAATATCATGCTCAAGAAACAGTTAAAAAGAAAATATGCCTTCAAGGGACTGATAGGGGATTCTCCCGGGATGAAAAAGGTATACGAATTAATCGAAAAGATATCTCAAACAGACAGTACGATATTAATTACCGGTGAAAGCGGAACCGGAAAGGAACTTGTTGCAAAAACGCTTCATTTTAACAGCGCACGTGCTCAAGGACCATTTGTGGCGGTCAACTGCGCAGCGATACCAAAAGACCTTTTGGAGTCAGAGCTCTTTGGTCATGAGAAGGGTGCATTTACCGGTGCGTCACAGACGCGGGTTGGCCGGTTTGAGCTTGCCAACCGAGGAACCTTATTTTTTGATGAAATAGCGGAACTGGATCTGTCGCTGCAGGTCAAATTGCTGAGGGTACTCCAGGAAAGAGAATTCGAGAGAGTAGGAGGGAGTAAGACAATCAAGTCAGATGCGCGCATTCTTGCCGCGACCAACACAGATCTTGAGAAGCTTACAAAGGAAGGAAAATTTCGGGAAGATCTGTTTTATAGGCTGAATGTTATTCCGCTTCATATCCCGCCTCTGAGAGAGAGAACCGGCGATATCCCACTGCTGCTTGATCACTTTGTTAGTGAGTATGCGGCGAAGCGAAAAAGGAAACCATTGCGGTTTGCCAAGAATGTAATAGAGCGGCTTATGCACTGTGAATGGACCGGGAATGTCAGGGAATTGGAGAATGTGATAGAGCGGCTGACGGTCCTGGCGAGTGGTGATTCCATAGAGCTATCAGATTTGCCTGAAGAGTTCCGTGATACAGGAGGAAGCAGCGATGAAGCACTGTCGTACAAATCTGATAAAGCCTCTGATACGACAGGTAAAACATTCGATATACCTTTGGTAGGTGTTAATTTGAATGAAATGGTTTACGATATGGAGAAGAATATGATTCTTTCAGCTCTTGATAAGACGGGGGGAATCAGGAGTAAAGCTGCAGTTATGCTGGGATTGAACCGGACAACCCTTATAGAAAAAATGAAAAAAATGAGTATTCAGGGAAAGAAATAGATAGCCACCACGTTTTCCTCGTATCTGTCATATTTGTGACAGAGGCAATACTTTAAAATCCTTTAATTCTAACAGGTTAACTATTGGCATAGATGTTGCTCATTCATGAGTGCGATGCACGATACGTGCAATACATTTATTCTGGAGCACAACATGAGCGAACTATCCATGATGCTTGTCCGCTGTACCAGTGAGATTCCATGAACGAAGCTAATGAACTGAAACTCGTACGGAAGAGCAGGGATGAATGGCTATCAGTTATTGATGCCATAACCGATTTTATGTTTGTGATTGATAATACCGGTACCATTATAAAAGTCAATCGCGCTCTTGCTTCATTCTTTGGCAGTCACCCTGAAGACTTTATCGGGAAGAAATGCTACCAAATATTTGATTTTGACGTGAAATGTGATGACTGTATTCGTGATAGGGCTATATCAAAAGGGCTCACACTCTCTCATGAAAAAATAATTCACAATAAAACATACCGAATCAGCGTGTTCCCTTTATATCAACAAGATAAAAAACCGCTTACCGTACATCTTATGAAAGATGTAACTGAAATAAAGAACTTAAGGATGCAGCTCTATGACTCTGAGCGGCTTGCATCCGTCGGCCGTTTAGCCGCTGGCGTGGCACATGAAATAAATAATCCGCTTTCAGGCATCATCGCTTATACCGATATGCTCGCAAAGAAGAATGATGACGGGAGGATAACAAAAGATATCGAGAATATACGTAGCAGTGCCGAGCGATGCAAAAACATTATTGATACGCTGCTCAAATTCTCCGGGCAGACCGTTCCCTCGAAGAGTATTGAGCTGGTGCATGATGCCATTGACAGGGTTTTGGAACTCAGGGCGTACTGGCATAGAACGCATGAAATCCGGATCATCAGAGAATACAAAGATGTGCCAGCGGTGTTTATCGATTCGCGGCAAATTCAGGAAGCGATCATGAATGTCATTGTAAACGCAGAAGAGGCAATTCTGAGTGCAGGGAGAGGTGATGGAATAATTGCAGTAAAAACATTTTTTGATAAAAAAAGCAATCTGGTAACAATTGAGATTTTAGACAACGGCACTGGTATGCCGGAAGATGTTGCCGCAAGGGTGTTTGAACCGTTTTTTTCCACAAAACCGCCCGGTACTGGTATAGGTATTGGTCTTTCGCTTTCGCGTGGATTTATCATTGATCATGGCGGAACTATTAAGATCAGCAGCACGGTAGGGGAAGGGAGCGTGTGTACGATCAGTTTCCCGAATGTTAATAAATCTGCCGGATGAACTACGCTAAAAAGATATATACCTCATATGACACAACGCATCGACATGAATCCGCATAGATGAAATAGGATAACACGCTGAAAGGGTATCGTCGGGGGCAGTCACCAGGTCCTTGTCTCTATCGGCTGTAACATGTTATTCTGCCTACGAAGCTTTTTCTTTAGCTGTAATACAAAAGATGATCTTTTTTCGTTTTTTTATGGTATGATTTCCTTCTGCTTCAAATAACTGAAAAAGGAGATTGGATTGTCAAGAAGAGCCAGTGTTTATAAGAGCGCTAAGAGAAAGAAAGAATTGTTGCGTCAGAAGAAAAAGGAAGAAAAGAGGCAGAAACGCCTGAAAAAGAATGCAGAACAGGAACAGCCAGCAACGGAGCTGGAGCAGGAAGTTGCCGAGCATGCGGAAGGCGAAGATACGAGCCAGGAATCATAACTTAAAAGGTATGATATTAGGCTAAACCAACGACTTAAGATGAAAAAATATACTTTTTATAAAGTAACAAGAGGCAGGATACACCCTGCCTCTCTCCCTGCAGAAACCATCGCCTTAAATACGCTCGGTTCCCACAATTTCTCCCGTATTAAGGCATTTCTCTTTTTCTTTCTCTGTCAGCTTTTCAGTTGATATTACCTGCCCTTTCAAAGAGCCAAGCGGGCATGCATATTCATTTCCTTCTTTATCATATATGGATACATAATCTGAATAATCAGGCATAATTACACTCCATTTTTCGCTGTAAATTTCTCGTCTTTATTCACACATACCTTCCTCTCAATTAAACCTTATCACAAATCCATTATAAGTTAAATTAAATATAATTGACTTATTAATTAATAAACTTTATAACTATTTTGAGCTGTAGTGCGTGGATCGGAGCAAGAGAATTGACCTGTTACTATTTCTTAATTTTTGAGTGTGATACAATTGGATTCATGAGCGACAGCGATGTATCTCATGAAAAAAACGTGATAATCCTTGGCGCAACAGGATTTGTCGGTCAGAGGCTTGTAATGGAATTGTTAGAGAAAAGGATCACCATGCGGCTGTTTGTCCGGAACCCGGAAAAGATTCCTGAGCATATCGTTTCAAACGAATATATACATGTTTTTAAGGGTGATCTTCTTACCGGCGAAGGGCTTGAAGACGCGCTTCGCGGAATGCATTCAGCTTATTATCTGGTACATTCAATGGGTGGGAAAAGCATCGGTGTCAATACTGAATATGCTGAAAAGGATAAGCAGGCGGCAAAGAATTTTATATCAGCGGCGAACAAACAAGGGCTGAAACGGATCCTTTATCTCGGAGCACTTGGTGAAAAGGGTGAAGGACTTTCAGACCATCTCAAGAGCCGTGCCGAGGTCGCAGGGATACTATCTTCCGGTGAGCCTACAGCCACAATCCTGCGTGCGGCCATCATAATAGGAGCGGGCGGAGCCTCTTTCGAAATGCTGAGATATCTTGTTGAACGGCTGCCGGTAATGGGTTGTCCAAAATGGATTGACGTCAGAATTCAGCCTATTGCATTACAAGATGTCATTGCTTATCTTATTGGCTGTCTCTTGAAGGATGAAACCGCAGGCCAGACCTTTGATATCGGAGGCCCGGAAATACTCACATACAGAGAGATGATGCAGCAGTATGCTGAAGCGCGCGGACTGGCGCCGCGGATTATCTTCAGGGTTCCCTTTCTGACGCCGCTTCTTTCAGCCTACTGGGTTGATCTGGTTACGCCCGTGCCATCGGGAGTTGCACACCCTCTGATAGAAGGTTTGAGAAATGAGGTGATCTGCAGGGGCAACCGCATCGATAATTTTGTTCAGATTGAAAAGACTTCTTTTAAAAATGCGGTGAAGACAGCCTTTTCTGAAGAGACAACGGGGCCGGGCATTAATGGGTTCTAAGACGAGGGCATGCAACATATGCAGCTGTCAAAAGGTATCATAATCATTAGCACTCTACTATCCTTTGTGGCCTGTGCCATTGAGACCACGGCTCCTATGTCGCCCCTGAGAGTTGTTTCCTCCGTAGATCTTCAGAAGTACACAGGGGTGTGGTATGAGATTGCGCGATATCCCCATCGGTTCCAGAAGGGATGTTACGGGAGTACGGCAACCTATACCTTGCGTGAAGACGGAAGGATTCAGGTCCTGAATGAATGTCGAAAAGGCGGTCCGGATGGCGAGCGAATTACGGCAGAAGGCACAGCATGGGTTGTGGACAGTAAAACGAACGCAAAACTGAAGGTTTCCTTCTTCTGGCCTTTTTCGGGAGATTACTGGATAATCGATCTGGGTGAGCAGTATGATTATGCGGTTGTGGGGCACCCAAAGAGAAAATATCTCTGGATTCTGAGCCGCACAAAAGAGATGGAAGATGATGCATATAATGAAATTCTAAAACACTTAGAGGAACAAGAGTACAATACAACAAAATTAATACGTACTTCGCAATGAAAGGAGATAGCACATATTATGAAAATGACGTTACAGGAATACTTTTCAACCAGAGATGGGATCGGGGTGCTGGCAACAGCGGATAGAGAGGGCAGGACTGATGCCGCGATATATTCTACACCGCATGTTTTCGACAATGGAACCGTGGCGTTTATCATGCGAGAGCGATTAACGCATCTTAACCTTCAGTCGAATGACTTTGCCACGTATCTGTTTATTGATGCATCGACGCATTATCAGGGCATACGGTTGTTTCTGAAGAAGACAAAAGAGGAGACGGACTCAGCACTTATTGCGCAGATGACCAGGCGTCATCTCACCCCTGAGGAAGACCGTGCAAAAGGACCAAAATTCCTGGTTCACTTCGAGATCGAAAAAGTCCTTCCCCTGATCGGCAGTGGTGAGCCTCCGGTTGAAGTGATGCAATCATAGGTGAAAAGATCAGTCTGTTGACACTTGGTATGGATCTGCTATAATTTTTTTAGGGGACATACTATCCAGAAACAGAAAGAGAAAGGGGGTATGATTATGCCTGATTATTCAGAATACGTATTTATCTATGACAAGGAGGGAAACGAATATGCCTGTCCTATGAATTCCCTTAAGGGCCAGGTAGTTAAGACTGATAAGCTCACAGATGAAGAGAAACAGAAATGCCAAAATATGGGTGAGATTGTCGGCACAGAACGGATATAACACCAGAAAATCAAAAAAGTACACATCAAAAGAGCTGGCGACAGGGCCCGCTCTTTTGATGTGTTTATCAATATCTTTAACCTATGTATCAGACCTACTTGCCGGCAGGTTTGTCTCCGGATGTTCAACATCCCGGCTCACCCGGATGCCCACAGCACCTTTTTCGGTTGAGTATCTTAAGCGCATTATTTCGCAGAAACAAGGAAATCTTTTTGCCGAAGGGAATCGGTTGAGAAAGATTTGTGATAAAATCTTTCGGGTTTGGCTTTTCCTGTTCGTTCATCCCCACGCACCGGAAAAAGAATTCTCATAATATTTTTCTAGTGCCTTCGTCTTATCAACTTATCTATCTCAACAGCCAAAATGATTGTAGCTGATACAGTAATTATTTTGATCCATTCCGGGATTGATAATGGTGCTGTTCTGAATATCCACTGAAAAGCCGGCACATAGAGTACAGCCAGATGGGCAAAAAAGGCGGTTATCATACTTATGAAGAGAAACATGTTGCTTGCCGGGCTTATCTTGAATATGGATTGCATCTCAGATCGCGAGTTCCAGGCCTGGAAAAACTGAAAAAATACCATTGTCGTCACTGCTACAGTCCTTGCCTGCTCGATTGTATCCCCTGACTTAATGGCCATTACATAATTGAAAATTACCCCGAGAGATATTATCGAACCAACAAGTACCGTCCTCTGGATCAAAAGCTTTGACATTATCCCCTCCTGGGGAGCTCTCAGAGGCCTCTCGATGATCCCTTTCTCTCCCGGCTCAAACGCAAGGGCAACGTCCTGAAGCCCGTTCGTTACAAGGTTTATCCACAGAAGTTGTGCTGGAACATAAGGTATTGGCAGCCCAAGCAACAGGGCACCGATAATGGAAAGGACAGCCGCAATTCCGGTCGGAATCAGGAAAAAAACGACCTTTTTTATATTATCAAATACTACTCTTCCTTCTTCGACTGCATTAACGATACTCGCGAAATTGTCATCGGCAATAACCATATCAGATGCTTCTTTTGCAACATCTGTTCCGGTCCTTCCCATGGTAATTCCGATATGAGCAGCTTTTAAAGCAGGTGCATCATTCACTCCGTCGCCAGTTACTGCCACTATATCACCATGTTCTTTAAAGTGCTGGACAATTCTTAATTTGTGTTGTGGTGAAACTCTCGCATATACTGACACATCTTTCACCTTGCGGTAGAGCTCTGTATCGCTCATAGGCTCAAGCTCTTTACCAGTCAGCACCGGTGCAACATCATCGATTATTCCAAGTTTTCTTGCTATTGCCTGAGCAGTGACGGCATGGTCGCCAGTAATCATTACCGTCCTTATCCCTGCTTTTTTGCATTTATCAATTGCAATTATCGCCTCTTCCCTTGGCGGGTCTATCATGCCCTGTAAGCCCGCAAAGATAAGGTCTGTCTCCACAACCCGGTGCGTTATCTCTTCGACACTATCAGGGACTTCCTTGTATGCCATGGCAAGGACTCTCAGGCCTTCCCGGCCGAAGGCATCTGCTGCACGTAAGAAATTGCTTTTCTCTACTTCCTCACCGATCATGCACTCAGTGCATATATCGAGAAGTCTGTCCAGAGAGCCTTTGACGAAGATAAATTTTTTATCTCCATATTTATGGAGGTTAGCCATATAACCCCGTTCAGACTCAAACGGGATGGTTGCCAGCTGCGAATATTTTTTTCTTTCTTCTTCAGGGTTGAGACCGGACTTAACGGCCGCAACTATCAGGGCGCCCTCGGTAGGGTCACCGTCCACCTTAAATTGTCCATCTTCCTCATAAAGGTCAGACTCATTACATAGAAGACCAATCCTGAAACACTGTTGAAGCATTGTCAATTTATCTCTATTAAGAGACATCTTTTCATGCAGTATTTCTCCTGCTGGCTCATATCCTGTTCCGGTAACTTCATAAGTATGCTCGCCGTCGTAAACAAGCCTGACCGTCATCTCGTTTTTGGTCAGGGTTCCTGTTTTGTCCGAGCCTATTACTGTTGTGCTTCCAAGTGTCTCAACTGCATGGAGTTTGCGAATAATAGCGTTCCGCCTGGACATCCTCGCCACGCCTATTGCCAGAGTGATAGTAACCACAATGGGCAGACCTTCAGGAATGGTTGCAACAGCTGCAGCAACTGCTGTGAGGAACATATCCTTTGCACTCTCGCCAAGCAGTATACCGACGACAAAGACAACGAAAGACGTTGCTAAAACGAGAATGCCGATATTCCTTGCAAAGGTCTGTATTTTTTGCTGGATAGGGGCCTTAACTGAACCGACATCTTTTACTTCAAGGGCAATCTTCCCCAATGCAGTATATGAACCTGTTGCAACAACAACACCCTTTGCTCTACCGTGTACGACAATCGTACCCATAAAGGCCATATTCTTCTGGTCACCGTAGGTCAGATTTTCCTCTTTAATAATCGATGTGATTTTCTCGGAGGGGACTGATTCTCCAGTGAGCATAGCCTCTTCAACCCGCAACTCAAGCACATGAAACAGCCTCAGGTCAGCAGGAACTTTTGCGCCGGAAGATAGTAAAACCACATCACCAGGAACGAGTTCTTCGCTGTTTATTTCTCTCTCTTTGCCGTCCCTTATGACTCGTGCCTTTGGAACAACCATTTTCTTCAGGGCCCGCACACTCTCTTCTGCCTTAAACTCCTGTATGAAACCGATAACAGCATTAAGTATTACCACAGCAAAGATTACACCTGAATCTACATACTCCTGCAGGAGAATTGTTACCAGTCCGGCGACGACCAGGATGTAAATCAGCGGGCTTGTGAATTGGTGAATAAGTATCTTAATTTTGCTTATCTGTTCTTCTTCAGCAAGCCTGTTCGGTCCATGTCTGGCGAGTCGTTCCTTCGCTTCATCAACAGTTAACCCTTTATCAGAGGTTCCAAACTGATCCGTAATCTCTCGTATATCAAGCTGATACCAGTTCATTCTTTGCCCTGCATCATTAGACATAAAATGTTCAAAGAAGAAGTTTCTAACTTTTAAAAAACAAGCACTTAGATAGTATTATAATATTACATTTTCACTTGCAAGAACAGAAAAGATATTAAAATAGTGAAAAGTGAGGAGCAGGAAGTAAGAACTGGGAACACATCGATCCTTCGCTTTTTAGGTTCGGCGGATAAGTAGCGCACCTCTCATTTCATCGTTAAACATTTCAAACGGTAATTCTCGTAGTTTCATTTCTTTGAAACGTGTCCAGTCGCAGGTGAATCAGTTACACATTGACCTCCGTTTGATGTTCGATCTCCCGAGTATCAAAATCAACACTTCGATATGAAATACGCATTCATGGACGAACAAGTAAAGCGCTGACTGCAAGACATATCGAAAATCTATGGAGCCATTTGTTAGATGCATTGGATGCCATTCATTGAAAAAGTAACACAATTCTCTTTCTTTTGCAGAGTGATATTCTTCAGGCGATGCAGAACCGTTTCCCCTGCCTTCTAAGAAAACCCTCTTGCTCCAGCTGTTCAAGATTTTTTCTCACGAGTTCATGATCGGTATTCAGTGCATTCATGAGTGCATGTTCCGTGAGGCGATCGTTATTGATTAACGTTCGTAAGATCATTCCCCTGATCTGCCGGTTTGAGCCCTCAAACCGTGATTGCCTCTGGTAGTGCGCACTTCTCAGGTTGGGATTTGGTGCTGACTTGCCGACCATTACCCCATAATCCATGAGTGCGTAATACCAGTTGCGGGGATCTTTCCGGTCAAGCGTTTTTTCAACAAGCGGGAAAAGTTCCGTATCAGAGACTGTATGTTTCCTCGGAAAAAAGAAATAAATGAAAACCCGCCTGATATTGGTTTCGATGAACACCGCAGGTTCATTAAAGGCAAACGCTGTGATTGCTGCTGCTGAATAAGGGCCGATTCCCGGCAGTTTGAGCAGTTCTTTCTGGCTCTTCGGCAGTTTATTGTGGTATGTTGTTATTACGATTTCACTGATTTTCTTTAAGGCAATGGCCCGCCGGTTATAGCCGAGCCCCTGCCATACCTTCAGCACATCAGCCAGAGAGGACTCTGACAGCGAGCGGAAGTCGGGAAATGTCTTGATAAAGAGCCGGTATTTATCGATTACCCGTTCGATCTGTGTTTGCTGGAGCATAATTTCAGAAACCAGAATGCGGTATGGATTTCGAGTCTTTCTCCAGGGAAGGCTGCGGCGCATCCTAGAATAATGATTATAGATAATACGCTGAAAGAGGCGAACAGCTTTGGGCGTTATCCCTGTTTTTTTCCTGATTGCATGAAACCGGGCAATGAGATGTGCGTCAGGATTTTTTGCATCATGATCTTTCTTCTTCATCAATCAACCACTATAATCTTTTCTGTGTTGACGAGAGCCGGGTCGGTTCTCTCGAATCAGCAAAAAAAAGAGGCTAAATTATTCTAATGCTGATACAATTTATTATAACTTTTTGATAAGCTGGCACGGTGATAGAGAATGGCAAAAAAAGAAAAAACAGGTAGAGTAGTCCTTGTCTATGACGGAAACTGTCCGGTCTGCCAGAAAACAATAGCGTGGATAAAAGAGAATCAGCGAAAGGATTCATTCGAAATGCTTCCCTGCCAGTCGAATGAGGTTCATGAACGGTTCCCTTTTATCGAAAAGGCTGTCTGCATGCAGGCAATGCAGCTTGTGCTTCCGGATGGAACACTCGTTTCAGGTGAGAAAGCTCTTCCCGAGGTCTTGAAGCGGCTCAAGAGATTCAGCCCGGCAGCTGATCTTTTCAAACTGCCCGGCTCTGAAATGCTGTCCCGTTCCTTTTATCGGTGGTTTGCTGATAACCGATATCATATAGCGGATGTGTTCTTTCCTTCCAAAGATAAAAAGAAGAAATAACAGGCGCTTTCTGTAGGCCGACGCACTCTCGGAAAGGTTGAATGCTTCTTTGGGTTTTTTCTTAACCTTAAGCATTAACCTCAGCCTTGGCCCGCTTCAGGTGGGTGAACCTGCTTTTCTGGCCCCTTACTCCTGACTCCTGACTTCTCAATCCTTACTTCTTGGCTTTGCTTTTGCTTTTCGCTTTCTTTTTTGCCGGTCTCTTGATATCACCTGAGAGTACACCGCAGATATAGCTGCTCATGTCAAGCCCCTGCGTGCCGGCTTCCTTTTTCAGCTTTTTTTTCATACCTTCAGGCATTTTCAAAGAATATCGTATCACGTCGCATTCTGTCATCCATAACCGCTCGTCATCACTTGATCTTCTCGGCATAGAATTACCTCCTTATTTAAAAATTATATCAGATCTTCTTGCTTCGATGTTTTCTTAATTTCTTGCGCGACATCTGATTTCTCTCGTGTGCCATAAAATCCGGAATGCGTCATAGGGACCCTTCCGGAAGGTGTCACCTGAAGAATCCAAGGAAGATGCAAAGCCTATATCCTTATTAATTTTATTTATTGGACAGATCTGGTCATTTGTTATATAAGGAAGACAAAAGTGGTTGATAGTGTAGATATTTTATAGTTCATCCTCAAGAAGAAGTAATAAAAAAAAGAGGATGATCAAGGAAGGGAGAAGGCCGAACTGCTGACCATGTAAAGGTGCGTTCGGCGTTTTTTGTTTTTGGCACGAAAGGAGGGGGATATGCAGTTCCTTTCTATCTATAATCCAAGGCAGGGAAAAACCACGCAGTCAATCATATATGAAAAAACAGCCTGGGCACAACAATGCAGAAGCCAGTGCATACATCAAAAATGCATGAAAATCTGCCGTTATGAAACATCTGATGAGGTGCCGAAGAAGGTATTTTTCCTGATCGAAACAGATGATCCAGATGCGCTGAGTATGCTCGGCACGCATTTTGGAAGCGACTGGGATGCGGAGACCTACCGAATTCATGAGGTTTATGACGTTCCGGAAAATGACCGCTGCGTAGTGGCAGGCTAATCGTTGAGAATAGATCCACCCCTTCCATGCGCAAAGGGCTTATGTTGCCTGCATAAGGAAATTCTTGTGAAGGCTGTTTAGCGAGCAAAGAGGATCGGTCTGACAGGGCGGAGTGTGCTTATGGCAGTATTTAAACATTTATTGACTCGAGGCGTTTACCATATCCAGGGGGGAGCCAGAGACTTTGAATCATGGTCACATCTTATGTTGTGCGAAGAAGGATATGATGTCAATCCTCATCTCGATAAAATCTTTCAGTGGTCGCTGGTATGTGTTGCTTTCAAAACAGGATCGCAAAAGCTGAAAAAAAACTGCTGGGAATTTTATGGCTGTAAAACGCACAGGCGAAAAAATCTTCTGAGCCGTTCAACGCACTGTCCGGCTTATATTGAATCGCGCCTTCATGGAATTCACGGCGGCAGGAATGGTGGAAGGGCATGCTGGATTACGGCGACAACATTTTGTCGTTTGAATATGAAGAAGACGCATGGCGCGGCAGTAATGAATTGTCAGGCATGTGATTTCTACCGATTGGTTATGAGCGAAGAAGGTGTTCATTATATTATTCCCCTTGAGATTCTCAAAGTCCTCGTCTTATGAACGATTCTCATTCCCGCGTCAGATGTATGTGCGGAAAAAATATACTGCAATGAATATCGTGTTACTGGAAGTGACAGTAAACTCGCAATGATACAAAATGTAACTAATCAAAGTGGCTGATTAAACATCTTATGCCATAGCTCCACGAGTCTGCTGCAGTTGTAACATATTGATTTATAATATTTAATGTCTTAAATTCCTTATACATATTCCCTTTTTTGTATGGCCTAAAGCTACGGCATTAAATTTGCTGTATAATTGTAATATACAGGTCTTATTCGAATCATTTTTTAAGTTTTGATTATAATTCAGAACGGTAACAACAGAATACTGCGGTATCAAAAGAAAGGAGAAAGATATGGAAAACTTGAATGAAATCAACGGGAAATCAGGCAAAAAAGAGACGTCGTTAATCGTTCTTGCTTTAATCGCAATACCAGGCCTGTTACTACTTGAATTCTTCCCTCAGTATGTCAGTTCACTCTATGAAGGGCATGTTGAGAAGCTTCTCTATGCGAACTATTCACTGCTTTATGTCTTTTATGCCTTTGTGCTCATTATGCTCACTTTTTTAGCGATTGGCAGCATCATGAAGGCATGGATGTATGTGACATTTAACTGGAAGCCGAGCACTGCATACCTTGCAGGGGAAGCAGGATCCATCTCCTCAAAGGATGGCGATTCCGGAGAAAAGAACAAGAAGCAAGTCGGGACGTCACAAGAATAGCCTTTTTTTCAGGAACAGCTGTTATCAAGAGGGGTAGCCTCCTCGAAAGGCTACCCCTTTTTTCTATAAACGTTCGTGATGTATCCTGTCTCTTTGCAACAGTGAAGGGAAGAACCCTACCACTGTCTGCTTCCTTCATGGGAGCAGTTGTTTTCAATGCGATAATTATATTGTAGAATAGACGTACGTCCTACACGTATCACAATCAGTATTACGAAAGGGGTAAATCATGAGCAGACTTATTGTTGTATATCACAGTACCTATGGCCATACGAAACTGCAGGCTGAAGCAGTGTATCAAGGTGCTTCAGGTGTTGATGGTATTAAGGCTGAAATTATGACCGCTTCCGAAGCAATCGAGAACATTGACATACTGGATAATGCGGACGCTATTATTTTTGGAACCGCCACATATATGGGCAACATAGCTTCTGATATGAAGAAATTCATGGAGGCCTCAGTCAAAAAGTGGTTTGCAGGCGCATGGAAAAATAAAATCGCCGGTGGCTTTTCAAACTCGAGTTCGTTTTCCGGTGATAAATTAAATACCCTTCAAGGGATTGTTGTTTTTGCGATGCAGCATGGAATGATATGGGTGGGTACCGGGATGTTCCCTTCTCAAAATAATATGGACGCAATGAACAGTATCGAAGGTCCGGGACCAGAGACCCATAATAGGGTTGGCTCTTTCATAGGGCCAATGTCAGCAAGCTTTCAGGTGGATCCGCCCGGTGCACCCTCGAAGGGTGATATTGAAACAGCCGAACTGTACGGGAAGCGGGTAGCGGAAATCACGCTCCAGTTTGTCAAGGGAAGGGAATAATATTCCTCTTCCGGAATGAAGCCTGAAAATAGGCTCCCGAAAGACGGCCCTGATACAGTTCAAGCACTTTGTCAGACAGGAAGACCGGACAGCTACTCAAAGCTTATAAAGCTTTTTGGATCTATTTTTCGGGCGACTCGAGACGGAATAAACCCTGCCAAGACTGTCGTTAAAAACAGAATTACCATCAGAATGGTCAGATAGAGAAATGGTACATGAAGGCGAACTTCCCATCCGAATGAGATTTTATTGATCACATGGATGATTACCATGCTGATTGCCGGGCCCATGATAATGCCGAAGACGATCCCTGCGGCACCGACTAATCCCCCGGATAAAATCATGGTCTTTGTTATATGATGCCAGCTTCCACCGAGATATCTGATAATGGATATCTCCCGCTTCTTCTCGAATACCAAAATAAGCAGTGTGTTGATAACCCCGATCATCGAAATGATTATCGCAATGAGTTCTATCGCATACGTAAGAGTAAAACTCTTGTCAAAGATGTCTAGGCTTTCCCTCCGTAATGCACTGTTATCTACGATATTCAGCGCGTATGTGTTTGATAGCTGTTCCCTCTGTTTCATGATGAACTGTTCTGTGTCAGTACCTTCTTTTAGGTAGACCGTCAGCTGCGTGGCGTCATCCATTCCCCAGAGTTCTTTGAGCCACTGCCTGTCCATATAGATGAACCCGAATGTTGTTGAATAGCTTATTGACGTATAATTGACGGTGAAAGCCTCTTTCCCTCTTGGCGTCTGAATCGTTATTTCGTCTCCCAGCATCAATCCGTATTTAACTTTCAGATATTCCGATATGGATGCCTTCTTGCCTGTGCTAAGTCTTTGTAAAAGCTCTTGTTCTGTTGTGCTGAGATTCATACGCTTTCGGTATTTGCTCCATATGGCTGTATTTCCGAACCCAGCAACAACCTTTTGACCCTGAAAATCAATCTGAAGCGCCCGGAATTTGCCAATATCGTCAACTTCCGGGCTGTTTTCGATGGTGCTTATGACTTTGTCCGGAAGAGGATCGAAACAGTAATTTGATTTACAGGAAGCGGGTTTGACATATGCGTCTGCAATGAGATACGTCGATAACCAGTCTTTGAAGGAGTTTTTCAGTGAAGTTATAGATGACAGGAGCGCGACTATCAACGCGGCGCTGATGGCTACGCTCATGAGTGCAACGGAAAAACGGTAACGACTGCCTTCAATGTCACTGACAGTAATCTTTCCGGCTGCACCGAATAGTATTCGAGCGGGTATTTTAAAGATTCTTAGCACGAGAGAAAGGAATACGGGAGCATTAAAGGTGCATCCCATGATAAAGAGGAGAATCCCCGCATAAGAAAGATAAGGAAAATCAAAGGGAATATATCTGTAATCAACATATACGATTCCCGTCCCGGCAAGAATACTGACGAGTCCTATGAGCGAAAATATCTTCTGACGGCGTTTATATTGTTTTTCAAGGGATCCTGCTTTTGAACTTTCGTTTGGTCTGACGTGCGCGGATTCAAGCGCCGGTATAAATGAGGCACAGAATGAAACAAACAGCCCCAGCAGCAGTGACCCCACTGCATCACTGCCGGTAATAAGATAATCAGCTATTGATATGCTTCGGTAAACGGCAGAAACGGTCTTTTCCACTGCGATGACGGAAAAATAGGAGAAAAACTGTCCAAAAAGAATACCTGCTACAGAGCCAATGAAACCAAGAATTAAACCGTGAACAGTAAACAGGAGCACCGTGGTTCGCTTCTTTGTGCCGAGTCCGCGCAGAATGCCAATTTCTTCTCTTCTCTTTACAACAGAGATGAATACCGTGTTATAGAGTAAAAATACCCCTACCAGAACAGCGAGAAAGGTTATAAACTGAAGGTTATATCTGAACGATGCAATTAATGATTCATGCTGGCGGATCACGTGTTTTTTATTTTCGAGGGCGAGGTTCAAAGGAAGGATACGCTGAATGCCCAATGCTGTTTTTTCATCTGTTTCTATGTCTATTTTTGTCAGAAGACCGGATTTCCCAAAGTATTCCTGGAAATTGCCGATATCCATGAGCACGGTATGTGAAGGCAGTGAAGGGATATCTACAATATCAACGATGTCTAAAAGATATTGCTGGTTGTACACAAAAGCGTGAAGGATGTCGCCCTTTTTTATGCGGTGTCGCTCAGCAAATGTTCTGGTAATGAGGACCGCATTCAATTTTTTGAAAAAGCCTTCTATGTCAAAGCTTCTGTCAGTTGAAAATCCTAAATGCGATGCAACTCTAACCGTATAGATTCCATTGATGTCAATTGTTATCTTCCTGTCGGGAAGATAGCCGTTTGCCCGAATAACCGGGAAGCTCCTGTCTTCAATTGACCTGATGCTCTTATAAAGATTCTCAGCGAAATCAACGCCCGATATATCGACAACCTCATAATTTGCATAGGGATTGAGGCCTTGAACATGCTCTTCAAAGGATATAACCGCCCGGTCAGTTGCAATTTTCACGCCGACAAAGAGGCCAATTCCAAGCGCAATTCCCAGAATGGACAGAAGGGTCAGGAATTTCTCTTCTCTGATATTTTTGAGGATAATAAGTTTTAACAGTCTGAGAAATTTCATTGACTGATAATGCCGTCTCTCATCGTTAATACCCGATTCGCATAGCGTGAAATTGATACATCATGAGTAGCAAGGATAACCGTCTTCTGGTCTTTCCGTGCGATATCCCGTATAAGATCCATAATTGTCGTTCCGGTGGTGCTGTCAAGATTTCCGGTCGGTTCATCGGCGAGAATTATTTTAGGTTCGTGTACAAGGGCCCGGGCTATCGCTACTCTCTGCTGCTCGCCCCCTGAAAGTTGAAAAGGAAGATCGTGTTTCTTTCCATCAAGACCAACAAGTTGTATGATGTTTTCTATGGTGTCGTTATACCCTGATGCATTCTTCAGCAGAAGGGGCATTTCAATGTTCTCATATACGGTTATATTCGGAAAGAGATTAAAAAATTGGAAAATAAAACCAATTTTCTCTCTGCGGAATACCGTGAGCTGTTCGTCCGTGTATGCAGAGACTTCTTCTCCATCAGCACGGATTCTGCCGCTATCGGGCACATCCATACCTCCAATGAGGTTCAGGAGCGTGGATTTGCCTGATCCTGACCGTCCCATAACTGATATGAATTCACCGCGCTCCACGTGCAGGTTTATTCCCTGCAGTACACATCTCTTTCCATAACACTTAATGACCTTTTCAAGTTCTATCATATGAGTCTGTAACACTCCCTTCGCACAAGTGCCTATCGTTACGAATAACCAACTGAGTTCATTCTGATCCGGCAAGTCAATATCCTGTCATTTCAACGTATGCCCTCCCTTTTATATTGCCCGTTATTGCGCAGGTTCCTTCCCAGTAGTAATTCCATGTTGAGTAAGTTCCGATAAACTCCTGATCCTCTATCAAAGGAATGATAGTTATAAGAACGTCTTCTGAGGGAATTGCTACTTCCCACTTCGACGGATATCTCGCGCCGGTTTTCTTCGATCGGTACTGTTCCATAACAGTGACTGCAAAATCATCTTTTGCAAGATGCCGGTATGTTCCATCTCTATAAACAACAGTACCGGATGAAAAGGCATCCACTGAACCGTCTCTCTTTCTGATCTGATAGAGCATGACTTCCCGGTTATCATCCAGCTGCAGTGAAAACCAGTCCCATCCCTGATAATTGTCGCCAAGTACACGTGAAGAAATTTCCCTGTCAAACCAGCTTTTCCCTGTTACTTGGAAAACAGTATCCCCGATGCTGAGGGTCCCTTCTGTCGTCATACTGGTCGATGAGAAATAGAGGGAAGATATGAGCGGGGACTCTTCAGACTTTCTTGAGTAGCCGGCCTCTCCATGCAAAACAAACGGCTTTTCCCGTACAAGAGAAAGGGATATCCGGATTTTGTCGGCTTCAGCTATGATCTTCATCTTCTCTGATGTGCCTTCGAGTGAGTCATTCCCGACACGCACGAACAGCCGTTTCTCCTGAGCACTGGCAAATCCGAATGCGCCGGTGTCTGTATCATCAGCGTGATAATATTTCTTTTTTAATACGTCGGAAACAGCAAAATGAGAAATGTAGACGGAGTTTATTCCGAAACGCGACTCGTACGTTCTCTTCTGAATGCCGACGGTGAAAAAAGTGAGTTCATATCCGAACTCTCTGCCTGTTTTATCGAACAGGTGTCCGGTTACATACCACCACTGAATACGGTGGTCTTTTTGGTAAAACAGGTCCTCAGGCAGATGAACGGCATCACCTTCAGTTACTTCACGATACTCTTGCCCACTGGCAACAAGAGGAATCCCGGTATACAGGAGGAGACACATGAACAGGATGAAATATGTACGGGCATTATCCTTCATGATGAAGCCTTCCGTGCTCCGTAAATCGTAGCAATACCCAGGGTCATAGGATAAACAGTCACGTCATGGAATCCAATCTGTTCCATGACTTTCCTGAATTCACGAGGCGAAAAAAACGTCTCTATTGATTTCGGCAGATACGTATAGGGGATATCGGTTTTGGTGATCAGCCTTCCGATCAGCGGAATGACCTTGAAAACATATACTTTATATATCGGGAAAAACCATGATATTTTGGGCGTTGTAAGTTCAAGACAGAAAAACCTGCCTCCCGGCTTCAGAACCCTCTGTACTTCGCCCAACGCGCACACAGTATCATGAATGTTTCTCATGCCGAACGCGGTGGTGACGATATCGAATGAATTGTCCGGAATAGAGAGATTTTTTGCATCTGAAATAATAAAAGATATATTTGCCGTACGGGGGTTGTTTTTGCCTGCTGCAATTCTGAGCATGTCTTCACAGAAATCAGCACCGATAACAGCGCCGTGTGCTCCTACCTGACGCGAAAGCAGGAAGGCCAGCTTGCCGGTCCCGGTACAGACGTCAAGAACAGTCGTGCCATCCTGTATTCCTGAGACCTGAATGAGCTTCCTTCTCCATGCATTATCCATACCAAAGCTGAAAAATGAGCTTAAGAAGTCAATATGAGATGCTACTGAAGAAAATATGTTCTTGATAAAAATATCTCTATTGCTCATAAGCATCGATAAAACCCTCTTTGTATGATTGTAGTGTTCACAACACAGGGCACCATCATTTGCTTATATAGTAGTAGCTTCAGGCAGGATCTGCAACGGGAAGGAAATAAAATTGTGGAATGTCTTACGGAATAAAGAAACGATGGATGTGTAAAAGTGTAACCTCTGGAATGAAATCTGTCACTCGTTATATCCGGTTATGATCCGACATGTCTTTTCCCGTTCGCCTGGCTTTTTATTTTCTGATACAATGAGATTATGGACATATTGGGTGAAATAGTAAAGGTTGAAAAGGATATTGAGCAGGCATTTCAAAGAGAATTGAAGAAGGCTCAGAGTACGCTTGTTCAGGTCAAAGAAGAGGCTGAAAAAGAGTTGAAATATGAGGAAGAAAAAGCACAGAGCCTCTTAACAGAGTCCCTTGAGGAAAACAGACAGAACGCAAAAAAAAAGGCAGATGAGGTGCTCCTTGAGGCGCGCTCAATTGCAGAACATTATGAAGGACTGACTGACGAGGCATTAACAGGGATCATACAAAGGCATGTGATCAGGATTCTTCCTGAGGGGGGCCATGTAGCCTATGATAGTCAGAATGTCCAAGGTTGAATTAGCTGGACCAAAAGGGCTTCTTGAAGACGTAATATCCCTGATGCAGGAGTCCGGTACGCTCCAGGTGGATAGCGATGAATTCCGCTGGATTGAAAGGGCAGAAGAGCATGCCATACAGTCCGTAATCCCGGATCAGAAAACGATTTCAGAACGTTTTTTTCTTGAGGAACTGAGAAAACAACTTGAAGAACTCTTCACCTTTTTCCCTGTATTACCCCTCAGGGTGAGCTACCTTGAGCCACAGGCTATCATTGATACTGTTGCGGAAATGCTCAAAAATCATGTCCGATACTGCAAAGACCTCCATCTTAAAAAAGAAGCGCTCTACGAAGAGCTGGCTCATCTTGGCCGCTACGGCCCTTTTTTTGAAACGGTAGCGGCTCTCGCAAAAGACAACATGGAGGTGCATGATCTCGATTTTATTGGTGTTACCATAAAAGAGCCAGATGCGATCGAGAATATACGCGGGCTTCTTTCTCGACTAACAGACGAAAAATTTGAGCTTCTCACAGCCATGGCATCAGATAAATCTCTGGTCGGGGTCATAGCCCTTAAAAAAGAGGAATCAGGACGTGTCAGGCGCGCCCTTGGCGAGGAATATATCCCGGAACTTACGTTTCCACCTCTGCTCAGCAGTTTGAGCTTGGCTGAAAAACTCGCCTATCTCAGGGAAAAAACAGCGGAACTTTCATCAGAAGCAGATCTAATTAATAATGAGTTGCAGCGGTTTGCCCTCCGATGGGGACCGATGTATGGAAAGGTCAGGGCGTGGGTATATGAAAGACTATCAGTCCTGAAGGCCTCAACAGCCGCGTTTGAAACACAGATGTGTTTCTTTATCCGCGGTTGGATGCCTTCAAAGAATGTCGATCTGCTCAGAGATCAGGTTAACGAACAGTTCTCTGGAAAGGTAGTCCTCGATGAAAAAGAGATTAGAGAAGAAGACCTTGATCGGGTTCCTGTTATCCTTAAAAATCCTTCGTATTTTCAGCCGTTTGAAATATTTACAAACCTGCTCCCACTGCCGAGATATACGTCATACGACCCTACAACGTTTATTGGTATATTCTTCCCCATTATTTTCGGCATGATACTGGGCGATGCAGGGTATGGTTTGTTGCTGATAGTGTTTTCTGTGTTTTTGATAAAAAAACTGACCAGAAATATCTTTCGTGATGCTGGAAGAATCCTGTTGATTTCCTCTCTCTATACGGTAATATTTGGCATTCTCTATGGAGAATTTTTTGGTGAAATTGGTCATATGCTGTTTGGTATGAAGCCCATTTGTATTGAGAGACGTACTGCGGTCATCCCTATGATCTATTTTTCGATTTCCGCCGGCCTGGTGCATGTCATACTCGGGCTTGCCCTCGGCATCCTGACTGCTCTCAGGAGAAAAACAAAGAAAGAGGCATTATATAAGTTTGTCACCATATTCATGATTCTCTGTATCCTTGCCCTTGTTGCATCATTTTTCGGACTTTTCCCCAATCTTTTCAAAAAGCCGGTTATCATAGCGATATTCATCCTTGCGCCGCTACTTTTTTTCACGGGAGGCCTCCTTGCTCCGTTCGAATTACTGAAGAGTATAGGAAACATTATCTCCTATGCCCGTATCATGGCCATAGGGCTTACGTCAGTTCTGCTTGCGTTCGTGGCAAATCGAATTGCCGGTATGACGGGAGATATTGTTACCGGTGTGGTAGCTGCGGGATTAATCCATCTCCTGAATATTGTTCTCGGCATCTTCTCACCCACGATTCACTCATTACGGCTTCACTACGTTGAATTTTTTGGGAAGTTCATCGAACATGGAGGCAGAAAGTTT
>CP070737.1:2159211-2185302 GCA_020347665.1 Nitrospiraceae bacterium
AATACTGAAAATTACAAACGACGCTTCCCCCGTGGTTCGGTAGCCGATGACCGATCATTGGCCTGCCCCCCCAGTCGTGCCAGTACAAGAGCAGTCAGTTCAATCCTCTCGAAAAGCGACTGCTTCAGGATGTACTCTTCCGGCGAGTGGTCCAGGTCTCCCACCGGGCCGAGCCCATCAAGCGTGGGGATCCCCATATTTGTTAGAAAGTTGGCATCCGAGGTGCCCCCCCTTCTCTCCTTTCCCAGTGTCTGCTGAAGATCTTTCGCTGCATTCTTGACAAGGGAAAAAAGCTCATCGGTACCGTCCACCGGACATCCTGCTGGACGTTGATGGTCACATTTGTACTTTGCCGTGCATTGAGGGTTATCAGGATTGTTGACGATCTTCCCGATCCGATCAAGAACCGCTCTCTCCGTCTCACCGTCCCAGAAGCGAAACTCGAACAGGGCCGTCGCATTGTCCGGGACGACATTGGTGTCGGTACCTCCCGATATCTTCCCGACGTTAATGGATACCCCTTTTTCCGGGTCGTTCAAGTCCTCTAGGGCGAGAATCATCCTCGAAAGTTCGACTATGGCGCTGTCTTTTGGACCCTCCTTGACGCCAGCGTGTCGGGCTTTGCCTGTGACAGTCAGTTTGAATCTTCTTATCCCCCGCCTCGCGTAGACCACCTCCCCTTCCAGTCCTCCGCATTCGAAAACCAAACCGAAAGAGGCATCCCGCGCCACTTCTTTTATCATTGGCAGGGAGTGTGGTGAACCAATCTCCTCGTCTCCATTAACAAGGCATCTTATGGGAATAGTTCCCAGCAGACCCAGCTCATCGAGAACACGCAGAGCAAAGACCATTACCACGATCCCGCCCTTCATGTCCGATGTGCCGGGACCGTGAATCCTGTCTCCTACTTCCATAAAATTTTGGAATTTGGAATCGGGTGGAAAAACGGTGTCGGTGTGACCGATCAGTACTACGGGTTTACCGTTCAGCTCGGAGCCGGCAAATATCAGATGCTTGACACTGTTCCGGTCGGTGATAATTCTGCGATGGAGAATACCGGGCATGAACCTCGCTACCATGTCACCGACTCTGTTGATCCCATCGTAGTTTCTCGAATGGCTATTGACTTCAACAAGTTGCTTTAGTGATGCTATTATCTCGAAGTGCTGATGCCGGACCGATTCCCTGATTCTCTCGGCTAGTTCCGGCAAAGTTATTCCTCGTTCCTGTTGATGCAGTTTGGCGGACCATTCGATATCTTTTCATCCGGATACTGGAGGATGTGGCCTCCCCACGTCCTGATCAGGGGCTTTCCATCCACATTGGGATTGAGCAGATATTGTGGATATAGGGGCGTTTTTCCTCTGCCGTCGGGAGCGGTGATGATGAAGGTGGGAACAGCCATACCCGACGTGTAACCCCTGAGATGCTCCATAATATTGAGACCGTCGGCAATGGTTGTCCGGAAGTGACGGATTCCTTCAACTTTTTTGCAGTTGAATATATAGTACGGTGAGACCTTGATTTTGAGCAGTTCCTGCATCAGTTTCTTCATGATATGGGGATCGTTGTTGATCCCGTTCAGGAGGACGGTTTGATCTCTCACGATTACACCGCACTTGGTGAGCATGTCCACGGCTTTCTGTGCCTCTCTGGTGACCTCCTTGGGATGGTTGAACTGGGTGTTCAGATAGATCGGATCATGAGTCTCGAGCATCTTGCACAGTTCCGGGGTAACCCGCTGAGGCAGCGAGCACGGCATTCTGGACCCCAGTCTCTTGATCTCGACGTGGGGTATTCTATCCAGCTTGGTCAGGATGTAATCAAGCTGGTTGTCGGAGAGAGCAAGGGCATCGCCTCCGGTAAGGAGAACGTCCCTGATCTCCTTATTCTCGCGTATGTATTCGACAGCCTGATCCAAAAGCCATCTCGGATAGGTCACATCTTTAAAGTCGATGTCCTTCCGTCTCAGGCAATGGCGGCAGAACATGGAACACGCATTGGTGACATTGATTATGACCCTGTCCGGATAGAGCCTGGATATCAGCGGCGCCGGGGAATTGTACTTGATGATCAAGGGATCCTTGACCTCTGACAGATCAAGCTGCTCGAAGACGCTTGGAATAGCCTGCTTTCTTATCGGGCAGTTCTTATCCTCGGGATCCATGAGGCTGGCGAAGAAGGGGGAAACACCCCATCGATATTTCTTTGAGACTTTTTGGATCTGCTTCTTATCCTCGTCTTCGAGAGGGACAACCCTTTCGAGGACCTCCACCCTGCTGATGCGGTTCTTCAGATGCCAGTGGTAGCTGTTCCAATCTTTTTCGGAACCTCCAAGAACCTTGAGAATCCGTTTCCTGGATTTTCGGTATTCCTTCTCCAGTTTGAATCCGGTTGGTATCTGGTCCTTTACTGCGAAATACTCCGCGTCCAGGGCCTTGACCTCGGCTGAACGCACAACGGCAATAGACCGATCCTTCTTCGAAACCTCTACTTGGTTGTAGACTTTACCCTTGGAACGCTTACGTCCATGTGGCTCCGGGCTAACATCCGTTTTCACGTGACTTACCTCCTGTTTTTAATCTTACCACTCTGGCAGCGTCTGAACAAATTGTCATGACATTTATTTAGATCAGGTCGGCGGCTCCTCCATTGTATCTGAAACCCTCTCAATTCCCCTCTTCAATGAACTGTGGACGTCTGGGAGATTATCTGACGCGGCGATGACCCTGCCCAGGAACCCTCCCGCCTTTATGGTCACTCCGCCCCCCACATGATCCTCTATAATGTAACGTTCCCTCAACAATTTTCCATTTACAGCGCACGAGAAGAGTTCTGGTTCGGGAATCATCGGTTCGACATCACGGTTCACTACTATATCGCGGTCGGTTTTATAGTTGAACGTCCCCCAGCAAATACGGCTCTTTGCGGGGTCCATCTCCCGCGATCTATCGGGAAATCTGCCCTCAGTGACAGCATGAAATTCCAACTCAGGAAAGTATGGATGTGCCGGCAGGTGATGGATCATCGTCAGGGTTGTCTCCAGGGTCGTCCCCTGTTTTCGCGCGTTGATCTCGATAAAGAAAATGTTCCCGTCGTGATCCACGATATAATCGCAGCCGAAGGTCCCCCTGTATCCCTGACCACCCAGATGCTTACCTATAGTCCGTGTCATCTCGACCAGATCACGAACGGTTTCAATATCAAGGACCGTGGGATAGGTCGACCCTTTAAACTGCGTCCCCTCGACTTTCTGATCCGCCACCGAGGCGATATATACGTCTCCCTCTCCCGCGACGATACCCAAGACAGTCGGATCGTGGACATGTTCTACGAATCTGGTCACCAGCAGCTTCCCTTCCTGTTCTGGAAACCGGTCTCTTATCTCCCTGGAGGTGTTTGCGATGATGGAATTGGATCCGGCGGCACTGTAAGCCCCGGAAACGAAAACTCTGTCTCCTGCTTTAAAGTACGTCTCCGCTACTGTGACTGCCTCGTCCAGTGACCCGCAACCCTTCCCAGAAAGTACGGGAATGGCCAGGGCTTTAATCATCTCGTACTGGATCAGCTTATTGTTGAAGGTGCTGGCAAGGTCGGGTGCAGGTCCAATAAGACGGACCCTGTCGTCATCGGTCAGGCTCAGCTCGTTCCGGGCCTCGAATACGTTAACAAAGACTTCACTCTGGCGGTCCAGAATCATGTCAATCAGGTTAATGACAACAGGGTTTTCACTGACCTCTTCCGCAAAAATACCGGCCGGGATACGGATGTTGCATTGTTTTCCCGTCCGGTTAAAGGTTTCCAAGGCCTTGGAATTAATGACAATGAGATTGCCATCGGGATACCGCGTGAGGACATCGGGGACTATACTGATAAAATCAACGGGCCTGCCGTACATCCGTTCAAGAGGCCTCCGCATAAAGTTGTTCAGGCCGACAGCTTTAATCTCACCTACGTACAGAAAATAGTAGGTATGAGGGTCCAACCTCACGTTTTCCAGAAGTGGTTCTTTCAAATCTTTGTCTCCGAACCTTCCCGCAACATTCACCTTACTCTGTAATTGTCCTTACCGGCAGTGCCCTAAAACCTCTATAGGTAACCTTCCGGGCCATGTACTGATAGCCCCGGGAGAAGTTGAATGCCAGAGCGGAAATAGAGCGTTCCTCGGCAGACCATACAAATCCGCAGCTTAGTTCTATAAGCGAATGTGTCTTCACCCGATGTCCGCAAATCGTTTCATACTTGTCATAAGTACTGTCGAAAAGCGTCTCGAGTTCCATAATAGTCGGCATACGCCAGTCATTGTAGACACCGAGGATGATATTCTCACTGTAAAGCTTGGCATCGTGCCAGGTTATGTCTCCCATGCTATCAGTCCGTGCCCACATGAGGCCGGTCCTTATGTCGGTCACTGTTCCGTCGCCGTTATTGACAAACCTGTCATCCGCCTGAACGATACCGAAGGTAAAGACCACCAGACACAGGGTGGTTAATAAAATTGATGCCCTGAGAATCCGATTCATATGTAAAATCATTCCCCCCCTTTGGGTCTAATCCGCAACATATTTTATCGAACTGCACCCGGTATAAGAAGGACGGGGACACGTATCCTCCTCATGACCTTTCGGGTCACACTCCCAACAAAGGTGTGTTCAGTTATCCCCTTGCCGTGCGCACCCATGACAAGGATATCCGCCTTGAGCCTTGTCGCCATATTGAGAATCTCGATCACGACATCACCCTTGTAAACGTGAATATCCTTAATCCTGTCTATCCCACCGCCTGGCTCGTTTTCCAGCATCCTTTTTTTTAGATTATCAATCTTTTTTCTAATTGTGGCCTCAGTCTCCTTTTTTTTCTCCTCCATGAGCTGTGAAAATCTTTTTTCACCCATGAAAGAGACTATTGGCATCGCCATAGCCGCGTCAAAACTGGGGATGATGTGCAGCACCTGAACCTCTGTGTCATGCGCCGCCGCTTCTCTGACGGCTGCCATTAAAACCAGCTCAGAGTTCTCAGAGAGATCGATGGCACACAGTATAGTCTTGATTTTGAAGGACATGTTTTTCCTCCGCTAATAAAAATTAATATTTCACATCTTTATTCTGAATGCCGTAATGTTGGTGTTAAAGTCCCTGCCGCCAACCGCCTGCGGCGCTGGAGCATGAAAATACCAAAAAAGATAGCAATGCCCGGGATATACATGAGGTGTTTGTTCTCAAGGCCTACCCAACCGGCCACGAAACCGGGCTGCATCATGATAAATGCCACCGCCAGGAGAAATGGAATCTCGTACCATTTGTTCTTCCATGTCACCCACCCCTGAGTGGCTGAGGCAAAAGCACAATTACCTATGCATGCTGTGACGAAAATAAGTAAGGCTAACCCCCAGCTGTTGATATTGTGGAGGATCAGGTCGTAATTAAAGATGAACATGAAGGCAATCAAGGCCGTACGGATATCGTATAGAAATCCCTGAATACCGGTGGGAATCGGAGGCGACTTGGCGATGGCCGCCGCTGCATAAGCAGCCAGGCCCACTGGAGGCGTATCATCCGCCAGAATTCCGAAATAGAAGCAGAACAGATGGGCTGCCATCAGTGGGACGATGAAACCGTTGGCCGCTCCGATGGTGACGATGGCCGGAGCAGTGAGGGCGGCCATGACAATATAGGTGGCGGTGGTAGGAAGCCCGATCCCCAGAAGCAGGCTTGCAATTGCGGCAATCCCGACCAGAGCAAAGATGTTCCCTCCGGAAATGGTGGCAATGACCTCAGTTATGATTCCGCCCAGCCCCATAGTGACAACACCCACAATGATACCGGCCGCAGCGGTGGCTATGGCAACTGTAACCATGTTACGCCCCCCTGCTACCATGGCATCCAGTATGAGCTTAATGCTTTCCATGAACCCGGGGGCTACAGGTTCCTTTCTTATATAGCGTTTGATCGGCTCCTGGAAGATCATAACGATAGTCATGGCAATGATGGCTCTGAAAGCGGCCAGTTCAGGCGAGTGTCTTGGCACCATAAGTTCGTAGACCAGGACACCGAGAGGAAAGAGGTAGTGGAGACCGGAAAAGAGCACTTTGAAGAACTGTGGAATATCCTCCTTGGAGAGCCCTCTCAGGCCCAGCTTGGAAGCCTCGATATGACTGATGTAAAACAGCGAAGCGTAAGAGACGAAGGCCGGTATTGCAGCAGCTTTCACCACATCCAGGTAGGGAACATTGACGTACTCGGCGATAATAAACGCTGCAGCCCCCATTATGGGAGGTGCCAGTTGTCCATCGGTGCTGGCGGCCACTTCGACAGCCGCCGCTTTTGTGCCCGGATATCCGACCTTTTTCATCAATGGAATAGTGAAAGTTCCAGTAGTGACGATATTAGCTATGGAGGAACCTGAAACCAGGCCTGTCAGACCCGATCCAACAATGGCGGCCTTGGCCGGGCCACCTTTAAACCGTCCCAGGAGACTCAGGGCCAGGTTGATGAAGAACCGGCCGCCTCCAGCCCGGTTCAGCATGGCCCCGAACAGGACAAAAAGAAACACAATGGTCGCTGAAACATCCAGGGGAATACCGTATATGCCTTCTGTTGACAGGGAGATCTGCCCAACGTACCTGCCCACGGACACACCTTTAAACGCGATCAGACCGGGCATGTAGGGACCGAAAAAGGCATACAGGGTAAAAAGGCCGGCAATAATTGAGAGAGCTGGCCCGACCACCCTGCGCGAGGCCTCAAGTAGAAATATGACTACAAATGAGCCGATCACAAGATCGCGCGTCAGAGGCGCTCCCATTCTGCCTGCTAATCCCTTATATTCGATAAAGATATAGATGGCCGATCCGCAAGCGAGCAGAGCCATGACGTAATTGAAGACAGGTATGTGTGTCCTGGCAGACAGAAAAGAGAAAAATCCCTTGAATGGTCTCTTAAAGGTCGGGTAGCTTAAATAGGCTATAAGCATTGCGAATCCAAGATGTATGCTTCTGATATATACGGTGTCGAGGATCAACCAACTGGCTATGGATAGCTGGAAAAGACACCATGCTATAGCTATCACCGGCACGATGAACCGGGAATATCCCGTCAGATGCCTGAATCCCGCCTCTTCCTCCTCGGCAATTCGCTTGGCTTCCTCTATCCCGCTTGCAGTATCTTCATCAATCGTTGGGGGGGCTTCCTCTCGGTCGTCCATGGACATCGATCATCTCCCTGTTCCGGTTTCGGCCGCACCCCCTGAGTGGACGCGACCACCTCATGCCGATACGTCAGATTCATCGGGGCTGCAGTGAAAAACATACGCAGCCCCGATACCTGGTTCTACTTCATTCCCGCTTCTTTGTAATACTTCATAGCGCCATCATGGATGGGCGCTGACATGCCCTCCAGCATGTTTTCCTTTGTGAGCACGGAATAGGCAGGGTGCAGTGCTTTGAAGGTGTCAAAGTTCTCGAAGACCTCTTTGGTCACGGCATAAACCGCTTTTTCATCCACCTTGGACGAAGTCACAAAGGTAGCCTTCACACCGAAAGTAGGTACTGCCACTTCCTTGTTCGCCGCTCCCGGGTAGAACTGGATCGGGACGACACTGGGCGCATAGTAGGAGAACTTTTCGTAGAAGGAATTAGGCAGCTCGATTGGAATGACCTTGACCTTTCTGGTTCCGCTGGTGGCTTCCTTGATCGCCCCGGCGGGATGGCCCACGGTGTAGAAAAAGGCATCAATGCGGCCGTCCTGGAGTATGCCCGGAGCCTCGGAGGCCTTGATGCCCTCTGCTTTGATATCCTTCTCGATGTCGATACCTGCAGCTGTCAGCGCATCAATGGAGTTTTGACGCTGCCCTGAGCCTGGATTCCCGATATTCACCCTTTTCCCCTTGAGGTCCTGGAGTGAGTTGATGCCAGCATCCACAGCAGCAACCAAGGTGATGCTCTCCGGATGTACCGTGAAGATCGCCCTGAGATCCTTCTGAGGTTTACCTGCCCACTCTGAACCCTCATAACCATTATAGGCCTGGAACTGCCTATCTGACTGCACGACTCCGAACTCCAGGTCGCCGGCCATGATGGCATTGACGTTAAACACCGATCCACCTGTGGATTCCACCGTGAGCCTGATGTCGTACTCCTTTTTCTTGACGTTGACGATCTTGGCGATTGCACCACCCGTGGGATAGTAGACGCCGGTGACTCCCCCGGTTCCGATGGTATAGAATTTCTTCTTGGCGACGTCAGGGGCGGGACCACGTTGACACCCAACGAATGCCAGAGTAACGGCGACCATAACAGCAACTAATAGAATACCCTTTCTCATATAAACCTCCTTTACTTGTATGAAGTTAAACTGACAAGAAACCACACCTATAACTTACCTTACCTCAAACACCCCCTTTCATGAAGAGACGACGCCGGAAATCCCAGGTAACCACCTGGTCGAGCAGTCTTCCCAGTAGATACTCCTGGCCTCCTGGGATTGATGATAAGAAATCGCTTTTTAGGATTATTCAAACTTTAGCAAACGGAAACAGTTTTTTCAACATTATTTTATGCAGAGAGGTAATTCTCAGGATAAGAATATTCGGTAATGGAGCAGGTTCGTCGTTTAGGCTGGGTTTGATTTTGTTAAAGACAATTCCAGGGCGTTAAAAAGACATATTCACTTTCAGAAAGGAAATGCTTTTCTCAGGAATATCACTTACAATCGGAAATCCTTAGTTTTCGAGGTATGATATTTTTGAGGACTCCGACACATCATCAGTTTAAATAAGTTTGAAGTTTAAGAATTTCGGATTGAACGTTAGTATAATCGGGATAGGTAATCGGGCAAGAGAAGCCTCCTCTTACCCAATTAGATGTTTTTAATACATGGCATATAATAAATCCAGCTTCAATAGCTTTGTCTATAATTTTATGTGAATTGTGTTCTGATTTTTTTGACTTTTTCTCGGATACTTATGCACGCTATGGTTAGGTCTTCTTATAAAAAAGCAGTGCTTCTAACGTGATATCTACGCTACATAAAAAGTTAGTTACATAATCTAAAGATTGATGCCATTGTTGTATCGCATCTCACCCACCATATTTGAACAAGCTCCGGGATAATCCTTTCGGGGCTGACATATAAGATTATTGAGATATCAAATAATGTTACAAATTGGTAATGCATACATCACTCCAGTGGCACGTAACTGCAACATATTAAACTAAAAACCTTCGCTCACTCAAAAAGTATATTGAAGCCACATACGTTACAGAAAAGTAACTAATTATAGATAAAACTATTTTCATTGCAAACCCCATATTTCAATAACGATCCGTAATAATTACATATTTTGGTTCTTAAGCTTTATCCTGTTAGACAATGGCATTCAACTTGCTTATTTCTTTAAATTGAGGGGGTGATCAGGGAATGTATAGGACCGAGCTTCCAAAGGATAGTCCGGGGCAGGGTCGGTCTTTTTGTCTGACGTGTTATGCATCTCAATTACTCGATCGAACATTATGGTGAGAATAATAATACATCGGGAGGTCGAAAACCTATGGGTACGGTAAGACAGCTTCTGGATAAAAAGGGCTTTAGCATCTGGTGGATAGCACCGCATGAAACCGCATTCAAGGCACTGGAGATGATGGCTGAAAAAAACATTGGTGCCTTGCTGGTGATCAATGAGGGGAAACTCGAGGGTATCTTTTCCGAGCGGGACTATGCCCGGAAGGTAATACTGAAAGGCAAATCTTCCAAAGAAACCACTGTAGGCGAGCTGATGACCCCTGAGCTCTGCTGCATAGAACCGGACAGGAGTGTTGAAGAATGTATGGCCCTGATGTCAGAGATGGATGTTCGGCACTTGCCTGTCTTTGAGAAGAAAAAGCTGATCGGCATGGTAAGTATAAGAGACGTGGTCAACGCGCTCTTATCAGAACTGAATATCACCATCTCCGAGCTTACGGACTACATCTGCGGCAAGGGTTACGGGCCCATGTACTGATAGCACGTCCAAAGTTACCGGAAATGGTGCTGTTCAGATTCGTTCTTGACAGTTTAATTCTCAGAATGAAACAACTTGCGTGACTTGTTTGATAGGTATCGGAATCATTCTGTATAGAACAATAAATATTTTATATGATTCACGACGGGAGCGATATGTTAAGATGTGTAAAGATGAAAATAGAAACAGGGCCACTGGGGGTGTTAACAGATATCAGGCGTCTGTAATTTCCGATAATCCTTTCCCCGGATAGCAAAGGAACAAGAGCTTATGTTAAATCCATACGGAAATATTTTTGTCTTTCTTATCGTAGGATTCGGTGTTGTATTTGCGACCATGGTGGTGGTGAAAATAATCGCACCACACAGACCGAATCCTGAAAAACTGATAAGCTATGAATGCGGTGAAAGACCCATTGGCCCGGGCTGGATCAATTTTAACGCCCGGTTTTATCTTATAGCTATTCTTTTTATCATCTTTGACGTTGAACTGATCCTGGTATTCCCTGTCATCGCAAATTTCAGGGATTATCTTCTCACAGGCAATGGTCTCCTTGCCTTTATCGAAATCTTCCTTTTTATTGCTATTTTGTTTCTCGGGCTGATATTTGCCTGGGAGAATAAATATTTGGAATGGTTATGGGCTATCCGCAAACGGTTACGAGTCGATACCGGTGTTTTGCGCATCAAGGATGTTATCGAAGAAAAATCAGGAGTGGAAGAAGAATAATGATTGAAAAATTAAATATTGTAAATAGACTTCCTGAAGATCCGATTTTAACGACTGTGGACAGGGCACTCAATCTGGTAAGAGCCAATTCTCTCTGGTATCTCTTGATGGGTCTGGCGTGCTGTTCGATCGAGCTCATGCAAACTGGGGGTCCTCGATCGGACATTGATCGTTTCGGATCACTTTTCAGGGCAACACCGAGGCAGTCTGACCTGATGATCGTGGCCGGGACGATAACGTTAAAAATGGCTTCGAGGCTGAAGCTTCTCTATGAACAGATGGCTGATCCAAAGTATGTCATTGCAATGGGAAGCTGTGCAAACTGCGGAGGCCTTTTTGATCTCACCTACTCTGTGTTGCGGGGTGTTGACAAGATTATTCCCGTTGATGTTTATGTCCCGGGATGTCCTCCCCGTCCCGAAGCCCTAACAGAGGGTCTCATTAAAATTCAGGAAAAAGTGAAAAAAGAGAAATATTTTACGAAGTGAGCCGAGACTTTTTATGGAACAGCATGAATTGATAGAAAAAGTAAAAGTAACGTGTCAGGATTCCATTGTCAGGATAGAGGAAATGCCAAACGACGATGTCCTTGTTGAAATCAAGAAGGAGGAGATCCTTTCTGTTATGGACATTCTTAAGAATGACCCGGAGCTGAAATTTTCTATCTCGAATCATCTCGGTGTGGACAATGGAGAAAACTATGCTGTTATCTACAATCTATACTCGTACCCTTTTAAACATAAAATAACGGTCAAGGCCTGTTTAGACCATGAGCATCCAGAAATTGATTCAGTCGAGTCCATATTTCAAGGCATGAACTGGTTTGAAAGGGAAACCTATGACCTTCTCGGAATAAAATTTACCGGTCACAGCAATTTAAAAAGATTGTTGCTCCCACCAGACTGGGAAGGGCACCCGCTGAGAAAAGATTATGTTTACCCTGATTTCTATAACCAGATAGACAATAGAAGGCCGGATCTGTGTGATTGAGCGATATAAAACATGAAGAAAGGTTATGGCTGAATTAGTATCACAGGAAATGTTTTTAAACATGGGGCCCCATCACCCCAGTACACACGGCGTGTTGCGCCTTATTGTGCAAACAGATGGGGAGATTATGCGGAGGGCGGTCCCTGATGTAGGATATCTCCACCGAGGTATTGAAAAGATTGCAGAAAGGGTAACCTATCAGGGCTTCATGCCCTATACTGACCGTATTGATTATGTTAGTGCCTTCAGCGGCAATCTGGGATATGCTTTAACGGTTGAGCGGTTAGCTGGCATCGAGGTGCCGGAAAAAGCCGAATATCTGCGGGTGATCGCTGCAGAATTAGCGAGAATGGGGAGTCATTTTATCGGCTTTGGTGCTGTTCTCCTTGATCTTGGGGCTGTGACGCCTTTTGTTCATGCTCTCAGAGAACGTGAGACCTACAATGATCTTATGGAGATGCTGTGTGGCGCTCGATTAACACATAATTATGCTCGAATAGGTGGCGTATCCCATGATTTACCAGAGGGCTTTAAAGAAAAAACGCTCAAATTTATTGACCATCTTGAATATGAGTTTATCGATGAATTTAACAATTTGATATCCTTTAATTCCATACTGGTTAAACGATTTGCCAATGTGGGCGTGGTTTCGGCTGAAAAGGCAATTGAATATACGCTGGTCGGCCCGAACTTAAGAGGTTCAGGTGTACAGTTTGATCTCAGGAGGGATGACCCTTACTCAATATATGACCGATTCGACTTTGAGATCCCTGTGGGGAAAGGGAAATTCGGTACGGTTGGTGACTGCTATGACAGATACTGGATAAGGATTCAGGAGATCCGGGAATCCTGCAGGATAATTCGACAGGCTTTAGAGCAGATGCCGGAAAAAGGTGAGATACGAACAAAGATCCCGAAGGTATTCAAGCCACCAAAGGGAGAAATTTATGTGAGAACCGAATGTCCACGGGGTGAGATGGGTTTTTACCTTATCAGCGACGGGGGGAAAAGTCCTTATCGATTAAAGATCAGGACAGGGTCCTTTTCAGCAATGTCGATCTTAGAAGAATTGAGTCAGGGTGTCATGGTGGCAGACCTGGTGGCCATAATAGGAAGTTTCGATATCGTGGCTCCTGAAATAGACCGGTGATGTATGCATAATTTAGCCAGTATTATACAGAGCATTCTGAAAGAGCTCTTTGGTTCATCACCATCCCTTGACCTGTTATACACATTTTTGGGATATCTCGTGCCATGCCTTACTGTAGTAACGGTTATTGGTATGATAGGCGGTATTCTAACATTGATGGAACGGAAAGTTGCCGGTGCTATTCAGAACCGCCTTGGTCCGAACAGAGTCGGACCGTACGGAAGTCTTCAATGGATAGCTGATGCGATTAAACTGCACCTCAAGGAGGATATCATACCCGCGTTGGCAGATAAGAACCTGTTCCGCCTGGCTCCCTATATTGTTTTTGTGGGAACGGTACTGACAGGCTTGGTCATTCCTTTCGGGGGATCATTTATTGTGGTGGATTTAAATGTAGGCCTGATCTTTCTTATCGTTGCGGTCTCCCTCGTTGTCATCGGCCTTTTGATGTCCGGCTGGGCTTCCAACAATAAATGGGCGTTGCTTGGCGGAATCAGGTCGGCCGCACAGATTGTCAGTTACGAAATCCCTAGTGCACTGGCATTGCTGACCGTTATCCTGATAACGGGATCCTTCTCCATGCAAAAAATTGTGGCTGAGCAGGGTTTATTTCCCTGGCAGTGGTTCATATTCTATAACCCTTTTACATTCATCGCCTTTTTTATATTTGGCATCGCGAGCCTGGCAGAGCTGAATAGAGTGCCGTTCGATTTTCCTGAGGCTGAATCAGAACTGGTTTCTGGATACAACGTTGAATATTCAAGCATGCGCTTTGGTTTTTTCTTTGCTGCAGAGTTTGGAAATATCTTTGTTACCGCCTCTATCGCAACCGCTGTATTTCTTGGAGGAGGTAATATCGGTCTTGATCCTTATGAAAGCGGCATAGGATACCAGCTATTAATGGTGCTTGTATTTTTCGCCAAGGCCATCCCGTTATGTTTTGTCTCTCTCTGGGTTCGATGGACGTTGCCCCGTCTGAGAATTGACCAGATGATGTCAATGTGCTGGAAATATCTTATCCCGATATCGTTCGTCTGCCTTACCTGTACCGCCCTATGGATGCTTGTATTCAACGGTAACGGTATTTTCTGGAGGATGTCCGGATAGTGAACCCTGCCATCCAGTATTTTAAGAATATATGGGACGCTATTTACACGGTATCATTTGGTATGATAATTACCCTTAAATACTGGGTAAAAGAGCCACCCATAACAATTGAATATCCTGACAGACTTAAGAAAGGACCGCTCATACTGAGTGGTAATTCATTAGAAGAGATCGTTTCTGACCGTTTCAGGGGTTATCTTACAGTTGATTTTTCAACATGTATTGGATGTCTTCAATGCATGATAACATGTCCCATAGATATTATTGCGATTGAAACTGAAAAAAGGGATGACGTAAGATTTATCACCCGGTTCGATATAAATCAGTCAAAGTGCATGTATTGCGGGCTGTGTGTTGAGGTGTGTCCGACGGATGCCATTGTCCATTCAAAACGGTTCGAAGGTGCGTGTTACGACATCAAAGAGCTTTGCATCAGACATGTAGAGACGGCAGTACCGGTAGCGAAGCGACCATCGAAAGGAGAGGCCGAAAGCGCATAGGAGATGGAGAGGATCATCATGAATATTGAGTTAAAGGAAATTGTATTTTTATGTGTAGCGATCATGACCATTTTGCCCTGTTTTATCGTGGCTTTTTCGCGTAATATTCTCCATTCTGCTTTTGCACTCTTTTTTACGTTTCTCGGGACCGCCGGTCTTTACTTTTTTCTGGACGCCGACTTCCTGGCTGTTGTTCAGGTCATCATTTATATTGGTGGTGTTCTTGTTCTGCTGCTCTTTGCCATATTACTCACCAGGAACATTGAGGATATCAAAACAACTAACAGTCTCTCAATAAAGCATTCAGTTCTTGCGGGTATTGTGTCATTAATAATTATTGGAGGCCTTCTTTATAGTTATATCTCAAACAGATGGGTTTTTCCCTTAAGAGAAAACCCTGATTATCCCTACTTTACGATAAAAGAACTGGGAGACCTCCTTTTAACCAAATATTTGCTCCCGTTCGAAGTTGTATCGATCCTGTTATTAGCCGTATTAATTGGGAGTCTGGTCATTGCAAACAGGTCTGTCCGATAAAATGGAAGGTATCAATGGATATCATTAATATTAACAGCTATATGATCATCAGTCTGATGCTGTTTCTATTCGGATTATTCACCACTATAACACGAAGAAATATCATCGGTATAATCTTGGGGATAGAGCTTATCCTGAATTCAGCTGCCCTCAATTTTGCGGCATTCAGCAAGTTTTCCGCCAGCAATCTCGAAGGACAGTTATTTTCAATCTTTATAATTGTCATCGCTGCTGCCGAGGCTGCAATTGCCCTTGCATTGATGCTTTCCATATTTATGAGACACGGCGACATAAATGCTGATAAGTTAGACAGGCTGCGGGGCTGATTATGCGAACCTTTATTGAACATTACGGGTTTCTCATCGTTCTTTTCCCCGTGCTGGGGGCATTCATAAATGGTATTTTTGGCAGACAGATTCAAAACAAATATGGCGAAAAGCCGATCGGCTATGTAGCATCTTTGACCGTTTTTTTCTCCTTTATTATTTCAGTTATCGCCTTTTCGGTCATTGCCCGGGATCCTCAACCTTCAGCACTGATCTGCCACGTCTATAATTGGCTGAACGTGAACTTTGTACGGGCAGATGTCTCATTTCTTTTTGACCCGCTGAGTGCAGTAATGATACTGATAGTTACCGGTGTTGGCTTCCTGATTCATATATATTCCATTGGGTATATGAAGGGAGATCCCGGATACTACCGTTTTTTTGCCTATCTCAACCTGTTTATCTTCTCGATGCTCATCCTTGTGCTGGCTGAAAATATGCTCTTAATGTTTATCGGGTGGGAAGGAGTTGGTCTCTGCTCCTATTTGCTTATCGGTTTCTGGTACAGCAAAAAAGAAAACGCCATCGCCGGAAACAAGGCATTTATCGTCAACAGGGTTGGAGACTTCGGATTTCTCCTTGGCATTTTGACTTTATTCTGGTCGCTGTATAATCAGATAGCCGCAAACGACAGATTAGCAGAGTTTTCGAACGGGACTCTTTCTCTTTTAAGCTTCCCGTTTCTGGCAGAGAATATTCATCTTTTGAAGGGTGTGAACCTTTTCGGAATTCCGGAGTATACAGGAATAAGTGTGATAACGGCAATCTGCCTCTTTCTGTTTTTAGGTGCTACCGGAAAATCCGCACAGATTCCTCTTCACGTATGGCTACCGGACGCAATGGCCGGACCCACTCCTGTGAGCGCTTTAATACATGCCGCGACGATGGTAACAGCAGGTATTTACATGATCGGGCGTCTGCATTTTCTCTTCTCAATGAGCAGTGTCGCATTAGGCATCATTGCAGCAGTAGGTGCGTTAACTGCTCTATTTGCCGCAACCATCGGATGCGCTCAAAATGATATAAAGAGGGTGCTCGCTTATTCAACCATAAGCCAGCTGGGGTATATGTTTTTGGGCATGGGCGTTGCTGCATATTCTGCCGGGATATTTCATCTCATGACACATGCCTTTTTTAAGGCGTGTCTGTTTTTAGGAGCTGGGAGTGTTCTTATAGCACTGCATCACGAAAATGACATACGATGGATGGGCGGATTAAAGAGATACATGCCCAGGACATTTTTAACGTTTCTGATAGCCACACTCACAATCTCCGGTATTCCTCCTTTTTCAGGTTTTTTCAGCAAAGATGAAATATTATGGAAGGCCTGGAGCAGTGATCACGGACATCCTATCCTGTGGTTTATGGGCTTCGTTGCTGCTGGAATGACCGCGTTTTACATGACGAGGCTTCTCCTGATGACATTCTTTGGAGAAAACAGACGTGATCAGAGGCCCCGCGATGCAGGAGGCGGACATGGTGATCAGCATTCCGGTTCTCATGATATCAGAGAATCACCCGCTTCCATGACGGTTCCCCTTGTGATTTTAGCTTTTTTCGCAATCATTGCGGGCTTCATAGGAATTCCCGAGGCACTCGGTGGCAGCAACAGGTTTAGTCATTTTCTCGGGCCTGTTTTCGGTTCGCACGTGGAGGTCCAACATCATGACCCTCTCGAATATATATTAATGGCGGCATCAGTATTTATTGCTTTATTTGGAATTGTTTCGGGAGTTTTGTTCTATAGTATCAAACCCGGACTCCCTGCAAAAATTGTGTCAAGGATTAAGATCACATATGATGTTGTGTACAATAAATATTATGTAGACGAAATATATGACTTTGTTTTTGTTTCAGGAACGAAAGTCATCATAATAATCCTCGCTGCTTTTGATCAATATGTAATTGATGGTATCGTTAACCTCACCGGGTTTCTCCTGAGATGTAAGTCGAGAATCAGTGGATCGTTTGATCTGAGGTTTGTCGATGGTGCAGTAAATTTCATTGCGGACACGACCCTTTCGACGGGAGCGGGCATGAGAAAGATTCAGACAGGAAAAATTCAGGCCTATATCATGTTCTTATTCTTTGGAATGGTAGTCTTTGTGTTGTATAAGATAATTTTTTGATAGGAGGGGCACATGAGTGAATTTATACAGAATCATATATTAACGCTAATAACATTTATTCCCTTAATCGGGGGGTTTTTTATATTGTTTCTTCCAAAAGATAAGCATGACGTAATCAGGTGGAGTTCACTGGTTATTACGGTTGTTCCCTTTCTTCTTGCTCTGATTCTTTTTGCCGGCTTTGACAGATCTGTTTACGGTTTCACCCATTCCAATGGCATTCAGTTTATTGAGGAATATACCTGGATAAGAGCCTATAATATTCACTACTTCATGGGGATTGACGGCATCAGTATGCCAATGATTTTCCTGACGGCACTGATCTGTCCTCTTTGTGTTCTGGCATCCTGGGGAATAAATAGAGGTGTCAAGGGGTATTTCTTTTTATTCCTTTTACTCGAGACCGGAATGATGGGAGTTTTTACCGCCCTTGATTTCTTTCTCTTCTTTGTCTTCTGGGAAGTAATGTTGCTGCCAATGTATTTTCTTATCGGTATATGGGGAGGCCCGAGAAAAGAGTATGCGGCGATAAAATTCTTTCTCTATACCCTCGTAGGTTCCGTGATGATGCTTCTCGTAATGATCTATTTCTATTTAACGTCTGACCCGCATACGTTTGATATGACAAAACTCGCAGAAATAAATTCGGTATTCGACTATAGAACGATATTGTGGTTTGCCCTCTTTATCAATTTTGCCATTAAAATTCCTGTTTTCCCTTTTCATACCTGGTTACCTGACGCGCACGTTGAAGCACCGACCGCAATCAGTGTGATCCTTGCAGGGGTTTTGCTGAAGATGGGTGCGTATGGGATCCTGAGAATAAATTATGCCGTTTTACCGGATGTTTCCTATAACATGTCCATGTTCATGGCTATTTTTGGGATGATAAATATTATCTATGGGGCTCTTACTGCAATGGCACAGAAGGATCTGAAAAAACTGGTTGCTTATTCAAGCATAAGCCATATGGGCTTTGTGTTATTAGGAATAGCGAGTTTCACAAATGAAGGAATAAACGGCGCTATCCTTCAGATGTTCAATCATGGAGTCATTACGGCTATGCTCTTCCTCTTGGTTGGCGTTATCTATGACAGGGCGCACCACAGGGAAATAGATGGTTTCGGCGGTATTGCCTCAGTCGTTCCAAACTATGCGTTTGTCTCTTTCCTTGCCTTCTTTGGCGCCCTGGGATTACCTGGTTTAAACAGTTTCATCAGTGAAGTCCTGGTATTCATCGGTGCCTTCAAGAAATATCGTGTCATTACCGCTATTTCAGCATCAGGTATCATAATAACCGCATCATACTGTCTCTGGACCCTCCAGAGGATATTTCTCGGAAAACTGAATGAAAAATACAAGTTACTCCCTGACATGAATATTCGAGAGACTATCAGCTTATTGCCTCTCGCGTTATTGGTAGTCATATTAGGTGTATATCCTCACCCGGTATTGAATTTAATGAAATCAACAGTAAAATATGTAAATAACATTTTTTTGAACATGAATTTATAACAAGATGAACGGATAGAGAATAATGTTGACTAACACAGAAAGCCTAAAATATTTTTTTTCTGAAGGATTCCTCTCTTTTTTCTTCCTTTTTCTGCTCATAGTAAGCTTTTTAAAAAGGGACCTTTTTACGAATAGCTCCTTTGTGTATCTCCTTGGAATATCCGGAGTAATTATTACGCTCATTTTGGAACTTACTCTTGCCACGGCAGGACAGGGACATACGCAGCTCCTTTTTTACGGGATGTTGCGGAATGATTATTTTGCTCATCTTTTTAAATTATTGCTGGTTTTTTCTTCACTCTTTCTGCTGGTTTTTTCTTTTATATCAAAGGAAACAAACAGGAAGTTTCTCAATTCATTAGAATATGTGCTTTTGATTTTAGCAAGTACTCTTGGGATGATGCTGTTGGCCTCTTCAGTCAACCTCCTGATGATGTATCTTTCACTGGAATTCCTGAGCCTTACCGCCTATCTATTGACCGGTTTTAGTCACAGGGATGAAAGAAGCTCTGAAGCAGCTATTAAGTACCTCCTTTATGGTGCTGTCGCCTCAGGGGCGATGCTGTATGGTTTGTCATTGCTCTATGGCATGGCAGGCTCACTGGATTACTTTGCGATCCAGGAGTATTTTGCTCAAAATAATGTCTCCGGAGTAATAGCCTATATTTCCGTCATCCTTATACTCGCCGGGGCAGGATTTAAAATCGCCGCGTTCCCTTTTCACTCATGGTGCCCTGATGTCTATGAAGGCGCTCCCACTCCTTTTACCGCATTCCTGTCCGTTGGCTCCAAGTCAGCCGGATTCGCGCTTATTGTACGGTTTTTTTACCAGATTTTTATCGAAAAAGGCGGCGGAGACATATTAGTCCCTATCGGAGGCGTTGACTGGTCACTGTTACTGGCAATTATTTCTGCATTCACCATGACCCTTGGAAATTTGGCAGCTTTGCAGCAGGAAAACATAAAGAGGCTGCTTGCATATTCAGGGATAGCACATGCGGGATATATTCTGATGGCTGTTGCGAGCCAGACACTATTTGGCGTCTCCTCTGTATTTTTATATCTGGTAATTTATTTTCTTATGAATTTCGGCGCTTTTCTCGTGGTCATTATCATCGCAAATGAATTCAATACCGAGCTGATAGAGGATTACGAAGGCCTCGTATGGAAAAATGCACGGGGGGCTTTTCTTGCATCCATGTTTACCATTTACCTCTTATCTCTGACCGGGATTCCCCCGTTAGCCGGTTTTATCGGAAAGGTTTACCTCTTCCTTTCAGTCTTCGAAAAGGGGAGCTCCCTTTACTGGCTGGCAGTTGTCGCTGTAATTAATATGGTCATATCGTTATATTATTATGTGAGGGTCATAAAAGTAATGTTTTTATTGAAAGGCAAGGAAGGAGTGGCACTGTCCGCCATGGATAGATCTCAATATATTCAGTATTCAATTATGGCCGGCCTCTCCTTTTTAACTATTATTTTTGGTATTTACTGGGTACCGTTAGATACCCTGAGCAAGCTTGCAGCAAATTTTCTCAATTGAAACTGATTGGGCAATGAGGGGGATAAGATGAAAATAAGAGACATTCTTAAAGAAAAGGGAAGTGAGATTATTACCATTAACGCTGACGCTCGAATTACAGAAGTCGCTGATAAGATGATGAACAGAAAAATCGGGGCACTTCTGATAGAGGACAAAGAGAACTTGATCGGCATTATTTCAGAGAGGGACATTGTCGTGATACTGGCAAAAACCGAATGTGAATTCCAGAATTTAACGGTCAGAGATATCATGGTCCACAGCGAGAAACTCATTGTTGCAGAACCTGATGATGAGGAGGTCTATGTCATGGCCGTGATGATACAAAAAGGTGTCAGGCATATGCCGGTAGTCGAAAACGGAGAACTTATCGGTATAGTCTCCATCAGAGATGTTGTGCGGGCGCATGTAAAAAAACTTCAGGCAGAAGCACGTTTCTTTGCCGAATATATTAAATAGTTAATAAAATCCTTTAAAAATTATACCACGAGCTTATTTCTTTTCAGTCGGGTATTGTGAAGCCTCCCATTCTTTCCATCCGCCCTTCAGTGCAACAACGTTTGTGTATCCTATTTTCATGAGGTCGTGTGCCACACGGGCACTGGTTTCCTCCCTCAGTCATGCACAGTATAGGACTAAAGTTTTATCCTTTGGGTAATTGGGCCAGTATCTTACATCCATTGGATTTTCACGTCTCGCCCCTACAATCTTTTTATCACTATTGCCATAGTCTTTTGGAGTGCGGACATCAATTATTACATAGGATTTGTTATCAAGATTTGCCTTAAGTTCTTCTTTTGATATTCTTGGAATTGCTTCAAGGTAGCTCTTTTCTCCGGCGGCATAACCAGTGCCTGCAGAGATCGCCAATACTACCAAAATGAGTAGAATTCTTTTATAGATCACTTTTTTCTCCCCTCTTTATTTTTTTACTTCAAGATGCTTCTCAATAAGAGTGAACATTTCTTCATCAAAATAGAATACATCACCGATATACTTTTCTACAATAACATGATCTTTATCCAAAATAAAAGTCGTGGGAATTCCTATTGAAAAATACTGTTTGGCGACTGTTCTGTTTCCCATGAGCACGGTAAAGGTAAGATCAAATTTTCTTATGAAATTTTTAACATCCTCTATTCCTTTCTTACCTTCATCAAGACTGATCCCCAATAAAACCAGTCCTTGCTCTTTGTATTTCCTGTGTATTTTCTCGAGTATCGGCGAAGTATCTTCGCAGACATGGCAATATGTTGCCCAGAAGTCTATAATGACCATCCTTCCTTGAAAATCAGAAAGGCTAACCGTATTGCCCTGCAGGTCAACTAATGTAAAAGGTGGAGCCTTGCTGCCAATGTCTGCAGCTTCAACACTCTTATTATCGAAGGAATAAAGTAAGACAACTGTCACAATTACAATAACAAACCAGCAATCAAGTCTGCGCACAGGTTCGATCATCTTTTTTATCTTCACTTGCCGAAGGGACACACTGGGTATCTGCACTCTTCGCACTGCAGACAGAGCCCCCCGTGACCCAGCTCTGCGAGCTCTTTCCGTCCAATATGCTCTCCAGCGAGCACCCGTGGAAGAATGAGATCAAATACCGTAGTTTTGCTGTACATACCACAGGCAGGTATTCCGAGTACAGGGATACGGGAAGGGGCATGTGATCGTTTCCCGTTTCCGTTTTGTCTCTCCAGATATGCTACCAGAATCATGGCACCGGGCAGTACTGCTGAACCATAGTGCAGTTCGGTCACACCAAGGTTTCTGACGGCAAAGCGCGTCACATCATCAGGATCGACCGACATACCTCCGGTAGTAATGAGAAGGTCTGCCCCTGCATCCAGCAACTCCTTAAGTCTCTCTTCGATATATGAAGCATCGTCAGGGGCATAATAGATACCGACTATTTCTCCTCCGAATGCCGATATCTTGCGAGAAATTACCGGGGCAAAGGCATCTTTTACCCTCCCGTGATATACCTCATTGCCTGTTATCACGATACCGGCTTTGGGCTTTTTTATCTGTTTTACTGATACGACTCCGCTGCCATTTGCTTCCTGTATTCTCCTTATTGCCTCTTCTATCACTTTTTTCCTGACGACCAGTGGAATTGCCCTTGTGCCGGCAACTACCTGACCTTTCTTGACGAGGGTATGTGAATGAAGACTGGCACACATGACATCGCCGAGCATATTGAATTGAAGCAATACATCTTTTTGAACCGTGAGGAGTCCATCCCCTTCCGCAATAAGATTGATCTTCCCTTCCTTTGGCTCTCCCTGTAGCATAACTCCATCACCTTTTAAAGCGTTGGCCATTACACATGCTGCTTCATCCTCATGCATTTCATCTTCTGAGATATTCAGGACAAAAAGCCGTTCCTTGCCCAGCCTCTGAAGATGGCAGACGTCTTCCTTTTTTACAATATGTCCCTTTTTGAAAGCCCTGCCTTTAAACTCGCCCTTTCTGATCTCAGTTATATCATGGGCAAGGACCGTACCGATAGCTTCTGTAACGGGTATCGTTTTCATTCCAATACCATTCCTGGGATATGAATTTTCTATCTCGCACATTGTTTCCTCCTAATGCTCTTCCAAAAATTTCATTGTTTTATGAAAACCCATGAGGGCATAATGCATGCCAAAGCCCGCAAGAAACCCTATTGTCAGGTTACCTGTCACAAAACCGGCAATTGCGGTTGTCAGGGCAACAGAGAGCGCTGCCCTGTCCTGAAGAATGTCCCTCACAAATAATGAATGCTGCAGACCAACATAGCACAGAAGAACCCCTAATATCCCCTTGGGAAATACCGAGATGATAGCCATTGCTGAAGAACCAAAGAGCACTGCCAATACGATCAGTGAAAACCCGATAATATATCCTGATCTCGGTGAAGTTGCACCAAATTTACAATGTGCCGTTAGGCCACCGCTGCCGTGACACATAGGAGCGCCACCCATAATGCCTGACACGATATTTGCTATACCCATGCTTGCAGGAATATTGACGAGATTCAGCTTTTTTGCCTTCTCACCATAAAGGATATGACCCGTTGCCTCTGTTGCTACGATGGCATTGCCAAACGTAAGGGCTATCTGGGGAATGACAAGCAGGGTAAATCCAATCCACAGGGTATCAAGAGCAGGCAGTCCTGGAGACAGTGCCACAGGGCCTACCGCAGTCAATTCAATACGCTTTGCCGATAAAGCTATTGCCAGCAACAGTATCGGAATAAGCGGGGGAATTTTTTTGAAGACAACGATACTTGCTAAAAGAATGAACCCGGCAACAAAAACCACAGAAATATCCATGTTCATCATACCGAACGACGTTTTTATAAGCATGAAACCAAGGCCTAATTGGATGCCTCTGACAACAGATACCGGGAAGATGCTTCCCAGTTTTACGCTGAATCTGGTAACAGCAAGAATAATGAGTATAAATCCCATGATAATTCCGGCAGCATTTATTACGTGAAAGCTTAACCCTGTTGCAATGGCGATTGCCGACATTGCCTTCAGGGGTTGAACCGGCATGGTTATCTTAAAATAATAGGCAGCTAGGATATAAAAAAGACCGGCCGCAAGAAACAATGCTGTGGGATTAAATCCGTTTTGCATAATCAGTGCAATCGCAATCGGAAAAAGAACACCGATATCGCCGAAAGCCCCTGATATATCCCATAATATCTTTTTTATGTTATGGGGAAAAAATCTGCCTGAACCGCTCATCAGCAATCTCCATCAATCCTTCTTCCATCAGTTTGTATTTCCTTAAAAAATCCCGTGCATGGTCAGTAAGCAGAGCGCCACCGCCATTGCGCCCTCCGACGTGCCGTTCAACCAACATTATCCCAAGCCGTTCTTCCATTGTCTTTATATAACTCCATGCCTTTTTGTACGAAATATTTATCTCCTTTGCGGCCTGATTTATAGAGCCATGGGCATCAATAGCCTCGAGGAGAAAACGTCTTCCCCTTCCGAAGACAGGCTCGTCATCAATTTCCAACCAGAACTTTGATCGAATCTCCATGTAATAAACCCCTGCTCAGATCATCTATCCGCCAATTCTTGCCATTGGCTTCAGATGATCGAAATCTGTTTCAGAGCTTAAAGAATGGCTCCTGGGTTTTATTTCTACAGAGTGCTTCAAAAGGCTTTCGATTTCACTGTCAGCAATACCCGAGCGTATTGCTGACTTTACGTCAACTTCTGTTTCGGAAAAGAGACAGGGTCTCAGTCTCCCATCACATGTCATCCTCAGACGGTTGCATGAACTGCAGAAGTGGTGTGATATGGGACTGATGAACCCCAATACACCGGGAGCGTTTTCATACCGGTAGTACCGTGCCGGCCCCAATCTTCTTATACTGACCGGCATGATGGGAGCTATTGAAGCAGCCCTTTCCCTGATTTCCTGTGCCGGCACATATTTATTTGCAGCCCAGAGTTTATGAGGCGCTATGGGCATGAATTCTATAAATCGTACATGATATGATGAATACTTCGTCAGCATCGCAAAATCTTCTATTTCATCATCGTTGATCCCTCTAATCGGTATCATGTTGATCTTTATCGGGAGCAGGCCCGCTTTTTCAGCTGCATGAATTCCCTCGAAGACCTGCCGGACATCACCGCCTCTTGTGATTTCCCTGTATCTATTGGTTTGTAGCGAATCGAGGCTCACATTGACTCTTTTTAAGCCGGACTTGGCAAGGACCTGTGCGTACTTTTTCAGTAAAAGACCATTGGTCGTAATCCCGATATCCTCGATACCCGGGATCTTATTCATGGATTCGATCAGGATATGGAGATCCCTGCGGAATAAGGGTTCACCTCCCGTAAGTCTTATTTTTCTGACACCAAGACGGGCCGCAATCTTTACGATCCGTATGATCTCTTCATACGTCAGAACATTTTTAAAATGAACATGCCTGATGCCTTCCGAGGGCATGCAGTATATGCATCTGAGATTACAGCGATCTGTAACAGATATACGCATATAATCAATTATTCGATTATACTTATCATAAACCTGTTGCATTGTTCCCCCTAAAAAGCGCCATTGTTATCCTTGCGCTTATGTGTAATCAACATTCCGTTATGGTTTTTCTACATAACGACAGATAAAAAATGTCACCCTTTTGTTGTTATCATTACTTTTTCTATCCATACAATCCCCCTGATGGGAGACAGCATCCCCTTGACCGTACTTTCCACAATGTCTCGGGAGAATTCTGTTTTTATCTCAATATCTTTATCCTCAGAATAGAAGTTCAGACCGTCTCTATCTAAATTGAAGCGGACGTCTTTACCTGAACACCCGAGAGACTGTGCAATACCCTTCAGTACATTGCCAATATACTGTTGGGTAAAATCATTCAATGGGATAACCATTTCATTAACGAGCAATTGTGTCTTCAAGCCTGTAGTACCTTTCTTGGGCACATGACCTGCAGAGAATACTGTCATTTATCCGGACCTCTCTCATATCCTGTACATATTCACTGCAGTGTGCGCACTGCACCCTGCCTAACGGTCTTCCCGGCATATCTTCTTTGGGTATG
>CP070737.1:2185402-2205500 GCA_020347665.1 Nitrospiraceae bacterium
ATGTCAATAATCTCAAAGAAAGCGGAATGAATGTAATCGTAGGCGCACGGAAGGGCTCAAGCTGGGTCAAGGCAAAAAAGGCAGGCCTTTCAGTAATGACGCCTGCGGAGGCTGCGGGACAGGCAGACGTAATAATGATGCTTCTTCCCGATGAGTACATGGCTGACATTTACAAAGATGAAATAGCCCCGCGTATGAAGAAGGGCGTTTATCTGGGCTTTGCCCATGGGTTCAATATCCATTTTGACCAGATTATTCCTCCTGCTGATGCCAACGTGTTTATGACCGCGCCCAAGGGGCCGGGCCATCTCGTGCGATCGGAGTATCAGAAAGGGAGCGGAGTTCCCTGTCTCATCGCCATTCATCAGGATCCGTCCAAAAATACGAAAAAGATTGCGCTTGCCTATGCGGCCGGGATCGGTGGGGGCAGGGCCGGCATTATTGAGACGACGTTCAAAGAAGAAACAGAAACAGATCTGTTTGGCGAGCAGGTTGTTCTGTGCGGAGGACTGACATCACTGATTCAGGCAGGGTTTGAAACGCTTGTTGAAGCAGGTTATTCACCTGAAATGGCCTATTACGAATGTCTGCATGAGGTCAAACTGATTGTTGACCTCATTTATGAGGGCGGCATATCCAACATGAGATACTCGATCAGCAACACAGCCCAGTACGGTGATCTTACAAGAGGCCCCCGGATTGTCAACGACAGGACAAAGAAAGAAATGAAGAAGATTCTTCAGGAAATCCAGGACGGAATTTTTGCAAAGGAATGGATGCTTGAATGCAGAGCCAATAAACCGGCATTCAATGCTCTGACAAAAAAGGGAGAGCGGCATCAGATCGAAACAGTCGGCAAAAAACTGAGGGCAATGATGCCGTGGCTGAAAAAGGGCAAGCTCGTTGATAAGTCAAAGGCATAATATAAAAGAGGTTCGGGGTAAGGATAAGAATAAAATGAACTGTGATAGAGCGGTGTTTTTTTCAACCGCACTCTCTGCCTCTACACGCTAGGAGAAGATGCCGAAATTTGCTCCTGAGGGCTATCCTTTTATTATTATCAGTGCTCTTGTGACGGTTGTGGTCTTTGTATCCTTTGGTTTTTCCATTGCATTGATACCTTTCACAGCGATGTTGTTCATGTTCTTTTTTTTTAGAGACCCTGAACGAACGATTCCTGACGCTCACAACCTCATTGTTGCTCCAGCGGATGGCAGGGTAATTAAAATCAGCAAAGAACACGAGCCTCTCTACCTTAAGGCCATGACAAAAGGGGTGAGTATTTTTATGTCACCACTTGACGTTCATGTTAACCGTTCCCCCTGCAACGGCAATGTTACAAAAATCAGGCACAACAAAGGACGGTTTGTGGCTGCGTACCGTGATGATGCCTCTCTGAAAAATGAAAATATTGAAATGGTAATGAAAACCCCGTACGGTGATATACTGGTCAGGCAGGTCGCGGGCTCAGTTGCACGACGTGCGGTGTGCAGAAAAAAAGAAGGTGACAATCTTCAGCGTGGTGAACGCTATGGAATAATCAAATTCAGCTCCCGTCTTGATGTGTATTTGCCATTGGACATGGATATTAAGGTAAAATTAAAAGATAAGGTTAAGGCGGGAGAAACCGTCATAGCTGAAATGAGCAGTTCATAAAGAAGGCAGGATGCAGAATTAAGAATACCATGGCAGAAGGAAATCGTCAAAAAAAATGGCTAGCCTCTAAAGCCGGCAGGAAGGTAAGCTATAAATGCTCAAAGGAGTTAGCAGTTAGCAATAATAAAGAAAACAAACAAAATATAAGGAAAATATGAAAAAAGGTATTTATATCCTTCCGAACAGTCTGACCCTCTGTGGCATGTTTTTTGGGTTTTACTCCATCCTTGCCGCTCTTAAAGGCAATTTTGTTCATGCAGCATGGGCGATTGCATTTGCTATGATCTTTGACGGACTCGACGGTTGGGTCGCACGTCTTACGGGAAGTACGACCAGATTCGGTATAGAACTTGACTCTCTTTCAGACCTTGTAGCGTTTGGTGTTGCACCGGCGGTGCTGGTCTACGAATGGGCACTTGCTCCCTTTGGCCGAATAGGTTTTACAGCGGCATTTCTCTTTGTTGCATGCGGGGCCCTGCGGCTTGCACGATACAATGTGCAGATGGGCTCAACGGAATCCAAGGCATTTACCGGGATACCGATACCCGGAGCGGCGGCTATTATGGCGACCATGGTCATTTTTTACTATGAGCTGTGGGACGGTGTTCCTGAAAAGAATATACTCATCCTTTTGCTCACGATTTCTCTTGCCCTTCTAATGGTCAGTACGCTCAAATTTCACGGTCTGAAAGAGATTGATTTCAGCCAGAGAAAGCCTTTCTGGATACTGGTGGCTATCGTACTCCTGTTCGCGATTATCATCATTCATCCTGAGGTTGCTCTTTTTGTTTTTGCGATGCTCTATCTTATTGAAGGGGTTATTGAAAATATGTACCTCTATTACCGGAAATACAGACTGGATGCACTGGAAGTCAAGGGATGCGAAAAATAAAGATATTCGATACGACCCTGCGTGACGGTGAACAGTCACCGGGCGCATCGATGAATGTTGACGAGAAGATACAGGTTGCGAAACAACTGGTTAAGCTCGGGGTTGACATCATAGAGGCGGGCTTTCCGATCGCTTCGCCGGGTGATTTTGACGCGGTAAAGAAAATCGCGAATGAGATTGGTGGATCAACAATAGCAGGGCTTGCACGGGCACGGGAAGAAGATATAACGAGGGCATGGAACGCGATAAAAGATGCGTCCCTAAAACGTATCCACACCTTTCACTCAACATCTGATATACACCTGAAATATCAGTACAGGATTAGCCGTGATGAGGCACTAAAGCGGTCGGTCGAAATGGTGAAGTTTGCGAGGAGTCTTGTTGAAGACGTTGAATTTTCTCCAATGGACGCCACGAGAACTGACATTCAATATCTGTTGGAGGTTGTCTCAGCGGTGATTGAGGCTGGTGCCGGTACGGTCAATATTCCTGATACCGTAGGATACACCACGCCATCCGAATTCGGGGACCTTATACGGATCATAAAGGACAGGATTGGGAGCAGCGCTGTTATTTCTGTTCACTGCCATGATGACCTCGGTTTGTCTGTTGCAAACTCTCTGGCCGCGGTTCTGAACGGTGCTGGCCAGGTTGAATGCACCATAAATGGCATTGGCGAACGGGCAGGAAACTGCTCCATGGAAGAGGTAGCCATGGCATTAAAAACACGCAGGGAGTTCTACCGGGCGGACACGAATATCAAAAGTAAAGAGATTATCCGCGCAAGCAGGCTTGTCACACGGATTACCGGGATACCCGTGCAGCCGAACAAGGCCATTGTAGGCGCAAACGCATTTGCACATGAATCAGGGATCCATCAGGATGGACTTCTGAAAGAAAAGATGACGTATGAGATAATGCGTCCGGAAGACGTAGGGCTTCAGAAGACTGAACTGGTGCTTGGAAAACACTCAGGCAGGCATGCCTTCAAGACGCGGCTGAAGGAACTCGGCTATGAACTGGGCCCGAATGACATAGAGGCCGCGTTTGTGAAGTTCAAGAATCTTGCTGACCAGAAGAAGTATATTTTTGACGAGGACATTGAGGCCCTGGTGACAGAAGAAGTTTCGAAGGTACATGAATATTATCGTCTGATAGACATGTCAATATCCAGTGGGATGAAGCAGGAGCCCATGGCTATTGTTACTGTTCAGGTTGGCAGTAAGTCACTGGATATGATGAAGTACGGAGACGGGCCGGTCGATGCTACGTACAAAGCTATCGCGGCGATAACCGGAACGAAAAGCACCTTACAAAAATATGATGTCAAGGGTATCACCGGAGGTACTGATGCATTGGGTGAAGTTATTGTCACGCTCGAAGAAAGCGGCAAGACCGTGAGGGGACATGGATCAGACACAGACGTTATCGTTGCCTCTGCAAAGGCTTACCTGAATGCCCTGAATAAGCTGGCATCGAGGAAACACAAAGCGTAACATTCTGTAGTGATCCTGGTTTGTAGGGGGATACCACCCAGCCCATTTTTTCTGATTTAGCAATTGGCAATTTATACATGGAAAATCTGTTTGATTTGGCTTATAATGATCATATCTAGTCTTGCCTTACAAGCACATACAAAATGGAGGAAAAAATGCCAAAACCGCTCGGTATTGATGAATTGTATGAATGTTGTGATCCCCAGATATTTCCTTTTGAATCGACGGATGAGCTCCCTGAGACATATGAGACCATAGGTCAGGAGCGAGCACTGTCTGCGATAGATTTCGGCTTGAACCTTGATAGCAAGGGATTCAATATCTACATACTCGGCGAAAGCGGCACCGGAAAGCTGACGACGATACGGACACTCCTTGAGAAAAAGGCTGCTGATGAACCTGTACCCCAGGACTGGTGCTATGTCTATAATTTTAAGGATCCGGATATTCCGCTGGCGGTTTCCCTTGAGCCCGGTTCTGCAATGACCTTTCATAAAGACATGGAAGAACTGATCAAGATATTGAAAGTGGAAATACCAAAGATCTTTGAATCAAAAGAATATGAAAAACAGAAGAATGTTATTCTCGAAGAATTCCAGAAGAAACAGAAGGAACTGTTTTCCGATCTTGAAGAAGAGGCTACGGCAAAGGGTTTTTCAATCAGAAAGACCGTAAGCGGTCTCCTTATCGTCCCGGTGAAGAAAAGCGGAGAGCCGCTTACCGAAGAAGAATACGCTTTGCTCGATGAAGAGAAAAAGAGCAAAATTGATGAGATCGGAAAGGTGCTCCAGGAGAAATTAAATGACATTGCGAGGGAAGTACGCGAGGGCGAAAAAAAGGTGAAAGACATACTTTCAAAACTCGAACGTGAGGCTGCGCTTACGGCTGTGGGGCAGTTTATGGAGGAGATGAAGAGTAAATACAAGGACCATGAAAAGATCGTCTCTTACCTGAATGAGGTGACCGAAGATATTCTAGAGCACCTTGACGATTTCAAAGTGCATGAAGAGCAGGCTCCGCAGCTTCCTTTCATGAAGGGACAGAAGGCCGAGCCGACATTCACGCGGTATATGGTTAATGTATTGGTGAACCATAAGGATTCCAAAGGAGCACCCATTGTATACGAGAGTAACCCCACATATCTGAATCTCTTTGGCAGGCTAGAGCATAGATTTCAGTACGGTGTTGCGGTCACCGATTTTTCAATGATCAAATCTGGCTCTCTGCATAGAGCAAACGGCGGGTATCTCATCGTAGATGCACTGGACCTCCTTCGCAATATTTTTTCCTACGAAGCGTTGAAGCGTGCCATACGGAACAGGGAAATCAAGCTGGAAGATATCTGGGAACAGTACCGACTTGTTTCAACGTCAACGCTGAGACCAGAGGCCCTGCCGCTTAATGTTAAGGTGATACTGCTCGGGAATCCCCACCTTTATTACCTGCTGTATAATCTGGATGAAGAATATCGGGAATTGTTTAAGGTGAAGTCTGATTTTGATGTTCGCATGCCGAAAAACAATGAGACGATGCAAAAATATGCATCTTTTATTGCGAGCAGGTGTAAGCAGGGCGAGTATCTTCCCTTTGACAAGTCGGGAGTTGCCAAGATCGTCGAATACGGATCGAGGCTGGCTGAACATCAGGGAAAACTTTCATCCAAATTCAGTGAAATTGCAGACGTCATAACTGAATCCAATTACTGGGCAAAAAAGGCCGGCAATACCCTGGTGAAAAACGAGCACGTAGAAAAGGCATTGCAGGAAAAGATTTACAGGACAAACAGAATAGAAGAACGGCTTCAGGAATTAATGATGGAAGGCACACTGATAGTGGATTCCACAGGGGACAAAGTCGGCCAAGTGAATGGACTCGCAGTGCTTGATATGGGTGATTACCGTTTCGGGAAACCGTCAAGGATTACCGCCAGGACGTATGCTGGCAAGTCGGGGGTCATAAATATCGAACGAGAGACCAAAATGAGCGGGAAAATCCATGAGAAAGCGATTCTCATTATTACCCATTATATCGGCAGTACCTACGCACAGAAGAAACCGATAAGCTTTTCCGCATCGATAACGTTTGAGCAGCTCTATGATATGGTCGAAGGCGACAGCGCATCATGTGCTGAACTGTATGTAATCCTGAGCAGCCTTGCGGGAATCCCGCTGAAACAGAATATTGCACTAACAGGATCAATGGACCAGAACGGCGATGTTCAGCCTATAGGCGGTGTTAATGAAAAGATTGAAGGATTTTTTGATCTCTGCAAGCTACGCGGTCTTGACGGAACGCAGGGTGTGATCATTCCCAGGAAGAATGTTCATAACCTGATGATAAAAAAGGATGTGGTCGATGCAGTTAAGGACGGCACATTTACCATCTATCCTATTGAACGGGTTGAGGAAGGGATCGAGATCCTCACCGGCATGCCGGCCGGAGAACGCCGCGAAGACGGGACATATCCCGAGGGGACAGTTCATTATCTGGTATCACAGCGGCTCACAGAAATTACCCGGTCGTTTAAGGAAAAGAAAGATAAAGAAAAGGAAGAAGAAAATGACAAAGAAGAAAACAATTCATGAAAAAAGCCTTCTGGTTTGTTCAGTTTCTTCTGATAATACTCTTTGCCATTCCGCTTGCCGTCATTCCGTATAACCTGTCACTGAGGGTCGGCGGAATTCTGGGAACACTTCTTTTTTATGCCTGGAAGAGCAGACGGAATATTGCTCTCACCAATCTTAGAGATGCAATTGCGAGAAATGCCGTCTCTGTGCAGGAAGATCCCCAGTTCATCATCAGGCAGAATTTCAGCAATTACGTCAAGTCCGTTGTCGAAATTATAAAGATTTACTTCGGCCGTGGAAATGAAATCATAAACAGTGTAGATGTCCGGGGTCTTGAACATTTTGAGAAGGCCTCCGGGAAGGGAAAAGGAGTAATCTTTATTACGGGGCATTGCGGAAACTGGGAGCTTCTTGCACTTGTGGCGGCAGAGCGTACTCAAAAAGCAAAAATTGTCGCCCGACGTCAGAATAATCCTTATATAAACAGATTTATGGAAAAAACACGCGAGAAGTATGGCAATACAGTGATATATAAAAAGGGTGCTCTGAAGCAGATTCTTTCTTCACTACGAAAGAATGAAGTAGTCGGTATCCTGATAGATCAGAACGTGATCAGTTCTGAGGGAGTCGTTATAGAATTTCTTGGGAAAAAAGCGTATACCACAAAAATGCCGGCGTTAATAGCTATGAAGACAGGAGCACCGGTAATCCCGGGTTTCATACAGAGGGTAAATGGAGGACACAGGATAGAATTTCTGGAAGAAATTGAACTCTCTTCTTCAGAGGATACGGATGAAGCAGTAATAAGTAATACGCTCGCATATTCTCAATCTGTCGAGAACTACATAAAGAATAATCCAACAGAGTGGCTCTGGATGCACCGCAGGTGGAAGCGGCCGAAAGATTGATTATGTATGAGGCTCTTAAGGTAAAATAGTTTAAAAAAGGAGTAATTGGATGAGATTATCCGGGAAACGTTATGACAAAGAGAAAATCCGGAACTCGTAAAAAAAAGAAGATTTCGAAACTATTGGCTGTGCAGTGCTCTCAGTGCAGTACGTGCTGTCGGGTTCCTGTTGCACTGGCAACGCATCATGATATTAACCGGCTGGTAAAAGCCACGGGACTCGAGGCAGGAAAGATAGTGAGTCTGTATGCAAACGTTGATGCTGATGATGACGACCGGTTTTTGATTCGCACATCATATGGGAAACGGACCATGGGTTTACGGAAGGTAAAGGGACGCTGCATGTTTCTCTCTGATGATCAATCCTGCTCCGTGTATAACTCAAGGCCGATGTCGTGCAGGATGTTTCCTCTGCAGGTTACCCTGGAGGAGGATAATTCCCTGCATGATCTGAATGTGCAGGATAGTGCACATGATGATTTTAGCTGCAGATACCGGTTCGGCAGATCCCGTTCTCTCAAAGAAATCCATCGAATTGCAGTATCGGATTTTCTCGAGCAGGATTCATACTTGAAGAAAGTTGCAGAGTGGAATGCCCGCTCTCAAAAGGGCAAGAAGCAAGAATTGCTTGAATTTCTTGACTGTGACGGCCTTCCATGATAGTGAACGAGGAAAATTGAGTTCTCTCGTGTTTATCCGTTAAATCCTAAGCACACAATGCCCTGGCAAACAGCTGAGGCGGATTCATATCTGTTATCATATATGCTTCTTCAATCCTGACAGCTTCATGCATAATAATGTTTCTGTGATTCATGCCACGCATATCAAATCGAAGGAAAAGAAATACCAATGAAATAAAATAAAGGTATCGTAGTTCAAAATATCGCAGGCAATAGCTCTTTGAAACATATCATGGATCAGGACAACAAATAACTGAACAGAATGTTACGAAATTGTAACCTTTGCATAATATCTTCGGTGTCTCATACATACCAAAATCGTACGAAACCGTATGTAATATCGGGATTTTCAAATCTTTCTGTGTTATTTTTTGTCTCTGGTATCGAAATTGCTCATCATTTTCTGCTCGCATACAGACAAAAAAAGTTGAGTCACTATCGCATATCATTTTTGGTTTCGCTTTCGAGCTGGAATGTGCTTGTTTTATCTTTTTATTCTTTTTATGGTAAAAGAATATAGAGCGCAGCTTGAAGTAAACATGATAATAGATTACCTGTTACAGAAAAAGGAGCTTGAAAATGAAGAATAATACGATTCTCTGCATCGCGGCTTTCCTTATAGCGTTATCCGGTTTATTGATTTCTGCAGATGTAAACGCCACAGATATGGAGAAAGCTATAGAGCAGGAAAAGGCTCTACGAGAGGGAAAAGTCAAAGAATCTTACGGCATCCCAAAGTTTTTTGTGTCCCCCCCGGTTTTTTCAGAGGGAATGTTTCCGTGTTCTCAATGTCATGCAGGGATGGAACCGAATCCTGAGCGAAGGGAACTCATGTTTCATACAGAGATAGCTGAAGGATTTGATCATGCTGAAGAGCAGCGGTGGTGCCTTGACTGCCATAACCCGGATAACAGGGATAAGCTGAGGCTGGTAAGTGGCAAGCTTATCTCTTTTGAAGAGTCCTATGATCTCTGTGGACAATGTCATGGAACGATTTTCCGTGACTGGAAGGCAGGTATTCACGGAAAGAGAGATGGCATGTGGAACGGAAAAAAGAAGTACCGTCTCTGTGTACACTGCCATTATCCCCACTGGCCAAAGTTTCAGGGATTTAAACCATTACCTCCGCCGGAAAATCCTCGCGATATACGATACAGAAAACTTTCACAGGATGAGACTCCATTGAATCCATTAGGTGATAACCAGGATTATGAAATACCGTTAAGTAAGGAGAAGAAATGAACAGGAAGGGTATTGATAAAGAAGAACGGTCAAAATTACTGAGTAGAAGGAACGTGCTCAAGGGTACAGCATTTGGCTTGGCTTCGCTCGCCATACCCTTTGGCACAGCAGATGCCTCTGTATGGGAGGCATTTTTCCAGAAGCACTTCCAGGAGATGAATGAAGACGAGAAAAAGCGCGTCGTTCAGCGGCTGGAGGATGAATATGCGAAAAAGTTCGGCGCAAAATTCAATATAAAGACGACAAAGGCCGAGCCGGGTGTTCTGTTTGGCTACGGGCTAGACCTGTCACGGTGCATTGGATGCAGGAGGTGCGTCTATGCCTGTGTGAGAGAGAACAACCAGTCAAGAGACCCGCAGATTCACTGGATAACGGTCCTCCGTTTCAAGAAGGGGGAGAAATGGGTGAATGACCTTGAAGAGGCTGAAAAATATTACAATCCTGACAAGGTCCCTGAAGAGGGATATTTTTATATGCCTGTTCAGTGCCAGCAGTGTGGAAGCCCTCCATGTGTAAAGGTATGCCCGACGCAGGCCACATGGAAAGAACCTGACGGTATCGTTGTTGTTGATTACAACTGGTGCATCGGCTGCCGTTATTGCATGGCAGCATGTCCGTATGGTGCGAGGCGCTTTAACTGGGGAAGGCCGAACATACAGAAAAAAGAGATAAATCAGGAAACCCACTATCTCGGCAATAGGCCCCGGTATACAGGTGTTGTTGAGAAGTGCACATTCTGTATTCAAAGGGTGCGGGAAAACCCCGGAAAATATCCGGCATGTGTTGAGATCTGTCCTGTTGGCGCACGGAAATTCGGCAACCTGCTTGATCCCAACAGTGAGATCAGATATATCATTAAGCATAAACGGGTCTTTCGCCTGAAGGAAGACTTGAATACAAAGCCACAATTTTACTATTTCTTTGGATCGTAATATAACCGAGGAGGAAGCTTTATGGTGATAATGATTAAAAATTTGATTATAGCCCTTAAACTCATCGCAAAGGGGAGCAGGGGCTATTATATCTGGCTTGCTGTTCTGGGAGTCTTCATCTTTATCGGAGCCACTTCTTATATCCAGCAGCTAAGAACGGGACTTATTGAGACAGCCATGAGGGATCAGGTCTCATGGGGTTTCTACATTGCTAACTTCACGTTTCTCGTTGGCGTAGCTGCAGCTGCTGTTCTGCTTGTTATCCCGGCATACCTGTATCATTTTAAACCTATTAAGGAGATCGTCCTCTTCGGTGAACTCATTGCAGTTACCGCCGTCAGCATGTGCCTGATGTTTATCATCGCTGACATGGGACGGCCTGAAAGGGCATGGCATATCTTTCCCCCGCCCTTTGGCAAAATGCACTTTCCAGCCTCGCTGCTTGCCTGGGACTTCATCGTCCTGAACGGATACCTCGGCATTAATCTCTTTATAGCGTTTTATGCGATGTATAAGGTTTCTCATGGAAAAGAGTACAATATGAAACTCCTCTTGCCCATGATTCTGCTCTCAATTCCCTGGGCTGTCAGTATTCATACGGTAACAGCATTTCTTTATAATGGTCTGTCTGCCAGACCTTTCTGGAATGCCTCTATCCTGGCACCACGGTTCCTTGCCTCTGCCTTTGTTTCAGGCCCTGCGCTGATGTTGATTCTCTTCCAGATAATAAGGAAGATCTCAAAGTTAGAGATTGAGGACAGGGCTGTCTTTAAGATCGCTGAATTGATGGCCTTTGCAATGGCGATAAACCTCTTTTTGCTTTTAGCCGAGGTGTTTAAGGAGTTTTACTCCGGCAGTGTCCACATGGCTCCAATGAAATACCTCTATTTCGGTCTGCACGGTCATACGGGGCTGGTTGCCTTTATGTGGATCGCCCTTTTATTTAATATAACGGCCTTTATCGTTTTGCTGGTGCCGAAGACGAGGGAAAATTATTTTACCCTGAATCTCGCGTGTGTTTTTCTGATTATCGGAGTATATATAGAAAAAGGGGCCGGGCTTGTATTTCCGGGATTTATCCCCGGCACACTGGGTGAAATCTATGAGTATATACCAACAGCGCTTGAAATGAACGTTACATTAGGGATATGGGCAACAGGCGCGCTGATCTATACGGTTCTGGCCAAGATTGCGATTCCTATAGATACCGGCGAATTACGGTTTGTCAGCAAAGAAATGCCGAAGCCTGTTCATCCGGTGAGATAATGATAATCAATGGTTGCTCTGTTTGAGACCTCAGGCATGAATGTTCTGGATTGAGGTGAGTTTTCATAGTCTCTAACAAAGCAGCGGCGTGCTGAACAGTAAAGCATTATTTTAGAGGACCATTTCATCTGTAAGGATAGATATGATTTATTATATTCACGGGCGAACGTGATATAATAAGTGCATGTGTAGGAAATTAGCTGTTTTAATTCCGCTGCTTACAGTCATTATTGGCCTTACTGCCAAGCTCTATAGTCAATCCCCCGGTGAACTCAAAACGAAAGAAGAAAATCCGGTGTATTTTGGGGTCATTCCGCGGGACAATCCAAGGATTACCTATGAAAAATACCAGCCCATTATTGATTATCTTTCAGAATCCACGCCGTACACATTTGAACTTGATTTAAGAAAGACTTACCTCGATACTGTGGCTGCGCTCGGCAGTGGTGAGACTGATGTAGCTTTTCTCGGTCCGTTAACCTACCTGCATGCTCATGCAGATTATGGTGCGGTTCCCATTCTAAAGAGTATTACTAAGAAGGGAAAGCCTTACTATAAAAGTGTCGTGGTAACAAAAGAGAGTAACCCGATAAAGCACTTATCAGAACTGAAGGGTAAAAGCGTGGCATTTTCTTCTTTAAAATCAACGTCTGGCAATTTAATACCACGCTATGTCCTTGCGAACGCGGGGATCCATGTAAAGGAATTGCGTAGACACAGTCAGTTTGACTACCAGGACTCAGTGGTAAAATGGGTTTTAAAGGGCGAATACGATGCTGGTACAGTGAGGGAATCAGTCGCAGAGAAATATGTACCATTAGGGTTGAAGATAATATCGATATCAGATCCAATACCTACGGGACCCGTTGTTGCCGGGCCGAAAACCTCAATGAAAATTATTGAGGTAATCAGGAATACCCTTCTCAATATGAAGAATACAGCAGCGGGCAAGGAAGCTTTAAAAAAAGTTGACGTCGAATTACGTGATGGTTTTATTGCAGCACGGGATTCAGACTATGAGCACATCAGAAGAATGATTAATGCTGTGCCAACGGGGTGCGGTATCGGTTGTCATCCAAAAATAAAGAAATTATGAAGTCAGCTTATTTTCGAAATCTCTCGCTTCAGACAAAGTTTATCCTTGTCACATATCTCGCGGTAATTATCTTAATGCTTATCATAGGTATTACGGTTACCAGAATGCAGAGAAATATCATGATGCGGGATATAGAGAGGCAGGGAATGATTCTTGCTGAAAGTCTTGCCATCCCGGTAATTAACTTCCTTTTATATGAAAGACTCGGTTTTATTGAGGAAGGAGGGCTGATCGACAGCTATATATCGGAGATATTCGAAAACAAGGACATAGATCTGATTTACCTGACTGTTCTTGATGAGGAGGGCAGGGTGAGTGCCCACAATGACTTTAATGAATACGGAAGGCTTTATAATGACGATATAACCATAAATGCTATCTATTCGGATTCTCCTCTATTACAGAAGTATTATGATCATGCAATCGGTCAAGAAGCCATTGACTTTGCAACGCCACTTTCGATCGGAAAAAAGAGATGGGGAACACTTAAGTTTGGGGTGTCGCTTGAGGAGGTGGACAATGAAATACAAGCTACCGTCTTGAGGGTTGTTATCTTTACGGCACTGCTTTTTCTTGGAGGTTTTATAATCATTACCGTATTGAGCAGACGATTTATCAGGCCCATTACAGAACTTGCGAGAACGATGGAAGTGGCGGGCGGCGATCTGGTTGACATTAAGGTTGATACAAAAGATGGTGGCGATGAAATTTCACTTCTTGGCAAGAGTTTCAACAGGATGATAGAACGGATTCGGGAATCAAATCTTGAGCAACAAGAGAATCATGATAAACTGCTCCGGTTTGCAAACGCTGTTGAAAGAACAGGTGGCGATCTGCTTGACGTTAACGTTGATATGGAGGGCAGTGATGAGATCACTTTGCTGGGCAAGAGTTTCAACAGGATGATGGAGCGTATACGGCAGTCCAATATTGAACTGAAGCAAACTCATGAGAAACTCCTTCGATCTCAAAAACTTGCCTCGCTTGGCATCCTTGCATCCGGAGTCGCCCATGAGATCAATAATCCCCTGGGGGGAATGTTTAACTGCATTGAGATGCTTGACCAGATGGGGGACAATAGAGACTTCAGACAACGGTATCTCAAGCTCCTCAAAGACGGTCTCAACAGGATAGAGAATACCGTCGGGAAATTATTATGGATGTCGAGAAAGGAAGAGAAAAATCCACAACCAGTTTCGGTTAAACAGGCACTTGACGATATGTACGGATTTGTCGAATACAGGATGAAACAGAGAAACATAGACTATAGAGCACAGGTGGAAGCTAGCGTTTCGGTTATGATAGACCCGTACGATTTACAGCAAATTCTGATCAATTTGATCATCAATGCCATACAGTCGATGGAAAAAAGCGGTACTCTCAGGATAAATGCTTATAACCATAACCCGAATGTTATACTTGAGGTATCTGATACTGGTAAGGGTATTGATGAAGAAGAACTTGATAAAATATTTGACCCCTTTTACACGACAAAACATCCAGGAGAGGGCACGGGCCTTGGATTATGGTTAACGTATGAGATTATTAAACATTATGATGGTGATATTGCTGTTCGTAGCAAGAAAGGTCATGGCACAACATTTAGCATAATGCTTCACAGTGCTGGATACTGATGCAATACCGGTTACTGATCATAGAGGATGATGAGATTATGAGAGTTACTCTGGAGGACTCTCTGAAAGCAACTGGTTATGATGTTTGTACGTATGAAACAGGGCTTGATGGTACGAATGCAATAAAACAGGATGAATTTTCGCTGGTTATCACTGACGTTCGTCTTCCCGACATTACAGGGCTCGATATTCTGGAAATGATACGTGATGTAAATAAAGATATTCCGATAATAATGATGACAGCATTTGGGACCATCAAGGATGCGGTCAAGGCCATGAAACTCGGGGCCTTTGATTACATAACCAAACCTTTTTCACTGGAAGAATTCCACTTGATAGTGAAAAGGGCTCTTGAGGTTAAAGAACTGAGGGAGGAGAATATCAGGCTGAGAAGGGACCTGTCTGAATGCTACAGCTTTCCGAACATAATCGGTGAAAGTGCGGAAATGAAGAAAATCTATGATCTTATTGACAAAGTGACAAAGACGGAGTCTACGATCCTGATTCTTGGCGAAAACGGTACGGGAAAAGAATTGATTGCTTCAACAATTCACTATCAGGGATTACGTAAGCAAGGACCGTTCATTAAAGTGAACTGTGCTGCCTTGCCGGAAAATCTTGTTGAAAGTGAACTCTTCGGTTATGAAAAAGGTGCATTTACCGGTGCAGAGCAGAGAAAACCCGGTCGATTTGAACGTGCTGACAGGGGGACAATCTTTCTCGATGAGATAGGAGATCTGCCGGCATCTGTTCAGATAAAACTCCTCAGAGTTTTACAGGATGGGTCATTTGAAAGACTGGGCGGCACAGAGACGCTCCACGTGAATGTACGGGTTATCGCGGCAACCAACAGGAACCTTCATGACGAGGTAAAAGAGGGCAGGTTCAGGGAAGACCTCTATTACAGGCTGAATGTTATTCCTGTTCTGATGCCGGCACTCAGAGAGCGGAGAGGAGACATTCCGCTTTTATTAGACCATTATCTTCAAATTTATAATGATAGATTTGGAAAAAGGATTGTATTCAGCGCTGACGTAGTCAGAGCTCTCATGAATTATGACTTTCCGGGAAATGTACGGGAACTGGAAAATATCGTGGAAAGATGTGTATCGCTCTCGACTGAAGACACGATTACTCAAAATGCGCTTCCCGAGCATATTGTTAAGGAACAGCTCGGTCAGCCTTCCAGGATTAAACTGTCTGAGGTTGCCGCTGAAGCAGAGAAGGAGCATATCATTACGATCTTGAAATCGACAAAGGGAAACAAGACAAGGACTGCCGAGATCCTGGGAATCAGCAGAAAGAATTTATGGGAGAAGTTGAAGGCCTATCATATTAAGCAGTAACTGCTACCGAAGAGAGATTCACGAAAGATTTTGATCTCTCTTTTATTTCCTGCGCACTTTATTCGTATGCATACTTTTCCCGCCTGATCAATTATTTTTTAAAAAAAGGCTATTCAAAAGGCAAAATGCTACTTTGCAGTAACACAAATCATGTGGGAACTACGCATAACGTATCAAATTTTAAAAGGATATTCTCATGATCAATGGATAAAAAAAATAAGAAATGGATTGCTACCATTCCGTAACAAATTGTTTTTATTAAACGACTGCTCTCTTTTGTCTGTCATTCATAACCTATTGTTTTTTTTCATTATTTAACTATTTGTGTTCTGTTCTCTCCTATAGGCATCCAAATTGCTCATAAGAATCCAGCTCATTAATTGCGCTGTAAAAAGGGGGAAGAAATGGCGTTGAAGAAGAAAGTCTTAATTCTTATTCTATTGGCCGGCATTTCTATAGCAATCGTCATTGGTTTAATTTTTGGAATGGAAGCATACACGTCTACTGCTAAATTCTGCGGCACCACGTGTCATATCATGCAAAAACCGTATAAGTCCTGGAAGAAAGACATAAAGCATTTTGAAGAAGAGGTTGCGTGCATTGAATGTCATTATGCCCCGGGAGAAAAGAGGACTCTCAAGGCTCAATTCAGAAGTATGGGGCAACTCTTTTCGTATCTGGCAGAGCCGGAAGTCGATGAGGTCAGAAAGAGAGCAGCGGTGAGTGATAAAAGTTGTACGGTGTCTGACTGCCATCCACCCGAAAAATATCTGGATAAAAAAATCAGGTATACCAATCTTTCCAAAGACAGCAAATTTATGAAGGGATTTGATGAAGCCGAAAACAAGGAAAATCCCAAAGAATACGAAAGCCTCGATGAGATCATGGCTGATAAAGGGATCCCGTTTATTCACAAGACCCATGAGGAAAAAACAGTCGAGGGTCAGAAAATGCATTGCAATACCTGCCACCAGCATGTTGCAGCAGAAAATCACTTTGAAGTTCCGAAAGAAGCATGTTATTTATGCCATTTCAAACATGAAAAATATAACGAAGGAAGAGGCAAGTGCTCGCTCTGTCACGAGATACCGACAAAACGGCTTCGGAAGGAAAAGGGCCCTGAACCCGAGGACCCCAAGAAGAAGAAAAAACCTATCACACACCAGTCTATGGAAAAAAAGAACGTACCCTGCCAGGGCTGTCACTTCGTTATTCAGGGAGGCGGGGATCTCAAGCTGGAGGCCTGTTACGATTGTCATGATGCAGATGAGGAACTCGAAATTACAAAGAAAGAGCATGGGGAGATAACCAAGGAAGACAAAAAGAAGATGCATGAAACGCATATCGCGGAACAGCACGCCAACTGTTTTCAGTGTCATGAGCCAATGGAACACAGGGAAGTTCCTGAATTCAACACCGCGATAGCAGAGGATTGCTCGCTTTGTCATGGAGAGACACACACCTATCAGAGGATGCTTCTTGCCGGTGATGTGCTGAAAGGAGAGCCGAAAGTGCCGGCCCTTATGGATCCGGTAAAAACAAACTGCATGGGTTGTCACATTAAGATTAAGCATGACAGGGTAAAGGGCCAGAAGGTTGCCAAGGCCACGCATGAATCATGTGTTGGCTGCCACACCAAGCGCCATGAGGCTATGCTTAAGGAATGGAATGATAAGATCAAGGAAGAGCTGGCTGTGGCAAAGGAAGTGCGACAAGAGGCCGTAACCGCCCTTCGAAAAGCAAAGGGTAAGGCATCCAAGAAGCAGTTGGCAAAGGCAGAAGCAATGTTCAACAAAGCGCAGAAGTACTTCAACATTGTACAACATGGAAACGGTGTCCACAACAAAAAATACGCAATAATTCTGCTTGATGCCGCCTTAAACAATTATGAGGACATGATTGATTATCTTGCAGAAGGTGGTTGATGCTGCCGCAAACGAATATGAGGATCTGATGGATCATGTTACAAAAGGGAGTAGATCCGTAGTTTTGTATAAACCACAGAAAAAAATGGAGGGGTGCAATGGATTAAAACAATATTAAGAAAAAAAAGGAGGTGAGGTGATTTATTGGAAATGGTAGAAAAAGAGCATGCAGTTAGCTTTTTGTACAAGATCTTAAAGGAGGAAGGAGGTAGTTATGAGTGAACAGGATGTAAAATCCAGACGCGATATGTTGAAAGGCGCGGGCGCAGTTGCTGTCGGTGTTGCTGCGACAAGTCTGCTTCCTGCTGCCGAAGTAGCTGCCGCAGAAGGGCCAAGATGGGCCTTCTTGGTGGATCTCCGGAAGTGTGTCGGCTGCCGGACATGTACTGTCGCATGCAAGTCAGAATTCAATGTGCCGCTCGGAAGATGGAACGCAGTAATCAAAACAGTGGATTGGGGAACATTTCCCAAGAACAGGCGGGCATTTGTACCCAGACTCTGTAATCACTGCGCCGGAGAGGTAGGAACAGAAGGACAGAAATCCGATGTACCACCCTGTGTGGAGAAATGTCCTGAAGCCAAAAGTGGCAAGAGGATGAAATTAAACGGAAAACGTTACCGGACCGGGGCGACCTATAAACGTCCGGACGGGATGATTCTCTTTGATAATTCCCTCTGCATTGGCTGTTACAAATGCATCAAGGCATGCCCCTACGGGGTTCGTTATGTTGATCCGCAGGCAAAACTGGACAAACCGAACAGGGAGAACGATCTCGGTATCGGTAAATGCACGTTTTGCGATCATCGTGTGGACAAAGGCATCGAGCCCTCATGCGTACAGTCCTGCCCTCATGGCGCGAGAAAATTCGGTGATATGAACGACCCGAACAGCGAGGTATCGAAACTGATAAAGAAATTCAATCTGGACAAAAACCGCAAGAAGACAACACTCCTGCCCGGGGAAAAGACGGCGCCCCATGTGTTCTATATTGACCCCGAAGGCATACTGAGCAGATACAAATTTGACCATAAGGACGAAAAGAAAAGATTGGCCGAGTTCCGTGACAGGATTATATAAGGGCCAAGAAAGGAGGTACACATGTCACAAATAACGCGACGTAACTTTATGAAATTTGCTGCTGCCAGCGGAGCGGTCCTCGCAGCCGGTGAGGGTTTAAAATCAGAGGCCCTTGCAGGAACCGTAAAAACGCAGACTGGCAGGGATTTCTCACCAAAAACCGGCAAAGAGAGGAAGGGGATTCCAACATGCTGCTGGCAGTGTGTTTCACGGGACGCGATGATTGGATTTGTAGAAGACGGAAGGATCGTGAAGCTCGAAGGTAACCCGAAGTCAAAAAGGACTGGTGGGTATATCTGCGCGAGAGGGCAGGGTGGTCTTACCTCGGTCTATGACCCTGACAGGATCCTGCACCCGATGAAAAGGGCAGGGGCCCGCGGCTCAGGCAAATGGAAGAGGATATCCTGGGACGAGGCGACTTCCGAGCTGACAAACAGGATCAAGGCACTCCGTGATGCAGGAGAGATCGAGAAGTTCTTATACCATTACGGAAGGGCAAAGGCAAGCGCTAGCAAGGTCATAACCGGTCTTGCAAAAGCCACGGGCACCGGCTCGGTCGGAAACCACACCGGAGTGTGCGAGTCAGCCAAATGGACTGCCCAGGAAATGACCTGGGGTGGACATTTTGACAACTGGGACATTGACAGCACCAAGTACATGCTCATTTTCGGGAGTAACATCCTTGAGACCCACACGAACCATATTTCAGTCGCCCACAGGATCATGAAGGCAAAGGTTGACCGCGGCGTAAAGATGGTGACCTTTGATGTGAGGATGTCCAACACCGCTGCAAAGTCCGATGAATGGATACCGATCAAGCAGGGAACTGACATGGCGGTCTTCCTTGCCATGACGAACGTGGTTCTGAATAAGGGCCTCTACAAGGGCGCAGGCGAGGAATTCCTGAAATTCTGTAAGTGTACGGAAAAACACGATGACTCGGTAGCCAACAAGATCGCAGCGCTGAAGAAGCACTATGCAAAGTACACCCCGGCATGGGCATCTAAGATTTCAGGTGTGTCAGCCTCAACGATCGAGCGGATAGCAACCGAGTATGCAACAACGAAACCGGCTGTCCTGATGGCATACAGGGGACCTGTCACAAACTATAACGGATGCGATTCAGAGCGCGCGCGCCAGGTTCTTACATCGCTCACCGGGAATGTCGACAATCCGGGCGGCAACTGCAAGGCTGTGGGCGGGAGCTGGAAGGCCTATAAAGTCCCGAAAGGCCAGGGAAAGAAGGTGAAGGACGTCTTTGACGGCGCGCCAAAAGGCCAGCCTGAGTCCTATCCGTTCCCAACGCACCACGCAAGCCATCAGGTGCTCTCAAGGATCAAGGCAAAGGGCCCGGGCACGTTTAAGCTGGCCCTCTGGTACT
>CP070737.1:2205600-2252798 GCA_020347665.1 Nitrospiraceae bacterium
ATAAGTCTCAGGAACTATCTGTTAGTGTGATCTAACGCATAAGAGGGGGGAATTCACGCCTTTGTTTGTGTTGATTTCAGTCCGGTCTTCTTTTGAGAAAGTTTTAAAAATATTTTTCAGAAAGAAAGTATTTTTCTCAGCATTAACACTTACAATCGAAGTCCGTAATGTTTTCCCATGATTAAATCGGAAAAAACCCGGGAGTAATGCATGATGGAAACGACGATATCACAAACAAGGCATATTAAAAGCCTGAGAACTTATTTGTTCACGTGCTGGGTTGTTAGGTGTTCAACAAAAAGGTGAATTATGTATTCTGGAGTCTTTTAATAGCAGTCTCCGCTGCATGAGATACCAGCTTGTCATCATCTGAAAGAGCGTGCTCAAGTGCCTGTAAAACCCCAGTACCACCTATCTGCTCGAGACTGTTGACAGCGCTTTTTCTGAACCTGTAAGAAGCGTCGTTAAGAGCCTTTACGAGATGGGGAATTGCCTTAGGTGTCCGCAGCATGCCCAGTGCCTTTGCCGCGCTTTTTCTTGGACGATCAGATGGATCCTTAAGTAATTCGATGAGGAAAGGTGCAGCATCTTTTGCTCCAATTTCTCCAAGAGCGTAAGCAGCATTACTTCTGACAGTCATATTTGAATCATTGAGCGCGTCGACCAAAGGGTGCATGGCTCTTATGTCACACAGCTTTCCAAGATCCGCTGCTGCTTTTGCCCTCCCGAGTCCGGGTCCTTTTTTTAGTTCATCAATCAGCTGTTCGTACTGCATTTCTTTCTCCCACATGTTCTGCAATATTGGTGTTCTTTATTCTTTCATCTTTCCGGTAACCTTAAACGTAAAGGGGTGTCTCAATTCTTGCAGACAACCCCTTATATATTAAATCCATTACATATTGCAGAATTATAATTTATTGGTACCTGTCAGTAATCTTCCCCCTCATATTCGAACTCACCGACGGGCCGTTTAAACGTGTAATTAAACGGGTCTTCTATGAGAACTTTTTGTGTCTCATGAACATTGTTCCCAAGCATAGAGAATGGAAACGATACGATAAACAGAGATGTTCCAACTACTAACGAAGCAAGGCCAAGCGGTCTCATGAGAAGCGTGTCAGCGGCTATAGCTTCGGTTTTATCACTCTCAAAAGCCAATGCCATAGCTGGAGTAAAGGCAATAATAAACGATAATAGTATAAGCAGCAGGTTTTTCATTTATATACCTCCTTTATTGATAATTATCATGTTTTGGTAAGATCCTATTTGCAACTTACTTACAAAGTAACTGAAAGTTTTTTTCTTGTCAATAAAATATTCTTGTGTATACATTCTGCATACATCTAGCACCATGTTATCCCAGGAGATAATTGCCTCAAAATCACTATTTTTTTCTGCCGTTCATAAAAACATAATCATCATTAATAGCTTTTCTGACAGCAATATATCCTGATTGCTTTAGCCATGAACCTATCTCGGTCGGCGTATATGTTCTTCCTCCCATGGTATTAACGAGCATATTTATGGCAAAAAGAGCACCTGACAGCGGAGACGTTCTGGTTTCATGCAGAAGAAATTCCTGTACCACAACCCTTCCCCCTCTGTTGAGTGCGCGGCAACTCTTCTTGAGTATGGAAACTGATGCTTTTGCACTGTACGCATGGAAAATGTGAGAAATGAATATGAGATCATAACCATTCCCCAGGTCATCAGTGCAGAAATCCCCAGGGAGTAGTCTGATACGGGTTTTAACACCAGCTTTTATTATCAGTTTTTTGGCTATTTTCAGAGTTTCCGGATAATCCATAAGTGTGACATGTATATTTTTCTTAGCAAAGGCAATTGAATAGGTCCCGGGTCCGCCGCCGAGATCAAGAACACGCGTAACACCTCTTAAATTGATGTGTCGTAACACGTCTGATACCCTCGGAACGGAAAGATTATGCATACCCATAATAAACGATCTATGATCAAAGGATTTCTTAAACGGCTTCCCGGTTTTGAGGACAGTATTAAGACCTGACCAGTTGTCCCAGAGGACATTATAATGGCTGATAATGTCACCCTGATAATCCGGTTTTCCCGAAACAAGATACTGCGAGGCAAGAGCAGCGTTTTTATATGTACCTTTTATCTTTTTTAGCAGGGAAAGAGCTACCAGGCTGTTCAACAGCAGTTCAGTCGCTCGTTTGTCAGTTGAGAGTTTTCTCGAGAGCTGTAAAGCCGTTTTTCCGGGCTCTTCGAGATGATCAAATATTCTAAAAGCATTTGCCGTAAGCAGAATCCGTGATGCGGTAAACGATGCTAATTGCCTGAGACGGTTGAGGTCTTCCTTCGCCGTTTTTTGCACTATATAAGCTCATCGTAAATTGTTATCTTCATGCTTTTTTTTCTGCCGGCAATATATGATTTTATAGTCCGCTCTTCAAAATCTTTTACCATGGCTTCCCTTACGGCGTCCAGCGTTTGTTGATTTGATGAAAAAGACGTTAGTTTGTCTTCAGGAATGTAAGCTGTAAGTTTGATGAGCTGTCTGGCTTTTGTGATGAGCCGTTCCTCACGTTTTATTGATTCATATGCCTCCGCCGTAATGCGTGAATATTTCAACGTTCTGAAATAAAGATCCCTGTCAAAGACCCCATCTTTCAAAAAAGAGGGTTCATGCTTTATGGCGTCATGAAGTTCTTCATCGGTAACCGTAATGCCCAGTTCCTGTGCAATTACCAGCAGCACCCTGTTTTCTATCAGCGTGTTTAAAACGTTTTTTCTTATATTGAGTTTTTGTTCCATCGCTTCATCAAAATCGTCTTTGTAGATATCACGGTAAAACCGCAATGCCCGGTCATATGCCCGCCAGTATTCTTCGGCAGGTATTTTATGGTTATCAAGCTCGGCAATGACATTTGATGTATTCTGATCAACAGTTCCTACTCCCCAAAAAATAAAGGAGAGAATGACGATGAAAAATAACACATAAAAATATTTTGCATGCTGTCGCATGGATTTAAGCATTTAATCAGTACCTCCCTTTAAAATAATCACTGAGAATGTTTCTGTGGTCAAACGCTATATCTTTCGGAAGCGTATCCTCATGAAAAACGCCGAGCTCTGCAGCGTCATCTCCGGCCTCTGCCCTACCTGAGGCATGCGCCAGGAATACCGTTGAAATGGTATGTTGTCTCGGGTCCCGGTGAGGAGCAGAATAACTGTGAAACTGACGTATAAGCCGAACATCCAGTCCGGTCTCCTCCTGTGCCTCACGTGATGCCGCCTGTTCCAGTGTTTCACCGTAATCGACAAACCCGCCAGGGAGAGCCCATCCTTCAGGGGGATTCTTTCGTTTTATCAAGACGATGCCGTTCCTATAGGAAATGATGATGTCTACTGTGGGGACTGGATTTCTGCGATTACGGGCTGTTTTCAAATCTGAGGTCAATATCCTTCTCAGGAACGATTGTAGATACGGCATGCTTGTAAACAAGTTGCTGAGAAGTTTCTTTTAGCAGGATGACAAATGTATCAAACCCCTTGATGAGCCCCTTCAGTCGAACTCCATTCGTAAGATAAACCACAACCGGAATCTTATCTTTTCTTAACTGGTTCAGATAATTATCCTGGAGGCTCTGCACTTTGCCCGACATTTTGTGATCTCCCTCATGTGTGTTGATAATTTACATTAAATTATTTTGCCCAATTATGCAAGGTTTTTCCATTACAAGAGCGTTGTGAGTTGTCCGAGATTGCCGGTAATGTTATGTTCTAAAAGCGTATCCGTAATCATACGGCATATTGTCTCACTGTTATGGACACCTGATATGTCAACCCAGTGAATTGCAGGATCTTTCCGGAACCAGGTTAACTGTCTTTTTGCGTATCTCTTTGTATTTCTCTTGACCAGCCTGATTGCCTCTTCTCTGGATATGTTTTCTGAGAGATATTGAGCAATCTCCTTGTAGCCAATTGCCTGCAGAGGAGTCCTGTCAGGAATCATGTCCAGAATGGTGGATACTTCCTGAATAAGACCAGACGCAATCATGCTGTCAACACGTTCTTCAAGCATCCGGTACAGTTCGCTTCTGTCGCGTATAAGGCCAATTCTTTTAAATGTATACGGGAGTGGGTTTGTAAACATTCTTTGCATTGAAGACATTTTTGATTTCGTGTTGATGCAGACCTCCAGTGCCCGGACAATCCGGCGTGTATCATTACTTTTAATATTTTCCGCAGTCGCAGGATCCATGTGACGGAGATGGGAATATAAAATGCCTTTTTCGTTTTTTTCCATTGATAGCATCTCGTCTCTCAAGGTCTGGTCAGCCGGAGGGCCGCGAAATAAACCCCGTGTCAGCGCTGTGATATAGAGACCGGTTCCGCCGACGATGATTGGCAGAAGCCCCTTCTGGTGCAGCTGCTCAATAATGGGCACGACTGTTGTCAGATACTGGCCAACACTGTATGATTCGGTCGGGCTTACAATGTCGATCATGTGATGGCGGACCTCTTCCCTGATCCTGGCAGGGGGTTTGGCAGTACCGATATCCATACCCCGATATATCTGCATAGAATCTGCACTTATTATTTCTGTTGCAAGACGCCTGGCAAGCAGTATTGATGCGCCGGTTTTCCCAACACCGGTAGGCCCGAGAATGATGATGACTTTATTCATTTTCTTTTGAACAGTCTGTTTAGGTCGTCGAAGGTAAAAAAGATTCTGGTAGGTCTCCCATGCGGACACTGGTCAGGGTGCTCCGTATTTTCCAGATCAGAGATTAAAGATGAAATTGCTTCGGTGCCCAATATCTCTTTACCCCTTATGGAACGGTGACAGGCAACGAGAGCCGCAAGGTCTTTTTTAAGAGACGTTTTTGAAACTGAACCATCTATGAGTCCTGAGGCAATGTCAGAAAGTATACTCTCCAGGTCTGCGTTGAAGAATTCTTCCGGAACTGATCTGACCACAATAGTATTTTGGCCGAAGTCATCGATTTCAATACCAAGGGCGCTCAGTGCATCTCTGTTCTTCAATAAAATGCTATATTCCTTTGCCGAAAACCTCATCTGTTTCGGAAAGAGTAGCTGCATGGATGCGATGGTGCTGCTTTTGAGTAGTTTTTCGAAGAGAACCCGTTCGTGTGCAGCATGGTGGTCTATAATGGTCAGTCCTCCTTTGCCTGAAATCGCTATAAACGTATCTCCGATATAAAGGGACGGTGAAATGTGCTTGTAGGGAAGTTCGAGGTTTTCTGAGATTACCGATGCTGCATCACCGCTATCAAACGTTTGATGACGGAGATGATCTGTCTCCTCTGAATAATCTGACGCAGGTGGCCCGGTGAATTCCCGGGTGAATTCTCTCCGACCACGCTGAACGCTGTTTCTGACTTCTCTGATTATTATCCTGTATATGGTTTCTTTTTCGGCAAACCGTACTTCTCTTTTTGTTGGGTGCACATTGACGTCTACAATATGGGGATCAATAGTAAGAAGAATAACATATATCGGGTGCCGGTCCTGAGGCAATATTCCTTCGAATGCCTTATAAACAGCATGGGCAATGGACGGTTCCCTCACCGGCCTTCTGTTAATGAATATGAACTGATGTCCTTTGCTTTTTCTGAAATTTTGATGGTCTGATACAAATGCATGAAATGCGATGCCACTATCTGCATGTTGCATTTCAGTCAGCCCGGCTACAAAATCACTCCCGAAAATCTGGACAAGACGTTCTCTCACACCTGAGGCTGACGCAAGGTTCATGGTATCCTGATTGTCAACGGTCAGCGTAAAGGCAATCTGGGGACTGGGAATTGCCAACCGGGTAACGGTATCAATAATATGATAAAGCTCTGTATGAGTTGATTTCAGAAATTTCTTCCGTGCCGGTGTATTATAAAAAAGATCTTTTACTTCGATTGATGTCCCGGGGTATGGCGGCGCATCTTTCACGTTTTTGATTTCCGCCCCACGTATCTCAATCAACGTCCCCTGGGCAGCTGAGCCTGATCCGGTATGTACTTGAATTTTTGAAACAGAAGCTATTGCCGGAAGCGCCTCACCCCTAAAGCCGAGGGTATTGATGGCAAAGAGATCAGTCTCCTGGATCAGTTTGCTTGTGGCATGCCTCTCGAATGCTTTCAGGGCGTCTTCTTTATCCATTCCCGTGCCATTATCAGAGACCCTTATGAGATGTTTGCCGCCGGAGCGAACGTCAATAATTATTTCGGAGCTGCCTGCATCAATCGCATTTTCAATGAGTTCCTTAACGACCGATGCCGGCCGTTCTACCACTTCACCTGCTGCAATTTTATTTCTTAAATCTGTTGGGAGGACCTTAATACACGGCATAAAATAGTATAAACGTTATGAAAACCAAATACAAAAAGGCGCCAGGATGCTGAGTATTCACATTGCTGCTTACAGCATCGGAAGGGACCATCAAGAATTATGATATAATGCATAGTACGTTACGAGTATAAATCAAATTCATACGGCAGGAGAAACGGTATGGACTTAAAGTCATTTGTGCTATCGAAGGCTGAAGAAGCGCGGGTCGGCGGCCGGGCAATTGGCAAGGTTTCTTCAGAAAAAAAGAACAGCGCTCTGATAAAGATGGCGGCAGCTGTCAAAAAAAGTGCAAAGGCACTGAAGCGGGAGAATGCAAAAGATTTAGCCTTTGGAAGGGGAAAAGGGTTATCAAAGGCATTACTTGATCGGCTTACCCTGAACGACAAGCGTATCCATGAGATGGCGGAGGGGTTGATCGAAGTTGCAGCACTCCCTGATCCGGTGGGTGAAATTACAAAAATGTGGCAACGGCCTAATGGGATGACGGTGGGAAGAATGCGAGTGCCTATCGGGGTTATCGGAATTATCTATGAATCTCGTCCGAATGTGACCGCAGATGCAACAAGCCTCTGTCTGAAGGCGGGAAATGCGGTAATTTTACGCGGTGGGTCGGAAGCCATCCATTCGAATAAAGCAATTGTGAAGATTCTCAGGGATGCTGCAAAGGCAGAAGGGCTTCTTCCTGGATGTGTTACGTATATTGACACCCCTGACCGGCAGGCGGTCATGGAGCTGCTGAAGCTGGAAGGGATCGTTGACCTTATTATCCCGCGGGGTGGCGAAGGACTCATACGGGCAGTTACCGAAAATTCAAGGATACCCGTGCTGAAACACTACAAAGGCGTCTGTCATGTGTTTGTTGACCGGGATGCTGATCTTGCCATGGCGCAAGACATATGCTTTAATGCGAAGGTTCAGAGGCCGGGAACATGCAATGCCATGGAGACCATGCTTGTTGATAAGCCTGTTGCAAAAGCCTTCCTGCCGACAATGATCAGGAGATTTAAAAAGGCAGGGGTAACCATTAAGGGCTGCGCAGAGACACGGCGGATAGTCTCTGCGATCGATACAGTGCAAAAAGAGGATTATTATGATGAATATCTTGACCTGATATTGAACGTGCGGGTTGTGAAAAATATTGACGAAGCAATGAAACATGTTGCTGAATACGGTTCTGCTCATTCTGAGGCGATTGTCACAAAAGACTATGCCAAAGGCATGCGTTTCCTGAGAGAGGTTGATTCTTCCGCTGTATTCATCAATGTGTCAACACGTTTCAATGATGGCTTTCAGTTTGGACTTGGCGCAGAAATCGGCATTTCAACTGACAAGATCCATGCGCGTGGGCCCATGGGACTCGAGGAATTAACAAGCACGAAATTTATTGTGTTGGGTAACGGACAATTGAGAGAATAGTTATAAGAAAAGTAAGCAGTAGACAGCAGGAAGTAAGCAGAAAGAACAAAAGACAGGTTAGCTCGCCTCGGGCGGGCACGTATAATACATAAGGTAACAGCACTATGAAGATCGGTATTTTCGGTGGTACGTTCAACCCGATACATTATGGGCATTTACGAGCTGCTGAAGAGGTGCGCGAGATACTCGGTCTTGAACAAATTCTTTTTATTCCCTCGGGCAGACCGCCTCTGAAATCGGGTAATATAGCTGGGGCTGTTGATCGTCTTACCATGTTGAGACTGGCAACTCAGAGAAACAGCCGCTTTACTGCTCTTGATATAGAGTGCAAACGCAGAGGAAAATCTTATACCGTGCATACCCTGGAAATGCTGCAAAAGATGTTCAAACATGCTGACCTGTACTTTATTCTCGGGATTGATGCCTTTTTGGATATTCCGAACTGGTGGAAGCCCCAGATGCTTTTTACCCTTGCTCATTTTATAATTATTTCCCGTCCTGATAACCGTTTTCAGGACCTGTATTCATCACCATATATTTCCGTAAAAAAGAGTATGCTCGACGAGCTTGATTCCGGAAAGAAAAAGATGTTTGCCGTGAGGCTGACAACGAATAAAACGGCTCACCTGATATCTGTGACGGACGTAGCAATTTCTTCAACAGCAATTCGAAAATGGATAAAAGGCGGTCTCAGTATAAAATACCTGTTGCCAGAGGGCGTTGAATCCTATATAATTTCTAAAAGACTGTATAAACGGTAGACATTCAATCTGCAGAACCTATGAGCATTCAGGTAATATCGCGCGCACCGTAAAGAAAGGAGGGATGTCTTTTAAAAAGTAAGGATCTGGCAGTTACAGCTGCACGCCATGCTCTTAAGAAGAAGGCTGGAGACCTCATAGTACTCGAATTAACAGGTCTCACGGTAGTCGCAGATTACTTCTTGATCTGCTCTGCTGAAAGCACGACTCAGGTAAAAGCCATAGCAGAATACGTAGAACAGGAATTATCCAGCATCGGCATAAAACCTCGGGGAATTGAGGGGCTTGACTACAGTCATTGGGTCCTGATCGATTACGGAGATGTGATTATACATATTTTTGAGAAGGAAACACGGCATTTCTATAATCTTGAAAAACTCTGGATGGATGCACCACTCGTGGAATTGAATGAGAATAGAGATTATATGGGTGGGAAAAACAAAAGAGCAGTTCATACGTGATGGTATAAATAAGTATCTTAAGCTGTTGAAACCCTTCACGGACATTATGCTCAAGGAACTCAAAGAGGAGAAGGGAAAAGACATCCGAAGAATGACAGAAAAAGACGGAGAAAAAGTAGTGAGCTTGAATATTCCCTATATACTGCTTGATGAAAAAGGCAAACATCTTTCATCGATTGAATTTGCTCAATTTCTCCACAATAACAGGCCTGCAGTCAATTTTGTTATCGGCGGTGCCTACGGAGTATCAGAAAAAGTGAAAAGAATGGCCACGACAAGATTAGCCCTTTCAAAGATGACATTGACCCATGAGCTGTCGAGACTGTTGCTCGTTGAACAGCTCTATCGGGCTTTTACGATTATTCGTGGGAGAGGATACCACCACTAATGGGAAAGTTGGCATTCTTTATCATCATTATTTTTTTTGCGGCTATCGCATTTTTTTCTATTGAAAATGCTGAAATTACTACAATAAAGATTCCATTCGACGGTACGTATAACGTGCCCAAAATTACCCTGATCCTTATCTCCAGTGCAGTTGGCTTTTTCCTGACGCTTCTCTTTGTATCTTTCAGGGATACACGTCGGTTTATCGATAACTGGCAGGTACAAAGGAAGCAGAAGCAGGAAGTTAAAATACAGGAACTCTATTCTAAGGCCTTAAATTCGTTGCTGTCTCATGACAGAGAAAATGCCAAGGGGGCACTAGAGGGCATTTTGAAAGAAAACCCTGAATATATCAATGCTCTTCTGAGGCTGGGTGATATTTATGCTGAAGAGAACAACTTCCAGCAGGCGAATGGATATTACCAGCAGGCACGAGGTATTGACCCAAAGAATTTCGAAACACTGTTTTTACTGGAACAACTCATGGAAAAGACTGACAGATGGTCCGAGGCCGTGAGGTATCTCGATGATATCCTCGAAACTGACGGGAAAAATCTGACAGCCTTATACAGAAAGCGGTCAATCTATGAAAAACAGGGCAGATGGGATGACATTCTTGCTCTTCAAAAGACGATCTTAAAGCATGAGCACAGTCAGAAAGAAAAAGAAAGGGGAATTCGGGATCTTTTGGGATACGAGTACGAGTATGGAAGAGACAGTCTGGAAAACAACCAGCTTGAGAAGGCCAAGAAAGCGTTCAAATCAATTCTACGCACAGATCAATATTTTACCCCGGCAACCCTCGGTATTACAGAAGTATTGGTGAGAGAGGGCGAAAACGAAGAAGCCATCAATCTGCTCGAGAAGATGTATGAACAAACCGGTTCAAAGGTTGTCTTGGCCAGGCTCGAAGATCTGCTGATAAATCTCAATGAACCCGCGCGGCTTATACGGATTTATAAGAATGGAATTTCTCGAAACCCAAATGATCCCGTTACGAAGTTTTTTCTGGGTAAGCTGTACTACCGGCTCGAAATGATTGATGATGCGTTTGAAATACTGACAAGCATGGATGCGGGTGGTGCTGCATACCAGGAACAACATCAGTTGCTTGGCAATCTTTATGTGAGAAGAAACGAGCTCGAAAAAGCTATTGAAGAATTTAAGAAGGTTATAGATTTCAAAAGCGCCGTCAGGCTGCCATATTGCTGTAATAATTGTGGGACCATTTCACTGGAATGGTCCGGGCGTTGCCATGAATGCAGGCAATGGAACACGTATGAGTTTAACCTTGACGGACACTGAAAACAATAATCCATTCGCGTGAAAGAGACACCCCTCAGGCAACTGACCTCATTTCTTGACACAAAACTTTCCATAACAGATTTTCCGAATGACGAAAGCTCAAACGGACTCCAGGTCGAGGGAAGAGACAGGATTAAAAGAATTGGTATTGCAGTGGATGCCTGCGAATATGTGTTCAGGAAGGCTGTTACTGAAAAAGTCGATTTACTGTTTGTGCATCATGGGATTATATGGGGTGGTATAAAAGCTGTTAGAGGAATAGTACGCAAACGGATCAGCATGCTTCTTGCGGCTGATGTTTCGCTCTATGCCTGTCATCTTCCACTTGACTGGCATCCTGAGCTCGGGAACAACGCCCAGATCCTTAAACTCCTTGCGTTAAAAAAAATGGGAGCCTTCGGTGAATATCATGGTAAGCAAATCGGTTATTGGGGGAGGACAAAACGACCTCTTTCTGTTAAGGCATTTACCGCCAAGGTTGAAAAGGTGTTGCATACGAAGACAATTGTGATTCCTTTCTCCGGACACGTAAGAAATGTTGGCATTGTTTCAGGAGGGGGGTGGTCGGCTATTCATGATGCTGAAAGATATGGTATTGATACCCTGTTGACAGGAGAATCTTCCCATAGTGCTTATGCACTTGCAGAAGAGATGAAGATTAATCTCATATACGCCGGACATTATGCAACAGAAACGCCCGGTGTGCAGGCTGTCGGAAGACTGCTCAAAAAGAAATTTGGGCTTGTCGTATCCTTTATCGACCATCCTACCGGCCTCTGATCCCCGTTACTTCTCAATAGCTCCATGAAAAATATCTTTGATGATGGTCAGGAGCATGCCGTGTATGTGAGCGTTTCCAGCGACAACATTTCCCGTTGTCAGATAGTCTCCTCCTCCTCCAAAATCGGTAATGATGCCTCCAGCTTCTGTGATCAGCAGGCTCCCCGCCGCGATATCCCAGGTGCTTAGATTCAGTTCAAAGAATCCCTCACATCTCCCCGATGCAAGATAGGCACAATCAAGTGCGGCAGAACCAGCCCGCCTGATATCACTTACACCGGAAAAGACTTTCTTAAAGGCGTCAAGATAAGCATCAATCAAAGCCTTTTTTCTGAAAGGAAACCCTGTGGCAATAAGGCTCCTGTCCAGCGAAGCGGTTGAGGATACCTGAACCCGTGTATTGTTCAAAAAGCAGCCGCTGTTTTTCAGTGCGTGGAAGAGTTCACCACGCAGAGGGTCGAATATAACGCCTAGGATTATCGAGCCTTTATACTGCAGGGCGATCGAGACAGAAAAAACCGGGAAGGCATGTATATAGTTCGTAGTACCGTCAAGCGGATCGATGATCCATCGATAATGACCATTTTCTTTCTCCTGGAGAGTTTCCTCAGCGAGGAAGGAGTGAGAGGGAAATTTTTCCCGGATTGTCTGCATGATGATGGATTCTGATAATCTGTCAACATTGGTCACAAAGTCAAAGGCGTCTTTTGACTGTACATCAGCAGTGGAAAGCTGGCCGAGGTTGCTCAGAATCACCTCACCTGCACGATGTGCAGCTCTTACAGCAACTGTGAACGATTCGTTCAGGAATCTGTTATCCATTACCATAATGATATAATATTTGTAATTGTTTTCGACAGGAGGAAAGCGTTTATCCGGAAAAGGAATATGCTGTGAAACTGTTACTGTTCTTTACAAATGATTGGTGGTATAAAACAGCTTCAAAAAGTCTGGATAATGTGCCTGCTGATGAAAAGGAAGAGGCAGTATCAGATGCAGTAGTTATATTCTTCCATTGCGAAGCAGAGGACGAGGCAAAATTCAGCAGTGTTGTCCAGAAGTTTGTGAAGAATGCGAAGTGGCTTGCGGGAAAATTTAAGACAAAAAATATTGTTCTTCATTCTTTTAATCATCTTTCATCAACGAAATCATCTCCTGAATTTGCGCGCCGGGTGCTTGATGATGTACGGCAGAGGCTTGAAAGAACGGGATATGCTGTTATGGTGACACCGTTTGGGTACTTTAATGAGTTCCGCATGCATGTGGCCGGAGACTCTTTGGCAAAGGTTTTCAAGGAATTTTAGTTTGCGAACAGAATAGCTGTCTTCAGTGGCTGACAAAAAAATGCCCTCTCTGTAATGGTTTTTTGACATCAATGCTATCAGGCTTGCTGTATCCTATCCTTTTGGTGAGTTAAATCCCCCTTTAAAGCCCCTGAAAACTGTTCATTCTTTCTCTAAATAACGGATAAAAAATAAAATAATCATTTAATATCAGGATGTTATGCGTCTTGTGGCTTATTTTTGGCATATTAATTGCAAGAATGCAATTATCAATACCAATGCAAAAGATAATGATGGGGAAAAGTCTGTGAGAAACTATGTATCGAAAATAGAAGGCGATTCATAGGATGCAGCGAAAAATCATTATATTCATGCTTCCGCTTTTTATGGCATTTGCAGCCGGTGCTATCATAGCCATGTTTTATATGCAAACCACGCTTTCGGAAATAAACAGCCTCATCAAGCTTCATGGGATAGAGGCCCTTCGCAAGGAACTCATTATAAGCCTGCAGGAAGTTCAAGCAGACCTTTACACGGTCCATACCCCGGCGGGCCAGAAACTTGATGCGATTGTCACTCATGTTGCGAGCTTGGAATCATCAGCAGAGACATGTACGTCCTGCCACCATGAGTCATCCGTAGACGGCCAAATCAATGAGATGCAGGCAAAGATTAAAGCCTATCAACGTGCCATGAGTTTTTATATAACCGCATCTGCAAACAAGGAAAGAGTTGATAACTTGAGACATTCCGCTGCTGTCATAGGGAATGATCTGCTGTTAATGACAGGAGGGATGTCTGCCAAGGCTAGCAACAAACTGGCTGTTGTGACTAGCTCTGCCTTAGGCAGGGTTAATAAGGCGAAAATTGTTATAGTAATTACTACTCTGTTGTCCGGTATCCTCGGTCTCTTGATTGCAACACGGCTTGCTTTGTCAATAATACGACCAATAAAAAAGCTTGAAGAAGCCGCATGCGCGGTTATAAAGGGTGAGCTCGGATATACCGTTACTGTTGACGATACAACAGAATTCGGAAAGATCGCAGAGACGTTCAATAAAATGAGCAAATCACTCGAAAAAGGATATCGAGACCTTCATGCTGAAGTAGAAGAGCGCACGAAAATTGAACAGGAATTAAGGGAAAGCAATGAGCGGTATGCCCTGGCAGCACGTGGCGCGAATGATGGGCTCTGGGACTGGGACCTGAAAAAAAATTCGGTTTTTTATTCGAACCGGTGGAAAGAAATGCTTGGTTATGATGATGGGGATATCGGATCGTATCCCGACGCCTGGTTTGATCTGGTTCATCCGGATGACCGCCAGCAGCTGGAATCGAAAATCTCGGGACATCTGGACGGCCATACACCTCAGTTCGGTTGTGAATATCGCATAAGGCACAAAGATGGCAGATATCTCTGGGTCTTTAACAGGGGTTTGGCTGAGTACGATCACGTCGGGAATCCTTTCCGTTTTGCCGGATCACAGACAGACATTACAGAAAGAAAACAGGCTGAAGAACAGTTAATGCACGATGCCCTGCACGATGCTCTGACAGGTCTCCCGAACCGTGCCCTGTTCATGGACCGACTGAATCAACGGCTGAAACGTATCATGAAGCGCAAAAAAGAAAATGAGAAATACCTTTCAGCTGTATTGTTTCTGGATTTAGATCGATTCAAGGTCGTAAATGATAGCCTGGGGCATTCAACAGGTGATCAGCTGTTGATTCATCTTGCTGAAAGAATAACAGCATCTATTCGACCGGGTGATACCATTGCTCGTCTCGGCGGCGATGAGTTTGCAGTATTAATTGAAGATATTGAAGACCGGGCACAGATAGACAAAATTACTATGCGAATTCAAAATATGATTAAACGCCCTTTTCATATCAACGAACAGGAAATCTACACGTCGTCAAGTATCGGAATCGCATTCTGCTCCACGGGTTATGAGCAGCCTGAGGATGTTATGCGGGATGCAGAAATGGCTATGTATCAGGCAAAGTCTCTTGGGAAGGCCAACTGCGAGATTTTCGATCAAAAGCTATACTCGAGCAGAATGGGCCGCCTGCAGCTTGAAAACGACCTTGGCAAAGCCCTTGACCATGAGGAATTCATACTTTACTATCAACCGATTCTGGACCTGAATACCGAAAGGGTTATCGGTTTTGAGGCGTTAATACGCTGGAACCATTCAAAGCATGGCATTATTTATCCAGCGGATTTTATTCCAATTGCAGAGGAAACGGGCCTGATCATACCGATCAGTGAATGGATTCTTGAGGAGGCATGCAGGCAGATTAACGTATGGCAAAAAAAGTATGCAACAGATATGCTGCATATGAGCGTGAATGTATCGGCGAAACAATTCCTTGATGTGGACTTTGCAGCAAAGGTTGGATGGGCATTACACAATCATTGTCTCGATGCCTGTTGTCTGACCCTGGAAATCACAGAAAGCGTCATAATGGCAAACGATGAACACGCAACTGCAATGATAAGAAAATTAAGAGATATGGGCATTCATATTCATATAGATGATTTTGGAACAGGATATTCATCTCTGAGTTACCTGAACCGCTTTGCGGTCAATGCACTGAAAATCGATCGTTCATTTGTCATGAAAATGTCATCCGATAATGAGAACCGGGAAATTGTCAGGGCGATCGCATCGCTGGCGCATACCCTGAAACTCGATGTGGTGGCAGAGGGTGTCGAAAGAGCAGATCAGCTGAAAGAGATAAGGGATATGAATTGCCAATATGTTCAGGGATACATGTTTTATAAACCTCTGACTGTGGAACAGGTCGAAAGTCTCCTGGAATCATTGCAGGCCAGCTTCATTTCGTGATTCTCTGACGTTTATTGTGCGGTTTCTTACGAAGGAATTTTCTGTTTTGTGTTATCAGCTTTAGTAAGAACAGTAAAGTCAAGACGATGTGCCTGGGTTATTGTTGGCACGACAACCGTTAATCGAGTCTCGAGAAAAACATTACAGCACACGATTTCTCTGGCGCAGTGTCTCATAGAGTACAACGGCAGCTGCTGATGCAACATTCAGGCTTTCTGCTTTTCCATATATCGGAATATGCAGAGATAATGAAGATGCCTGGCGTATCCGTGTGCTTACTCCGTGAGCCTCGCTGCCAAAAACAACAGCCAGAGGTTGTGTGAGGTCCGTGGTATATACAGATAATGCTGCCCGGGCAGCGGCAACTGCTATGGAAATCCTCTTTTTTTGAGCCCAGTCTTTTAGCGTATTCAGGTCAGTGTTTACCACAGGTATATTAAAAATACTCCCCGCTGTTGCCCGTATTGTCTTCGGTGTAAATACATCACATGTTCCGGGGAAAAGAATAATTCCGTCAGAGCCGCATGCGTCAGCAGTGCGAATGATGGTGCCGAGGTTTCCGGGATCCTGGATCTGGTCGATAACGACCAGCAGGGGGATTTCCTTGAGCCTCAGATCAGAAAGAGCAGGAGAGCGGTAAGATCCTACTGCAATAATACCCTGTGGTGTTTCTGTGTCCGAGATCTGAGAGAGTATGGTATTCGTAACTTCAAAAATTTCGTCTGTTTCATGAGAAAGGTCTTTCAGAAGTTTCTGCCCGCTCTTTTTCCTAAGGAAATCTGCTGTCAGGAAAACTTTTGCCAAGCGAAATTCGGTGACCGGCTTACATCGTGACTGTAGATACATTTCAATTAGGTGTGGGCCTTCGAGCAGAAAGGCATGAGGAGAATGCTTCTTTCTCCTTTTCTTTATTTCGAGGGCTCCCCTGATCTTTGAATTGGATAAGGCTGTTATTTTCCTGAAATGCATAATGGTTAACTGTAGCAGAAATGGAAGCCGGCTTACCACTGCTGCTGTATATGTGGTAAGGTTATAACAAGAGATCAGGACGAGAGTATGGACCACGAACATGAAAAACTGATCAGGACAACCATCTTCCTCGAAGCAGAGGTCCTCGAAGAACTGGAAAAAACGGCACGACAACTGGAAACGACTACTGGGAGAAGATGGTCACGGGGCGGGGTGATACGCCTTGCCCTGAGTGATTTTTACGCCCGGCAGGGTAAAATTCTCTGAACACCTGAACCCTAAAGAAGCTGTACTATTAAGAAAACTAGATAGTTGCCATTCATCCTGTGGAATTACCGGCCTGCGCCCAGAGGCTTCTTTTTAAAAATTTTCTTCTCAGGAAAAGTCTGTATAAAAAAATCTCTGAGGCTTCCGGCAAGTGTTTCTGTTTCTCCGGTTACCAGATAGCCGTTTTCAGAAATCATTTCCGAAAGATTACTCTGTACCTTTTCCTGGAAATTTCTGTTTACATAAATAAGAACATTGCGGCAGAGAATAAGCTGATAGTTATTACTCAGTGTGTCCCGCAGTTTCCCTGAGTTTATGATATCAGCGCGCTCAAAGGTAACCATTGATTTAATTTCATCACTGATCCTGAAGAGGGCAGTGGTATGCGTGCGGCCTGAGTTTTGCGTTCTCGTGAAATACGTGTCAAGATACTTTTTCTTTACCTCGAAAAGATCATCTTCACAATATTCACCTTTCATGGCCTGTTTAAGCGCTTCGGGATCAATGTCTGTTCCAAGAATCTTCACGTCGCAGGACTTTTTTGTCAGTTTCCTTAAATCATGAATCATGATTGCCAGAGAATACGGCTCCTCTCCACGGGCACACCCGACACTCCAGATGTTGAGGAAATGGTTCCCAGTAAGCATTTCAGGAAGGACATATGAATAGAGAAATTCGTACACAAGAGGATCACGGAAAAAATTGCTCAGTTTTATGGTGACTGCCTGAATGAAGATGTCTATTTCGTCGGGATGAGACCTGAGATATTCAAGGTATTCACGGTAATTATGCGTTGACGTCTCCGCCAGTCTCAGTTCTAGCCTTCTGCGAAATGTGGAAAAACGGTACAGAGTGAAATCAATGCCCCTCGATTTATGGATGTACTCGAGAAGGTTTCTCAAGCCGATGTTATTGTCAGGGAGGGAGGATTCTGTCCACTGATCATGCATGCTCAATTATACTATATTTTATACGTGTTAAAACCGTGCTTCTGTGATATACTTTTTTAAAGGGATAAAGAGTTCATCATATTCATCGAAAAAAAGTTTTTATGTAAATGGCGCTGAAAACAGTTTTTATAATTGTTTTTGTGCTTTGTATATATTTAATGAATGTGAGGGGGGACGCAATCATGAAACCTGATATTCACTGGCTTGGTCACGATACATTCAAGATTATTGCCGAGAAGATCATCTATACTGACCCGTTTAAAATTAAGAAAAAGGATACTGCTGATATAATCCTTATTACGCATGACCATTATGATCACTGCTCACCCGATGATATTGAGAAGGTTCAGGGGCCGGCAACGGTTATCGTTGCACCTGCTGACTGTGCAGGCAAACTGAGCGGCACGGTGAAGATAGTAAAGCCGGGGGACACAGTGCACATTGGGGGCATCGAGATAGAGGCGGTACCTTCGTACAACATCAACAAGCATTTTCATCCAAAGGAACGCGCATGGGTGGGGTACATTTTTACCGTAGATGAACAGCGAATCTATATTGCAGGGGATACTGATTATATTCCTGAAATGAAGGACTTCAAGGTAGATATAGCGTTGTTGCCGGTGTCTGGAACATACGTAATGACTGCTGAGGAAGCTGTTGAGGCTGCTCTTGCCATGCAGCCAAAACTTGCTATTCCAATGCACTACGGTTCAATTGTGGGTACCCGTGATGATGCCGGAACATTTGCTGATGCGCTTAAAGACAGGATCAGTGTAGAGATTTTAGAAGAAGAGTAATTTCAGGGATTGCCATACCGGTCATGCCAAATAATATTCTTCGCTTACTTCAGGAGAGGGACTCGTATATTTCCGGCGTACAAATGAGCAGTGTTCTGGGAATTACGCGAGCTGCTATCTGGAAAAAAATTACAGTCCTGAGAAAGAAGGGCTTCATTATTGAAGCGCTGCCTTCAAAGGGATACCGGCTGGTAAAGTTCCCTGATCTTTCTGAGGATCATATTGCGGTGAGCGCGTGTGGTTTGCTCTGGAAAAGAATACTCTACTATCCATCTGTCAACTCAACAAATGAAGTAGCAATGACTTTGTCGTTACAGAATGGGGCTGAATCGGGTACGGTCATCATTGCTGATAAACAGGAAAAAGGAAGAGGCAGGATCGGAAGGCAGTGGATTTCTCCGCCGGGAGTGAATGTCTACATGAGCATTATACTGCAGCCCGCTGTGAAACCCAGGGATGCCGCAGTTCTTACGATGCTGGCATCTGTTGCAACGGCAAAAGCGCTTGAAAAGGAAACAGGGCAATCAATACTTCTGAAATGGCCTAATGATCTGATTATGTCGGGCAGGAAAGTAGGCGGCATTCTTACTGAAGTCAGGGCAGATCCGGATAAGATAAAAGCTGCTATTATAGGCATAGGAATAAACGTGAATATGGATAAAAGGTCCTTCCCTTCTGAGGTCAGACGTATTGCAACGTCCCTGAAAGCCGAGACGGGCATTGATTATTCAAGAAGCAGTGTTATCATACGTGTTCTCAGGCAGTTTGAGGCGTGCTATAAAGATTTTGAAAAGAATGGCAAAAGACCTGTTCTTGAAGATATGAAAACACGCTCTGCAACACTGGGCAAAAGAATTACCCTTGCCGACAACAAGGAGATCTGTTCCGGCATAGCTGAAGATATTGACGATCTTGGTATGCTGCATCTTCGGATGGATTCGGGTGATATTCGGCTGTTCAGCACGGGTGATATTAATGGTATAGATTGATTTCACTATGTATGGGAACGTTCAAATGGCTACAGAAAAACCCGATGAGAAATATTGTCATGCAGGTGCTATGCTTATAGCTGCCGATATTGGAAACTCAACCATAAAAATCGGTTATTTTACCGACAGCGGTCTGATTGTTCAAAAATTGAGAACAAATATGCACGCTCGTGCATCAGAATACAGCACGGCCATGAATGCGTTTATGGCTGATAATAATATCGAAAAAAAGAATATTAACGGTATAATATCTTCTGTAGTTGACGGTCTGTCGGAGCGTATGGGGAGCGCTCTAAGGGGTTTTTCGGGTGACAGGGACATGGCAGTGTTAACCGTGAACCACAGAATGAATACCGGTTTGCACTTCAGGATTGCAGAGCCCGGGGAATTAGGTGCAGATAGAATTGCAAATGCCATTGGTGCGTATGAGATACTGAACAGTCCTGTTGCTGTTCTTGACTTTGGTACAGCTACGACCGTAACCGTTGTTAATCAGGATGCAGAATACCTGGGTGGTTCTATCCTGCCCGGCATTGGATTAATGAATAAAATGCTCGGTCAGGGAACGTCGAAACTGGAACAGGTTTCTCTGGAGCCACCACAATCTGCGCTGGGCAAGGATACAGCAGCGTGCATTCGGTCAGGGCTCTTTTTTGGGACAGCGGGTGCGGTTGAACGGATTATTGCTGAACTGGAAGAAGAGAATCATTGCGGACTGAGCATTGTTATGACCGGCGGATTCTCTGGTGCAATGGATTCATTCATCGGACGGCCACATGTCATGCATCCTCATCTGACACTTGAAGGGCTTAAGATATTATATGAAAAAAACAGATATGCATGAGCTAAGGAAAGACCCCCTCTTGGGAAGATGGATTGCTGTTTATTCCTACCCCCGGGACCCCTCGGATTATAGTATTCATGCCACAGAAAATCATGAAAAGGATTGCATCCTCTGTCCCGGGAAGGAAGATGAACTGCCGCCAGCGATCATGAGTATGCCAAAAAAAAGCGGCTCAAAGCGGTCCGAAAGAGAATGGTGGACAAGAGTTATTCCCCATGTTACCCCTGTATTTTGTGGAGACGGGGATCTGGGCAGGACGGGAGTTGGTTTATACGATAAGATGAATGGGATAGGAGCAGATGAAATAGTGATCGAATCCCCGGACCATTCCAAAAGGCCTGAAGATATGGGCATTGAGCAGATGGTAAGGGTAATAACAACCTACAGGGAAAGGATTGTCGCCCTTGATGAAGATCCCAGATTCAGATATACCTTAATATATAAGAATTCTGGAAAGCGGGCGGGTGCTCTTTTTTCGCATCCGGCTTCACACATAGCTTCAACTCCCGTCATACCCAAAAGAGTTAAAGAAGAACTCGATGGAGCCAAGCTCTATTTTAACTATAAAGAAAGGTGTATTTTCTGTGATGTTATCAGAGAAGAACTCAGAGTCAATCAACGGGTGATACTTGAAACAGACCACTTCCTGCTCTTTTGTCCGTATGCGTCAAAATTTCCGTTTGAGACTTGGATTATACCGAAAAAACATAGCTGTGCTTTTCAGGATATACAATCGGATGAAATGAAAGACTTTGCGTATGTGCTGGCTGCTGTTCTGAGGAAGCTCCGAAAGACCTTTAACGGTTTAGCATTCAATTATTTTATTCATACTGCTCCTAACAGGATTCCGAGAAAGGATCACTGGCATACGCTGGGTGAGGATTACCACTGGCATGTAGAAATAATACCAAGATTGTTAACGACGAGCGGATTTGAATGGGGTTCCGGTTTTTATATATTGCCGACGTCACCCGAATACGCGGCAAAATTTCTGATGGAGGTTGATTATGGAGATTAAAAAGATTGTTTTTGCAACGGATTTTTCCGAGAGCTCTGTAAATGCTCTCAGATATGCGGTTGATCTTGCGAAACAGTATGGGGCAAGGCTTTATTTTTTGCATGTGCTGTATGATGTGGCAAAGACCTCGGGCTGGTATGTCCCTCACGTATCGATGGATGAAATGTATAAGGATATGGAAAAGAGCGCCCGAGAGGAACTTGATAAACTGTTCGTTGATGAAATGAGAGGTTACGAAGGCATAGAACGGATAGTGCTGAAAGGAACTCCTCATGAAGAAATAGTCACATACGCGGAAGAACAGAATATAGATATGATTGTCATTGGAACTCATGGCAGAAAGGGAATAGACAGAATGATCTTTGGCAGTACGGCTGAGCAGGTCATACGGAACGCCCCGTGTCCTGTTCTTTCCGTGAGATTGCCCAGGCATCTTAAATAGATGAGAGTTTATTTGTCTGAAACGGCATTTTTGGATATTTTACTGAGTTCAGCAGAAGTATATAAGAAAGAGTGTCTGGGATATCTCCTTGGCTATAAACTGAAGGATAGATTTATTATAGAGCACGCATTTAGCTTTCAGACAGCGAGCAGAAGACCGCGTGGCGTAACGTCTCTCGACAGAAGCCATAAAAAAATACAGCCTGTTCTGGACCGTTTTGACCGGCTGGAAATCATCGGTGATTTTCATTCCCACACTCAGTTTGGAAAAAGCAGGGGCCTCCCTAAGCCAAGCATGGAAGATGTGAAAGGCATGAAGGCTGATCACATTTATCTTATAAATGCCATTAATAATAGCAAGAAGACTGTAGACTGGGCAGAAAACGCGGACAGCACGATATCCGGCTCGACAGGTAATTTATTTTATAAAATATCAGCATATTACGTAAGTGGAATTTCTTCCGTGAGGAAAGCAAAAATATACTGCCCGTTCCCTCCGGGATTTTAAATGAAGCGATAAGGAGCAAAGGAACCGGAATGGCCCGGCACATCAGCCATATCGCAGGCTCCCGGGAAAAATCTTGATTTGAAAATAAAAACGTTCTTCATTCTTTCTGTTGTATTTCATGTATTGCTGCTCGTTGGCATATATTTTTTGCCGACCCCGAAGTCTGACAACAAAGAAGAGTTCGTGACTACTCTCGTTTTTCCCGAAGAACTGAACAAACCTGAAGAGGTCCCTCGCCTTATTCCTCAGCCCACGAAAAGGCCGCGGATGGCGCCGCCTGTGCAGAAGCGACGAGAAATACCTTCAAAAGAAAAACCGGAAGTTCCCGGAAGAGGGAGGAAGACGGGCAAGCCCTTGCCCGAAGGAATCTCTCCTGAAAAGCGACGAGAAATACCTTCAAAAGAAAAACCGGAAGTTCCCGGAAGAGGGAGGAAAACGGGCAAGCCCTTGCCCGAAGGAATCTCTCCTGAAAAAGGTCCACCTGAAAGCTCAAAGGAGCGAACTGAAGAGGCAGGAAGGGTGAAACCGGGTTATGACGAATGGGCAAAAATATTTGATAGAGATATTATCAGCAGCACTGCAAAAAAAGATTTTCAAGGGAGTTCTAAAGAATCTGACAGAGATAAGACGATTACCTTTAATACGGCAGAATATCGTTATACAGGATATATGAGCAAATTAAAGGAACGGATAGAAAGCATATGGATGTATCCTTTAGAAGCACGCATGAAAGGGATTTATGGCGATTTAAGGATACGGTTTACCATCAAGAAAAATGGAAGACTTCAGGGGGTGGAACTCGTTCGTACGTCCGGATATAAGATGCTTGATGACGCGGCACTCAAGGCGCTGAAAGATGGTGAACCGTACTGGCCTTTACCTGAAGAATGGGGCATGGAATCATACACAATCCATGGACATTTTATTTACAACATGTACGGATATTATGTGAGGTAGAACAACTCCCATTCATATTGTGATCGTTGAATGTTTTCGATGTCATCTGTTATACGTGTCCGTTTTCTCTAACACAGAATGAGAGTGAACGGCAAGCGGAGGAAGATACGGACGCTTGAAATTTTCACAGGAAAAGCTTGATAGGCACAACAGCCAGATAATGCTTGATGGCTGGGGTATTAAAACACAGAAAGATATTAAAGATTCAAGTGTGTTTATTGCGGGGGCTGGAGTGGGAACGATCCGCATATCAATATCGTGGCATTGCCTCACAAAATTGTTCCAGATAGGGATGAATGGCAGAGTTGCGTTCATAAAAGTTCGGGAGACGCCCTGCCTGAAATGCTACTTCCCTGAATCGCCACCAAAAGGAGTTTTTTCGGTTCTCGGTGCAACGCCCGGAGTTATCGGTACATTGCAGGCACTGGAAGCATTGAAATACTTTTCCCATGACGGAAAAGTATTAAAAGGATCTTTGCTCGTATGGTCAGGATCTGATATGTCGTTTAGAACATTCAGAGGACATCAGGATTCGGAATGTCCTTCATGTGGCACACGAATAACTGAGGATTAATGGTTTTTGGTATGAATATAACATTGATATCAAACAGGGCATCTCTTTTGGAGATCACTATCTGATACATGAATTCCAACAGGCGCGTTCGGAATTTCATGCGTCAGTAAACACCCTTTTTACGCCCCTGCTATTTACAAATGGACAATTTTAGTTTAAATTATGATAATATTAGACATGCCAAGGGGCATGAATTTCAGAAAATAAGGGCCATAGGCGGAATAGGCGAACAGCACCTGAACGTTTCATAGTCTGAGTATATGAAAGGAATAAAGATTTAGTGAACCTTACCCTGAAACAGAAGATATTTATCAGCTATCTCATCATGATATCATTCATTCTTATCGTCGGGGGCTATGCCATCTGGAGTCTGCGGGAGTTAAACAATATTTCGACTGCTCTGATCTTTGACGATATTGAAACTGCAGAAAAGATCACAAAGTTGAACGACATTGTTATGGCACAGGACCTTTATGAAAAGAGATATCTTACCCTTCGCAGTCCCAATGCTGAAACAATATTCTGGCGACGGAGCAGAGAATTTAAGTCATTACACTCTGAAATCAATGAGAACAATCCACGGCTACAAAGTCTCCTCGACTCCCTTGCGGAGCAGCACGATCATTATACAAAACTCTTTACCAAACAAGCCTCCCTGATAAAGGCTCGGAGAATCGAAGAAGCTGAAGAAATGTCATCTCATCAACTCAAAACAGCCTTAAACAAAATCATTGTATCTCTTAAAGACATCGGAATCAAGGTTAAAGAACAACAGAATCTTCATATTGGCAGGGCTGGAGATGTTGGCAAACAGGCACTCATGATTACGATAATTTTGAGCAGCCTTTCCTTGGGCTTTGGTATATTGTTCGCGTCGTTGATAACGAATAACATAAACACTGCTATTAGTAAATTGAAAGAGGCAACAGACTCAATCAGCAGCGGCAATTATGACAATCTTCCGGATATCCAGGGTGCGGACGAACTCGCAGACTTGGCTATCTCGTTCCGGGAAATGTCTTCACGCCTTAAGGAACTCGAGGCCATGAATCTTGATGCAAATCCCTTGACAAAATTACCGGGAAACCTCGCGATAGAAAAAGAACTGCTGACACGTTTAAACGAAACTATGAAATTCTCGTTTTGTCTGATTGATCTTGATAACTTTAAGGCCTACAGTGACCGTTATGGTTATTCACGAGGCAGTGATGTTCTGAAGTGGTTAGGAGACCTGCTGTTTGAGGTTAAAGCGAACTACGGGGCAAATGATGATTTTCTGGGACATATCGGTGGAGATGATTTTGTCATCATCTGCTCACCGGAAAGAATACATTCGATCTGTAACAGGGTGATCGAAGAATTCGATAAAGGAATTATTGATCATTATGACCCGGAAGATGTACAAAAAGGCTTTATTATTTCGGTTGACCGTGAAGACAGGCCAGCTATGTACGGCATTATGACCGTATCACTGGCAGTTGTGAATACCGACCGGACGCTGATCAGGGAGCCAAAAGAAGTTGCCCAGAAGGTTGCAGAATTAAAACAATACGCCAAGACGTTCAAGAAGAGCGTGGTTATCATGGACCGCAGAAGATCGCGGTAACCGTGTAAAACAGTTTTTAAGTACACCCGCTGTCACACAGGAACGTTCTTTCTATCGGTTTTCCCTATACCCTTTTTAAATTATATGAATTTTGATAGGGTTGATAGCTTATCTGTCAGTGAGAGCTGCTTCTTCAATATGTGCAACGATCACAAGGACATAATTCTTTGTGTTAAGATATTTCTTTGCGACACGAAGCACATCGTCCTTTGATACCGCATCAATTCTTTTCTTGTACGTTGACGCATAATCAAGGCCGAGCCCGTAATATTCTACTGCTGTTAAATACCGTGCCATCTTGCTGTTCGAGTCAATCCGAAGGGGGAAACTTCCGGTCAGATATGATTTGGCATCATTCAGTTCTTTATCGAGGACAGGGTATGTTCTGATGCGTTTCAGTTCTGACAGGATGATATCAATAGCAGTGTCTGCAGAACGATTTTTTGTCTGGAGCGTGATATGGAAATTCCCGCCGTATTTCTGTGATGAGAATATGCTATGGACATCATATGATAGCCCTTTGGTATCACGGATAATGTCCATAAGACGGGATGAAAATCCTCCACCTCCCAGAATGAAATTCATTACTGAAACTGCATAATAATCAGGATTACTTATCTTGATTCCGAGATGTCCGAAAATGATGTTCGCCTGGGTAATATCCTTCTGAATTTTAACTACGCGTGGCCCATCAAAAGGTTCTGGAACAGGCAGAGAGGGTAGCCGTGCCGCTTTTTGCTTCCATCCACTGAAATAGTTATCGAGCAATCTCCTGACCATCTTATGATCAATGTCCCCGGCGACAGTCACGATGGCATTGTTGGGAACATATGTGGATTTATGGAAAGCGATGATATCCTCGCGGGTGATTGCATCGATAGAATTTACGGTGCCTATTACAGGCCAGCCGTACGGATGAGAACCAAACACTTCCTTTAAAAAAGCCTTGGATGCAACAATTCCAGGTTCCTCATTCTGCTGTATGATACTGTTCTTCATAATATTTTTTTGTCGCTCAATCTCTTGTGCTTTAAAGGCAGGATTCAGTATGATGTCAGAAAGAAGGTCAAGACCGAGGTCAATGTCCTTTTTTAAGACGGAAAGAGATACCGTAACGAAATCCGCACCACCAGAGGCGTGGAGAGACCCGCCGACGAATTCTATAGCCTCACTGATATCGCTGGCTGATCGTGTTGTCGTGCCTTCATTCAGAAGATCAGCAACCAAATTTGAAAGGCCTGCCTTTTCCGGGGACTCAAGGATACTTCCTCCCTTGATTACAACAACAACAGTTATGATCGGCAGGGCTGTCCTCTCAGCATGAAGGAGGGTGATCCCATTGGCGAGAATTTCTCGTGTAGCGTGCCGCTCTTCATATGCATCAGCAGTTCCCATGAAGAAGAAAAAGAAAATAAGAAGAATACCGGAGACTATAGCGCTGTGCCTTTCAAGGAATGCCGGTGTGCTCATTCTTTATCTGTACTTTCTTCATGAGGGATCAAAATGCCCGTGGTTCTTCTTTCATCAACAAGATAGTGCTCCGCAACAGATCGGACATCTTCAGGTGTGACATTCCTGATGCCGTGAAGATATGTTTCTATCAACCGCCATCCTCCCAACATTTCGAAGGTACCTATGGTCCGTGCCTGCATATAGATAGAATCCTGTTCCATAATAAAGGACGCCTCTATCTGGTTTTTTGCTTTTTGAACTTCCCGTTCTGTCGGGGCTTGCTTTTTAATTTTTTCTATTTCTTTTTCCAGTGCCTGTTCAACATCTTGGCTCTTTATCCCGTGAGCGGGGGTTGCCCCGATAAAAAACAGAAATGGATCACGATAGAAACCGGAATAGCTCGCCCATGCGGAGAGGGCAATCTGTTTTTCGTAAATCAATGTAGTATATAATCGCGAGCTTTTACCCTCGGATAAAATCATCGCGAGTACTTCAAGGGCATAGCTGTGTTCATGTTTGATGTCTGGTACCTTGAACGCTGACAGAATGTACGGCAACTCTGCTTCTTTTCTTACATATACCCTTCTTTCCCCTTTCTGTGCGGGATCGCTGAAAGGAGTCTGATTGACGTCGGGGCCTTTCGGGATTCTGCCAAAATGCTCTTCGATTGTCGCAAGGATATGTTCTTTGTTTACGTCACCAACTACCAGAATAACTGCATTATTAGGTACATAATATGTCCTGTAATGGTTGATGAGGTCTGCGGGCTTTAACTGTTCAAGATCAGACATCCATCCGATGACAGGCCAGCGATAGGGATGGTTCTTGAAGGCCATCGCTATGACCTCTTCAAATAAATAATTCTGTGGATCATCTTCATATCTCAGCCGTCTTTCCTCCATGACAACATCGCGTTCGGCAAGGACAGCCTTGTCAGAGAGAAGCAGGTTATTCATTCTATCTGCCTCAAGTTCAATCGGCAATGCTATGCGTTTCGAAGCGAGCAGCTGAAAATAGCCGGTGTATTCCTTGGATGTGAACGCATTGTCAATGCCACCTGCTCTTTTTATGGTCTGAGAAAATGTCTTTGGCCCGAACCGGCTGGTTCCCTTGAACATCATATGTTCAAGCAGATGGCTCAGCCCCGTTTTTCCAAATGCTTCATCTCTTGATCCGACCCGGTACCATATCTGAAATGTAGCTGTTGGTGCCGAATGATCTTCCAGGATGAGCACCTTCAGGCCGTTTTTCAGGTTATATTCTTGTACATCAAGTGAAACAACCGGGCTCGCAAAAAAAAGGAGCCATACTACGGTAAAAATGACGCGAACATTCATACTTAACTATAGCAGAATTTAAAGGTGTGTTTAAAGGGTTCGCGCAATAATGGGTGGAGAAAATAGGGTATCAGGAGGGCGGGCAGAAAAATGCATCTCAAAGAAAGCCAAACCACGCATTGTGATTCAGTAGACTGGCAGGACTCTTGACCTGTACTGTGCAGAACAATTACACTTCAATATAAGACCAAAAGGATGCGATGCCCGGGAAGCAGGAGGCGCAGTTTCCGATACGGTTCACTGACGGCGCATGTGGGCGGATATCGGCAGAAAGTCGACGATGCCCTGAGAAGAGCTCATCCGTTTGCCGGCCATGAATTTTTTGAGATCCTTCCTGAAAAGGGTCTAGATGCGTTTGGCAGATCGGTGTGCACGACATATGAGTGAGAGAAGAAAACACACAAGAGAAACGTATAATGATTCTATAGAATTTGTTGTTCTGGAAGAAACCGACGATGGCTTGGATAGAAAACATGCTCATGGCACCATAGTGGATGTCAGCAGTGTCGGCATAGGTCTTCAAACACACTATGCACTTCAGGAGGGCCATGTCGTTGAATGGGATGACAAGCATGAGAAAGGAAAATTGCACATTGCGCTCGTAAAATGGTCCAGGAAAATAGAGGACTTTTACAGGGCAGGATTGTTGTTTATTTGATTTTTTCTTTAATCTCTTTCCATTTCTTTATGTTTGTGTCGTCATCAATACCGTCAAATACATAGGTATCAGGTTTAAAGGCGTCAGATGATTCGACCACTGTACGGCTTCCGATAACTGTTTTTATCGAAAGACCGGCTTGTTTCAGATGAGAAAACACATTTCCTTCTTTCCAGGGAATCACCGCAGACAGGGGAAAATCATTTTTCTTTAACCACTCTCGTAAAGGTGCAGTTCCCAGAAACCCGGTCTGCAGGTACACAAGCGGATATGTTTTCATAATACCGGAAATAACTTCGCGCCCAACTGTTATCGAATCTTTTGTAAGCGGATTTGAAAAAAAGCACCCTTCAATATCAACAAATACTATACTGCTTCCTTTTGTTAAAGACAGAATAACTCCTGTCCCAAGAGCTTCATCAGCACGCGCGGTTATTTCCAGAAGACCTTGTTTTTTAGGGGTGAAAGACTTGAAAGCGAAACCGTCAAGACCGGAAAGAGAATTTCCAATGGGAGTGTCATCAACTGAAAATTGAACTAGGATCCCTCCGCGGGCAAAAAACCTCCCCCTTGTTTCCGCCGATAGCATAATTTCCTGGTTTTGTACCGCCACACGATCATGAACGCGAACGGCGGGTAACACGAGGGAAGGAGAGAATAGTAAGATCAGAAATACGCATAACGAAAGAATTGTAACTTTCTTCATGTCTCATGTGCTCCTTACGGACGATAGGCGGACGGAAAATACGCTGTATCGTTTTTCTGTGGCACTTATACCTTTTTCAGAAGTAGTTTTCGAACATCACCGGTCCGCATGGTAATATTCTCCGCATCAAGATATTCAAGGAACGGTAGCGCATATTTTCTGGACGTTTGAAGCATGTCCCTGAATTCTGCAACAGTCATTTCCGGTTTCTTTGAAAAAAATGTCTTTAGTATTGATAGCATCTGTTCATATGACGATTGAGCGAGATAGAGTGATTCATTTATTCTGACCGCACGGCCTTCTTTCGATAGAATACTCAAAATGTCAGATGCCTGCTTTTGATTGATGCTCAAAGCAGCAATGATATCATTTTTCAGTGGAGGTTGAAATCCGCCACGTTCCAGCAGTTCAAGTATTTTATTTTTATATGTTTGCTCGCTGCTTGAGAGTGCAATTCTGAAATCCTTGAGTCTGATAATGTTCTTTTCCGCAGTCACCTTATCGAGGCTTGCAATAACATAATTGAACAACCTGGCATTTACCTTGAGATAGCTTCGAGCCTCTTCTTTCGGAAGCCCCGGTTTGAGAGGGTTGTTTCGGTGAAACGAACTCAGATAGTCTGTTAAGGTATTGTGCAGTGAATGAAGTGATGAGCTATGGAGGAGTGTATCTTCATGGCGGATGATCTCGCCGGAATGAGTAAGTTTCTTTAACGCATCAGAGATCGTGCTGAGGTCGGACTGAATCCACCCCTGAATGGACTGAACAGCTATCCCCTGTATCCCGGCCTTTTGAACTTTCAAAGAAATTTTCTGATCAAGCGAGCCGCGGTGAAGTATGCTGAGATCAGCCATGCCTTCCTTCCGCCGCCTTTTTCCGGGAAACGGATCCAGAATTTCCCCGCCGCCGAGCGTTTCAAGGGGAGAAAATCGCCTTATAATATACCGGTCACCGGATGTCGTAACAACCCGATCCTGAAGCCTGAGCTGGCAGAAACAGGCTTCGCCTGCCTTAAGATCTTCCTTTCCGTATAGGATTACCCTCGCCACGGTTTCAGACGTACCGGTGTAAAAATGCACGCGACTTCTGCTTTTTAGAAGAGGAGTGTTGTTCAGCATTTCGAGATAGACATCCAGGGAACTAGTTGTATTGAACGATGAAGGCGTTACCGCAACATCTCCTCTGCGGAGATCATCTTTTTCAACACCCTGCAGATTGATGGCAACTCTCTGTCCTGCGTAAGCAGTATCTATAGGCCTGCCATGGCTGTGCAGACCCCTGATTTTTGTATTGATGATCCGTGGAAGAATCTGAAGGGGATTATCAACAGAAATCATTCCTGAGACAGCTGTCCCGGTAATGACGGTTCCAAATCCCTTTAAGGTAAAAACCCTGTCGATAGGAAGCCTGAATAATCCCCCTGATGTCTTCTGGGATGTCTTCAAAGCGATACTCTTAATCTGCTCTTGCAGTAGCTCCAGGTTATCACCGTTTCTGGCAGATACCGGAATGATCGGTGCGTTTTCGAGAAACGTGTCTTTAACAAAGTTCTTAATATCGTCTGTAACGAGCTCGAGCCAGTCCTTTTCAACGAGATCAGTTTTTGTCAGAGCAACAAGTCCTGATCTTATGTCGAGGATGTTGCAGATGGCTAAATGCTCCCGGCTCTGTGGCATAATACCTTCATCCGCCGCAATAACAAGCAGTACCATATCAATCCCACCCGCACCTGCAAGCATGTTGCTGATCAGTTTTTCATGCCCTGGTACATCGACGATCCCTATGGTGAGGTCGTCATCAGGGAACATGAGGTCTGCAAAGCCAATATCAATCGTAATACCGCGCTCCTTTTCCTCCTTCAGTCTGTCCGGATCTGTACCGGTAAGGGCCTTTACGAGCGCACTTTTTCCATGATCAATATGTCCTGCCGTTCCGAGAATAATATGACGCATCAGTAAGCCTTCCTGAAAATAATGTTCATTATAATATTTTTTGACAACTATTGCTTATTAGAATAACTCTGATATGTTTCTGTGCATACTGTCCCCATTTATACGGTAATCTCAGAACTCGTCAACAATTTATGTAATTTTTATATATATTTATGTAATTTTTATATATAATGAATAGAGAATTAACAATAGATGGTTCAATCGAGAAGGTACTGAGGAGTTATTGAAAATTGAAAAGGTCGAACTGCTGGGAATACAAAAAATGCGGAAGACAGCCGGGGGGAGCGCATGTCGATGACCTAGGGATCTGTCCGGCCACAAAAGAAGAGCGGCTCGATGGGATACACGGCGGCTTTAACGGGGGGAGGGCCTGTTGGGCACTGGCAGGTACGCTGTGCCAGGGCGAGGTCCAGGGCACGTTTGCCCAGAAATACAAAAATTGTGAAATGTGTGATTTTTTTCAAACGGTAAGAGAAGAAGAGTTTCCGAAGTTTATGCTTTCCGCAACCTTATTAGGTATGTTGCAATAGACTGCAGATTGTTTATCAGCCCTCTGCGAGCCAAAAACGAACCGCGCTGATGAGTCCCGAAATGTCCTGCTTCAATATAGTGCGGGCATCCAGGAGAAGCGAGTGGCCTTTAATCCGGGCGACCACAGGAGGCGAACCGCTTCTGAAGCGTTTCTCTAATTCATTGACAGAAATGGTATCAGGCTTAATGGAGACCGCATAAGTCGGAAAGTCGGTATTGGGGAGTGAGCCGCCGCCCGCTCTTGAAGTATCTTTAATAATTTCTATGCGGGCATTCTTAATCTCCTTTTTAAGTTTAGACGCTATTCTTTGGGCACGTTTTCTTATTTCTTCAGGATTCTGGAGGAGCATATTGAGAACCGGAATGGTCTGTTGTGCGCGCTCTTCATCCATATATTCCATGAGAGTGGCTTCAAATGCCGCAATGGTCAATTTGTCTATTCTCATGGCCCGCGCCATAGGATTTTTTTGAATTTTCTGAATATATTTTTTTCTGCCGACAATAAGACCGCCCTGTGGGCCGCCGAGCAGTTTATCTCCGCTGAATGTTACGACATCAATCCCTGTCTTGACGATATCCCGAACAGACGGTTCTGTATATATACCGTGGGACTTCAGATCAAGCAGACATCCGCTGCCAAGGTCATACATAACCGGTATCCGGTTCTTTTTTCCCAGAATAATAAGTTCGTTTATGGGTACTTCATCAGTGAATCCGGTGATGAGATAATTCGACTGATGGACTTTGAGTATGAGGCCGGTATTCTTATTTATCGCTCTCTTATAATCGAAGAGATGGGTCTTGTTTGTGGTTCCGACTTCTCTCAGGATTGCATTGCTGGCTGCCATGATATCAGGAATTCTAAATGACCCCCCTATTTCTACGAGTTCACTTCTGGAGACAATTACTTCCTTACCCTGTGCGAGCGTATTGAGGCAGACCAGAACCGCTGCAGCATTATTGTTTACTATAAGCGTATCTTCCGCTCCGGTTATCTGCTTTAGGAGTCTTTTTGTATGGATATGCCGCTTGCCGCGTTTCCCCGTTGCAAGGTCATATTCCAGATTGGAATACCCTTTGCCGGACGCAACGATATTGTGAAGCATTTTTTCGGAAAGTGCGGCTCTTCCCAGATTCGTATGGATAACAATTCCCGTAGCATTAATAACCGGCACAAGACTGTATGCAGAAAGTTTTTGGAGATTGTCCGTGATTTCAGAAAACAGCTTGTCAGAAGAAAAAACCGTGACTGATCCATCACGTAATGCCTGTCTGTTCAGGGAAAGAGCCTCCCTGATGGCCTGGAGTACTATTTTCCTTGGATACTTTGAAAGCCAGGTTATTCCTTCAGGACCTTTAAGAAGTTCGTCAACTGAAGGAAGTGATTTGAGTACGGTATGATTTCCAATATGACGAGATCTCAACTAATGCCCATTTTTTTTAATGCCTGGTCTGCAGTGTCAGCACCGGGTGCATCTTCAGGAAGATACAGCATTACACCGCCTTTAACCGGTCGTATGACTATTTTTCCCTCTTTTGCAAGTTTATTGGTATAGTCAATGGGATTAGCTCCGTCAAAATACTTCTTAAAGGCCTCATTGAATCCTGAGTAAACAGTATGAATGCCTTTGTACCCCTCCTTTCTGAGCGACACAATCGCCTTTTTGATGAATTCTTCGTGAGATACTTTGTCCGCCATGACATCCTCCTTATTTATTATCTCCTATATAATCCTCTATTATATAATATATAGTATACTCCTGTTATATAATCATTAATAATATTAATTAACTATATAACAATTTTTAATTAATGACAAGTGCTGTCCCTTCGCTTTCTCATGCTATTTCAAACATTTCTTGAAATGACAAGCGTATGGGGCAGGCTCATGAGAGAAGGGTGTATCATAGTCTGGACGCGCAGGAATCGTCATGAAATCTAAAAAATCATTTAAATAAATATAGTTATGGCTTCTGACGTGTCATGCAGACCCGTGTCATAGTTTTTATTGGCCTTTCCTGTAATCATGTCGGTGAGTATGCGTACAGGGGGTCTTCTCTACCTGCTTCAGCAAATCCTTTTGCCCGGAGAATACAGCTGTCACAAAGCCCGCATGGCTTAACTGCAGTGAGCATGCGTTTGGTTTCATCTTCTTGTTCAGTCGTTGTATCGTGCGTCTTTCCCTTTATTTTCTTCCCTCTTGATGGCTGGGGATCATAGCAGCTCCAGGTAAGGGCATAGTCAACGCCGAGATCAGAACCTGTTTTTATAATTTGTGCCTTTGTCATTGCTATCAGTGGCGCTTCAATACGGAAATTTATTTTTCCTTCGACCGATGCCTTTGTCGCAAGATTGGCCATGTCTTCAAATGATCGGAGATACTCTGGTCTGCAGTCGGGATAGCCACTATAATCAATGCTGTTTGCGCCAATGAATATTGTCTGAGCCTCGAGAACTTCTGCCCATGCGAGTGCAAAAGACAGGAAAATCGTATTACGTGCAGGAACATAGGTGACAGGAATTCCGGGATGGGACTTATGACGGTCGCGTGTCGACTGTTGCCGGGTTCCTTTTTTGGGTACTGGAAACGCTGTGGTGAGTGCAGAACCACCTATCTCCGTAAGATCAAAGTGCACAATCAAATGCTTTACTACGGCAAAGGCCTTGGCCAGAAGTTTGGCTGATTCGAGCTCACGAATGTGTCGCTGGTTATAATTAAAACTTATCGCATAAAGCTCATGGCCTTCGGACTGAGAAAGGGCAAGACATGATGCAGAATCGATACCCCCGCTGAGGAGTACGACGGCCCTGGATATTTCCGTAGTGCTCATCTTCAGTAGATGTCGTCCGAAGAGCCTTCCCGGCCATCCGGGCCACGGCTTATAAGAGAATAAGAGTGTTCCCAAAAGGTATAAACATATGCGTTACCCCAGGGATCTTTCCGATTTGAAATAACCTCGAGTGAATCTGGATAAGAAGCATGCTTTATCCGGTACAGATCGATCCGGTATCGTAAGTGTTCGATCATATTCGCAGCCTTAAACGAATTAGTCAGAGATTCGCTCTTAAGAAATAAGGAAGAAAACGAAATGACTACAGAAATAATAATAGCCGCGACAGGTAAGAATGCAGGAAGAACAGACTGCTTTTTTTCCTGTTTGAGAGCGGTCTCCTCAATTACCGGTTCAGTCATCGATTCTTCAATGAATCCTTTTTCTTTCAGAGAGACAAGTATGCCTGATACCGTAGCGCTGTCTTTCGTGCTTAAATCAATGATTGTACTTACATCATTATCACCGTCAACATATTGCAAAATGTCCGCTTCTTCCCGAGACAGCTGTGATGATGAGCCGCCTGCTCGGGCAAAGACAGTATCCAGGGAAAGCTTCTCCTGTAACAGTGACCATTCATCAAGTATCCTCATGCCTTCCATGAGAAGGTGCTGGGTATCCAGGGAAAAAGGAAAATCCTTGTCCGGGGGGATGCCCTGAGCTGAAAATTTGTATGTTCCCTGTTTCCAGCCGAAAACCTGATAGACGGTTTCAGTAGTCTGGTGCTGCAAAATTTCCAGCATTACCTCGTGTTTAACCATTTTCTTGCTCAAAAGGATATGTCCGATCTTTGATTTTGTGCGTTTCCGTTCTTCCAGTGCTGTTTTTAGATCATCCTGCGTTATATATCCCTTTTTAAGTAATATCGTGCCTACACGATACTTCTCCATTCTTTTCTTGGATTCAGCACCGGTAATATTTCCATCGATAAAGAGCAGGCGAACTTTGTCGTCGATACTCTCAAGGATGAGTACCCCTGTTTTCTTCTGGAAATAAATGAGCTGGAAAATATCAGCGAGCCCAAAATCCTTTAATGAACCTTCTAGAGCCATCCTTTAGCTATCCTCTTCCGTGTTATGAGATTAGATATGAAATATATGAGTATCGCACACAGAATCGCGACAAACTCTACAAAACCACGAGAAAACTGAAGTATACCAGTCGAAAGAAAGATATTACATATCGGAACAAAAACAAAAAAGAGAAATGGCCAGAGAAAGAAAAATCCATGGAGAATTCTCCCTCTGAATATGAGCGCAGAACCGGGGAGCATAAAAGAAAGAATTTTCAGAAATGTGCTTCGCTTTTGCTGGATCTTTTGAATGTGTTGGAGTCTTGATACTCTGTCTTTCACATCCAGCTCTTTAATCTTGACCAAAGACCGGTAACACTGCGAACACAGCTCTCTCCACTTAACCCGTTTTTCACATTCAGGACAAAGAATGGCATCGCATCTTCTGCACCGATACGCACGGTTTTTCAGGCTTCGATCAAGAAAGAAAAAGCTTGCCAATAGGCCTATAGAAATGAAGGTCATCAGAAAGACCGGGATGATCATAAGACCGAAGGTTGACGTTTCAGGAGTTTGATCAAAGACATATCTCCATAAGTCGTTAAACGTCAGTTGTTCGTCCACGACAAGTCGGTTCGGATGTCTGCCATACATCGTCCGATAGTCAGCTACTTTATTTCTATCGATCGCAACCGCAGATTGAAAGTATTCATTCCCTTTTACAAAATCAAACGTTTCTCTTGATAGCTGTGAGAGATTGTAATACGCTGAAGACAGTTTTTCCATTTCGATAGCCTTGAAATAATAGTCTGTAGCTTCATCAAAACTGCTCAATCCAACGAAGACATTGCCAAGGTTTATGTGAGCCCTTGGGTCTCTTTTTAACTGGATAAGACGGTTATATACAGTAATGGCTTCGCTATAATATCCTTCACGTTTCAGGGCAAGAGCATAGGAAAATATACCTTCAGGATCATCTGCATTTCTTAATGCCGATAGTGCATAATTATTCCCGGCAGATTCGTTGACTTGCACTATTGCCTTTATTGCACCCGATGACGAAACGTGAACAAAAAAAGTTGCTGTTTTAAATATCAGTGGCGATAACACCAGAATCGTAAGATAAAAATAAACAATCGACTTATCGAATTTTTTCATGTACAGCCCGAGTATGATTAACAAACCTGCACAGAGCAATAACGGACTCAATCCCGATAGAAGAATTAGAATGACGAGTATGAACATCTTGGACTTCTTCTCAAGGATATCATGAGAAATCAGAGACAGGTCAGTCATGAGCCGAATAATGGCAATACAGGCAATAGACAGGATGAACGAAAAGACCAAACTAAAAAAAAGGGATCCGGCCAAGGTAAAAGACCACCAGAAATTTCTTGAGTATGCAGCAATCCCTTCAAACAAATAATAGATGCTGTCTATTATTCTTTCGGGAGACAGAGACAGGTGAGCCTTTGACAGCTCAAAATAAACCGCGGGGAGATCGGGGGAATACAGCAGGGCTTTCTTCAGGAGATTATCTCTGAACGACGTCCTTACCTTTGATTCTTCTATCAGGAGATGGGAATGAATATTGGCATTCTTTATGCCGCTGTTGAGCTGGTGTTCATGGACTTCATCACCGAAAGAAAGCCAGGGAAAAACACATATCGCAAAGAGTATGAGCACGACAAGTTTTCTCATTTCTTTTTCCCGATCTGATGCTCAGTTCCGTTTCGGAGACGGATCAGATTATCCTTGTGCCGAATAAAAATCATAATCGAAAGAAGAAAAGCTATGGGAAGCTTTTCTTTCGTGTCCAAAAACAGTATGCTAATTGGCAGAAACCCAAAAGACACCACTGCTCCAACTGAAGAATATCTCGTAATCATTAAAACCAACAGCCATATTATAATAGTAAAAAGTGCTGTTTGTGGAGTATACAGTAACAACATACCAAAGCTTGTTGCAACTCCCTTCCCCCCCCTGAATTTCAGGAACAGAGAAAAATTGTGCCCCAAAACGGCACATAATCCTGTGATCCCCTGTGACAGGATATCTGCCTGAACGTGCTGTGCGATCAGGACAGATACGGCACCCTTACTCATATCTCCCACGAGCGTCAGAAACGCAAACCATTTTCCGGATGTTCGCAATACATTTGTGGCACCAATATTCCCGCTTCCTACCTTCTGGAGATCGATGCCGCGGCTTCTGGCAAGGAGCAGCCCGGTAGGAATAGAGCCCACGACAAAAGCCATGAGTATCAAAATAAGTAATTTCAGAATGTCCTCCAGAATGATATCGTATATTTAATTCCTGAAACCACCGAAAGAATCAGGGCAAGCCAGATGAATATATACCCAACATCATAAAGATCAAACGGGAAAAAATCCAGAATACTTCCAGTGAGGATCAGGCATAAAATTGCGGTTATCTGTGCAGTGGTCTTGAGTTTTCCTGCCATCTCGGCAGGTATAACGATATCCTTTGAAAGGGCGACGACCCGCAGCCCGGTAACAAGAAACTCCCTGACAATGAGGATAATAGCGATCCATACACCAAGGCGTTCCATGTCTACAAGAACTATAAGTGCTGAGATAACAAGGAATTTGTCAGCCAGCGGATCCATGATGATTCCGAATTTTGTTATCTGTCCTGAGCGGCGGGCAAGATAACCGTCAAGAAAATCGGTCATTGAAGCAATTCCGAATATCAGGGCACTGAGAACGGGATAGCGCTCAACGGTGAGTACAAAAAAAGGAATGAGAAAGATTCTGCTGAGCGTGAGGGATATCGGCAGATTAAGTTTTAAGATACCCATCAAGTATTACATGCCAGAGACCCTTTGCCTTCAGAATAAAATCTGTAACTTCTCTGACAGCTCCTCTGCCACCACCATTTTTAGTTATCATGAGCGCATATTTTTTTGTTTCTTTATCTGCATCAGAAACTGCGATGGGCAAACCGACTTTGGTCATAATCGGTATATCAACGATATCGTCTCCGATGTAAGCGACCTCATTGTCAGACAGAGACTATTTCTTAATGAGCTTAGTATAGGCATCATGCTTATTCAAGCATTTTTGATAAACATCTGTTATGCCCAGTTCGCCTGCTCTTCGCTCAACAACTTTTGAAGAGCGGCCTGTTATCACCGCCACAGAACAACCTGCATGCTGAAGCATCTTGATGCCATGGCCGTCCCGGACATGAAAGCATTTGTACTCGTTACCTTTGTTATCAAGTATTATCCCTCCGTCAGTCATTACCCCATCAACGTCGAGAATGACCAGCTTGATTTTTTTTGCCTTTCCTGAAAGAGATTTCTGCTTTCCCGTCACGAATTCTTCGCCCTCTGTATCCTTATACTATTCCTTTCCTTAATATGTCATGAAGGTGAATGACCCCTAGAGCTCTCTTCTTGTCATCGGGAATTAATAGTGACGTTATGGAATGTTGCTCCATCACGGACAGGGCCTTGGTGGCCAGTTCGTCACGGGAAATTAATTTTGGATTTCTGGACATGACATCCTGAATGTCCATATCAAAAAAAGACTTCCCCCATTTTTCCACTCCCCGTCTGATATCTCCGTCTGTAATAATGCCCAGGATTTTCTTTTCATTATCGGTGACAATCGTCATCCCGAGTCTTTTTGAAGAGATTTCTATAAGTGCCTCTGCCAAAGATGTGCTCATTGAAATTAATGGAAGATCCTGTCCGGTATGCATGAGATCTTTTACTGTCGTCAAGAGTTTTTTTCCTAATGTTCCGCTTGGATGGTAACAGGCAAAGTCTTCCGCCTTAAACCCTCTTTTGATCAGGATTGCCACCGCAATAGCATCTCCCATTGCAAGAGCCGCCGTTGTCGAAGACGTAGGAACAAACCCTAATGGGCATGCCTCTTCTTTGACAGAAACATCAAGCACGGCATCGGCTGCCTTGGAAAGGGTCGATTGTGCATGTCCGGTTAACACAATAAGTTTTACATTAAATCGCTTCAGGAACGGAAGGAGATTTATCACCTCTTCTGTTTCACCGCTGTTTGTTATTGCAATAATTACGTCATCAGACGTCACCATACCGAGATCGCCATGGCTTGCTTCTCCAGGATGCATGAAGAACGCAGGAGTCCCGGTTGAAGAAAGAGTCGCGGCGATTTTCTTCCCAACAAGTCCTGATTTTCCCATGCCGGTAACGACAACTCTGCCCATGCTTTTGTATAACAGGGTAACGGCTTTTTCAAAACTGCTGTCCAGTTTTTCTATAAGTCCGTTAACGGCATCAGCTTCTGTTTTCAGAACCTTTTTTGCTATGTTAATGAGATTTTCCATATGATGTTTCTGCAGCTTCTTCCACCTTTTTCAAACGCATAAGTAAGCCGGGAAGATCTTTCAGCTTCAACATATTCGGGCCATCGCATGGTGCGTTATCAGGATCAGGATGGACCTCCATGAACAGGCCGTGCACACCGACGGCAACGGCGGCACGTGCAAGGGGCTCAGCAAATTCTCTTTGCCCGCCTGATGATCTTCCCATACCTCCGGGCACTTGGAGACTATGTGTCACATCAAAAATTACCGGGTATCCAAAGGAACGCATAATCGGAAAACTTCTGAAATCCACAACAAGATTATTATAACCAAAGCATGACCCTCTTTCAGTTATAAAAACACTCTTGTTCCCCGTAGATATACATTTTTCAATGATGTTTTCGATGTCCCACGGAGAGAGAAATTGCCCCTTTTTGATATTCACGGGTTTTCCTGTTTTAGCCGCAGCGATAATAAGGTCAGTCTGTCTGCATAAGAATGCCGGTATCTGTAGTGCATCAAGAACTTCTGAAGCCTTTTCGACCTCATGTGTTGAGTGCACATCAGATAACACCGGAATTTTATACTGTTTTTTGACTTTATACAAAATCGATAATCCTTTATCTATGCCGGGACCCCGGAAAGAACTGATAGAGGTTCTGTTTGCTTTATCGTAGGAACTTTTGAAAATAATCGGTGTGCCTGTTTCTTCTGATATTTTCTTGAGTTCTTCGGCGACAGATAACGTCTTTTCTTCGGTTTCAATAACACAGGGACCCGCAATCAGTAGAAATGGATGATTGCTTCCAAAGTGTATATCGCCGAGAATAATTTCTCTTGTCAATCGAGGCTTCTCTCCTTGGCACCTGTTGCGATATCCGGAAACAGGGAGCGTTTTTCCTTAAGCGACGCCCCTATAAAAGCACGAAAAAGAGGATGGGGCTCTAATGGTCTGGATTTGAATTCAGGATGGAACTGACACCCCAGAAACCAGGGATGGTTTTCAATCTCAACAATTTCAACGAGCTCACCGTCAGGACTTGCGCCGCTGATGGTCATGCCATTCTTGGTAATTGCCCCTTTGAAGGCATTGTTGAATTCATATCTGTGCCTGTGTCGCTCTGATATTTCTTTCATACCATAGGCATCGTCAGCCTTTGTATTTTTTTCAATGATGCAGGGATATGCACCCAAACGCATTGTTCCGCCCTTTTGTGTAGTCTCACTTCTTTCTTCTGTTTTATTTTTTCTGAAGTCATACCATTTTTCCATAAGATAAATTACCGGCGATGGCGTGTTCATATCAAACTCGGAACTGTTCGCTTTAAGACCGCATACGTTACGGGCAAATTCAATTACGGCACACTGCATGCCGAGACAAATTCCAAAATAAGGAATCCTTTTTTCTCTTGCGTATTTTATTGATTCAACCTTTCCTTCAATGCCACGGTAACCGAAGCCTCCGGGCACCAGGATGCCGTCGACTTCGGATAGATATTTTTCAGGTCCGTGCACTTCAACTTCTTCCGAATCAGTCCACTGAAGATGGACACGGCAGTCATTGGCTATACCACCGTGAAATAATGCCTCTATCAAACTTTTATAGGAATCCTTCAGACCGACATATTTTCCGACAATCGCTATGCTGACCTCATTTTTTGGCTCTTTTATTTTTCTCACGATATCTTTCCAGGCATCAATCTCAGCCGTGCGGGCTGAAATGTTCAGCTTATTCAATATCTGCTGATCGAGTCCTTCGGCATTCAGTGCAAGCGGCACCTCATAAATGGTTTCGACATCCATGGCACTGATGACGGCATCTTGCTCTAGGTTACAGTGAATTGCGATTTTCTTTTTGGCTTCAGCGGTAAGCTGACGATCGCTTCTGCAAAGGAGAATATCCGGCTGAATACCTATCGCCCGGAGTTCCCTGACACTATGTTGAGTCGGCTTGGTCTTCAGTTCTCCTGATGTTTTAATGTAGGGAAGCAGGGTTAAATGAATATAAAGAACATTGTCTCTTCCCGCATCATATCTCATCTGCCGTATTGCTTCAAGAAAGGGTAGACTTTCAATGTCACCTATGGTCCCACCGATTTCAACAATAACAATATCATTTGACTCGCTGACTGATTTAATTGCTTTTTTTATCTCATCCGTAATGTGTGGAATGACCTGCACCGTATCACCGAGATAATCACCGCGACGCTCTTTTTTAATGACGTTATAATAAATTTTTCCCGTAGTATAATTATTTGCCTGAGTCATTCTGATATGGGTAAACCGTTCATAATGACCGAGATCCAGGTCAGTCTCTGCTCCGTCGTCTGTAACGAAAACCTCGCCGTGCTGAAACGGACTTAATGTCCCCGGATCAACATTAATATACGGATCAAGCTTCTGAATGGTAACGCTCAGACCGCTTGCTTCAAGGAGAGCACCGATTGAAGATGCAGCAATGCCCTTGCCAAGAGACGATAAGACCCCGCCGGTTATAAAGATATATTTAGACATTTTTCTACCCTTTCCAAATCTTCAGGGGTATCGACCCCGATGGTATCCGAACAGGTTTTTTTTACCTTTATGATAATGTTATTTTCGAGTGCGCGGAGCTGTTCCAGCTTCTCACATTGTTCCAGACGCGATTGTGGTAGACCAGACAACCGGATAAGTATGTCCTTTCTATAGCCATATATACCGATGTGTTTAAAACAGTGTAATCCTGATGATTCACACTGCCTGCTCCCGGTTCTGCCTACCGGTACATCTTTATCGGGAGCATTTTCCGGTGCCGGCTCCCGTACAGCCATATTCTGGGCATTCCATAGATCTCTGTGATAAGGAATGGGCGCCCGGGAAAAATAAAGAGCACGTCCGGCCTGATCACATACCACTTTCACTACATTCGGATTAAAGATTTCATTTCTGTCTGTAATGGTGACAGCCAGGGTGCTGATAGATGCCTGACCGTCTTCGAGCAGTGTTATCACATCATCAATCATGGCCGACTTAATGAGCGGTTCATCTCCCTGAACGTTAACAATTATATCATACTTCAAAGAACGGGCAACCTCGGCGATTCTGTCGGTCCCGGATACATGTTTGTCTGAGGTCATTACGGCTCTGCCGCCGAAGGATAGAACTGCCGTACGAATTTTTTCGCTGTCCGTAGCGATGATGACATCCTGAGCCAGCTTCGCCTCTCTGGCGTTCTGATACACATGCTGAATCAGGGGAATCCCATGGAGAGTTGCGAGTGGCTTTCCCGGAAACCGGGTAGAATGATAACGGGCAGGAATGACGACAGCTGCAGTCATATATTGCTATCCATTATATAATAATCAGGAATAAATCTAAAGCATAATATCATTTGACTTCTCGTAATACGATAGATGATACTATTAAACCGTTGACCCGATACCATCGAACGTTTGCAGAATAATGCTAATTATCATAATAAAACGTTACTAGAGGATTAAACAATTTTGGATTCCTCCTCCCTTATACTAAAGATTGTTATGGCTGCAGTGCCAATCCTTATTGCAATCACATTCCATGAAGTTGCACATGGGTTTGTCGCGTACAGACTTGGTGATCCCACGGCGAAGATGCTCGGCAGGCTTACCCTGAATCCGATAGTACACATTGATCTTATTGGTACCGTGCTGCTTCCGGCATTTCTCCTTATCTCGACACAGGGACAGTTTGTTTTTGGATACGCAAAGCCGGTTCCGATTAACCCCATGAATTTCAGTAATCCCAGACGTGACATGGCTCTTTCTGCAGCTGCCGGCCCGATCACAAATATCCTGCTTGCTCTGGCTAGCGTGATAATACTGAAATTGATTCTGGCTCCTTTGGCATCGCTGGCCCCAGAATTCTTGAGTAAGAGTTTATTTGTACCCTTAATCATGATATTTTATTCAAGCGCTGTCTATAATATTGTGCTCGCTGTGTTTAATATGATCCCTGTCCCCCCGCTTGACGGCGGAAGAGTTCTTACCGGACTACTCCCGACAAGACACGCAATCTCTTTCGAAAAAATTGAACAATATGGCTTTCTTATTGTTATCATACTGCTCATTACTGGTATTGCCCAGTCCATTATCTGGCCGGTTATTGCATTTTTTCTCAGACTTTTTCGTCTTTACTAAAGGAGACAATGGCTAAACAAAGAGTATTGAGCGGCATGCAGTCAAGCGGAAAACTGCATCTCGGAAACCTCGTTGGTGCTCTTCAAAACTGGGTACATCTGCAGGACCGGTATGACTGTTATTACTTTATAGCAGACTGGCACGCGCTGACAACGGGGTATACTGACCCTTCAGCTCTACAGGAATCGGTCAGGGACCTTCTTGTTAATTTTCTTGCCGCGGGAATTGATCCGGACAAATCCACTATCTTTATTCAGTCAAAGATGCCTGAACATGCGGAACTACACCTCCTCCTCTCGATGGTAACGCCCCTTGGGTGGCTTGAGCGGGTGCCGTCATACAAGGAGAAACAGCAGGAATTAAAGGACAGGGATCTTTCGACGTATGGTTTCCTGGGCTATCCTCTTCTTCAGACAGCAGACATTATCATGTACCGGGCCCACTATGTCCCTGTGGGTATTGACCAGGTGCCGCACCTCGAGATTACGAGGGAGATTGTGCGGCGATTCAATTATCTCTACAAAGAAATTTTCCCGGAACCGGAAGCACTGCTTACCGAGTTTCCAAAGGTCCCCGGAGTGGACGGAAGAAAGATGTCAAAGAGTTATGACAATGCCATATATCTTTCCGATACACCAAAGGAAGTTGAGCGGAAACTCAAGACTATGACGACTGATCCGGCCAGGGTTAAACGAACAGATCCGGGAGATCCTGAGCGTTCTCCGGTATTCCAGCTTCATAAGATATTTTCATCAAAGCAGGAGCAGGGTGAGGTCGCAGAAGGATGCCGTACTGCGGGCATAGGGTGCATTGACTGCAAAAAAGTCCTGATAAAAAATATATTCATAGTCATGGAGCCGTTATGGAAGAAAAGGGAAGAACTCCTCCGGAACCCTGATCAGCTTCAGGAAATTATCAGAAAAGGGACAGATAAGGCTGGAAAGACCGCCGGGGAGACCATGGGTTTGGTCAGAGATACTATGGGATTGTCTGCTTACTAACAACTGGCTTCAGGAATAGAAGGCATGTGCGGGTTGGCAAGCAGTACTCAGCATGCTGAGCTTAGTATGCCAGTAAAATTATCCGTTAATCTTCGTCAAAATAATTCATGAATTCATCCATATAGAATGAACCGCCTGTATCTACAGGATCATTAAGTTTCTCGATATAGGATTGACCTTCTGAAAGAGAAAGTCCTCCATACTTGGTGGAACCCTCCTGTAAAAAAAGAAATATCTCAACAACTTTCGGGTCAAAATGTTTGCCGGACTCTGAACGAATATTATCAAAAATTTCTTTATCAGGCAGAGCAGCGCGATAAGGACGATCTGACTTCAAGGCATCCCAGACATCGACAACGGCAAAAATTCTTGCTGCAAGGGGAATCTCTTCATCTTTCAATCCCCGGGGATACCCGCTCCCATCCCATCGTTCATGATGACAGTATGGAATATCGAGTGCAGGAGATAAAAATGTTATCGGAGAGAGCATTTCATAAGCTATCACCGGATGCATCCGGATTATCATTCGTTCATTTTCGGTTAGCGAACCGGGCTTAAAGAGTATACTGTCCGGGACAGCCAGTTTTCCAATATCATGGAGAAGGGCACCACGGCGGAAATGAAGCAGGTTGTCACCACCTACTCCCATAATCTTGGATATTTTAAGTGTCAATTCGGTAACACGGGTTGAGTGCCCCTTTGTTTTATGATCGCGGTAATCAAGAGCTAATGCCAGCGCTTCAATGGTCATATCATATGCCTTGATCACTTCCTTCTTCGAATGGTCCAGATTTTCAAACAGGGATACATAGTCGAGGGCGATAGCAGCCTTATTGGCAAGTGCGTCAAGAAAGTCAAGCCACTCATCATCAGGGAAGAATTTAGTGCGGTGAAAAACCTCCAGAACTCCTTTGACCATTCCTTTAACAACGAGCGGGATGCCAAAATATGATCTAAAGCCTTCTTCTTTGAAAAGGTATGCATGTGATAATTTGTAGTTGAATATGGAAACAAATTTTTCTTCAGCCCTGGCAATATCGGGAATGATGAGTTTTTTACGGTCTAATGCTATATTCCCGGCACAGCCCTGACCGAACTCCAGTTTGATATGCTTGATTCTCTCTGTTTTAAAACCTTTGTGAGCTGCATATTCAAGTTTCATTTGTTCAGGATTCAAGAGCAACACGTCAGCAGCATCAATTTTAAGCAGGTCCTTTATTTCTGAGAGTAACGTTGAGAGAATACTGTGAAGATCATGACTCTGTATGATAGACATATCGATGGTGCTATGGGCCCGCTGACGCTCAAGCTGACTTTTTACTCTCTCTTCTGCTTTTGCGCGCTCTTCGGCGTGACCGGATAATTGAGAAACCGCTCCGGATAATTCTGCGGATCTTTCTTCAACAAGTAACTTGAAATGCTCCTTATGCATCTGTAAGTCAAAGGAAAGCCCAAATTCATTCCTGAGCCTTTTGGTATTGAGGTTTCTGAGAAATACAATGCTTATAAATGCTGAAAGAATAAAAGTATTTGAGATGATGAAAGCATGGAAATCTGTTATTTTGTCCAGCGTAAGTATGGGCAATAGAAAGGTGGCGTATATGAGAACCGCGCTAAAAAAGTTAAAACGAAAATCAGCAGGAATAAAACCGAGCACCAGTATGCCGAGCAGTATCATTCCTGTATAGTATGGAGATGTGTGGCCTCCGTACCGGACAATCATGAGTTCAACCGTAATTGCGG